>NZ_JBIAQL010000016.1:0-172199 GCF_042889045.1 Streptomyces sp. NPDC002701
CTGGCGTTGATTTTTGGCACGCTGTTGAGTTCTCAAGGAACGGACGCTTCCTTCGTACTCACCCTCTCGGGCTTTCCTCCGGGCTTTTCCCTTCGTGTTTCCAACCTTACCAGATCCGTTTTCCGTTCCGTTTCCGGTCGGAATTCATTTCCGGTGGCCAGTTGAGGGGCCTTTGCCTATTCGATTGCCTTCCGGCTCTCTTTCGGCAAGTTCGACTTTATCAGAAGTTTTCGATCGGCCTGACCGGCCGCTCAATTCCGAATTATCGAGAAGTGCTCCACCGGAATCAGTTCCAGGAAGCTGACAGAGACTAACTGCCACCGCCGAGCTTGTCCAGCTCTAGGCAACTGTTCGAATCTACCTCCCCACACGTCCCGTGTCAACGGTTTTTGTGGGGCGGAGAGGAGACTAGCAGCCTGGCGGGGGTGCCCGCACATCAGGCCGCGGTCGGTACGGAGGCGCTGCGCTCGTCCTCCTCGACGTCGCCCGTCTCACCGGCCCGCACGGCGCGGCCGCCCAGGACATAGACGTAGGCGAGGAAGAGCAGTTCGGCGGCTATGCCTATGCCGATGCGGGCCCAGGTCGGGAGGCCGGACGGGGTGACGAAACCTTCGATGGCGCCGGAGACGAAGAGGACGAGGGCGAGACCTATGGCCATGCCCAGTGCCGCACGGCCCTCCTCGGCGAGGGCCGCACGACGAGTACGCGGGCCCGGGTCGATGACGGTCCAGCCGAGACGCAGTCCTGTGCCGGCCGCCACGAAGACGGCGGTCAGCTCCAGCAGTCCGTGCGGGAGAATCAGGCCCAGGAAGGTGTCGAGGCGGCCCGCCGAGGACATCAGGCCGATCCCCACACCGACGTTGAGCATGTTCTGGAAGAGGATCCAGACGACCGGCAGACACAGGAAGGCGCCGAGTACCAGGCACATCGCGGCTGCCTGCGCGTTGTTCGTCCACACATGGGCCGCGAAGGACGCCGCGGGGTGGCTCGAGTAGTACGTCTCGTACTGGCCCCCGGGGCGGGTGAGCTCCCGCAGCTCGCTCGGCGCCGCTATGGAGGACTGGACCTCTGGGTGAGTGCCTATCCACCACCCCAGGAGGACGGCGAGCGCGGTGGACAGGAGTGCGGTCGGGACCCACCAGTGGCGTGCCCGGTAGACCCCCGCGGGGAAGCCCTGCGTGAGGAAGCGGGTGACATCGCGCCAGGAGGCTCGGCGGGTGCCTGTCACGGCACTGCGCGCGCGGGCCACCAGTTGGCTCAGGCGGCCGGTCAGCTGGGGATCCGGGGCGCTGGACTGGATCAGGGAGAGATGCGTCGCCGTGCGCTGGTAGAGGGCGACCAGTTCGTCGGCCTCCGCACCGGTGAGGCGGCGCCGGCGGCCGAGTAGTGCGTCGAGCCGGTCCCACTCGGCACGGTGGGCGGACACGAAGACGTCGAGGTCCATCGGGTCGGTTGCTCCTCGGCTGCTCGTCGTGTGGTCAGCTTGTCGCACTGCGGCGCGATGTGCCTCAGCTTGGCAGACTGTCTGTTCTCAGGGCAGTTCGGGGAAGGACGGCAGGCGTGAGTGAGCTCGTGACGGGCGAGGCGGTGGCGCTGGAGCTGCGGCCGGCGAAGCTGCCGAGCCGAGTACTGGCCGTGGTGCTCGACCTGGTGGTGGCGGTGGCCGCCTATGTCGCCGTGCTGATCGCCCTGGTGCTGTCCACGGCCGCTCTCGACGAGGCGGCGCAGGCGGCCGTGTCGATCGCCGCGTTCCTTCTTCTGCTGGTCGGCGGGCCGATCGCGGTGGAGACCCTCAGCCACGGGCGTTCGCTGGGGAAGGCGGCGTGCGGTCTGCGGGTGGTGCGGGACGACGGCGGGCCGATCCGGTTCCGGCACGCGCTGGTGCGCGGGGCGGTCGGGGTGGTCGAGATCCTGATGACGTTCGGGGTCGTGGCGTGCGTCGCCTCGCTGGTGTCGGCGCGGGGGCGGCGGCTCGGTGACGTGTTCGCGGGGACCCTGGTCGTACGGGAGCGGATTCCCGCCGGGCGTACGGCGTTCGTCCCTCCTCCGCCGCCGTGGCTGTCGGGGCGGTTCGCCGACCTTGATCTGTCCGGGGTTCCGGACGGGCTGTGGCTGGCCGTCCGGCAGTACCTGACGCGGATGCAGCAGCTGGACCCGCAGGTCGGCTGGGCGATGGCGGTGCGGCTCGCGACCGATGTCGCCGAGCGCACCGGGACTCCGGCGCCGCAGGGCGTCCCGCCGGCGGCGTTCCTGGCGGCCGTGATGCAGGAGCGGCAGGCGCGGGAGGTACGGCGGTCGTTCGGTGGTGGCGGCGCGGGGAGCGGTCCGGGCAGCCGGTACGCGTACCCGGGCGGGGCCGGTCCCGGTGTGCCGTACGGCCCGGTTCCGTCCCAGGGCCCGGTGTACGGCCCCGTCCCGGGCCCGCCGCAGGGACCGTTCCAGGCCCCGGTGCAGCCGGTGCATCCGATGCAGCCGGCTTCTGTTCAGCCGGTGGCTCCCCCGCCCGTGGCGCCTACGGCGCCCGCGGTGGCCCCGGTGAGCGCGCCGCCTCCGCCGCTCGTGCGGGAGGCCGATGGCAAGCGGCCCTCCACCGGGTTCGCCCCGCCCGCCTGACCGGTGTCCGGCGTGGTGTCGTCGTCAGGCGAAGGCCGACGGCGGTGATTCGAGGTCTTCGAGCTCGATGCCGGGAGCGGAGAGCACCACGTCGCCGGAGAGGTGGACGGCGTGCTGTTCGCCCGTGTCCAGGGCTGTGACCTGGTATTCCTCCACCGCCAGGGGGCCGTTGTCAGTGGCGTGTGTTTCTCTCGTGATCAGGGCCCAGGACTGGTCGAGGGTGCGCGGGGCGAGGACCGGGTCCGTGAGGGCGACGAGACGTACACGCGTGGCGGAGGCATCGGGGGTGAGGCGCAGCAGACGTGCGGTGGCGACGAGGAACGCGGGGGACGAGCCGGTGAAGGCGTGGGCGCGGACATTGCCTTCGGTGGCGTGCTCTCCGGTGGGGTCGGTGCGGACCCAGGTGACACCGTCGAGGGCAGCGCCGCGGACCTGCCAGCCCGACGCGTGGAGTTCGAGGCGGATGGGGCGGCCGCGGTCGTCGAGGGCGAGGTCGACGGAACCGGCGGGGGTGCCGGAGGGGGTGGTCAGGTGGGAGACGTAGCGCCAGCCGGAGGGGCCGGGTGCGCAGTGGAACCGTTCGTCGGCGAGGGGGGTGTGGTCGTGCGGGTCATGGAGCGAGTAGCGGCCGCGGGGCATGGTGGCTCGGGGTCCTCGATAGGGGGCAGGCCCCCGCCGGTGTGGGCGAGGGCCTGCTGACAACCGTCCGGTGAGCGCTGGGCTCAGTAGCGGTAGTGGTCCGACTTGTACGGGCCCTCGACCTCGACACCGATGTACGAAGCCTGCTCGGGGCGGAGCGTCGTGAGCTTCACGCCGAGCGCGTCCAGGTGGAGGCGGGCGACCTTCTCGTCGAGGTGCTTGGGCAGCACGTAGACGCCGGTCGGGTACTCCTCGGGCTTGGTGAACAGCTCGATCTGGGCCAGTGTCTGGTCCGCGAACGAGTTGGACATCACGAACGACGGGTGACCGGTCGCGTTGCCGAGGTTCAGCAGGCGGCCCTCGGAGAGGACGATGAGCACCTTGCCGTCGGGGAACGTCCAGGTGTGCACCTGCGGCTTGACCTCGTCCTTGACGATGCCGGGGAGCTGCGCGAGGCCGGCCATGTCGATCTCGTTGTCGAAGTGGCCGATGTTGCCCACGATCGCCTGGTGCTTCATCTTGGCCATGTCCGAGGCCATGATGATGTCCTTGTTGCCGGTCGTGGTGATGAAGATGTCCGCCGTCTCGACGACCTCGTCGAGGGTCGTGACCTGGTAGCCGTCCATCGCCGCCTGCAGTGCGCAGATCGGGTCGATCTCGGTGATGATCACGCGGGCGCCCTGGCCGCGCAGGGACTCCGCGCAGCCCTTGCCCACGTCGCCGTAGCCGAAGACGACCGCGGTCTTGCCGCCGATCAGGACGTCGGTGGCGCGGTTGATGCCGTCGATCAGGGAGTGGCGGCAGCCGTACTTGTTGTCGAACTTCGACTTGGTGACGGCGTCGTTCACGTTGATCGCCGGGAACAGGAGGGTGCCCTCGCGCTGCATCTCGTACAGGCGGTGGACGCCGGTCGTGGTCTCCTCGGTCACGCCGCGGATCTCCGAGGCGAGCTGGGTCCACTTCTGCGAACCGCCCGAGATCGTGCGGTTGAGGAGCTCCAGGACGACGCGGTGCTCTTCGTTCTCCGCGCTGTCCGGGGAGGGGACCTTGCCGTCCTTCTCGTACTGGACGCCGTTGTGGACGAGCATGGTGGCGTCGCCGCCGTCGTCCAGGATCATGTTCGGGCCGCCGGTGGGGCTGTTCGGCCAGGTCAGCGCCTGCTCCGTGCACCACCAGTACTCCTCCAGGGTCTCGCCCTTCCAGGCGAAGACCGGGATGCCCTGGGGGTCTTCGGGCGTGCCGTTCGGGCCGACCGCGATGGCGGCCGCGGCGTGGTCCTGGGTGGAGAAGATGTTGCAGGAGGCCCAGCGGACCTCGGCGCCCAGGGCGGCCAGGGTCTCGATGAGCACGGCGGTCTGCACGGTCATGTGCAGCGAGCCGGTGACGCGGGCGCCGGCGAGGGGCTGCGCCTCGGCGTACTCCTTGCGGATCGACATCAGGCCGGGCATCTCGTGCTCGGCGAGGGTGATCTCCTTGCGGCCGAAGGCGGCAAGGGAGAGGTCGGCGACCTTGAAGTCCTGGCGGTTGTCGACGGTGGTCATGCGAGCTGCTCCTCGGGTTGGGCGAGGTCGGGTTCGGCTGGTCTGCGCGGCGGTGGGCACGGTGAGCGCCCCACGGGGCACACGAATGCCCGGTGCCTTGCGCAGCGCAGTCCGTCGGAGGCCCTCTCTCCCTCGGCCGGCCTGCTGGGGCCGCCCGACCGCCATCAGCAGCGACGTCTGGCTCGGTGACGAATCTACACCGATCGGCGCAGTGGGCCCCAGTCCGCCTGAGAACAGTTCGAGCGGTTGTCGAGGCGTGGACGGAGCCGGAGACGGGCCTGGGCCCGCCGAATGGTTCGGCGGGCCCAGGTCAGGTACGGGTCGGCGGGTGGGGATCAGTGTCCGGCGGTCGGTACCGGGCCGCCCGGTGATGCCTCCGGGTCCGCGCCCCTGGCCGCCTCGGCCTGGTTGTAGATGTCGGGTTCGAGGTAGATGACGCGGGCGATCGGGACGGCCGCCCGGATGCGGGACTCGGCGGCGTCGATCGCCGTGGCGATCTCGGTGGCCGTGTCGTCGTGCTCGACCGCGATCTTGGCGGCGACCAGCAGTTCCTCGGGGCCGAGGTGAAGCGTGCGCATGTGGATGACGCGGGTGACCTTGTCGCCGTCGACGATCGCGGCCTCGATCTTCTCGACCGCTTCGAGGCCGGCGGCCTCGCCGAGGAGCAGTGACTTGGTCTCGGCGGCCAGGATGATCGCGATGGCGATGAGGAGGACGCCGATGCAGAGGGTGCCGATGCCGTCCCAGACGCCGTCGCCCGTGGCCAGGGCGAGGCTCACGCCGCCGAGCGCGAGGATCAGGCCGACCAGTGCGCCCAGGTCCTCAAGGAGGACGACGGGCAGCTCGGGTGCCTTGGCGTGGCGTACGAAGTCCTTCCAGGACTGCTTGCCGCGGGTCAGGTTGGACTCCTTGATGGCCGTCCGGAAGGAGAAGGTCTCGGCGATGATCGCGAAGACGAGGACGCCCACCGGCCAGTACCAGTGCTCGATCTCGTGCGGGTGCTTGATCTTCTCGTAGCCCTCGTAGATCGCGAACATGCCGCCGACCGAGAAGAGGACGATGGAGACGAGGAAGGCGTAGATGTAGCGCTCGCGGCCGTAGCCGAAGGGGTGCTGGGGGGTCGCCTCGCGCTTGGCCTTCTTGCCGCCGAGGAGCAGCAGTCCCTGGTTGCCGGAGTCGGCGAGCGAGTGCACGGACTCGGCGAGCATCGACGACGAACCACTGAAGAGGAACGCCACGAATTTCGCTACCGCGATCGCGAGGTTGGCGGCGAGTGCCGCCACGATCGCCTTGGTGCCGCCTGACGCGCTCATGTGTTCCCGAAGTCCTTTCGTCTGTCACTCGGTTGCCACTCGGTTGCGGCCCGGCCGCCGTCCGGCCGCCGTCTCGCGCTTTGCCTGTCCTTTGCGGTGCGCCATTGTTGCAGTCCGGGACCGCCCCGGAGTGCCGGGTGGTCACAGTGCTTCACTCAGACGACGACCGTGGCCCGGAAAAGCGTCCCGCTTCCGGACACTTCCGCCTTTTCGTCGGCCGGTACGAAGACGGAGTCACCGGGTGCGAGCGGGTGGTCGCCCGCCCGTACGGAGCCCGCGGTGCACAGCAGGATCTGCGGGGTGCCTCGGGTGAGGTCCTGGCCGGGGCCGCCCTCCGCGAGGACGTACCGGGAGAGGCGGAACTCGTCGATGGGGGTCTCGTAGACCTCCTCGCCGTCCGGGGACGCCTCGGGCCGCAGTACGCCCGGGTCACCGGCTTCGAAGCGCACGATCCGCAGGAGTTCGGGGACGTCGACGTGCTTGGGGGTGAGGCCGCAGCGCAGCACGTTGTCGGAGTTGGCCATGATCTCGACGCCGAGGCCGTTCAGATACGCGTGCGGCACGCCGGCGCCGAGGAACAGGGCCTCGCCCGGCTGCAGTCGGACGTGGTTGAGGAGCATCGCGGCGATGACACCCGGGTCGCCGGGGTAGTGGTGGGCGATCTCGGCGTACGGGGCATGGGCGCCGCCGAGCCGGGCGCAGGCCGCGGCCGCCTCGCTGACCGTGGTGGCCATCGGCTCGGGGTCCGCGGTGAGCACCGCGGTCAGTACCTCGCGCAGCGCGGCGTCCTCGGGGCGGGCGTGCAGCAGGTCGACGTACGGCTTGAGGGAGTCGACCCCGAGGGCCGACAGGAGTGCGGCGGCCTCCAGCGGGGCGCGGAACCCGCACAGGCCGTCGAACTCCGTGAGCGCGCAGATCAGTTCGGGCTTGTGGTTGGCGTCCTTGTAGTTGCGGTGCGGCGCGTCGGCCGGGACACCGCGGCGCTCCTCGTCCTCGTATCCCTCCTTGGCCTGGGTGAGGTCGGGGTGGACCTGGAGGGAGAGGGGGGCGCCGGCGGCGAGGATCTTCAGCAGGAACGGCAGGCGCGGGCCGAACCGGGCGACCGCCTCGCTGCCCAGTTCCTGTTCGGGGGCCGCTTCGATCACCTCGGTGAGAGGACCGCGGGGGGTCCGTGAGGGCGCGCCGGGGTGGGCGCCCATCCACATCTCGGCCTGCGGTTCGCCGGTCGGCTCGACGCCGAGGAGCCGCGGGATGGCCGTGGTGGAGCCCCAGGCGTAGGGGCGGACGGTGTTGTCGAGGCGGTCCATGCTGTGTCTTCTTCTCCGTACGGGTGCTGGTACGCGTGCTGATCGACGGGTTCTGCGGATTCTGGTCAGGAGGCGTTGCCCGAGATCAGGCCGTCGAGGCGAGCGCCAGGTAGACGGCGGCGAAATCCGTGGTGGCGATCAGTTCGGCGAGTGTCTCCAGGTCGCTGCCCTCTTCGGGGGCGAGTTCGCTGATCGCCGTGTCGTGGCCGAGGGCGAGTTCGCGGGCGGCGGGGGCGGCGGTGCGGCCGCCGGCCGGGCGGTCGCGGAGCAGGACCACGCGCGCGTGGAGGACCTGGGCGTCCTCGACGCGGTCACGGAAGAAGTCGTCGGGGTCGGCGCCGGCCGCCAGGGCGCCGGCGAGGAGCACGCTGTGCGAGGCCAGCGCCTCGGGCAGTTCGGCGGTGAGCGCGGGACGTCCCGCGAGCTCCGCCAGGGCGGCGACGAAGCGGCGGCCCGCCGGGCCCGCGGAGTCGCCCTCGGTCCAGATCACCGGGAGCGATTCGGCGAGCTCGGCGGCGAGGGTCTTGGCGGGGTTGCTGTAGGTCGCGATGGCGGGGCCGCAGCGCTCGGCCACGTGGTCGAGGCGGTCGGCGACCTTCTGCAGGGCGTCGGGCGGCGCGGACAGGAGGCCGGTGCGGTCGAGCAGCGCGAGCAGCGGGGTGAGCAGCGCCCACAGGGAGCCGGGGGCCGAGGCGGCGGCGGGGGCCTGCGGTTCGTAGGGGGCGGTCGCCATCGGCACGGTGAGGCCGTGGGCGACCGCGACCGTTTCGGTCAGCGGGGCGCGGGGCGGGCAGACGGCGACGACGGTGAGGCCGCGCCGGTACGCCTGCTCGACGAGGAGCGAGAGGCCGGGCTCGCTGCCGTCCGGGGTGGCGATCAGGAGCAGGTCGACGGGGCCCGCCCAGCCGGGCAGTTCCCAGAGCAGGGCGCCCGCGGCGGGGGCCACTCCGCGGGGGGTGAGGCGGGTGACGGGGCAGGCGGCGCCCGCGAGTGTGCCGAGCAGGTCGGCCACGCAGGTGGCGGCCAGGCCGGGGCCCGCGGTCAGGATGGCGCGCGGACGGCCGTCGGGCTTGAGCTCGGCGATGCCGGCCTCGTTGGCGTGCCGGACGGCGGTGCGTACGCGGGCGCCTGCCTCGGCGGCACCGCGGAGCAGTTCCCGCCGGTCCGCGCGGGCCAGCCCTTCCTGGTCGTCGAGGAGTGTTTCGTCGAACATGGTGGGCAGCCTCCGGACACCTGGCGGGGTTGCTTCTGCGGGAGCGGCGGGGTTGGGCGGGGCGGGTGGGGGTTACGCGGGGCGACGGGCCTCGTCGACGAGGAGGACGGGGATGTCGTCCCGGACGGGGTAGGCCAGGCCGCAGTCCTGGCCTGTGCAGACCAGCTCCTGCTCCTGCCCCTGCCCCTGTTCCTTGAGGGGCGCGTGGCAGGCCGGGCAGGCGAGGATCTCCAGGAGGCCGGCTTCGAGCGGCATGTCAGGTCCCTTCGGAGCGGGTTCGATCTTGCGGTGATGTGGCCTGGTCAGGGTACCGCCGGTGGGGGCGAGCGTCTGATCCTGTTCTCGCCCCCGCCGCCCCTTCCCTTCCCGCCCCTGGGGGCTCCGCCCCCAGACCCCCGTTGCGCAGTTCCCCGCGCCCCTGGGTACCCAGGGGCGCGGGGAACTGCGCGATCAGCCCCTCAGCCCCTGATGATGGCCAGGACCTCGTCCCGGGTCCTGGCCATCGTCGGCTCGTCCCGTGCCTCCGCGTTCAGGCGCAGGAGCGGTTCCGTGTTGGACGGGCGGACGTTGAACCACCAGTCGGCGGCGGTCACCGTGAGGCCGTCGAGTTCGTCGAGGATGACGCCCTCGCGGCCCTCGTAGGCCGCCCTGATCGCGGCGAGGCGGGCCGCCTGGTCGTCGACGGTGGAGTTGATCTCGCCGGAGCCGGCGTAGCGGTCGTACTGGGCGACGAGGGCGGAGAGCGTGCCCTCCTGGCCGCCGAGGGCGGCGAGGACGTGGAGCGCCGCGAGCATGCCCGTGTCGGCGTTCCAGAAGTCCTTGAAGTAGTAGTGCGCGGAGTGTTCGCCGCCGAAGATCGCTCCGGAGGTGGCCATCTCGGCCTTGATGAAGGAGTGGCCCACGCGGGTGCGGACCGGTGTGCCGCCGTGCTCCCGGACGACCTCCGGGACGGACCAGGACGTGATCAGGTTGTGGATGACCGTGCCCTTGCCGCCGTGTCTGGCCAGTTCGCGGGCGGCGACCAGGGCCGTGATGGCGGACGGGGAGACCGGCTCGCCGCGCTCGTCGACGACGAAGCAGCGGTCGGCGTCGCCGTCGAAGGCGATGCCGAGGTCGGCGGACTCCTCGCGGACGCGCTTCTGGAGGTCGACGAGGTTCGCCGGGTCCAGTGGGTTCGCCTCGTGGTTCGGGAACGTGCCGTCCAGCTCGAAGTACATCGGGACGAGCTGGAGGGGCAGGCCCGCGAAGACGGTCGGGACGGTGTGCCCGCCCATGCCGTTGCCCGCGTCCACCACGACCTTCAGGGGGCGGACGGAGGTCAGGTCGACGAGGCCGCGCAGGTGCGCCGCGTAGTCCTTCAACGTGTCGCGCCGGGTGATCGTGCCCGGTGTCGCGTCCGAGGAGGGGGCTCCCGAGTCGATCCAGGACTCGACGAGCCCGCGGATCTCGGTGAGGCCGGTGTCCTGTCCGACGGGGGCCGCGCCCGCCCGGCACATCTTGATGCCGTTGTAGCGGGCCGGGTTGTGCGAGGCCGTGAACATGGCGCCCGCGAGGTCGAACGCGCCCGACGCGTAGTACAGCTGGTCGGTCGAGCACAGTCCTATCTCGGTCACGTCGACGCCGCGCGCCGCCGCCCCGCGCGCGAAGGCCCGTGACAGACCGGGTGACGAGGGGCGCATGTCGTGCCCGGTCACGATCGCGGTCGCTCCCGTCACCTGGGCGAAGGCCGCGCCGAACAGCTCGGCCAGCGTCTCGTCCCACTGGTCCGGGACCACCCCGCGTACGTCGTACGCCTTAACGAGCTGCGACAGATCAGCGGTCACGGCCAACCTTCCTGGAGTCCTCAACGGTGACCCACAAAGTACCCGCAGGGAGGGTCACCGGGCCGGGCGGGACCTGTCCGGGCACATGCGGACATCACGGCCGACTGCACGCAGACCTCGCACAGGTCTACGGAAGCATCCAGTCCAGGACGGGTGAGCTCTGACCGACGACGATGAGGCACATGACCAGCAGGAGTCCGAGGCTCCAGGGCAGCACCTTGCGCAGCAGGTCTCCCTCGCGGCCCGCGAGCCCGACCGCCGCGCAGGCGATGGTGAGGTTCTGCGGGGAGATCATCTTGCCGAGGACGCCGCCCGAGCTGTTGGCCGCCGCGAGGAGCTCCGGGGAGAGGCCGGACTCCCGTGCGGCGGTCACCTGGAGGGCACCGAAGAGGGCGTTGGCCGAGGTGTCCGATCCGGAGACGGCCACGCCGAACCAGCCGAGGACGGGTGACAGGAAGGCGAGTCCCGCGCCGGCCGCCGCCACGAAGTGGCCGATCGTGGCCGCCTGTCCGGAGAGATTCATGACGTAGGCGAGCGCCAGGACGGAGGTGACGGTGAGGATCGCGAACCGCAGCTCGTGGACGGTCGCCGCCCATTCCCTGACGGCCACGCGCGCGTGCACGCCGAGGACGACGGCCGTGCACACCCCGGCGAGCAGCACCAGCGTGCCTCCGGTGGACACGATCGGCCAGGTGAAGACATTGCCGCCGACGGGGTCGCCGTCCGGGTTCACGACGTTCAGGAAGGGCCAGTCGAAGGTGCGGGTCGCCTTCGCCAGCTGGTCCTTGACGGGCGGGATCTGGGCGATGGAGAAGATCACGACGATCAGCGCGTACGGGGCGTACGCACGCACCACCTCGCGGCTCGGGTCCTCCTCGTCCAGGTCCTCGCTGCGCACGCCGGTCAGGACCGCGGCCCGTACCGGTTCGGCGGCGGGCCTGCGCGCGTGCGGCACCGCCATCAGCGCGCCCGCTCCGGCCAGGGCGGCCCCGATGTCGGCGAGTTGGGCGGAGACGTAGTTGGAGGCGGCGAACTGGGCGACGGCGAAGGCGACACCGCACGCCATCGCGGGCACCCAGGTCTCACGCAGGCCGCGCCGTCCGTCCACCAGGAAGACCAGCACCAGGGGGACGACCAGAGCGAGGAGCGGGGTCTGGCGGCCCACCACGGAGGCCACGGTGTCCAGGGGCAGGTCGGTGACCTGGGCCAGGGTCACGACCGGTGTGCCCATCGCTCCGAAGGCGACCGGGGCGGTGTTGGCGACGAGCGCGACCACCGCGGCGCGGACGGGCTCGAAGCCCAGGGCGACGAGCATCACCGAGCAGATCGCGACGGGCGCTCCGAAGCCCGCGAGGGCCTCCAGGAGCGCGCCGAAGCAGAACGCGACGACGAGCGCCTGGATGCGCGGGTCGTCGGAGAGCCGCCCGAAGGAGCGGCGCAGGATGTCGAAGTGCCGGGTGCGGACGGTCATCCGGTAGACCCAGAGGGCGTTGACGACGATCCACAGGATGGGGAAGAGACCGAACACGGCTCCCTGGGCGGCACTGGAGAGCGTCTGTCCGGCCGGCATGCCGTACACGAGCGCGGCGACGAGGGCCGCGACGGCGAGACCGATGAGGCCGGCCAGGTGCGCCTTCATGCGGACGCCGCCGAGCAGGACGAGGACGACGACGAGGGGCAGGGTCGCGACGAGCGCGGACAGGCCGAGCGAGTCGGCCACGGGCTCGAGTTCCTGGACGTACACGGAGCCTCCCCCGATTCCGCCATGCGGAAGTCAGTTTCTCACTTACGGACCGGGGAAATGGTCGTGTCCGCGACAAGCGCGCGTCAATGGCCGTGCGCCGCCGAATGGAACGTGCACGGAACGCACACGGGTGAAGTCCCCTGCCCACAGGGGGAGTCGCGGCGGTCCGCCGCGGGCGGCTCAGGAGTCGGGTGACCGCAGGACCCGCAGGTGGCCGCGGCGGGCGACCTCCGTCGGGTCCGCGCCACGGGCGTTGCCGCCACCCGCCTGCGCCGTACGCTCCTGCGGGCGGGCCGCCTCACGGACCGCGTTGGCAAGCGCTTCCAGGTCGTCACCGCTGGGGCGGGAGGGAGCGGAGCCGTCGGCGAGCCTGACGACCTCCCAGCCGCGCGGGGCGGTGAGGCGCTCGGAGTGCTCGGCGCACAGGTCGTAGCAGTGGGGTTCGGCGTAGGTGGCGAGCGGGCCGAGGACCGCGGTCGAGTCGGCGTAGACGTACGTCAGCGTCGCTACGGCGGGACGGCCGCAAGCGGTGCGCGAACAGCGACGTACAGGGCTCACGAGGTTGGACGGTACCGCACTCTTGAGCGGGCCGCGACGACCCTCCCCCGCATCACCCCACCGTGTCGGGTGGTGACGCCCGTCACAGGGGGTCTCCGGCGGGCCTTCTTGACCTGCGGGTACGGGAATTGACGCGAGACCGGACAGAATCGGGGCTGATCACGAGTCGGTGCAAACGCTGTCATTTACCGTGCTTCCCGTGGTCGGTGAGGATACGGAAACAAGCCCGACCTTGGCCGGAATGGTCATCCTGCGACATGTCGCGAACGAGCCGCGGTGCGGTCTCCGGGCGGGTGCGCGGGGACTACGCTTCGTCAGTGATGGACAACCCCGTACCGCCCCGTCCCGCCGAACCCAGGCCCCGTCGTCGTGATCGACACGGGCGGGGGATGCGTGGGCCGGTGGCGCCACCGCAGGTGCCCCTCTCGGCCAGCCGCGCCGAGGTGTTCGCGGATCTGGTGCAGGACTCCGTGGAGCGGCTGGAACGACGGTGGCCACAGCTCTCCGACATCGAGTTCATGGTGCTGGAGGTCCCCCGGTTCGACCCGGCGGGCGACGACGGCTGGGGCGACGAGGCGGTGCCCCTGGGCGGCACGACGCCGGCGCACGAGGGGCGTCCCGCCCGGGTCGTCGTCTACCGGCGCCCCGTGGAGATCCGCACCAAGGGCCGTGACGAGCGGGCCGCGCTGGTGCACGAGATCGTGGTGGAGCAGGTCGCCGAACTGCTCGGACTGACTCCGGAGACCGTCGATCCCCGCTACGGCGAGGACTGACGGCCGACGGCCGCCCCGGCCGGAACCGGCGTCACCGGCGGCCGGGACCCGCCTCACCGGTACCGGACCGGCGGCATCCGTACCGGTACCGGTGAGGGCCGATCACTTCATCAGGATCGAGAGGTCCTGCTCCGCCTCCGGTACCTTCACCGTCCCCCGGTCGTCCGGGAGGGTCTGCACGGTGAACATCGGTACGCCGCCCTCGGCCGCCTCGATCATGCGCGCCGCGTGGACGGGGCCGCCGGACAGCCGCTCCACCGTGAGCGCGTAGGTGCCCTTGAGACCGCTGGGCACCGGCAGTTCCACGTTCTGCGTGGTGCCCGCCTTGACGGTGTACGACTTCGCGGCGGCCGTACCGCCGCCGCTGCCCGCGGAGGCCGTGACCCTGACCTTCGCGGCGCGGCCGGGGGCGACCAGGGAGAGCGTGGAGCCCTTGGACCGGTTGTCGGCGGCCGTCGCCCGCCCGCCCACCGCGGAGGTGGCCGGGATGAACGCCGTCTCCTGGCTGTCGCCCTTGCCGCGGACGACCCGCAGGGCGGCGACCACCGGGGTCGACCTCCCCGTCGGTGTCAGCATGAGGGAGCCCGCCTCGCCGCGCGTGATGTCACCGAGGTCGACGGCGGCCGTCATGCCGGCCTTGACGTGCAGCGTCTCGTGTCCGGCGGGGGTGATCGGACCGGTCGGCGAGGCGAGCCGCAGCTTCAGGTCGGCGTCGGCCTCACCCGGCGCGAAGGCGACCAGGCGGACGGAGGTGGCGTCCTTGGGGATGCCGGGCAGGACGAGGCTGCCCGCCGGAGCGGCGGAGGGTGCCAGCCAGTCGCCACCGAGCGTGTCGTCCACGGCCTCGACGGCGGCGGCCACCCGGCCGCTGCGGACCGTGACGTGCACGGTGAGGTCGGCCTGCGGCTCGTCGATGAGCGTCGACAGGAGCACCGCCTCGCTGGAGCGCGGCGGGATCTTGATGCCCTCCCCGACCGTGGACTTGAGGGTCCCGTCCTTGCCGTACAGCTCGACGTCGGCGACGGCGGCGGACTCGTCGGGGTTGGTCAGGTGCGCGTAGTCCGTGCGCTCCTTGGTGGTGCTGGCGCCCGGGAACCAGAAGTCCGTGTCCGGGGCCGAGCAGGCGGTGCCGAGCAGGCCGCGGCCGGCGCCCGCCTCGACCTCCGTGGTCTGCTGGACGGCCCAGCCGGGTGCGAACCTGCCCTCGGCCGTGCCGACCAGTGCGGGGGACTCCGCGCCGGACGCCTCGCCCGTCACCGGCTTCCCGGGCTCCTTGAGCGCCAGGACGGGCTTCTCCTTCTTGTCGTCCTTGTCGTCCGCCTTGTCGCCCTGCTCGCCGTCCTGCTCGTCCTGCCCGCCGCCGGACCCGTCGGACGTGTCGTCGGCCTGCTGCGCACCCGCGGCCACCAGTTGGGCCTTGCCGCCCGTGCCGGTGCCCTTGGTGACGGGCGTGAAAGACGTGTACGCGGTCTCCGCGAGGTCCGAGGTGCTGGGAGTGGGGCAGAGCAGGCTGGTGCGCTCCACGGGCAGTCGGGCGGCCGCCTTCGCCGTGGCCGGGCCCGGAACCTCCGGCTCGGACATCGAGGCGAATCCCGTGACGGCGGCGAGCGCGGTCACGCCGGCGATCAGGGACACGGTGCTGCGGTTCACTGCTGGCTCCCGTCGGGGCGCTCACTGTCGGTACCGTGCGGCGGCTGCTGTTGCTGTTGCTGTTGTTGCTGCTGCTGCTGCGCGGGGTCGTACTGCGGGTCGTAGCCCTGCCCGTACGTCTGCGACGGGTCGTACGCCGCGTTTCCCGGCTCGTACGCCGCGTACGGGTCGTAGTGGCCCGCCTGGTAGGGGTCTGCCTGGTACTGCTGTTGCTCGTAGGTGCCCGCCGGGTACTGCGGGGCGCCCTGGTACTGATCGCCGCCGTAGGTGCCGTACTCGGCGCCGTACGTCGTCGTGTCCCACTCGTCGTAGGTCTGCTGCTGCGGGACGGGGGCGGCAGCCGGTGGCGTCTGCGGAGGAGGCGGGGAGTGGGGCGGGAAGGCGTCGGCGTGCCCCGGCTGTTCCGGCTGGTCCTCCTGACCTGACCGCTCTGCCTGTTCGGCATCGGCCTGGGCGCGCAGGCGGCGGGCCCTGCGGCCCTCGCCGGACGCGGTCAGGACGGGCGCGACGGGCTCTTCGGGGAGGTCGTCGTCGACGTCGCGGCGCCGTCCCGGCAGCGCGAGCACCACGAGGACGACGGCGAGCGCGCCCTGCGCCCACAGCCAGCCGGTGTGGCTCACCGGTGCTTCGAAGGTGACGTCCAGGCGGCCCCCGGCGGCGGGCAGTTCGAAGCCCTGGGCCCAGCCGTCGACGGTGGTCCCGGTGAGCGGCTTCCCGTCCAGGGTGGCCGTCCAGCCCTCGTCGGCGGTGTCCGCCAGGCGCAGGACGCGGCCGTCGGCACCGGCGGGGATCCTGGTGTGCAGTTCGACGGGACCGGCGGCGATGGGCTGCGGGTCGCCGGAGCCGGGAACGATGGCCGCGCGCGCCACCTGCCGGTCGACGCGCCACAGGGCGCTGCCGTCCTGCTGGCTCAGCCGGCTCAGGCCCGGCGTGGCGTCCAGGACCCGGCCGACCTCGCGGGGCGCGCCGTCGCGCACCAGGACGTACCGCACGGCGAACCCGCCGAGCTGGTCGGCCTGGTCGGCGCCCGAGCCCGCCACGAGGTTCGCGACGACCTTGTCGAGGGGCTTGTTCTCGCCGCCGGCCGCGGCCAGTTCGGCGTCGCCGAGGCGGGCGCCGGAGCCGCGGACGAGGGTGTAGCCGACCTCGGCCGTCGAGTCGCTGTCGAGGACGAGCGTGCGGGCCTGGTCGCGGGTGCCGCTCTCCTCGGCGACGAACGCGGGCACCTGGACGGGATCGCGCCGTTCCAGCGGACCGTCCGCACCGCGGATCATCCAGCCGGCGGCGATGAGCAGGGGCCCGGCGGCCGAGGCGAAGGCGATGAGCACGGCGACCGGCTGGCGCCAGCCGAAGCTCTGCTCGGCCACGCGCGAGCGTGCCCCGTCGGCGCCGAGCGCGGCGGCGGCGAGGAAGGCGAGGCCGTAGACGAGGGTGGCGGGGCCGGCCCAGGTGGAGCCGTTCGACAGCGCGGCGAAGACCAGTGCCACCAGCGCGGCCGCCCAGGCGCTCCAGATGCCCAGCTGTCGCTCCGCGCGCAGCAGCGCGGCCACGGCGGCGCACACGATGCCGATGAGCATCAGCCCGCTGACCGTCCCGGGTCCGCCGGGGCTGGCGCCCAGCAGGTCGAGGGCGGAGGCCGCCCCCGAGTCGTACTCCATGCCGGCCTCCTGGAAGAAGCCGAACGGGAGCAGGGAGAGCGACCAGGGGGCGAGGACCAGCAGCGGGGTGCCGAGCTGGGCCAGGAGGCGCAGCCCGTAGGCGACGATGTCCCGCCGGCGCACGACCGCCGCCGCGAGGCCGAGGACCAGCGCGATGGGCCACACGATCGGCGTGAACGCGGTCGCGAGGGTCAGCAGGAGCGCGTACGCCCAGGTGGCCCGCCAGCTGCCGCGGCCCGACTCGGCGGCGAGGCCGCTCGCCGCGACGCCCGCGCGCGCGATGAGGGGCAGCAGGACGGCGAGCACGGCGGTGCCGATGCGGCCGCCGGCGAGCGCGCCGGTGGCGGCGGGCAGGAAGGCGTACGCGACGGACGCCCAGGCGCGCAGCAGGCGCGACTCGACGAGCGGCCGGGAGGCGAAGTAGGCGGCGAAGCCGGCCAGCGGTACCGAGCCCACCAGGAGGACGGTGACCGCGAGGCCGGTGGATCCGAACAGCACGCTCGCGAGCATGGCGACGAGCGCGAGATAGGGCGGCGCCGACTGTGTGCCGCCGGTGCCGACCGGGTGCCAGCCGTCCAGGTAGCGCGACCACAGTTCGGCGGAGTCCGCCGGGGCGGGCAGCAGCGCGCCGCCCGCCAGCGCACCGCCGCCGAGGAGTTCCCGGCAGGCGATGAGGGAGAAGAAGAGGAGCACCACGAAGACCATCGGCCCGGGCTTGCGGGCGACCCGCTTGAGGCGGGCGAACTGCTCGACCTGGAGGAAGTCGGCGTCGTCGCCGCCCGGTCCGGACTCGACCGCGCCGCCGTGGCGTCCTGCCGCGTTCAGTTCGGGGTCGGAGCGGCCCACGAGGTTGCCCGCGGCCTGTTCGACGGTGGCGCGGACCGTCGCTCCGGGGGGCGGGAACAGCGCGCGCAGTTCGTCCTTGTCGACCTGGGGGCTGCCTCGCCTGCGCCGGCCCGCGATGATGCGCTCGGGGCGGAGCAGGGTGCCGAGGAGCCCGCGGATCTCGTCGATGGCCTGGCCGGGGACCTTGCCGATGACGTACGCGACCGTGCGCACCAGCGTGCCGAGGACGAGCCGGACGACGACCCAGGGGAGCGCCGCGCTGCGGGTGTTGACGAGGAGGGTGTAGGCGGCGCCCGCCTTGTCGACCTTGTGGGGGGACGCGGAGGTGCGGCCCACGCAGTCGACGGTGCGGCGCTCGCGGGAGGACGCCTCGGCGTGCCGGACGACCGCCTCGGGGGCGACGAGGACGCGGTGGCCCGCGGACTGGGCGCGCCAGCACAGGTCGATGTCGTCGCGCATCAGGGGCAGGCGCCGGTCGAAGCCGCCCAGCTCCTCGTAGACGTCGCGGCGGATGAGCATGCCGGCGGTGGACACGGCGAGCACGGGCTGTACGTGGTCGTGCTGGCCCTGGTCCTGCTCGCGCCGGTCGAGGCCGGTCCAGCGGCGGCCGCTGTTGGCGATGGTGACGCCGACCTCGAGGAGCTGCCTGCGGTCGTACCAGCCACGGAGTTTGGGGCCGATGACCGCGACGTCCTTGCCGAGCTCCCGCTCGTTCTCCACGACGCGCAGCAGCTGGGCCAGGGCGTCCGGTTCCGGTGCGCAGTCGTCGTGCAGCAGCCACAGCCACTGCTCGGGCTCGCCGTGCGGCAGCTCCGGCATGTCGTACGCGTCGTCGCGCCAGGTGCGGGTCACGGGGTCCCAGCCGCTGGGGCGCTTCAGGTACGGAAGGTCGTCCGGGGTCAGCACCCCCGCGGTGCGGACGGCCTCCTCGACGGCCTGGCCGAAGCCGGTGCGCCGGGCGAGGTGCAGGACCCGGTCCGCGCCCAGGGCCTCGGTGACCAGCTGGGCGGAGTCGTCCGCGCTGCCGGTGTCGGCCGCCACCGCGTTCTGCACGGGGCGGTCCTGGCCGAGGAGCCCGGCGAGGGCGTCGGGCAGCCAGCGGGCACCGTCGTGCGAGACGAGCACGGCGGTGACCACGTGCCGCGGGAACTCGGGCGGGCGACCGGGGTCGGACGCTCCCCGGCCGGCCGGGTCGAACGCTGCGGAGGCAGTGTCGTAGTGACCTGCCGAATGGCTGTGCACGGACATCGAGGTACGGGCCCCGGTTCGCTGGACTGCGGTGGACGCCTGTGTCCTGGGAGGACCACGGGGCGTCTCGGACGGAGGCCCACACTAACGGCTGCACAACAGGGCGGCCCGCCGCCTGTGGATAACCCACCTGCGACGGGCCGTTCGTTACGTATCAGTAGGTATCGGTATACAGGGTTGTGCGCCCTTCGGCCGGAGCGCGGCCTGACGGCGAACGGGTCGCGATCGAGCCACGGTCAGACGGCGGCCTTCTTCAGCCGGCGCCGCTCGCGTTCGGACAGACCGCCCCAGATGCCGAAGCGCTCGTCGTTGGCGAGGGCGTATTCAAGGCATTCCGAGCGGACCTCACAGGCGAGGCAGACCTTCTTGGCCTCGCGGGTGGAGCCGCCCTTCTCGGGGAAGAAGGATTCGGGGTCGGTCTGCGCGCAGAGCGCCCGCTCCTGCCAGCCGAGTTCCTCTTCGGCCTCGTCGACCAGCAGTTCCTGAAACAGCTCGGTCATGTGTGCCCCTCGTCCGTCTCGCGTCCCCGTGATGCTGCCGTTACCGATTTCGGCTGAACGACACGAGTGAAATTACAAGTGCGCCGATCCAGGCCAGTCAAGCCGAGATCTGCTATTGGGCCCCTTATTCACTCTGCGGAACCAAGGCTATGCGGAAAGTGTTCAAATCGGGATAAACTCCGACAGCCGAAAACGACCCGGTGGACACCGACTCCGCACGGACTTGTACAGAGAAGGACGCCCGGGAGTTCGATCTCGTTCCGACACGGTCGACGAAGCGAACCGGATCACCTGGGGATCACGGGGATCACCCGGGGATCACGGGGTCGCGCCGAGGTTCGTGCGCCCGGTTGTGCGCCATGTGTCCCCACAACCCCGTGCACAAACCTTTCATCAGCGAGGTGGACCGGATGAGGTGAAAGATCGCCCACATGCCGGGACGTCAAGTTGACAGCGCGGGTGTGAACCGGTGTCCTGGTGGGCATGCTCGCGAACTCGGCACTCACCTCGACCCGCACCGCCGGGTCCCTCGGTGCTGTCCGGTCCCGCTGTAGCTGTTGCTGTCGCAGCTGTTGAGCTCACCGCGCTCCCGCTGCCGCCGAGTCCACTGAGGCCGGCCGCTGGTCCCCTTCCGCCCGCACCGGGGCACGCCCGCGATCCGGGCGGCCGGTACGTGACATCCCAGACCTCCAGCACTCTCATCCGCCGAGGAATCCACCGCACCCCATGAACAGCGACAGCGACCTCCAGATCGCCGGCGACATCCTCGAAGTACCGCACCTCCTCCAGCCGCCGCGCGAGCATCCGGCCACCGTGGCCGAGTTCGTCGGCCTCGCCCGTTCCCTCGCGGCCGACCGCACCCAGTGGGAGCACCTCGTCCGCTACGACGCCGTCTCCCGCTGGTACCACCGGCTGCGCACCGGGCCCGGCTACGAGGTGTGGCTGCTGTCCTGGGTTCCCGGGCAGGGCAGCGGGCTGCACGACCACGGCTCCTCCTCCGGCGTGCTCACCGTCCTGGAGGGAGCGCTGACGGAGCGCACCGAGCGGGGCACGCGCGCCCTGGGCGCGGGCGCTCAGCGGGTGTTCGCGCCCGGCTATGTGCACGAGGTCGTCAACGACTCGCTCGAACCCGCCACCAGCCTGCACGTGTACCACCCCGGCCTGACGGAGATGCCGATGCACGGCGCCCACGCGGCCCGGTGCTCGGTGGCCGAGCTGTCGTGACCGGCTGACACGATGTCGTAGCCGCCTGCGAGACTGCATGCCATGCGCATTGTGGTTCTGGCAGGCGGCATCGGCGGTGCCCGGTTCCTGCGTGGTCTCCAGCAGGCCGCGCCGGACGCGGACATCACCGTCATCGGCAACACCGGGGACGACATCCACCTCTTCGGGCTGAAGGTCTGCCCGGACCTCGACACGGTGATGTACACCCTCGGCGGCGGTATCAACGAGGAACAGGGCTGGGGGCGGGCCGACGAGACGTTCCACCTCAAGGAGGAGCTGACGGCGTACGGCGCCGGGCCCTCCTGGTTCGGTCTCGGCGACCGGGACTTCGCGACGCACATCGTGCGCACGCAGATGCTGACCGCGGGATATCCGCTCAGCGCCGTCACGGAGGCGCTGTGCGACCGGTGGAAGCCGGGCGTCCGGCTGATCCCCATGACCGACGACCGGGTCGAGACCCATGTCGCCGTGGAGGTGGACGGCGAGCGCAGGGCCGTCCACTTCCAGGAGTACTGGGTACGGCTGCGGGCCTCCGTGGACGCGCACGCCGTGGTGCCCGTCGGCGCCGAACAGGCCGAGCCGGCGCCCGGGGTGCTGGAGGCCATCGCCTCGGCGGACGTCATCCTCTTCCCGCCGTCCAACCCCGTCGTGTCCGTCGGCACGATCCTCTCCGTGCCCGGCATCCGGGAGGCCATCGCCGACGCCGGGGTCCCGGTGGTCGGCCTCTCCCCCATCGTCGGGGACGCGCCCGTGCGCGGCATGGCCGACAAGGTCCTCGCCGCGATCGGTGTCGAGTCCACCGCGGCGGCGGTCGCCGAGCACTACGGTTCGGGGCTCCTGGACGGCTGGCTCGTCGACACGGTGGACGCCGCGGTGGTGGACCGGGTCACCGGAGCGGGCATCCGGTGCCGTGCCGTCCCGCTGATGATGACCGACCTCGACGCGACGGCCGCGATGGCCCGCGAGGCCCTGACCCTGGCGGAGGAGGTGCGGGGCGCTTGAGCGACGAGACGTCCCCCGGCGGCGGGCCTGCCGGGGAGCTGCCGCCCGGCGCCTCCGGCTACCGCGTCTGGGCGCTGCCCGGCCTGCCCGAGGTGCGCCCGGGCGACGACCTCGCCAAGCTGATCGCCGGCGCCGGGCCGGATCTCCTGGACGGGGACGTGCTGCTGGTCACCTCGAAGATCGTGTCCAAGGCGGAGGGGCGCGTCGTCGAGGCGACGGACCGCGAGGCCGCCATCGACGCCGAGACCGTGCGGGTCGTGGCCCGGCGCGGACCGCTGCGCATCGTGGAGAACCGGCAGGGGCTCGTGATGGCAGCCGCCGGGGTCGACGCCTCGAACACACCCGCCGGGACCGTGCTGCTGCTGCCCGAGGACCCCGACGCCTCGGCGCGGTCGATCCGCGACGGCCTGCGGGACGCCCTCGGTGTCGAGGTCGGGGTCCTCGTCACCGACACGTTCGGGCGGCCCTGGCGGACCGGGCTCACCGACGTCGCGATCGGCGCCGCGGGCGTGCGCGTCCTCGACGACCTGCGGGGCGGCACGGACGCGCACGGGAACCCGCTCGGCGCCACCGTCGTCGCCACCGCCGACGAGCTCGCCGCCGCCGGGGACCTCGTCAAGGGCAAGGCCGCCGGACTGCCGGTCGCCGTGGTGCGCGGCCTGTCCCACGTGGTCGGCGCGGACGGCCCGGACGGGGACGCGGACGAAGGGACCCGGGGCATGGTCAGGGGTGCCCGCGACGACATGTTCCGGCTCGGCACCTCCGAGGCCGTACGGGAGGCCGTCACCCAGCGGCGTACGGTGCGGGCCTTCACCGACGAGCCCGTCGACCCGGGGGCCGTACGGCGGGCGGTGGCCGCGGCGGTCACCGCGCCGGCCCCGCACCACACGACGCCGTGGCGGTTCGTCCTCCTGGAGTCGGCCGCGTCGCGTACGCGGCTCCTCGACGCCATGCGGGACGCCTGGATCGCCGATCTGGAGCGGGACGGGAAGAGCGCGGAGTCCATCGCGAAGCGGGTGCGCCGCGGGGACGTGCTGCGCCGGGCCCCGTACCTCGTCGTGCCGTGTCTCGTCATGGACGGGTCCCATACCTACGGTGACGCCCGGCGGGACACGGCCGAGCGGGAGATGTTCGTCGTCGCCACCGGCGCCGGGGTGCAGAACTTCCTGGTCGCGCTGGCCGGGGAGCGGCTCGGGTCGGCGTGGGTGTCGTCGACGATGTTCTGCCGCGACGTCGTCCGGGAGGTGCTCGCGCTGCCGGCGGGCTGGGATCCCATGGGGGCCGTCGCCGTCGGGCACGCGGCGGAGGAGCCGAAGGTCCGGCCCGAGCGGGACGCGGGGGCCTTCATCGAGGTGCGGTGACCCGCGGTCCACCGCCTACCCTCATGCGTGTATCCCCGAGCGGCTTCTCCCGAAGGACCCCATCCGTGGCCGGACGCTTCGAACAGCGGCCCACCCGTACGACCGTGCGCGGCGGGTATGCCGGCGTGCCCGCGCCGCGGTCGGCGCCACGGCTCGGAGCCGGTGCCAGTGTTGGTGCCAGTGCCGGTGTCGGCGCGGGTGTGGGTGGGCGGACGCGGAGGTGGGTGCCGCCGTGGCCGCTCGATCTGCGGCTCGTGCTCGGGCCGTTGCGGCGGGGTCCCGCCGATCCCACCTTCCGGGCGACCGCCGACGGATCCGTGTGGCGGGCCAGCCTCACCCCTGTCGGGCCCGGGACCCTTCGGGTGTCCGCGCGCGGAGGTGTCGTGCACGGCGAGGCGTGGGGGCCGGGCGCGGAGTGGCTGCTCGACCGGCTTCCCCACCTGCTCGGGGAGGCGGACGACCCCGGGGCCTTCGAGCCCCGGCACCGGCTGGTGGCGATGACCCGGCACCGGCGCCCCGGGCTGCGGCTCACGCGTACCGGGCTCGTCCTGGAGTCGTTGATCCCGTCGATCCTGGAGCAGAAGGTCACGACCGACGAGGCGTACCGGGCCTGGCGGGCGCTCGTGCGGAAGTACGGTGTGCCCGCGCCCGGGCCCGTCGAGGGGCGCATGTTCGTCATGCCCGAGCCGCGGGTCTGGGCGCTGATCCCCTCGTGGGAGTGGCATCGGGCCGGGGTCGACGACAAGCGGGCGTCGACCGTCCTGCGGGTCGTGCGGGTGGCCCGGCGGATGGAGGAGGCCGTGGCGCTCGACCCGGTCGCCGCGCGGGCGCGACTGGAGGTGGTGTCCGGGGTGGGGCCGTGGACCTCGGCGGAGGTGGTGCAGCGCAGCCACGGGGCGGCGGACGAGGTGACCGTCGGGGATCTTCATCTGCCGGGGATCGTGGGGTATGCGCTGGCCGGGGACCGGGATGCCGACGACTCCGCCATGCTGGCGCTGTTGGAGCCGTACGCCGGGCAGCGGCACCGGGCTGCCCGGCTGATCCTGCTGAGCGGGCGGACGCCGGCTCGCAGGCATCCGAAGATGCCTCGCGGGGACATCGGGAGACTGTGAGCCGACGGGGCTCTCGCCCCCGCCGTCCCTGCCGGCCTGCCACCCCCACCACCCCTGCCGGCCCTGCCGGCCCTTTCGGCCCGCACCCGTGTCGACGGCGCTCGGTGCTACTGGTCCGACGAGAAGCGCAGTGCCGCCCGGGGTATGTGGGCGTCGCACCAGATGCGGGCGCCGTCCCGGAGTTCGTTGTCCGGGCCCACCGTCGCCCCGTCGCCCACGAACACGCCCGACAGGATCGAGCGGGCGCCCACGCGGGCCCGGGCGCCGATCAGGGAGTCGGTGACGACCGCGCCCGGTTCGACGACGGCGTCCGCAAGAATCGTGCTGCCGCGGACCCTGGCCCCCTCACCCACGGTCGCGCCGTCGCCGACGACCGTGCCGCCGGTCAGTTTGGCGTCGGAGGCGACCGCGGCCGTCGGCAGGACCAGGCTGTCGCCGCAGCGGCCCGGGACGGCCGGGGACGGCACCCGGCCGAGGACCAGGTCGGCGGAGCCGCGGACGAACGCCTGCGGGGTGCCCAGGTCCAGCCAGTACGTGGAGTCGACCATGCCCTGCAGGTGGGCCCCGGCGGCCAGCAGGTCCGGGAACGTCTCCCGTTCGACCGAAACGGGGCGGCCCACCGGGATCGAGTCGATGACCGACCGGCGGAAGACGTACGCGCCGGCGTTGATCTGGTCGGTGACGATCTCCTCGGGCGTCTGGGGCTTCTCCAGGAACGCCTGTACGCGGCCCGAGTCGTCGGTCGGCACCAGGCCGTACGCCCGTGGGTCCGTCACTCGTGTCAGGTGCAGCGAGACGTCCGCGCCCGAGGAGCCGTGGGTGGCGATCAGGGCCGGTATGTCCAGGCCGGTCAGGATGTCCCCGTTGAAGATCAGGACCGGGTCGTCGGGGGCGGATCTCAGCCGGGAGGCCACGTTGCGGATGGCGCCGCCGGTGCCGAGGGGTTCGTCCTCGGTGACGTACTCGATGTGCAGCCCCAGCGACGAGCCGTCCCCGAAGTGGGGCTCGAAGACCTCGGCCAGATAGGACGTGGCGAGCACCATGTGTTCGACTCCCGCCGCTCGCGCCCGTGCGAGCTGGTGCGTGAGGAACGGCACCCCGGCCGCCGGGACCATCGGCTTGGGCGTGTGCACCGTGAGGGGGCGCAGGCGCGTGCCCTTGCCGCCGACCAGGAGGATCGCTTCTGTCACCTGTCGTCTCTGCTTCCTGACGGGGCCGGCCGAACGGAGCTCGGCCGGCCGGTGTGTGCAGACCGTCTCGATGGCTGTGGGGCGCCTCTTGGAGGGGGGTCGTGGGGAGCCGGAGGACCCGGCGTGCCGGGCCGCACCGTTTCCGCCGACCGGACCTCATCGTCCCTGGTATCGGGCCGAAGCGGCCCGGGCCTTGCCGAGCTTCGCGTACAGCCGACGGCCCGGGCATTCGGTGGCGAATCCGTCCCGGTGACCGGAGATCACATTGAGTCGCACCTTCTTCCCTTTTCGGTACAGATTTCCGCCTCCGGACTTGAGGTAGGTCTTGCCGCGCGGGTTCGCGCCGTAGAGGCCGAGCTTCCATGCCGTGAGCCGGGCGATGCCCTTCACCGCGGCGGCGGGCGGGTTCGTGGCGCCGAAACTTCCGAGGACGGCGATCCCCATGCTGTTGCTGTTGAAACCGAGGGTGTGGGCGCCCATGACCGGCTTGGCCACGCCACCGGCCCGGCCCTCGTAGATGTTTCCGCACTTGTCGACGAGGAAGTTGTAGCCGATGTCACGCCAGCCGCTGCTCTTCACGTGGTAGCGGTAGATACTGCGGATGACTGAAGGGGCTTGCGCACAGCGGTAGTTGTTGCCCGAGGCGCTGTGGTGGACGAAGGCGGCCCGCACCGTCTTCGTGTAGCTGAAGTTCCGCTCGCGGAGCCCTTCGTCGGCTCGCCAGCCCCGGCGGGTGACGATGCGCGGCCGCGCGCCGATGTACGGTCTCGCGCGCTGCTCCGCGGTTCCGCCCGCCCCCTGCGCCACGTCTGCCATGCCCGCCGTGGCGGCCGCGTCCTCCCATGCGCCACGGCTCGCGAGCAGGTCGGCCCGGGTCTCCTGCCGGCTAAGGGCCGGGATCTCGGTGGCCCCCATCGGCGCGAGATCGGCGTTGACGGCGGAGGAGGCCGCCGCCTCGGCGCTCAGGAAATTGCCGCGGGCGGCGTCCAGTTCCGGGCCCTGGGGCGGGGGCTCGGCGCCGGGGTCGACCAGTTCGACGCGCAGGCCCGCGGGGAGGGGCTCGGCCGCGGCCCTTCCGTCGGCACCGGAACGGTTGTCCGCCTCCGACTGGACGCGGACCTCCACCCCGTCCGAGTCCCCCACCCACAGGGGGGCCGTGGAACCCCGTACGCGGCCGGAGGTGCGCTCCGCGGTGTCCGGGTCCGCCGCGTGCTCGTGGTTGTGGGTGTCCACGTCCTGCCAGACGGACCACTTCGTGGTGCCGGTGGCGCGGGTGCGGACCTGGACCCGGCCGCGGAGTTCGCTGTCCGGGTCGTCCCAGACGACGCCCACGAGGGAGAAGGGCCGCACGTCCCGCGGGGCGAGGCCCTGGGCCGGGGCGGACGCGGGGGGCAGGGTGCGGTCGTTGGAGGGAGGGGGTTCGGCGGGGGTGGTGCGGGGGGCTTCGGGGGTGTCGGGCGTGAGGGGCGTGAGCGGGAGGGACTGGGTGCTGCCGGGGACGGCCCGGCCGGACCGGGTCGCCGTGGAGGGCGCGGCCGCGGTGGCCGGCGCCGACCAGGGGGGTGCGGGTCGGGCCCGTGCCGTGAGTTCGGATGCCGGGCCGTGTGCCGGACCATGTGCCGGGCCGTGGGCCCGGCTGGGTGCGGAGCCGTGAGCCCGGCTCGGTGCCGGTGCGTCCGCGTGGGGCCGCTCGGTGACCGCTCTGCCGGTGGTCGTTCTCCCGTCCACCGGGGGCGTGGCCGCGGCGGCCGAGGACAGCGCCAGCGGAAGGGCCAGGGCGGCCGCACAGGTGACGGCGATCGAGGAAGCAAGGTGTCCGCGCATGCCCCTGATCC
Source organism: Streptomyces sp. NPDC002701 (assembly GCF_042889045.1). Classification (NCBI taxonomy): domain Bacteria; kingdom Bacillati; phylum Actinomycetota; class Actinomycetes; order Kitasatosporales; family Streptomycetaceae; genus Streptomyces; species Streptomyces sp. NPDC002701. The sequence goes on from NZ_JBIAQL010000016.1 coordinate 27,151, forward strand.
TGGACATAGTAAGACTTATCTGTCCATCCAGGATGTGACGGGTCGTCGGTCCCGCTCGGCCGAACCGGTGGCCCTCGCTCCCCCGCCCCGGCGGCTGCCCGCGTACGCTTGCGTCCCGTGAACGCCACCGACCGCACCCCTGCCGACCTGCTGCGATCCGCGCTCGCCGCGGATCCCGCGCGCCCCCTGGTGACCTTCTACGACGATGCCACCGGCGAACGTGTCGAACTGTCCGTCGCCACCTTCGCCAATTGGGTGGCCAAGACCGCCAATCTGCTCCAGGGCGAGATGGGCGCCGAGCCCGGTGAGCGGGTGGCGTTGCTGCTGCCCGCGCACTGGCAGACGGCCGTCTGGCTGCTCGCGTGTTCCTCGACGGGTGTCGTGGCCGAGCTCGGGGGCGACGCCGGGAGCGCCGATCATGTCGTCGCCGGGCCGGGGCGGTTCGAGGACGGGCTCGCCTGTTCCGGGGAGCGGGTGGCGTTGTCGCTCGCGCCGCTCGGGCGCCGCTTCGCGCAGCCACCGGGCGGGTACGCCGACTACGCCGTCGAGGTTCCCGGACAGGGGGACGTCTTCCGGCCGTACGGGCCGGTGGATCCGGAGGCTCCCGCCCTCCTGGTCGCGGGGGCGGAGCTGAGCGGGGCGGAGGTCGTCGAGCGGGCCCGGGCGGACGCGGGGCGGCTGGACCTGGTGGGACCGGGGGCGCGGCTGCTGTCCGCGCTGTCCTACGACACGTGGGACGGGGTGAGCGCGGGGCTCTACGCTCCGCTCGCCTCCGGTGGGTCCGTGGTGTTGTGCCGCAACCTCGATCAGCTCGGGGAGGAGGCGCTGGCCAAGCGTGTCGAGAGTGAGCGGGTCACGTCCACGGCCCGCTGAGGCGTTTCTCGCCCCCGCCGCCCCTACCCGATCCCGTCACCACCTCAGGGGCTACGCCCCCGAACCCCCATTGCGCAGTTCCCCGCGCCCCTAGGCCCTCCAGGGGCGCGAGGAACTGCGCGACCAGCCCCCGCCGGACCCGCGGACAAAGGCTGGGGCACAGCCCCGTCCGGGCCGGAGCCGGCGGCAGCGTCGCCCGTTCGGACCCTCCCCCGGGGACGGGCGGGGTCCGGACCGGCATGGTCGTAGGGGCAGGGTCGGGCGGCAGGAGGGGCGGAGAGTGGCGAGCGGCACCGGAGGGACACGCGGGCCCGGGGCGGACGTGCCCCCCACCGGCCCCGGTACCGCCCGGCGCCGCAGACGCTGGCTGCGGTGCACGGCGATCGCCGCCGCCCTGGCCCTCGCGGGCGCTGCGGGAGTCGGCTGGGCGGTCTACGAGAAGCTGGACGCCAACATCACGTCGGACGACGGCACGGCCGCCGAACTCGCCCGGTACGAGAAGGAACGCCCCACCGCCCTGGTCCGCGACGCGCAGAACATCCTGCTGATCGGTTCGGACTCGCGGTCCGGGGACGGCAACCGCAAGTACGGCAGGGACTCCGGCACCGAACGCTCCGACACCGCGATCCTGCTGCACCTCGCGGCGAACCGGCGCAGCGCCACCGCCGTCTCGCTGCCGCGCGACCTGATGGTGGACATACCGAGCTGCCGGGGACCGGACGGCACCCGCACCCGGCCCGTGTTCTCGTTGTTCAACTACGCCTTCCAGAGCGGCGGCCCGGCCTGCACGATCCGTACGGTGGAGAGGCTCACCGGGGTTCGTGTCGACCATCACGTGGTGGTGGACTTCCACGGGTTCAAGGACATGGTCGACGCCGTCGACGGCGTCGAGGTGTGCCTGACGGAACCGATCGACGACCCCGCGGCCAGACTGCGGCTGCCCGCGGGCAAGGTGAAGCTCGACGGCGAGCAGGCCCTCGGTTACGTGCGCGCCCGCAAGACGATCGGCGACGGCAGCGACACCGAGCGGATGGACCGCCAACAGCAGTTCCTGGCCGCGCTCGTCAACAAGGTGCGCAGCAATGACGTACTGCTGAATCCGGCGAAGCTCTATCCCGTGCTGGACGCGGCGACGTCCGCGCTCACCACCGACCCCGGACTGGCGAACCTGCGGGGGTTGTACGACCTGGTGCGCGGCATGCGCGACATCCCCACGGAACGGGTGCAATTCCTCACCGTGCCGCGGGAGGCGTACGCGCACGACCCCAATCGCGACCAGCTCGTGGAACCCGCGGCGGAGAAGCTTTTCGAACGGCTGCGCACGGACGCCCCCTTGGAGGTCACCAAGGAAGTTCCGGCGGATTCCGGCGCGGGGAGGCGCGCCACCGAGCCGGCCGACGACCGGGACCGGCACGGATATTCGTACGACTTCGAGCGCTATCGGCCCGGCGCGGATGCCGGAGACGGCAAATCGGAAGGAAAGCGGCCCGACGGCCCCTCCTCGACGGTCAGCCCCGCGCCGACTTTCCGGGGCAACACGGCGGCCGAGGACGCGTGCGGTTGACGCCCGGACGGGCCGCTGGGTAAAGGGCACACCAAGAGAGAGAACGCGCGTTCAAGGAATTGGGCGTATTGCCCGCTTGTAGGGGCGTGCAATATGTCACCGTCGTCGCTCGGCGCCGAACGGGGCGGATAGTGTGAGCGGTCCGGTGCACCCGGCCGCGAGCTCTGTCCCGCGGGTCGCGCACTGGTTGGACCGACTGACCGAGCGCCTTTTGAGGGGGAAAGGCGCCGCGTGGCCCCGACGGAGGACTCAAGCAACCGTGGACGCGCAAGGCCGTGGGCGGGCGGACGATATCGACCCCGCAGACCAGTGGGTACTCAACCCGGACACCGGCGACTACGAACTGCGACTGCAGGCTTCCGCACCGCAGTCGGCGGTCCCAGGTCCCCGCTCCCGCAGATCGGCGGGCGCCGCCGCGCCACCGCGCGGGCGCACCGCCCCCGGGCGGGACCGGAAGAGGGCACCCGAGGAGGCGCCCGGCCCCGGCGTGCCCGGACCGCGCAGACGGCGTGCGCCGCAGGAGCCGCCGCCGGGCCGCCGCAAGGGCCGGCCCAAGCAGTCGAGGACCCGGAAGATACTGCTCTGGACGGGCGGCACGATGGCCTTCCTGCTCGTCGGGACGAGTACCGCCGGGTACCTCTACTGGAAGCACCTAAACGGCAACATCACGTCTGTCTCCGACGACGGCGCGGGCACCGGTGGCTTCAGCAAGGACCGGGCGATCAACGTCCTGCTGGTCGGCACGGACAAGCGCACCGGTGACGGGAACTCCGGCTACGGCGACTCGGACAGCCCCGGGCACGCCGACACCACGGTCCTGCTGCACGTCTCCAAGGACCGTACGAACGCCACCGCGATGAGCATTCCGCGCGACCTGATCACCGACATCCCGGACTGCCCGACGACCCAGGAGGACGGCTCCACCAAGGTCATCCCGGGCACGCTGAGCACCCGCTTCAACAACAGCCTGGGCCAGGAGGGCCGCACGCCGAGCTGCACGATGCGGACCGTCACCGCGCTGACCGGCATCAAGATGGACCACTTCATGATCGCCGACTTCAACGCGGTCAAGACGCTGACCACGGCGGTCGACGGCGTCGACATCTGTCTCGCCAAGGACATCGACGACCCGGACTCCAAGCTCAAGCTGGCCAAGGGCGAGCACACCATCCAGGGCGAGGAGGCGCTCGCCTTCGTCCGTACCCGCCACTCGGTGGGCTTCGGCGGCGACCTCAGCCGGATCGAGATCCAGCAGCAGTTCCTCAGTTCCCTGATGCGCAAGCTGAAGTCGAACGACACGCTCACCAGCCCGACCAAGCTCCTGAAGCTGGCGGAGGCCGGCACCAAGGCACTGACCGTCGACTCGAAGATCAGCAGCATCACCAAGCTGCGCGACCTGGGCATGGAGCTGGGCAAGTTCGACACCAAGAACCTGTCCTTCACCACCGTGCCGGTGGTGGACAACCCCTCCGAGCAGGTCAAGGCCACGGTGGTCCTCCAGGAGGCGAAGGCGAAGGCGATGTTCGCCCTGATCAAGGACGACGTCTCGCTCACCGCGGTCAAGAAGCAGGAGAAGAAGGAGAAGGCCGCCGAGGCCGCCCGGCTCAAGGGCAGCAAGGCCGACCCCTCCGAGGTCCGCGTCCGGGTCCTCAACGGCGGCGCGGTCGCCGGTTCCGCGCAGGAGACCCTCAACTGGCTGCAGCTGGAGGAGGGCATCACCAAGTCCGAGAACGCGGGCAACTCCGGGGGGACGCTGAAGAAGACAACTGTCGAGTACGCTCCCGACCAGGCCGATCAGGCACGCACGCTCGCCGGGCTCATGGGTCTGTCCGGCTCGGCCATGAAACCGGGCAAGAGCGTGACCAACTCCCAGGGTCTGCCCGCGATCACGCTGACCCTGGGTGAGGACTTCAAGGGGGCCGGGGTCTCTCTGACCACTCCGTCGAAGGCGCCGGAGGACGTCGAGAAGTCCACGGCGGACAAGGTCGAGTGCGCCAAGTAGTGACCTAACAGGTCCGTCCTACGTCTCACAGGACGTAGGACGGACCTGTGTCAGGCGCAGGGTGGGGAGGCAGGGGACATGGCGCAGAGCAGTGTGCGTGGGGAGGGGGCTCGCCCACGTGCCGCGCGTGCGGGGGAAGGCAGCCGCGGCGACGGCTCCTCGCAGGCCGGGGAACGCGGCGGGAACGGCGGTTCGGGGGTCCGGACCGCGCCGCGTCGCAGCGCGGCCGACGACGGCGGCGGCGGCGAGGGACCGGACGGCGGCAGACGCCCCGTACGGCCGGGCGGCCGACCCCGGCGCATACTCCGGTGGTCCGCGCTGATCCTGTCGGTGCTGATACTCGGGACGGCCGGCGCCGGCTACCTCTACTACCGCCACCTCAACGGGAACATAGCCAAGGGCACACGTAACAGCGGCGAGTCGGGCGTCGAGAAGGCCGGGCCCAACTCGGACGGCCAGACACCGCTGAACATCCTGCTGATCGGCTCCGACAGCCGCAACTCGGACGAGAACGTCGAACTCGGCGGCAGCAAGGACCAGCGGGGCAGCAAACCCCTGGCCGACGTGCAGATGCTGGTGCACGTCTCCGCGGACCGCCGCAGCGCGTCCGTCGTGAGCATCCCGCGGGACACCCGGGTGACCATCCCCAGGTGCGAGGACCCCGAGACCGGCGAGACGTACCCGGAGACCAACGGCATCATCAACATGTCGTTGCAGCGCGGTGGCGCCGGCTGCACGCTGGCCACCTGGCAGAACCTCACGGGTGTCTACATCGACCACTGGATGATGGTCGACTTCGGCGGCGTGGTGAAGATGGCGGACGCCGTCGGCGGTGTCGAGGTCTGTGTGCGGCAGAACGTGTGGGACCGCCCGCTGCCGGGTGTGCCCGGCGGCTCCGGTCTGAAGCTGAAGGCCGGCAGCAAGAAGATCAAGGGCAAGCAGGCCCTGCAGTGGCTGCGCACCCGGCACGCCTTCGAGAGCGACCTCGGCCGGGCCAAGGCCCAGCACATGTACATGAACTCGATGATCCGCACGCTGAAGAGCCAGAACGCCTTCACGGACAGCGGACGGCTGATGGGTCTGGCCGAGGCTGCCACCGAGTCGCTCGAGGTCTCCGAGGAGATCGGTACGGTCAAGAAGCTGTACGACCTCGGGATGAAGCTCAAGACCGTGCCCACGGAGCGGTTCACGATGACGACCATGCCCACGGTGCCGGACCCGCAGAACGGCAACCACCTGATCCCCAGGCCCACGGACGCGGACAAGCTGTGGTCGATGGTCCGCGACGACGTCTCCTTCGACAAGGGCGGCGAGAGCGACAAGGACGGCAAGGGCGGCGACGGCAAGGGCAGTTCGGCGTCCGAGGGTCCTGAGGCGACGGGCACCGGGCCCGCGGCGGCTCCCGCGGAGGGGCTGGCGGTCACGGTGGTCAACGGCACAGCCGGTGAGGACAGTACGCAGGCGCCGGTCGGCAACCGCGCCTCGGAGATCGCGGGGGCCCTGCAGGGCAAGGGGTTCGCCAAGGCCGTCGCGAGCGCGCAGCCCGGTCCCAGCTCGCGGACGCAGGTGACGTATCCGAAGGGTTCGGGGGCGCAGGGCCGGGCGAACGCCCTCTCCGTGGCCAGGGCCGTCGGGGTGCCGAGCGGCCAGGTGCGCGCCACCGCGGACGTCGTCACGACGACGCTGACCATCGGCAGCGACTGGCGGGAGGGCACGGCCTACCCGAAGCAGTCCACTCCGCGGGCCGGTGACCTGCCCGAGAGCGCGGACGCCCTCAACGGCGCGCAGAAGGGCTGCATGCCCGTGTACGCGCCGTACCGGTACTGAGGCTCTGCCGGCGCGCCAGAGGGGGGCGGGAGGGGCCGGGAGGGGCCAGGACCGCTGTCACCGCACCGGCGGTGACAGCGGTGGTGCAGCCGTGCGTGACGGCCGTGGTCAGGTCTCGCTCGGTACCGCCGGCCTGCGGGACGCGATGACCTTCCTGGCCAGTGCCTTCGGGCTGGTCAGGAAGCCCCAGCCCCACGACATGTGCATGGTGGCGAGGGCCACCGGGATCCGCAGCCGTGCCCTGAGGGGCAGGCCCTTGCCCGCGGGCAGCGAACCCACCGCGATGGCGGCGAGGTAGCCGCCGGGGACCAGGAAGCCCCACGGGGTGACCGCCGCGCCCACCACGAGACCGGCGGCGATCGCGCAGACCGCCGTCGGCGGGGCCAGGTAGCGCAGGTTGATGGATCCCTCGTGGTAACGCGCGACGACATGGCGCCAACGGCCGTAGTCCTTGTACTGCTTGGCCAGGGCCTGTATCGAGGGACGCGGCCGGTACGAGACCCGCAGCTCGGGCGAGAACCAGATGAGGCCCCCCGCCTCCCTGATCCGGAAGTTCAGCTCCCAGTCCTGGGCGCGGATGAACTCCTCGTTGTAGCCGCCCTGTTGCTCCAGCGCCGCGCGGCGGAAGACACCGAGGTAGACCGTCTCCGCCGGGCCCGCCTGGCCGCCCGTGTGGAAGGCCGCGTTGCCCACGCCGATCTTCGACGTCATGGCCGCGGCGACCGCGTGCTCCCAGTCGTTCTCGCCCTCGGCGTGCATGACACCGCCGACGTTCTGCGCGCCGGTCTCCTCCAGGAGGCGCACGGCGGTCGCGATGTAGTTCGGCGAGAGCATGCCGTGGCCGTCGACCCGTACGACGACGGGGTGGCGGGACGCCTTGATCGCCGCGTTCAGAGCGGCGGGGGTGCGGCCGGTCGGATTCGGGACCGTGTGTACCCGGGGGTCCTCCGCGACGAGTCGGGCGGCGATCTCGTCCGTACGGTCCGTGGAGGGACCGATGGCGATCACGACCTCCATCTCGCCCGCGTACTCCTGGGCGAGGATCGCTTGGACGGCTCCGCGCAGATGCCGTTCCTCGTTGAGGACGGGCATGATCACGGATACGGCGGGAAGCTGCACGGCGGGCTTGGCGTTCATCGCGGGTACGTTACCGCGAACGGGGGACACGGAGGCGCGCCGCCCGGCCTCCGCACCGGTCAGCAGATCGTATGGGCCTACGGTGCTCACGGACCCCCACACCCGGCCGACGCGGAGGTGTCCGCCTTGCCCACCCCGCCCCCCTCCCCCGCCCCGCCCCGGAGCCGGCGCCCGTGGCTGCCGTGCCTGCGACGCGGCCGGCAGCGCTGGACCACGCGGGCGGCGACCGCGGTGTCCGTGGCGGTACTCGCGGCGGGCGGCGCAGGACACGCGGTGGTCACCGGTCTCGACTCCGACATCGACCGGATCGACCCCTTCAAGGACATGAAGAACCGGCCCGCGCGGGGCGACGGCACGAACGTGCTGCTGGTCGGCACCGACGGGCGGGACCGGATCTCGGCGGAGGAGAAGGAGAAGTACAAGCTCGGCGGTGAGCCCTGCCACTGCACGGACACGGTCATGATCGTGCACCTGTCCGAGGACCGGCGGCGGGCCAGCGTGGTGAGCCTGCCGCGCGACTCGTACGCCGAGACGCCCGCGCACACCGACCGGAACACCGGCGAGCGGCACCGGGCCCACCCGGTCAAGCTGAACGCCGCGTACGCGGAGGGCGGGCCGCGGCTGACCGTGCGCACCGTGGAGAACATGACGCACGTGAAGATCGACCATTATCTGGAGGTCGACTTCACGAGTTTCATGAAGACCGTGGACGTGCTCGGCGGGGTGCGGATCTGTACGGCCCGGCCGTTGAAGGACCCGGTCACCGGGCTCGACCTGGTGGCGGGGAGCCACGAGCTGAACGGCGGGCAGGCCCTGCAGTACGTGCGCTCGCGGCACCTCGACGGGGCGGCGGACCTCGGCCGGGTGCAGCGCCAGCAGCGGTTCATGGCGGCGCTGATCGCCCGTGCGACGTCGTCCGGGGTGCTGCTCAACCCGGTCAGGTTCCGTGACGTGACCCGGGCGGCGCTCGGTTCGGTGCGCGCGGACAAGGGGTTCGGGGCGGACGAACTGATCGCTCTGGGGCGGGCGATGCGGAGCTTCTCGCCGTCCTCCTCGGAGTTCACGACGGTCCCGATCGGGGACATGGCGTACGCCGTGAAGGGCGTCGGCTCGACCCTGAAATGGGACGAGGACAAGGCGGGGCGGCTGTTCAGGACCCTGCGCGACGACAAGCCGCTCGCTCCGCACCGGGTCCGCGCCGAGGTGCTGCGCGTGGAGGTCGCTCCGCAGCAGATCCAGGTCCAGGTCGAGAACGGGACCATGACGGCCGGGCTGGGGCGCCAGGTCGATCGCGGGCTGGCGGCCGCCGGGTTCCGTACGACGCGGGTCCCGGTGAACGGGCAGGACCGTTCCCTGCGGCGGACGGTCGTCCGGTACGACCCGCGCTGGGACCGCTCGGCGGAGTCCCTCGCGGGGGCCCTGCCGGGCAGCGAACTGCGGGCCGTGCCGGGGCAGGGGCCCGTGATGAGGGTGGTCGTGGGAGCGGACTACAAGGGGGTCCGGAAGGTGCGGGCGGACGACCCGACGCGCGGGGAGTTCTCGACGGTGACGGGCGACCAGGTGGTCTGCCCGTAGCCCATCCACCACCCGCCCGCCCGACGAACACCGTCTGCGGCCCGGTGGGGGTGACCCGCGCAGTTCCCCGCGCCCCTGACGGGGCGCCCCGCCCGGGCCACGAGGAACAGCGCGACCACGGCCCCGCAAGGGGCGCGGGGAACTGCGCGACCAGCCACGACGAACCCGCAGGCGCAGACGTCCCCACAAGGGGCGCGGGGAACTGCGCGATCGGCCACCACGGACCCGCAGAGACACGACGGCGGCTCGGGGGCGCCAGCGAAGCGCGGGGCGGGGCGGGACGGTTCAGTCCAGCCCCTCCGCCGTACGCCGCTCGCGGAGATCCATGATCGCCCGGCGGCGAGCCAACCGGTGCGTACGCCGGATCTGCGCCTCCTGATACCGCCGCTCGTCCCGCTCGGTCTCCGGACACACCGGCGGCACCCGCCGCGGCTTCCCGTCGGCGTCGACCGCGGCGAAGACGAGGTACGCCGACCCCACCTGCTGGGGTGGCGTCGACTCGTTCCAACGCTCGGCGAGCACCCGGACGCCGACCTCCATGGACGTACGCCCGGTCCAGTTGACCTGGGCCTTCACATGAACGAGGTCACCTACGCGCACCGGTTCGAGGAAGGCCATCTCGTCCATGGAGGCCGTGACGGCGGGCCCTCCGGAGTGCCGCCCGGCCACCGCGCCGGCCGCGTCGTCGACCAGTTTCATGATCACTCCACCGTGCACCGTTCCCAGAAGGTTGGTGTCGTTGTGGCTCATGATGTGGCTGAGGGTGGTCCGGGACGCCGAAGTCGGCTTGCCCGGAATATCGGATTCCGGGGTCTGAGCCTGGTCTGTCATGCCGCCCACCCTATGTCGGGGCACGCAAGGAGCTCTTTGCATCAGCTTGGCAACAGCCCTGATCCGATTTTCCGAAGACTCTTGTATGCCACACCGTCGGGCACTGCACACTGGGGCGCATGAACGATTGGCCCCAGGGATGGTCCGGAAACAACGGCGGCGACCGCCAAGGCCGCGGCAGCGCGAGCGCCCAGCCCGAGGGCGCCCGCGTGATGCGGCAGGTGCAGCGCGGCCCGGGAGCCGGCTCGCGCTCCCCGGCGCCTCCTCACGGGGTCCCGCCGCAGCAGACGTACACCGACGGTCACGGCGACGACGGCTACGACGGTTACAACACCGGGCAGGTCTACGGCGGCGGCCCGCAGGGCCCGGGTCCCGGCGGCCGCCCGGACCGCCCCGCGCCGAACTGGCGGCGGCGGATCAAGCTGACCTCGATCGCCGTGGCCACGACCCTGGTCGTGGTCTCCGTCGGCACGTACTTCTGGGCCGACTCCAAGCTCAACCGGGACGTCGACCTGTCGAAGGTCATCGACCGCCCCGACGCGGGCGAGGGCACGAACTACCTGATCGTCGGCTCCGACAGCCGCGAGGGCATGTCCGCCGAGGAGAAGAAGAAGCTCCGCACGGGCTCCGCCGAGGGCAAGCGCACGGACTCGATGATGATCCTGCACGTCGGTGACAACGGGAACACCATGATCTCGCTGCCCCGCGACTCGAACGTGACGATCCCCACGTTCAAGGGCTCCGAGTCGGGCAAGACCTTCCAGGGCACCGGCCGCCAGGTGAAGCTGAACGCGGCGTACGCGGAGGACGGGCCCGAGCTGCTCGTGCGGACCGTCGAGTCCAACACCGGCCTGCGTATCGACCACTACGCGGAGATCGGCTTCGCCGGCTTCGCGCAGATCGTCGACTCCCTCGGCGGCGTGGAGATCGAGATCCCCAAGGGCGGCATGAAGGACACCAAGTCCGGCGCCGACTTCGAGGCGGGCAAGCAGACCCTCGACGGCCAGCAGTCCCTGGCCTTCGTCAGGACCCGGTACGCCCTCGCGGGCAGCGACCTGGACCGTACGAAGAACCAGCAGAAGTTCCTCTCGGCGCTCGCCAACCAGACGGCGACCCCGTCGACGATCCTCAACCCCTTCAAGCTCTACCCGACCCTGAGCTCCGGCCTCGACACCCTCACCGTGGACAAGGACATGTCCCTGTGGGACCTCGGCTCCATGTTCTGGGCCATGAAGGGCATCACCGGCGGCGACGGCAAGTCCATGAACATGCCGATCTCGGGCAACGCCGGCAACGGCAACCTCCAGTGGGACACCGCCAAGGTCAAGACCCTGGTGGACCAGCTGAAGAACGACGAGAAGGTGACGGTCACCAGCGACCGCTAGTGCCGCGGCACGGCACCCGTCACGGCACGGCAGAGCGAGAGGCCCCGGCATCGGATGCCGGGGCCTCTCGCCGTGCCGCGGGACCTACGGCAGGTTGCGGGCCATCACGATCCGCTGGACCTGGTTGGTGCCCTCGTAGATCTGGGTGATCTTGGCGTCGCGCATCATGCGCTCGACCGGGTAGTCACGGGTGTAGCCGTAGCCGCCGAGGAGCTGGACGGCGTCCGTGGTGACCTCCATGGCGACGTCGGAGGCGAAGCACTTGGCCGCCGCGCCCTGGAAGGTGAGGTCCTTGTCGCCGCGTTCGGACTTGGCGGCGGCCGCGTACGTGAGCTGCCGGGCGGCCTCGATCTTCATGGCCATGTCGGCGAGCATGAACTGGATGCCCTGGAAGTCGGCGATCGGCCTGCCGAACTGCTTGCGCTCCTGGACGTAGCCCTTGGCGTAGTCGAGGGCGCCCTGGGCGATGCCGAGCGCCTGCGCGGCGATCGTGATGCGGGTGTGGTCCAGGGTCTTCATCGCGGTGGCGAAGCCCGTCCCCTCCTCGCCGATCATGCGGTCGGCGGGGATGCGGACGTTGTCGAGGTAGACCTCGCGCGTCGGGCTGCCCTTGATGCCGAGCTTGCGCTCGGGGGCGCCGAAGGAGACGCCCTCGTCCGACTTCTCGACGACGAACGCCGAGATGCCCTTCGAGCGCTTGGTGGGGTCGGTCACGGCCATCACCGTGTAGTACTGCGACTCGCCGGCGTTGGTGATCCAGCGCTTCACGCCGTTCAGGACGTAGAAGTCGCCGTCCCGGACCGCCTTCGTCTTCATGCCGGCCGCGTCCGAGCCCGCGTCCGGCTCGGAGAGGCAGTACGAGAACATGCCCTCGCCCTTGGCGAGCGGCGTCATGTACTTCTTCTTCAGCTCCTCGGAGCCCGAGAGGATGACGGGCAGGGAGCCCAGCTTGTTCACCGCGGGGATCAGGGACGAGGACGCGCAGACCCGCGCCACCTCCTCGATCACGATGACCGTGGCCAGCGCGTCCGCGCCCGTGCCGCCGTACGACTCCGGTACGTGCACGGCGTGCAGGTCGGCCGCGACCAGGGCGTCCAGGGCCTCGCGGGGGAAGCGCGCCTCCTCGTCCACCGCCGCGGCGTGCGGCGCGATCTTCGCCTCGGCCAGGGAGCGGATCGCGTCCCGGAGCATGTCGTGCTCCTCGGACGGGCGGTACAGGTCGAAATCAGCCGATCCGGCCAAGGTCTCTCACGCTCCAAGGAAGACACAGTGGTGCTGACGCTAATTACCGTTAACTAACCCAAATTTTAGGGGCCCCGCCCACACGAGTGATACGTGAGTTTGGCGACAGGAAGGATCTGCGCCGCGATCCACCGGGATCCGCGCGGGATCTGCCCGTTGAAGGGCCCCGGCACGCCCCGACTATGCTCGATCAGCGCACTCGAGGCGCCCTGGCGGCGCACCCCTGACGGATACCAACTGGAGCACCGATGGCCCTCAAGATCACCGTGATCGGCACCGGCTATCTCGGCGCCACGCACGCCGCGGCCATGGCCGAACTCGGGTTCGAGGTGCTGGGCCTGGACGTGGTGCCCGAGAAGATCGAGATGCTCCAGCGGGGCGAGGTCCCGATGTACGAGCCCGGTCTCGAAGACCTGCTGCGCACGCACGTCGCCGGCATCGAGGGGTCCACCGGCCGGCTGCGCTTCACCATGGACTGGGCCGAGGTCGCGGAGTTCGGCGATGTCCACTTCGTCTGCGTGAACACCCCGCAGAAGCACGGCGAGTACGCGTGCGACATGTCGTACGTCGACGCCGCCTTCGCCTCGCTCGCACCGCACCTCACGGCCCCCGCCCTGGTCGTCGGCAAGTCCACCGTGCCCGTCGGGTCGGCCGACCGGCTGGCCCGTACGCTCGTCGAACGCGCCCCCGCCGGTGAGGACGTCGAGCTGGCCTGGAACCCGGAGTTCCTGCGCGAGGGCTTCGCCGTCCAGGACACCCTGCGCCCCGACCGCATCGTCGCCGGCGTCCGCAGCGAGCGCGCCGAGAAGCTGTTGCGCGAGGTGTACGCGACGCCGCTGGCCGCGGGCACGCCCTTCGTGGTGACCGACTTCCCGACCGCCGAGCTGGTGAAGACCTCGGCGAACTCCTTCCTCGCCACCAAGATCTCCTTCATCAACGCGATGGCCGAGGTCTGCGAGGCGGGCGGCGGCGACGTCGTGAAGCTGGCCGAGGCGATCGGGTACGACGACCGCATCGGGAAGAAGTTCCTGCGCGCCGGCATCGGCTTCGGCGGCGGCTGTCTGCCCAAGGACATCCGCGCGTTCATGGCGCGGGCGGGCGAGCTGGGGGCCGACCAGGCGCTCACCTTCCTGCGCGAGATCGACTCCATCAACATGCGGCGCCGCGGCCAGATGGTGGAGATGACACGTGAGGCGCTGGGCGGGGGTTCCTTCCTCGGGAAACGGATCGCCGTGCTCGGCGCGACGTTCAAGCCGGACTCGGACGACGTCCGGGACTCGCCCGCGCTGAACGTCGCCGGGCAGATCCATCTGCAGGGCGGCCAGGTCACGGTCTTCGACCCCAAGGGCATGGACAACGCGCGGCGGATCTTCCCGACGCTCGGGTACGCGGAGACCGCGGTGGACGCCGTGCGCGGGGCCCATGCCGTCCTGCACCTCACCGAGTGGCGCGAGTTCCGCGAGCTGGACCCGGCCGCGCTGGGCGAGGTCGCCACGGACCGGGTGCTGCTGGACGGCCGTAACGCGCTCGACCCGGCGGTGTGGCGGGCGGCGGGCTGGACGTACCGGGCGATGGGCCGCCCGACGGCCTGAACCGCCCGACCACCGGTCCCGCACCCTTCCGTCGCGCAACCGCCCGACCACCGGTCCCGCGCCCTTCCGCCCCGCAACCGCACGACCACCGGTCCCGCACCCTTCCGCCCCGCAACCGCACGGCCCGCGCCGCACTCGGCTACTCGGCGCGGTAGCGGCGCATCTCGGCGCGGGCGCCGCAGCCCGCCGTCGAGCACCAGCGGCCGAGGGGCCGAGGGGAGCGCCCTAGCCGTCGAGTTCGGCGATCCTCGCCATGGACGGCTCGCGGCGCAGCCGGGCGGCGCGGGCCGTGAAGTCCGCGCTGCGCAGGACGCGTTGGACGTTGCCCCAGGTGAGCAGGGCCAGATCGGCCGCGGACCAGCCGCGGCCGAGGAGTTCGGCGACGAGCCGCGGATAGCCGGAGGCGTCGGACAGGTCCCGCGGGTGCGCGGCCCCGGAGTCGTACGTCCCCGAGAGGCCGACGCACTCGGGTCCCGCGAGCTCCCGTACGTGGTCGAGGTGGTCGGCGACGTCCCGGACCGAGGGACCGGTCTGCTCGGCGGTCAGCGGGACCAGGCACAGGCCCTCGCCGGCGCCGAGTGCCACGAGCGCGTCGTCGGGGAGGTTCGCCGGATGCGGGCGCAGGGCGCGGGCGGCGGAGCGGGTGCACACGACCGGGGCCTTGGAGATGACGAGGGTACGGCGGAACGTCGCGTCCGAGGCGCCGGAGAGATCGGCGACGACGCCGAGGCGGTTCATCTCGCGGACGACCTCCTCGCCGAACCGGGTCAGCCCGTTCTCGCCGGCCCAGGACGCGCCGGAGAGGGTCAGGACGCGCAGACCGAGGGCGTGCATCGAGCGCAGGATGCCCAGCGAGCAGTCCAGCGCGGCGGCGCCCGCCGGGCCGAGCAGTACGGCGACCCGCCCGCAGTGCCTGGCGTCGGTGACCTGCGCCGCGCTGTCGGCCATGCGCAGTCCCTCCGGGTGCGCCGCCACCACGTTCCTCACCAGGTCGAGCTGTTCCAGCGTCGCCCCGACGGCGCGTTCGCCGACGAGCCCTTCGGGCAGGTGCAACGACCAGAACAGCGCCCCCACGTGCCCCTCGCGCAGCCTGGGCACATCCGTGTCGACCGCGCTCTCGCCG
This sequence comes from Streptomyces sp. NPDC002701, assembly GCF_042889045.1. NCBI lineage: Bacteria > Bacillati > Actinomycetota > Actinomycetes > Kitasatosporales > Streptomycetaceae > Streptomyces > Streptomyces sp. NPDC002701. Next base: position 42,302 of record NZ_JBIAQL010000016.1, read on the forward strand.
ACCTCCAGGTCGTACCAGGACAGGTGCCGCAGGGCCCAGGGCAGCCCGCTGTAGCCGTCCGCGACGGGATGGGCGGCGAGGAGGACGTGCGCGAGGGCGAGCGGGTCCGGCGCGTGCTCGTCGCGCCCCGGGCCCGCGTCCTCGGCCCCCGTCGCGGGGCCGTGCGGTGCGAACTCGCCCGGGCGCCCGGGAAGGTCCAGCTCGCCGACCTCCGCGGTGGTGTGCAGTTCGTCCTGCAGATCAGCCATGGCGGCGCTCCGGGGTCCGATGGTGGCAACAGGTGCAGCCACCGTGACACGCGCCCGCCCCGGGGTCACGCCGGACAGGGCGTTCGAGCGACCCCCGCCGCCACGCTCAGGCGCTCCGCGGGGGCGCGGGGAACGGCGCGCTCACCCCTCGCCCACCCGCGCCCTCGAACCCTCCGCACGCGGCGCGCCCGCCCTCACCTCAGCGACTCCCACAGCTCCCCCGCCTCCGGCTCCTGCGCCACCACGCGGTTGCGGTCCCACGGGGCCGGGACCACCGGCATCGTGACGGTCTCCGTGGTCGTGGAGGAGAGGGACTGGAGGCTCTGGCCCAGATCCATCAGCTCGGTCAGGGAGTTGAGGCCCGTGTCCGTGATGAGGCTGCTGGTGAGGGCGTCGGCGACCCTGTAGAGGCGGGCGGGGCTGGTGAGGAGGTCGGTGGAGGAGACCTGGTCGAGGAGCGCCTTCACCAGTTTCTGCTGGAGCCCTATGCGGCCGAGGTCGCTGCCGTCGCCTATGCCGTGCCGGGTACGGGCGAGGGCCAGGGCCTCCGTGCCGTCGAGGTGGTGGGTGCCCGCCTCCAGTTCGAGGTGGCTGTCCTCGTCGGAGATGTCCTCCTCCGTCGTCACGGTGACCCCGCCCAGCGCGTCCACGAGGTCGGCGAAACCGGCGAAGTCGATCTCGATGTAGTGGTCCATGCGGACGTCGGTCAGGGACTCCACCGTCTTGACGGCGCAGACGGGCCCGCCGAGCGCGTACGCGCTGTTGAACATCACGCCCTGCGCCTGCGCCGTCGAACCCCCCTCGGCCCGCGGGCAGGAGGGGCGCGTGACGAGGGTGTCGCGGGGGATGCTCACCACGGTCGCCTCCGAGCGGCCCTCGTCGACGTGGATGATCATCGCCGTGTCGGAGCGGGCCGCTCCCTCGGTGCTGCCGCCGCCGAGTTCCTTGTTGCGCTCGCCGTCGCGCGAGTCCGAGCCGAGGACCAGGATGTTGAGCGCGCCGCTGGGCAGCGGGCTCGCCGAGGTCGTCGGGGTGGTCATCCCCCGGGCCGGCCGGTCGTCGCCGAGCGCGCCGTCGATGTCGACGCTTCTGATGTTGTGGTTCAGATGCCAGTACGCCCAGGCCGCCCCCACCGCGGAGACGACGAGGACGCAGCCGACGGCGATGCCCGCCGCCCTGAGCAGCCGTGACCGGTTCGCCCACCCGGCCCATCGGGCCCGTCCCACCCGACGCCCCTCGTCGGGTATCGCGGCATCCTCGCCTCCGAGCCCGTCTTCTCCGCCCACGCCAACGCTCACAGAGAGAACGTAAGTCCGAATTATTACAAGGAACAACAACTTCGCGGCTTTACTTCGGAAACTCTCAGGTTTCGTTGAGTTTTCTCAGACCCGCCTTCGAAACTTTCGATGCATCGTCCCCGTTCAGGCCGGTGGCGCCGTGCTGCTGCGGACCACCAGGCTCGTCGCCAGTTCGACCCGGGTGGCCGTCGAGGGCCGTTCCGAGCGGCCGAGGTCCAGGACGAGCCGGGCCGCCGCCTCCGCCATCTCCGTGAGCGGCTGCCGCACGGTGGTGAGCGGCGGGCCGACCCAGCGGGCCACCGGCAGGTCGTCGAAGCCGACGATGCTGAGGTCCTCCGGGATACGCAGACCCAGCTCGCGGGCGGCCTCGTACAGGCCGAGGGCCTGGAGGTCGTTGCCCGCGAACACGGCGGTCGGGCGGTCCGGCAGCCTCAGCAGTTCGAGCCCGTTGCGGTACCCGCTGTCGTGATGGAAGTCGCCGGTGCGCACGAGCGCCGGGTCGACCGGCAGCCCGGCCGTGTCCAGCGCCGCCCGGTACCCGTCGAGCCGGGCCCGGCTGCACATCATGCGTGAGGGTCCGCTGATCACGCCGATGCGCCGGTGGCCGAGGTCCGCCAGATGCCGGGTCGCGGCGAGTCCGCCCTGCCAGTTGGTGGCGCCGACGGACGGCGCGTCGTCACCGGGGTCGCCCGCCGGGTCGACCACCACGAACGGGATGGAGCGGCTGGTCAGCAGCGCCCGCTGGGACTCGTCGAGCCCGCTGAGGACGAGCACGACCCCGTGCGGGCGCCGCGCGGCGACCTGGTCGGCCCAGGTGCGCCCGGGGGTGAGCCGGCCCGCGCTCTCCGAGAGGACGACGCTGAGCCCCTCGTCCCGCGCCACGTTCTCCACGCCCCGGATGACCTCCATCGCCCAGGCGCTCTCCAGTTCGTGGAAGACGAGGTCGATCAGCGGCGACCGGGACGCCTCGGCGCGGCGGCGCCGGTAGCCGTGGTGGCGCAGCAGTTCCTCGACCCGCGTGCGGGTCGAGGGGGCCACGTCGGCACGGCCGTTGAGCACCTTCGAAACAGTCGGGGCCGAGACTCCCGCCTCGCGGGCGATCTCGGCGAGCGTCGCTGACTGGGCAACAGCGGGATTCGGGCGAGTCATGAACGGGATCGTATCCCTGCGCAACCTCTTGACGAACCCCCTCTGCCGCCATACGTTCCCGGAACATTCGAAACGCCACCCGAAACATTCGTGATGCGAGTGAGCCACACCGGCGAGCGAGCCGCAGAAGATGAGGTGCTGTCATGGAGTCGATCAACGGGCGGTCCAACGGCGGGCGGCCCACGGGCGCAGGCGCGGGCGGCGGCCTGGGCGGCCGCGCGTTCAGCAGGCGCTGGGTCCTGGGCGCCGGCGCCACCACCCTGCTCACCACCGGTCTCACCGCCTGCGGCTCCGACAGCGGCTCGGGCGGGGGCGGCGACACCCTCACCGCCTTCGTGTACGGGGATGACGCGGTGAAGGTCCAGCAGGCGGGCGTGGAACGCTTCAACAAGTCCGCCGCCGCCAAGTCGGCCAAGGGCAAGGTGAAGCTGGAGCGGATCCCGGGCGCGGAGTACCCGGCCAAGCTGCGTACCGCGATGGGCTCCCCGAGCGCCCCCGACATCTTCTTCAACTGGGGCGGCGGGTCCATCAGGGACTACCAGGAGGCGAAGCAGGTCGTCGACCTGACCGACACCATCCGGAACGACCCGGCCCTCAAGTCCGCCTTCCTGCCCTCGGTGCTCGCGGCGGGCGGGCTCGGCGGCCGCAACTACGGGATACCGATGCGCGGTATGCAGCCGGTCATCCTCTTCTACAACAAGTCGCTCTTCGCCGAGCACAAGCTCCAGCCGCCCACCACCTGGGCGGAGTTGCAGGACATCAACGCGAAACTGAAGAAGGCGAAGATCACCCCGTTCGCGCTCGGCGGCGCGGACACCTGGCCCGAGCTGATGTGGCTGGAGTACCTCGTCGACCGCATCGGCGGGCCGGAGGTCTTCGCGAAGATCCAGGAGGGTGACGCGTCCGGCTGGGGCGACCCGGCGGTCCTGAAGGCCGCCGAGACGGTCAGGGAACTCATCGACGACGGCGCCTTCGGCTCGAAGTTCAGCTCGGTCGCCTACACCAACGGCGGTGCCCCCGCGGTCTTCGCCAAGGGCAAGGCGGCGATGCACCTGATGGGCTCGTGGGAGTACTCGACGCAGCTCGGCAAGTTCCCGTCCTTCGCGAAGAACAACCTCGGCTGGTGTGCGTTCCCCACGGTCGAGGGCGGCACCGGCGACATCCGCAACGTCGTCGGCAACCCCACCAACTATTGGTCGGTCAACACCCGGGCGGGGAACAAGGACGCCGCGATCGCCTTCCTGAAGGACTGCGCGTCCGAGACGTACGCCAAGGCACTGGTCGCCAACGGTGACATCCCGGCGACCTCGAACGCGGCCAAGCTCCTGGACGCCTCGCCCAACCCGGAGTTCGCGAAGTTCCAGTACGAGATGGTCGAGAAGGCGCCCGCCTTCACCCTCTCCTGGGACCAGGCGGTCGGCTCCGAGACCGCGACACCGATGCTCACCGAGATCAACAAGCTGTTCGTCGGGAAGTCCTCGCCGAGCGAGTTCGTGTCGGCGCTCAAGGAGCTGAAGTGAGCGCACCGAGCCCCACGAAGACCCCGGCGGCGGACCTCGCCGGGGAGCACGAACGGGCCGGGCGGCCGGCGAGGCCCCGGACGTCCGGGGTCTCCGCGGTCGGCCGCCCGCGCGCCGTCTGGGCACTGCCCGGCGTCCTCTTCTTCGCGTTCTTCGCCGTGGTCCCGATGGGCCTGGCCTTCTACCTCTCCTTCACCAGCTGGGACGGTCTCGGCGACCCGCGGCCCGTCGGTCTCGACAACTGGCGGAAGCTGATCGACGACGACCGGATGCTCCAGTCCCTGTGGCTCACCGTCCTGCTGACGGTGGTGAGCTGGGTCTTCCAGACGGTCATCGCCCTGCTGCTCGGGGTGTGGGCCGCGGGCCGCCAGCGCAACCGGGCGGTACTGTCCGCGATCTTCTTCGTGCCGTTCCTGCTGTCGTCGACGGCGATCGCGCTGCTCTTCTACGCCCTGCTCGACCCGAACTTCGGCGTCATCCAGAAGAACACCCTCGGCTCCTCCAGCGGCGCGTTCCTGGCGATCGTGTTCGTCGGCGGCTGGCAGTTCATCCCCTTCCACACCCTGCTCTATCAGGGCGGGGCCCGGCAGATACCCGAGGTCCTCTACCAGGCGGCGGCGATCGACGGGGCGGGCCGGTACCGCCAGTTCTTCTCGATCACGCTCCCGCAGCTGCGCCACACCATCACGACGTCCACGGTCCTGATGGTCGTCGGCTCGCTCACGTACTTCGAGACCGTGCTCATCCTCACCAAGGGCGGCCCGGGCACGGACACGGCGGTCCTGCCGTACCTGATGTACGAGGCGGGCTTCAAGAGCTACGACTTCGGCTACGCGAGCGCCATCGCGTCCTTCCTGGTGCTGGCCGCCACCGGCCTCTCCCTGATCCTCGTGCGGCTGACCGGTTTCGGCAGCATGCGCAGTACCCGCGAAGGGATGTGACGGAGTGTCACACGATACGCTGCCCCGCCCGCGTCCCGTGCAGAGCGGCGAGCCCCCCGCCGGGCCGCCGCCACCCGGCCGGCGCAGGCACTGGACGAGGCGCGCCAACCCCCTCGCGGGGCTCGGCTCGGCCCTCTGGCTCGTGGTCGTGATCATCCCGATCTACGCGATGCTGTCGGCCTCCCTCACCAGCCAGGACAAGGCCCTCACCGGCAACCCGCTGACCCCGCCGACGAGCCCGACGCTGGACAACTACAACACCGTCCTGAACAGCGGCTTCGGCCATCTGCTCAGCAACACGGTGATCGTGGCCGTCGCGGTCGTGGCCATCGTCCTGGGCCTCTCCGTCCCGCTCGCCTACGTGGCCGTCCGCACCCGCACCCGCTGGTCGGGCCTCGCCTTCCGGCTCTTCCTGCTCGGCGTGGCGATCCCGGCCCAGGCGGTCGTCGTCCCCCTGTACCTGCTGATCGCGAAACTCGACCTGTACGACAGCCTGCTCGCGGTCATCCTGCCGACGGCGGCCTTCGCGATGCCGGTCTCGGTGCTCGTCCTGGTGGGCACCCTGCGGGACGTCTCGGAGGAGCTGTACGAGGCGATGGCCCTGGACGGCGCCTCGCCGCAGCGGATGCTGTTCCAGCTCGCCGTCCCGATGGCCAGGGGCGGCATCAGCACGGTCGTCATCTACTCGGCGCTGCAGGCGTGGAACGGCTTCCTCTTCCCGCTGATCTTCACCCAGTCCGACGGGCCGCGCGTCCTGACCCTCGGACTCTTCAACTACGTCAGCCAGTTCGGCGTGAACATCCCCGCCCTGCTGGCCTCGGTCGTCCTCTCCGGCATCCCGATCTTCGCCGTCTACCTGGTCGCCCGCCGCGCGCTGGTCGGCGGCCTGATGGGCGTGGGCGGAAAGTGAACCCACTCGACGCCGGCACCGCTCCCGGCTCAGACACAGCTCCCGGCTCCGACTCTGACAGGAGTTTCATGACCACCGCCCCCTGGCGTGATCCCGCCCTGCCCGCCGACGCCCGGGTCGACGACCTGCTGTCCCGGATGACCCTGGAGGAGAAGACCGCCCAGCTGTACGGCGTGTGGGTGGGCGCCGCCACGGACGGCGACGGGGTCGCCCCGCACCAGGACGAGATGACCTCGGACTTCGACTGGGACGAGGTCATCACCCACGGCCTGGGGCAGCTCACCCGTTCCTTCGGCACGGCCCCCGTGGACCCCGCGCTGGGCGCGCAGGCACTGGCCCGCGCCCAGCGCCGGCTCGGGGCGGCGGGCCGCTTCGGCATCCCGGCCGTCGCGCACGAGGAGTGCCTCGCCGGTTTCACCGCGTGGGGCGCCACCGCGTACCCCGTCCCGCTGGCCTGGGGCGCCTCCTTCGACCCCGCCCTGGTCGAGGAGATGGCCCACCGGATCGGCCGGGACCTCGCCTCGGTCGGCGTCCACCAGGGTCTCGCCCCGGTCCTGGACGTCGTACGGGACCTGCGGTGGGGCAGGGTCGAGGAGACCATCGGCGAGGACCCGTACCTCGTCGGCACGATCGGCGCCGCCTACGTCCGCGGTCTGGAGACCGCCGGGATCGTCGCCACGCTCAAGCACTTCGCGGGGTACGCGTCCTCGGCCGGCGCCCGCAACCTTGCCCCCGTACGGGCCGGTGTGCGCGAGTTCGCCGACATCACGCTGCCCCCGTTCGAGTTCGCGCTGCGCGAGGGCGGGGCTCGCTCGGTGATGGCCGCGTACACCGAGACGGACGGGGTGCCCGCCTCCGCCGACCCGTACCTGCTGACCGAACTCCTGCGCGAGCAGTGGAAGTTCACGGGCACGGTCGTCAGCGACTACTTCGGCGTCGGCTTCCTGCAGACCCTGCACCGGGTCGCGGGCACCGAGGCGGCGGCCGCCCACGCGGCGCTGGCCGCGGGCATGGACGTCGAACTGCCGACGGTCCGCTGCTACGGGGACCCGCTGGTCGAGGCGGTACGGGCCGGTGCCGTCCCGGAGTCGCTGGTGGACCGGGCGGCGGCCCGCGTCCTGCGCCAGAAGTGCGAGCTGGGGCTGCTGGACGAGGACTGGAGCCCGGAGCCCACCGGCCCGATCGACCTGGACTCGGCCGCGAACCGCGTCCTGGCCCGCCGGCTCGCCGAGAAGTCCGTCGTCCTGCTCTCCAACCCGGACGGCGTGCTCCCCCTCGCCCCCGCCACCCGCATCGCCGTGGTCGGCCCGCGGGCCTCGGACGCGCTGGCCATGCTGGGCTGCTACTCGTTCCCCTCGCACGTGGGCGTCCACCACCCCGACCTGCCGATGGGCATCGAGATCCCCACGCTCCTGGAGTCCCTGCGCACCGAACTGCCCGACGCGAAGATCACGTTCACCGAGGGCTGCGACACCACCGACCCGGACACCTCCGGCTTCGAGGAGGCCGTCGCGCGCTCCACCGAGGCGGACGTCTGCGTGGCCGTGCTCGGCGACCGGGCCGGCCTCTTCGGCCGCGGCACCTCGGGCGAGGGCTGTGACGTGGCGGACCTGCACCTCCCGGGCGTACAGGCCCAGTTGCTGGACGCCCTGACCGCGACGGACACCCCCGTCGTCCTGGTCCTGCTCACCGGCCGCCCGTACGCGCTGGGCCGCTGGCACGACCGGCTGGCCGCCACGGTCCAGGCGTTCTTCCCCGGCGAGGAGGGCGGGCCGGCGGTGGCAGGCGTCCTGTCCGGCCGGGTGAACCCCTCGGGCAGGCTCCCCGTGAGCGTCCCGCAGACCCCGGGCGGCCAGCCCTGGACCTACCTCCAGCCCCCGCTGGGCCTGGCCGGCGAGGTCAGCAACCTGGACCCGACCCCCCTGCACCCGTTCGGCCACGGGCTCACGTACACGGACTTCACCTGGGAGGACACGGACGACCGGCACGCGGAGATATCGACGGACGAGCCGTACGACGTCTCGGTCACCGTCCGCAACACCGGCCCCCGCGAGGGCGCGGAGGTCGTCCAGCTCTACCTGCACGACCCGGTGGCCTCCGTGACCCGCCCCGACGTCCGCCTGATCGGCTACCAGCGCCTCGAACTGGCACCGGGCGAGGCCGGCCGGGTGACCTTCCGCTTCCACGGTGATCTCTCGGCGTTCACCGACCGTTCGGGCCGGCGGGTGGTCGAGCCGGGCGCGCTCGAACTCCGGTTGGCGGCGTCCAGCGCGGACGTACGGCACACGACGCGGCTGACCCTCACGGGTCCGGTCCGCGTACTGGGCCCGGACCGAAGGCTCCGGTGCGAGACGGAGGTGTCGACGGCGGAGTGAGCTCCGCGGGAAGCACGGGGGCGTGTCGACGGCAGGCCGGGGAAGATGTGTTGCTCCCCGGCCTCCGTCAGTCCTCCGGCACCGGTTCGAAGCGCCAGCGGTGCACCGCCCGTGTGACCAATTCCGCGCCCGGTTCCGGCAGTTCGGGCAGTTCGGCGTCGTACGCCGCGTCCCACCAGGTGATGACGAGCACCCTGTCCTGCGGGGCCCGGAAGGTCTCCCGGCGCAGTGCGGTTCCGGGCAGTGCCTGCGCCCGCACCCACGCGAGCAGTTCGGCGCCGCGCCCCTCGACGGCCCGCGCCTCCCACATCAGCGCGACGGTCACGAGTACAGGTTCCCCTTGCCGACCTCGTGCACATGTTCGTGCGAGTGTCCCGGTACGTGCGGGTCCGTCACCGGCAGCGACGAGTCCGCCGACAGGTCCCAGTCGGAGGCGGCCCGCCCACGGGCCACCATCTCGGCCCCGAGCGCGGCGACCATCGCCCCGTTGTCCGTGCACAGCTTGGGCCGCGGCACCCGCAGCCTGATCCCCGCGGTCTCGCACCGCTCCTGGGCGAGGACCCGCAGCCGCGAGTTCGCCGCCACGCCGCCGCCGATCATCAGGTGGTCGACACCCTCGTCCCGGCAGGCCCGTACGGCCTTGCGCGTCAGCACGTCCACCACCGCCTCCTGGAAGGACGCGGCCACGTCCCGCACCGGCACGTCCTCGCCCGCGGCCCGCTTGGCCTCGATCCACCGGGCGACGGCGGTCTTCAGCCCGGAGAAGGAGAAGTCGTAGGCGGCGTCGCGCGGCCCGGTGAGCCCGCGCGGGAAGGAGATCGCGTTCGGATCACCCTCCTTCGCGTACCGGTCGATGACCGGCCCGCCCGGGAAACCGAGGTTCAGCACCCGCGCGATCTTGTCGAACGCCTCACCCGCCGCGTCGTCGATGGTCGCGCCCATCGGCCGTACGTCGCTCGTGATGTCCGAGGACAGCAGCAGCGAGGAGTGCCCGCCGGAGACCAGCAGGGCCATCGTCGGCTCGGGCAGCGGGCCGTGCTCCAGCTGGTCCACGCAGATGTGGGACGCCAGGTGGTTGACGCCGTAGAGCGGCTTGCCGAGCGCGTACGCGTACGCCTTCGCCGCCGAGACGCCGACCAGCAGCGCGCCCGCGAGTCCGGGCCCGGCGGTGACGGAGACGCCGTCCAGGTCGCGGGCGCTGACCCCGGCCTCCTTCAGCGCGCGCTCGATGGTCGGCACCATCGCCTCCAGGTGGGCACGGGACGCGACCTCCGGCACCACACCGCCGAACCGCGCGTGCTCGTCGACGCTGGAGGCGATGGCGTCCGCGAGCAGGGTCGTACCGCGGACGATGCCGACGCCGGTCTCGTCGCAGGAGGTCTCGATGCCGAGGACGAGAGGTTCGTCAGCCATTGATCTCGGTTCCTTGTACGGAAGTTGACGGGTCGTTGAGGCGCATCACGAGCGCGTCCACGTTGCCCGGCTGGTAGTAGCCGCGCCGGAAGCCGATCGGCTCGAAACCGAACCGCTCGTAGAGCTTCTGGGCGCGGATGTTGTCGACCCGGCACTCCAGGAGCACCTCGGCGCACTCGAAGGCGGTCGCGGCCCGCAGCAGCTCGGTCAGGATCAGCGCGCCGAGGCCCGTGCCCCAGTGTTCCCGGGCGACGGCGATGGTCTGCACGTCACCGGCGTCACCGGCGGCGGCGAGTCCCCCGTACCCGACGATCCGCCCGCCGCCCCCGGGGCCTCCCCCGACCTCGGCCACGACGTACCGCCGGGTCGCCGCGGGGCCCCGCGCGTGGGCCAGGTCCGACCAGAACATGCCCCGCGACCAGGCGTCCTCGGGGAAGAGGTCCTTCTCCAGCTCCAGCACGGGCTCGATGTCCCACCAGCGCATCTCACGCAGCACCGCGGTCGTCACTTCGGGGTGACCACCTTGTAGTTCTTGGGCACCTGGGCGTCAGGCCGGCGCAGGTAGAGGGGCCGGGGCGCCGCCAGTTCCTCGCCCGCCACGAGCCGCTCCGCCGCCAGGGACGCGAGCGCGGCGGCCGAGACGTGCTCGGGCGCGCGGGCGTCCGGGAAGGTGTCGGGGTACAGCAGCGCGCCCGCGCCGACGGCGGGCAGCCCGCCGATGTCCAGCTCCCCGGGCCGGTCGACGGCCGGCTCGGTCACCCGCGTACGGGTGTCGGCGTACCGCGCCCAGTAGACCTCCTTGCGCCGGGCGTCGGTGGCCACCACGAAGGGGCCCTCGATCCCGCCCTCCTCCCCGGCGGCGTACGCGAGACCGTCCAGCGTGCACAGTCCGTGGACGGGGACGCCGAGCGCGAGCCCGAACGTGTCGGCGGTCATCAGGCCGACCCGCAGGCCGGTGTACGGGCCGGGGCCCACGCCGACGACGACGCCGGTGACGGCGTCGAGCCGGAGCCCGGCCTCGGCGAGCACCCGGTCGACGGCCGGCAGGAGCAGTTCACCGTGCCGGCGCGCGTCCACCTGGCTGGAGGCGGCGACGACGGACGTCCCGTCGTGCAGCGCGACGGTGACGGCGGGGGTGGCGGTATCCAGAGCGAGCAAGAGCACGCGAACAGCCTACGGCGCCGGGGCCCGGCGCACCGCCGCCTCAATCCGGTGAGGACCTGCTGCTAACGTCATATCGGCACAGCACGGACAAATGCCGTACGAGAGGTGGTCGGTCAGGGTGGTTGGGAGCAGCTCGGGAATCGCGGCCGGGCTCACCGCGACGGCGCTCGGCACTGTCGGCTACCTCGCCTTCCAGGCGTCCGCGCACGCGCCGGACGACCTGAGCGCGCCGCGTACCACCGAGCCCTCGTCGCTCAGCGCGACGAAGGCCCCGCGGGACGGCGACGACCCGACAGCGCTACCCCTCGGGTCGGGCACCGGTCAGCGGGTCGTCTACTCGCTGGACGACGACCGGGTGTGGCTGGTCGGCGAGGGCGACCGGGTCAGCCGGACGTTCCCGGTCAGCCCCGGCACGGTGGATCCGCCGCCGGCCCGGTACGTGGTCACGTCCCGCTCCAACTCGATCGTCGGCTCGGACGGGGTGGCCGTCGAACACGTGGTCCGCTTCGCGAACGTGGACGGCGTGGCCATCGGCTTCAGCGCCCCCACCGACGGCCGGGTCCTGACCCCCGAGCCCGGCAAGAAACTGGGCGGCATCAGAGAATCAAGAGAAGACGCCACAGCGATGTGGACGTTCGCCACCATCGGCACAACAGTCACGGTGATCAAATAACCGAAATCAAGGACGCGCCTCAAGGGGCGCGAGGAACAGCGCACATTTCGCCCTTAAGGGGCGCGGGGAACGGCGCAATCTTGTGCCTTGAGGCGCACGGAGAACGGCGCTCCACCCCTAGGGGCGCGGGGAACTGCGCAATCTTGTGTCTTGAGGCGCACGGAGAACGGCGCTCCACTCCTAGGGGCGCGGGGAACTGCGCAATCTTTCGCTCTTACCCGCAGGGAAGACGGCGCTCCACTTTTAGGGGCGCGGGGAACTGCGCAATCTTTTAAGGGGCGCGGGGAACTGCGCGACCAGCCACAGCGCACCCGCACATGTAAGCGAACCCCCCGCGGAGCGCAACGCTAGGCGGCCCGCCGCTCAACCCCCTCAACACCCACAGCCTCATCCGCAGCCCCACCAACCGCCTCGGCCGGAGGCCCCGGCGGCACGGAAACCGCACGAGCCAATACCCCCGCCGCAAGCAACTCAGCCATCGACACCCCACACGGCTGCGAAGGAACACGTTCCGGCGACGTCGACATGGCGGCCTCCTGAGAACCCCGGGAGCTGACGTGGTTAGGTAGACCTAACCAACTCCTCCGCCCATGTGAACACGCCGAAGCCACCAGACGCAACATGTTCCCGACGCGATGTCGGAACGTTGGGACGAACCTACAAAAGGCGGGCACCGAACCGATCCGGCACCCACCACCGCTCACCCCGAGAGCCCGCCCAGTTCGACCGCCCCCCACCGCTCCCCCACCCCGCGGAGCACCACGTGCCGCACCTCGTCCGCCGTGTCACCGACGGCCCGGTGGATCAGGACGTGCAACCGGTCGTCGGTCAGCTCCTCCACCTTGCCCTCGCCCCACTCCACGACGATCACCGAGTCGGACAGCGACACGTCGAGGTCGAGGTCCTCCATCTCGTCGAGCCCGCCCCCCAGCCGGTACGCGTCCACGTGGACCAGCGGCGGCCCCTCCCCCAGGGACGGGTGCACGCGGGCGATCACGAAGGTCGGCGAGGTGACCGCCCCCCGGACACCGAGCCCCTCGCCGAGCCCGCGCGTGAGCGTCGTCTTGCCCGCGCCCAGTTCACCGGTGAGCATCACGAGGTCACCGGCCCGCAGCAGCCCGGCAAGGCTGCGCCCGAGCTCCTTCATCCGCTCGGGCGAGTCCACGGTGAACTCGGTCGTGGCGCCGTCGGTGGAGGGCGCCGAAGGGTCAACCGCGTCGTGCGGTGCTGCTGGTGCTTCCATAGCCACCCACGGTAGCCCCTGCCGGAACGGCACCGACGCGGGTCAGCAGGTCGGCGAGCCGGTCTATGACGACCTCCGGGTGCTCCATCATCACGAGGTGCCCGGCGTCCGGCACGAGCACCAGCTCGGCGTCCGGCAGCAGGTCGGCGATGGCCTCGCTGTGCTCGCTCGGCGTCACCAGATCCTTCACCCCGGCCAGCACGAGCACGGGCAGCCCGGCGAAACGGGCGAGCGCCTCGGTCTTGTCGTGGTCGGTGAAGGCCGGATAGAACTCCGCGACCACATCGATCGGCGTGCCCTCGATCAGCCGCTCCGCGAACCGCGCCACCGCCGGGTCGATGTCCCTGGACGCGAACGAGTACCGCTTGATGATCCCGGCGAACAGGTCGGCGGTGGCCCGGCGCCCGCGCTCCACCAGCTCGGCCCGCTGCCCCAGCGCCTTCAGCACGCCGGGCAGTATCCGCCGCACGGCGTTGACGCCCGCGACGGGCAGCCCGAAGTTGACCTCCCCGAGCCGCCCGGAGGACGTACCGATGAGCGCCACGCCGACCACGCGCTCACGGATCAGGTCGGGGTACTGGTCGGCCAGGGCCATCATCGTCATGCCGCCCATCGAGTGGCCGACGAGCACGATCGGGCCCTCGGGCACGGCCGCGTCGATGACGGCCTTCAGGTCCCGGCCCAGCTGGTCGATGGTGACCGGCATGTCGTCCTCGGCCTGGGCCACGCCCCGCCCCGACCGGCCGTGGCTGCGCTGGTCCCAGTGGACGGTCCGCACGACACCGCGCAGCGCGGCCCGCTGGAAGTGCCAGGAGTCCTGGCTGAGGCAGTAGCCGTGGCTGAAGACGACGGTGACCGGGGCGGGCGCCTTGCGGCCGAAGAGCCGGCGTCGGCGCGGGGCCAGGTCGGAGTCGGTCTCCACCTCGTCGACCTCGTAGTACAGCTCGGTGCCGTCGTCTGCGGCGGCCTTGCCCGGCATGCCGCGCAGGGCCCCGTACGGACCGGCCGAGTCGAGGGCGAGCCGCGCCTTCCTGCGCATGCCGCGGCCGACCGTGAGCCGCTCGATCGCGACTCCGGCGGCGGCGCCCGCGGCCACCACGCCTATCGCGGTGCCGGCGACACCGGCCCTGCGCCAGTTGGCAGGCCCGGCCGCGGCGACGACCGAGGATGCGGCCGCGGCCGCCTCCACCGCTGCCTCCGCGCTGCTCTCGCTCACGAACCGCTCCTCATCGCCGGGTCCTGCCCATGTCTGCCGCTGCGCCTGCCGCGTCCCTCGGGGCGGAAGGTATCCGCTGTACCGTGCCCGGCACCCATGCGATTACCCCGCTTGTTCTGTATTCACGTAGCCGCGCGGCACACGGGTTCCGATGCGGGTGACGATTTCGTACGCGATCGTGCCCGCGGCCCGGGCCCAGTCCTCGGCGGTCGGCTCCCCGTGGTCGCCCGGTCCGAACAGGACCGCCCGGTCGCCGACCGGCGGTTCGTCCCCTCCGAGATCGACCGCGAACTGGTCCATCGCGACCCGCCCGGCGACCGTCCGCCACTTGCCGCCCACCAGCACGGGGCCGGTGCCGGAGGCGTGGCGCGGGATGCCGTCCGCGTATCCGACGGGCACCAGGCCGAGGGTCGTGCCGCCGGCGGTGACGTAGTGGTGTCCGTAACTGACGCCGTGGCCCGCCGGGACGTGCTTCACCAGCGCGAGCGACGCCCAGAGCGTCATCACCGGGCGCAGCCCGAGGTCGGCGGGGGTGCCCACCTCGGGGCTCGGGGAGATGCCGTACGTGGCGATCCCGGTCCGTACGAGGTCGAAGTGGCTCTCGGGCAGCGTGAGCGTGGCGGGCGAGTTGGCGATGTGCCGCACCTCCGGGCGCAGGCCCTGCCCCTCGGCGTGGGCCAGCATCTCGCGGAAGCGGGTGAGCTGGGCCTGGACGGAGGGGTGGCCCGGTTCGTCGGCGCAGGCGAAGTGCGACCAGAGCCCCGTGACGGTCACCAGGCCCTCGGCCTCGGCGCGCCGTGCCGCGGCGACCAGCTCGGGCCAGTCGGCCGGCTGACAGCCGTTGCGGCCCAGGCCGGTGTCGGCCTTGAGCTGGACGCGGGCGGTACGGCCGGCCGCCCGCGCGGCCTCCGCCACCTCGCGCAGGGCCCACATCCCGCTGATCCCGAGGTCCAGGTCGGCCTCGACGGCCTCCCGCCACGGGCCTCCCGGGGTCCACAGCCAGCACATGATCCGGCCCCCCAGGCCGGCCGCGCGCAGGGCGAGGGCCTCCTCCGGGGTGGCCGTGCCCAGCCAGGTCGCGCCCGCGTCCAGGGCCGCGCGGGCACACGGGACGGCGCCGTGTCCGTACGCGTCGGACTTGACCACCGTCATCAGGGCGGCGGCCGGTGCCTTGGCACGCAGGGTCCGCACATTGGCCCTCAGGGCGGCCAGGTCGATCTCGGCGCGGGCGCGCGCGGGTGCTGTCTCAGTCATCCCTCCCAGTCTCTCAGAGGGCTCCGACACGGTTGCCGGGTGCCGGTCGCGCGATCGACGTGTCGCTGCGGTTCCGCTACCGCGGGTCCGGTTCGCCGTCGCGGGTCCCGTCCGCGGCCTCGGGTCCGCCGCGGACGGTCCGTCGCGGACGGTCCGGTCCGGTGCGACCGGTCCGGTCCGGTGCGGCCGGTCCGGTCCGGTGCGGCCGGTCCGGTCCGCTGCGGCCGGTCCGGTCCGCTGCCGCGGGTTCGGTCCGGCGCGGACGATCCGGTCCGCTGCGGGCGGCCAGGTCCGTCGCGGACGATCCAGTCCGCTGCGGACGGCCAGGGTCCGTCGCGGACGATCCGGTCCGTCGGGGCGGTCCGGTTCGTCTCGGACGGTTCGGTCCGCTGCGGGCGGTTCGGTGCGGCGCGGGCGGTTCGGGGCGGGGGGTCAGGGTGTGATGTTTCGCCATGCCTTGTGGATCGCCTCGGCCACGTGGTGTGCCCCCACCGGCGCCCCGTTCGCCGCGAACCGTCCCGCCAGACCATGGAGGTACGCCCCCACGCTGCCGGCGTCCAGCGTGTCGAGCCCGGCGGCGAGCAGCGACCCCGTCAGCCCGGACAGCACGTCCCCGCTGCCGGCGGTGGCCAGCCAGCCGGTGCCGGTGGAGTTCACTCGTACGGGGCCGCCCCCCGGGGAGGCGACCAGCGTCGTCGAGCCCTTCAGCAGCACCGTCGCCCCGTACCGCTCGGCGAGCTCCCGTACGGATGCGAGCCGCGCCCCCTCGACCTCCTCGCGCGCCACGCCGAGCAGCGCGGCGGCCTCTCCGGCGTGGGGCGTCAGCAGCGTGGGCGCCCGCCGTGCCCGTACGGCCGCACGGTCCGCGAGGCGCAGTCCGTCGGCGTCCACGAGCACGGGCACCTCCGCCTTCAGTACGGCGGCCACGGCGTCGGCGTCGTCCCCGGCGCCGGGGCCCACAACCCACGCCTGGACCCGCCCGGCGCGCTCCGGCGACCCCGTCGACACCAGCGTCTCGGGGAACCGCGCGAGCACGGCGTCCCCCGCCGGCCCGACGTACCGTACGGCGCCGGCGCCGCCCCGCAGGGCCCCGGCGACGGCCAGCACGGCCGCGCCCGGGTAGCGGGAGGAGCCGGCCGCGATACCGACGACCCCGCGCCGGTACTTGTCGCTCGCGGCGCCCGGCACCGGCAGCAGCGCGGCCACGTCGGCGTGCTGGAGGGCCTCCAGTTCGGCTTCGCCCGGCAGCGCGAGCCCGATGTCCACGAGCCGTACGGACCCCGCGTACTCCCGTGCCGGGTCGACGAGCAGGCCGGGCTTGTGCGTCCCGAAGGTGACGGTCAGGTCGGCCCGTACGGCGGTGCCGCGCACCTCGCCGGTGTCGGCCTCGATGCCGCTGGGCAGGTCGACGGCGACGACGGGGGTACGGGTCTCGCCGATGACGTCGACGAGCGCCTCGGCGTCCGGGCGCAGGCCGCCCTTGCCGCCGATCCCGACGATGCCGTCCACGATGAGGTCGGCGCGGCGAACGGCCTGTTCCGCGGCGGCGGGGTCCTGGACCGTCCTCCCGCCGGCGCGGCGCAGGGCGGCGAGGCCGGCGGGGTGGGTGCGGTCGGGGGCGAGCAGGACGGCGGTGACGCCGGCGCCCCGTCCGGCCAGGCGGGCGCCGGCGTACAGGGCGTCGCCGCCGTTGTCGCCGGTGCCGACGAGCAGCACGACGCGGCTGCCGTAGACGCGCCCCGCACGCCCCGTACGCCCCACGCGCCCCAGCAACTCGGCGCAGGCGGCGGCGAGTCCGGCTGCCGCCCGCTGCATCAGGGCTCCGTCCGGCAGCCGGGCCATCAGTTCGCGCTCGGCCGCCCTTACCGTCTCCACGCTGTACGCAGTACGCATGGGGTCGAGTGTCCCCCACGTTGCGTCTGTCGTCTGCGGGTCACGGGTGGCTGAGCGCGCCGTTCCCCGCGCCCCCGGGTGGGTGGGGGCGGGGCCCGTCCGCCGGGGTCCGGGGCGCGTCGGGACATGCGCTCGCAGCCGGAAACGCGGCGGGTCGCCCACCTGCGGGAACGGTGGGTGGGAGTCGTCGTACGCTGCGACCGCACATCCCGCCGCGCCCCGTCAGCGGCGTGGCAGGACGCCCAGGAGGGTTGCGTTGAGGGCGAGTTGCAGGGAGTCCCGCAGTTCCAGGTGGAAGCGGGCGAGGTCCGGCTCTGCCTGGTAGGCCGCCTGGAGGCTGGGCGGGGGCGTGCTGTACGCGGACAGCGCGCCGGCCAGGACCATGGTCTGCAGGCTGAACAGCACGGCGTTCTCGCCCAGCTCGGGCAGGTACTTCCGGACCAGGGCGGTCATGGTGTTCAGGCGGTCCAGGGAGGCGCGCTTGTAGCGGGCCACGACCTCGACGGAGACGTTGTGTTCGAGGACGCTGCCCTGGGCGCCGAAGAGGTCGCACAGCACCACTCGGTCGGAGAGTGAGCGGCTGAGGGCCTCGGCCACCGCTGCCGCTCGCTCGGCCATGGGGAGGTGTTCGTCGATGCCGGCGGCCAGCTCGACCGCCAGTTCGGTCAGCCACTCCTGGAGGTAGCGGTCCAGCAGTTCCAGCAGCACCGCCTCGCGGGACTCGAAGTAGCGCAGCACGTTGGGCTTCGCCAGGCCCACCCGGCGGCTGAGTTCGTTCAGGGTGACCGCGGCCACGGGCATCTCGTCGAGCATCGCCGACGCCATGTCGAGGATCGCCCGTCGGCGGATCTCCCGCTGCTCCTCGGTGCGCGCCCGCTGGAAAGTCACGATCACCAGCCTAACTTAGGTACCAGCGGTACGTTGACAACGTACCGCTGGTACTTTAACGTCGTCGGCACAAGATACCTTCGGTACGTTAGCCGACGAGGAGCCTGACATGAGCAAGAAGTGGACGAGGACGGACATTCCGGACCAGCGCGGGCGGGTGGCCGTGGTGACCGGGGCGAACACCGGCCTGGGGTACGAGACGGCCAAGGCGCTCGCCGAGCGCGGGGCGTCCGTGGTGCTTGCCGTGCGCGACGTCGAGAAGGGCGAGCAGGCCGCGGCCCGCATGACCGGCGACGTGAGCGTGCAGGCGCTGGACCTGAGCTCGCTCGACTCCGTACGGACCGCGGCGGCCGCGCTGCGGTCCCGGCTCGACCGGATCGACCTGCTGATCAACAACGCCGGCGTGATGTACACCCCGAGGCAGACCACCCGGGACGGTTTCGAGATGCAGTTCGGCACCAACCATCTCGGGCACTTCGCGCTCACCGGGCTGCTGCTGGACCTGATGCTGCCGGTGCCGGGTTCGCGGGTGGTGACGGTCAGCAGCACCGGCCACCGCATCCGGGCCGCGATCCACTTCGACGACCTGCAGTGGGAGCGGTCGTACAGCCGGGTCGGCGCCTACGGCCAGTCCAAGCTGGCCAACCTGATGTTCACGTACGAGCTGCAGCGCCGGCTCGCCCCGCACGGCACCACCGTCGCGGTGGCCGCGCACCCCGGCATGTCCAGCACCGAACTCGCCCGCAACACCCCCGCGGCCCTGCGGCTTCCGCTCACCTGGCTCGCACCGCTGATCACCCAGACCCCGGCGATGGGCGCGCTCCCTACCCTGCGCGCCGCCACCGACCCCGCCGCGTTCGGCGGCCAGTACTACGGCCCCGGCGGCCGCAACGAGATAAAAGGCCACCCCCGCCTGGTCACCTCCAGCCCCCAGTCCTACGAAGTAACCACCCAACAACAACTGTGGACAGCCTCGGAAGACCTCACCAACATCAAATACCCCACCGACGAGCCTTCCCTGCACGTATAGGAACGCAGGAACGTAGGAAGGCGGGGAGGGCAGAGTCTTCTGCTTTTGTCTTTAGGGGCGCGGGGAACAGCGCAATCTTTTAGGGGCGCGGGGAACTGCGCGACCAGCCACAGCGCACCCGCAGACGAAAACGGGGCCCAGCCACACCACGCACCCCGCAACAGCCCCGTCACCCCTCGGCGATCACCACGGCAGAAGCAACCCCCGCATCATGGCTCAACGAAACATGCCACCCCCGCACCCCCAACTCCGCCGCCCGCGCAGCAACCGTCCCGGTCACCCGAAGCCGCGGCTGCCCACTCTCCTCGACGAAGACCTCGGCATCGGTCCAGCGCAACCCCCCCGGCGCACCGAGCGCCTTGGCGAGCGCCTCCTTCGCCGCGAAGCGCGCGGCAAGGGAGGCAACCCCACGCCGCTCCCCACTGGGCAGCAGCAACTCACTCGGCAGGAACAGCCGTTCGGCCATCCCACCCGTCCGCTCCAGAGACGTGGCGAACCGCTCGATCTCGGCCACGTCGATCCCGACACCGATGATGCTCATCCGCGCACTCTACGATCCGTCCACCGGCTGCGGGTCCGGATCTCCGGCGAACAGATCCTCGGCCCGCTCGACGGTCCGGGACCGCTCCAGCCAGGCGTCCATGCGGGCAAGGTCGGTACAACTGGTGATGCGCTCACGCACACGCTCGTCCACGGGGACGCCACGCACCTCAAGGACAGACAGAATCCCCTTGGCCTCACCCGCGGCCTTCCCCTCCGCCTCCCCTTCTGCTTTGCCCTCCAGGTAAGCCGTCTCACGGACGGTTCCCCGGCCGGGGAAGTAGCTGACGAACGACATGTCTTTCCTCCATCTGTCTCCGGCTGGGGTGTTCCCCAGAGTGATGTCCAGGAATTCGGCGAAGTAGCCGGCGGTCTCGGGATCCGCGTCGTGAAGTTCCTGAACGGCGCGGGCGACGGCCTCCAGTATGGCGCCGCACTCAGGACTGCGGGCATGGGCCACGGCGGAGAGCACGGCCAGCGCGAGGTTTTTCCCCGCAGTCCTGGCATCGGTGATCACCGGCAGATTGTCCGGCCCGGCGACCAGCGGATACGTCCGCTGAGCGGTCCACCCGCGCGTGCCGCAGTCGAAGGGGCCCGCTGCCCACTTGGCCGTGGCCCCGTCCTGACAGACCACCACGAGCAGTACGGGCAGGCCGAACTTCGACTGGAGGTACGCGACGTAATACGCCCAGCTCGCCGCCTTCTCCTTGTTCCTGGCCGACTGGGACTCGATGGCGAGCAGGAAGTCCTCACCGTCGGACGGCCCGATGCGCAGAACCGTGTCCACGCGCCGCTCCAGCGGTTTCGCCTCCGTCACGTCCGTCGTGACGGCGTCCACGATCGCCTTCGCAGGCAACGGGACACCCAACACCTCGAAGACAGGTGTCAGGATTTCGGGCCGCTCCTGAAAGATCCGGTGCATGCCCTCGTGAGCTGATGTGGCATGTGTACGACCTTGGCGTGGTAAAAGGCCGAAGATCCGGACAAGCAGCTGCGTTCACCCATTCGAGCGGCGGAGAATCGTTCCCGCCGTCGTCGAGCCGGCTCGCCTTACAGAGCGCAGCTCTGCGCCTTTCGAAATCGTCTTTGTAAGGTTGCCGAAGCCCAGAAGCACGGCTACTCCACTGTCACCGACTTCGCCAGGTTGCGTGGCTGGTCCACCTCGTTGCCCCGGGCGGTGGCCAGTTCACAGGCGAAGACCTGGAGTGGGACCGTCGCCACCAGCGGCTGCAACAGCACGGGCGTGGCGGGGATCCGGATCAGGTGGTCCGCGTAGGGGACCACCGTCTCGTCGCCCTCCTCCGCGATCACGATCGTCCGCGCCCCACGCGCCCGGATCTCCTGGATGTTCGACACGATCTTGTCGTGCAGGACGGACCGCCCGCGCGGGGACGGCACGACCACGACGACCGGCAGGTCCTCCTCGATCAGCGCGATCGGCCCGTGCTTCAGCTCGCCCGCCGCGAAGCCCTCGGCGTGCATGTAGGCGAGTTCCTTGAGCTTGAGGGCCCCCTCCAGGGCCACCGGGTAGCCCACGTGCCGGCCCAGGAACAGCACCGTGTCCTTGTCCGCCAACGACCGCGCCAGCTCCCGTACCGGCTCCATCGTCTCCAGGACCCGTTCGACCTCGTCGGAGATACGGGACAGGTCGCGGACGACGGCCTGGATCTCGTCCCCCCACTTCGTGCCGCGCACCTGCCCCAGGTACAGCGCCACCAGGTAGCAGGCCACGAGCTGCGTCAGGAACGCCTTCGTCGAGGCGACCGCCACCTCGGGCCCCGCGTGCGTGTAGAGCACGGCGTCCGACTCGCGCGGGATCGTCGACCCGTTGGTGTTGCAGACGGCGAGCACCTTGGCCCCCTGCTCCCGCGCGTGCCGCAGCGCCATCAGCGTGTCCATGGTCTCCCCGGACTGCGAGATGGCGATCACCAGCGTCTGCGCGTCCAGGATCGGGTCCCGGTACCGGAACTCGCTCGCGAGTTCGACCTCGCAGGGGATCCGCGTCCAGTGCTCGATGGCGTACTTGGCGATCAGCCCGGCGTGGAAGGCGGTCCCGCACGCCACCACCACGACCTTGTCGACCTCCCGCAGCGCCCCCGGCGAGATCCGTACCTCGTCGAGCGTCAGCGAGCCGCCGGAGTCGATCCGTCCGAGCAGCGTGTCGGCGACCGCCTTCGGCTGCTCGGCGATCTCCTTGAGCATGAAGTAGTCGTAGCCGCCCTTCTCGGCGGCGGACACGTCCCAGTCGACGTGGTACGACCGTGTCTCGGCCGGCGCCCCGTCGAACCCGGTGACGCTCACCCCTTCGCGCCGCAGCTCGACCACCTGGTCCTGCCCCAGCTCGATCGCGGACCGCGTGTGCGCGATGAAGGCGGCGACGTCGGAGGCGAGGAACGCCTCGCCCTCCCCGACGCCCACGACGAGCGGCGAGTTGCGCCGCGCCCCGACGACCACGTCCGGCTCGTCGGCGTGCGCGGCCACCAGGGTGAAGGCCCCCTCAAGGCGCCGGCACACCAGCCGCATGGCCTCCGCGAGGTCCGCGCAGGCGGAGAACTCCTCGGCGAGCAGGTGCGCGACGACCTCGGTGTCGGTCTCGGACGCCAGCGCGTGCCCGCGCTCGGCCAGCTCGGCGCGCAGGGCGGCGAAGTTCTCGATGATGCCGTTGTGGACGACAGCGACCCGCCCGGCGTTGTCGAGATGCGGATGCGCGTTCGTGTCGGTCGGGCCGCCATGGGTGGCCCAGCGCGTGTGCCCGATCCCCGTCGAACCGGTCGGCAGTGGCCGCTCGACCAGTTCTTTCTCCAGATTGGCGAGCTTGCCGGCCTTCTTCGCGGCGGCCATCCCGCCGTCCGCGAGCACGGCCACACCGGCCGAGTCGTAACCCCGGTACTCCAGCCGCTTCAGCCCGGCCACCACGACATCGAGCGCCGACTGCGACCCCACGTATCCCACGATTCCGCACATGGCGGCAGCCTAAGGGCCGACGCACGCCCCACCGCGGCATCGCGTGCCCGATATCGGAAATTCCCGCGCCCCCGGCACTCCCCCCACGCGCTTCACTCCCCCCGCTCGATCCGGTCGATCGCCTCCTGCACCATCCCGAGGTACTCGACCTCCTCGCAGCGCGGTTTGCTGCCCATCTCGTACAGGTCGATGCAGTCGTAGAGGTACTCCCCCAGGTCCTCGTCCGGCAGGTCGAGCGCCAGTTCGCTGCGGACCCTGCCCTCAAGACCCTCGCCGTCCGCCCGTCGGCGCCCGGGTCTCCCTCCGACGAGGCCACGCACTCGGAAACGTACGGTCATGACGACCATCCCCACCCCTGGCGTCCCGGGAGGCGGCTCGCTCCCGGGTGGGCGGCACGCTATGCCCGTACGACCCGCCGGTCCAGGGTCCGGACGCGCGGAGCACCCGGACGGACGGCGGACGGGAGCGCACGGAGGCGGGAGTCGGGCGCGGGTCGGATGTGGGCGGGGCGCGGGTCGAGCGCGGAGGGAATTCCCGGCGCAATCCCCGGCGGAACGCACCGGCGTGACGGACTCCACCCGGCGCTTCGTTCAAACTGCCGTAACAATGGACTGTGATCCCACCGGTCTCCGCATTGCCGTCGCTGCCGCGGAGCGCCCACCGGCCCAGGCCGGAGGCGACTCCCTACGTCGACCTCACCCGCACCCAGTGGAGTGCGCTGCGTGAGAAGACGCCGCTCCCGCTGACCGCCGGGGAGGTGGAGAAGCTGCGCGGTCTGGGCGATGTCATCGATCTCGACGAGGTACGGGACATCTATCTGCCGCTGTCCCGGCTCCTCAATCTCTACGTCGGCGCCACCGACGGCCTGCGCGGCGCCCTCAACACCTTCCTCGGCGAGAAGGGCTCCCAGTCCGGCACGCCGTTCGTGATAGGCGTGGCCGGTTCGGTCGCCGTCGGCAAGTCCACCGTCGCCCGCCTCCTGCAGGCCCTGCTGTCCCGCTGGCCCGAGCACCCACGGGTGGAACTGGTCACCACGGACGGCTTCCTGCTGCCCACCAAGGAGCTCCAGGCACGGGGCCTGATGTCCAGAAAGGGCTTCCCGGAGTCGTACGACCGCCGGGCGCTGACCCGGTTCGTCGCGGACATCAAGGCCGGCAAGGACGAGGTGACGGCCCCCGTCTACTCCCACCTCATCTACGACCGGGTCCCCGGCGCGCTGCTCACCGTACGCCGCCCCGACATCCTGATCGTCGAAGGGCTGAACGTCCTGCAGCCCGCCCTGCCCGGCAAGGACGGCCGCACCCGGGTCGGCCTCGCCGACTACTTCGACTTCAGCGTGTACGTGGACGCGCGGGCGGAGGACATCGAGGGCTGGTACCTGAACCGTTTCCGCCGCCTGCGCGAGACGGCCTTCCAGGACCCGTCCTCGTACTTCCGCAAGTACACCCAGGTCTCCGAGGAGGAGGCCCTCGACTACGCCCGGACGACCTGGCGGACCATCAACAAGGTCAACCTCCTGGAGAACGTGGCCCCGACCCGCGGCCGCGCCACCCTCGTGGTCCGCAAGGGCCCGGACCACAAGGTCCAGAGATTGAGTCTGCGGAAACTCTGACCACCGGCCGCGCCCTTCAGGGGCGCGGGGAACTGCGCGACCAGCCACAGCGGACCCGCACCCCGCGACGCCGCCCGGCCCCCGCCCCCTACCCGGCCCCGACATTCACCCCAGCGCGGACTTGACCGCGTCGGCCAGCCGCCCCGCCACGGCCCGCGCCTGATCGATGTCGGCCGCCTCCACCATGACCCGTACCAGCGGTTCGGTCCCGGAAGGCCGCAGCAACACCCGCCCGGTGGACCCGAGTTCCCGCTCGGCCTCGGTGACGGCGGAGGCCAGCTCCGCGGAGGTCGACACCCGGGACCGGTCCACGTCCGGCACGTTGATGAGGACCTGCGGCAACCGCTCCATCACGGACGCGAGTTCCCGCAGCGTACGACCGGTCTCCGCGACCCGGGCCGCCAGCAGCAGTCCGGTCAGCGTCCCGTCACCCGTGGTCGCGTGGTCCAGGATGATCACGTGCCCCGACTGCTCGCCGCCGAGCGCGTAGTCGTGCTCCTTCATCTCCTCCAGCA
This sequence comes from Streptomyces sp. NPDC002701, assembly GCF_042889045.1. Classification (NCBI taxonomy): domain Bacteria; kingdom Bacillati; phylum Actinomycetota; class Actinomycetes; order Kitasatosporales; family Streptomycetaceae; genus Streptomyces; species Streptomyces sp. NPDC002701. The sequence continues at coordinate 67,148 of NZ_JBIAQL010000016.1, forward strand.
CATACCGGTCCCCGACCGCGGTCTGCACGAGGGACACCCCCGCGCCCTCCATGGCCAGCTTGAACCCGAGGTTCGACATGACCGTGGCGACGACGGTGTCGGACCGCAGCTCGGAGCGCTCCCGCATCGCGAGCGCGAGGACGGCCAGGATCTGGTCCCCGTCGACCTCCGCGCCGGTGTGGTCCACGGCCAGGCAGCGGTCGGCGTCGCCGTCGTGCGCGATGCCGAGATCGGCGCCGTGCTCCAGGACGGCGGCCTTCAGCAGGTCGAGGTGGGTGGAGCCGCAGCCGTCGTTGATGTTGAGGCCGTCGGGCTCGGCACCGATCGTGACGATCTCGGCGCCGGCGCGCGTGAACGCCTCGGGCGAGACCCGCGCGGCCGCGCCGTGCGCCTCGTCGAGGACGACCTTCAGCCCGTCCAGCCGGTTCGGGACGGCGGTGAGGAGATGGGTGACGTACGCCTCGAAGCCCTCCTCGTACGAGCGGACGCGTCCGACGCCGGCGCCGGTCGGGCGGTCCCAGGGGGCGCCGGTGCGGTGCTCCTCGTAGACGGCCTCGATCCGGTCCTCCAGCTCGTCGGCGAGCTTGTGCCCGCCGCGGGCGAAGAACTTGACGCCGTTGTCCGGCATGGCGTTGTGGCTCGCGGAGAGCATCACGCCGAGGTCGGCACGGAGGGCGCCGGTGAGATACGCCACCGCGGGGGTCGGCAGGACGCCGACCCGCAGCACGTCCACGCCGGCGCTGGCGAGGCCCGCGACCACGGCGGCTTCCAGGAACTCCCCGGACGCGCGCGGATCCCGTCCGACCACCGCGGTCGGCCGGTGGCCCTCGAAGGTTCCCGCCTCGGCCAGTACGTGCGCCGCCGCCACGGAGAGGCCGAGCGTGAGCTCGGCCGTCAGATCCGCGTTGGCGACCCCGCGTACGCCGTCCGTCCCGAAGAGTCGTCCCACTGGTGTCCTCCGAACTTGCTCAGGTCTACACAGGTCCCCGCGGGTGTGCGCAGGTCTGCACAGGCTTACTCAGAATGTGCGGCTCGGCCGAGAGCCCGGCTCCGGCCTTTGTCAGGTATATCCCCCGGGCCTGTACATCTCCCAGGTCTGTTCCCATGCTGTGGCCGAAATCCGCGATATCCGGCTCCCGCACGCGGGGCCCGGGTCCACAGCCGGTGATAAACGAACGCCCCGGCGACACAGAACGTGCCGCCGGGGCGATGCGTGCAGAACAGCGAGCGGGATTTAGCGCTTGCTGTACTGCGGGGCCTTACGGGCCTTCTTGAGACCGGCCTTCTTGCGCTCGACCGCACGGTCGTCACGCTTGAGGTAACCGGCCTTCTTCAGGGCGCCGCGGTTGTTGTCCACGTCGGCCTCGTTCAGCGCGCGGGCCACGCCGAGGCGCAGGGCACCGGCCTGACCGGACACGCCGCCACCCGAGATGCGGGCGACGACGTCGTAGCGGCCGTCGAGCTCGAGCACCTTGAAGGGCTCGTTGACTTCCTGCTGGTGCACCTTGTTCGGGAAGTAGTCCTCGAGCGTGCGCCCGTTGACCTTCCACTTGCCGGAGCCCGGGACGATCCGGACGCGGGCGATGGCGTTCTTGCGACGGCCCAGGCCGGCCGCCGGCTGCGGGTCGCCGAAGCGGCCCGCGAGGGACTCCGAGGTGTACTCGCCCTCGACGGGCACCTCGGACTCGGTGGTGTACTGCTCGACGTCGACGAGCTCGGTCTCGTTCTCTTCGACCGGCTGCTCAACGGTGGTCTCGGCCACGATTCTCCTCAGATTCTTTTTCGTCTTAGGGGGTGGCCGGAACTACTGCGCGACCTGGGTGATCTCGAACGGCACCGGCTGCTGGGCAGCGTGCGGGTGCTGGTCGCCCGAGTAGACCTTCAGCTTCGAGAGCACCTGACGGCCCAGGGTGTTCTTGGGGATCATGCCCTTGATGGCCTTCTCGACGGCCTTCTCGGGGTTCTTCGCCAGCAGCTCGTCGTAACGGACGGAGCGCAGACCACCCGGGTAACCGGAGTGGCGGTACGCCAGCTTCTGGGTCTTCTTGTTGCCGGAGAGGTGCACCTTGTCGGCGTTGACGATGATGACGAAGTCACCAGCGTCGACGTGCGGGGCGTAAATCGGCTTGTGCTTGCCCCGCAGGATGTTCGCGGCAGTGGTTGCCAGACGACCCAGGACGACATCCTGGGCGTCGATGACGTACCACTGGCGAGTGATGTCGCCGGGCTTGGGGCTGAACGTACGCACGGTCGTAGCCTTCGCTTCTTCAGTGAGTGGGTCCTGACAATGGGCCACCACGGACGATGTACGACAGCCCTGGCGGACCTCGGTGACGCAACCGAGTCCTGCCGCTGGTCATCGGCCCGGTGGACCGGTGTAAGGGCCCCTCACGTGAGAATGAGCAAGCCAATACACATAACGAACCGCAAGAATACCTTCGGTGGCCCGTACGGGTCAAAACGCGGAGCCGCCGACGGGCGCCCGCCGGGTTTCGGCGAGACCCGGAGCGGGCACGCGGGGCCCGGCACACCCCTTGTCCCGTCTAAGATGCGGCCCATGAGCTTTGGGCAGGGGGGACCCCAGTGGGGTTCCGGGGGATCAGGTTCTCAGCCGCCGCAGTGGGACAGCCGGTCCCCCGACTGGGCGGCGTTGGCCGAGGCGTCCGAGGCGCGCAACCGGCGCCGCAGGTGGCTGCTGGTGGGCGGCGGCGCTCTCGCCACCATCGCCGTGGGCGCGGCGGTCGCCGTGGCCGTGGTATCGGCGGACGGCAACGAACAGGCGTCGAACAGGCCCGCCTCCGAGCTGCCCACCTCCGCGGACATCCCGTCGGACACCACCGGCCCCGGCCCGTCGTTCGAGGAGACCTCGGCGCCGCCGCCGCTGGACCCGAAGGACTTCATATCCGATGTGAAGAAGGACACCGAGATACTCGGTCCCGACACCCTCTTCCCGGGCACCCAGCTGACGATGGGCGAGACGGTCTACAAGAAGGGCGCGCTGGCGTCCACGAAGACCTGCGCGTCGGCCGCCCAGGGCACGCTCGGCCCGGTCCTCACGAAGAACGACTGCACCCGCCTGATGCGCGCCACGTATGCGAAGGACGGTGTGGCGGTGACGGTCGGCGTGGCCGTCTTCGACACCGAGGCCAAGGCGCTCAAGGCGAAGGCCGACGCCGACAAGCAGAGCGTCGTCCAGTCGCTCTCCGGTGAGGGCGTCCCCGTCTTCTGCCGCTCCGCGATCTGCCGCTCGACGACCAACTCGTACGGCCGCTACGCCTACTTCACGGTCGCCGGATTCACGAACGGCAAGGACGTGACCCAGAAGGACACCAAGGTCTTCAGCACCGGCGACGACCTGGCCGAGTTCACGTTCCGCCAGATCCACCGCCGCGGCGAGGCCCAGGCGTCGGCGGCGACCGCCGACCAGTAGCCGCACCAGCATCGTTTCCAGGGGCACACCCCCAGGGGCGCAGCCCCAAAGGGGCGCGGGGAACTGCGCGACCAGCCCCCACCCACCCGCACCCCACCGACGACCAAGCACCCCAGACCTGCCCCCTCCCGAGCCGGCCGGAGGTCATGGGTCACTTGTGCTTGAGGCGCAGCTTCACCGGCACCAGGGCCGACTCGAGCTGGGTGCGCAGGGTCATCTTCGAGACGCCCTCGGTCCGCTCCTCGAAGCGGATGGGGATCTCCACGGCGCTGTGACCGGCCCGTACGGCCTTGTACTTCAGCTCGACCCGGAAGCTGTAGCCGGCGCTGTCCAGGGAGTGCAGGTCCACGTCGCGCAGGGTCGCGGCGGACCAGAGGTTGAAGCCCGCGGTGATGTCACGGATCTTCGTGCCGAGCACGGTACGCGCGTAGCGGTTGGCGAAGCGGGACAACAGCACGCGGTGCGCGCCCCAGTCCTCGTCGAGCGAGCCGCCCTCGACGTACCGGCTGCCGACGACCAGACCGACGCCCGAGGCCACGGCGGTGCCGAGCATCCGGGGGACCGCCTCCACGGGATGGCTGCCGTCGGCGTCCATCTGCACGACGTACTCGGCGCCCTCGTCGACCGCGGCGCTCATGCCGGCGACGTACGCGCGCCCGAGACCGTCCTTCGCGGTCCGGTGCAGCACGCTCATCCGGTGCGGTCCGTCGCTGTTGTACTTCTCCGCGAGCTCCTCGGCGATCCGTCCGGTACCGTCCGGACTGGAGTCGTCCACCACCTTCAAGTGCAGCCCGTTCAGCGGCAGTTGCAGCACAGCCTCGGCCATCCTCGGCAGATTGGCCGCTTCGTTGTACGTAGGCATCACCACGGTGACGCGCACGTCCTCGAATCTGTCCATCATGTCCTCACCCCTCCCCACCGGGCGCGGGTCTTCCCAGCGCGCGGAACTGCCAGCCCGCCGCGGCCCATGCGGCCCCGTCGAGCATCCCCCTGCCGTCCACGATCCGTGGACGGGAGACCAGTGCGCGCGCCCGCTGCGGAGCGAGTTCGCGGAACTGCGGCCATTCGGTCAGGTGCAGCACGAGGTCGGCCCCGCGCAGCGCATCCTCCGCCGACAGCGCGTACCCGAGCAGCGGGAACGCCTTGCGGGCGTTGTCCATCGCCTCCGGGTCGTAGACCGTGACGTCGGCGCCGTCGAGCCGCAGCCGCGCCGACACGTTGAGTGCCGGCGAGTCGCGGATGTCGTCGGAGTCCGGTTTGAAGGCCGCGCCGAGCACCGCGATCCGCGCCCCGAGAACCGTGCCCCCGCACAGCTCACGGGCCAGCTCGACCACCCGGTCGCGGCGCCGCATGTTGATCGCGTCGACCTCGCGCAGGAACGCCAGCGAGACCCCCAGTTCGTCGGCGCGGTGCGCGAAGGCACGGATGTCCTTGGGCAGACAGCCGCCGCCGAAGCCGACCCCGGCCCGCAGGAACTTCCTCCCGATCCGGTCGTCGTGACCGATCGCCTCCGCCAGGACGGAGACGTCGCCGCCCGTGGCCTCGCACACCTCCGCCATGGCGTTGATGAACGAGATCTTGGTGGCGAGGAACGCGTTCGCGGCCGTCTTGACCAGTTCGGCGGTCGGGAAGTCGGCGGTGACGACCGGGGTCCCCGCACCGATGACGGGCGCGTACACCTCGCGCAGCAACGTTTCGGCACGCTCCGATCCGATGCCGAGGACCAGCCGGTCGGGCCGCAGGGTGTCCTCGACGGCGAAGCCCTCGCGCAGGAACTCCGGGTTCCAGGCGATCTCCACCGCGTGGGTCCCGGCGAGCCGCTGGGCCGTGCCCACGGGCACGGTCGACTTGCCCACGAGGAGCGCGCCGGGGTCCGCGTGGCGGGCCATCGACGCGAACGCCGAGTCGACGTACCGCAGGTCGGCGCCCTCGGAGTCCTTGCGCTGCGGGGTGCCGACGCAGATGAAGTGCACCTGGCCGAAGGCCGCGGCCTCCTCGTAGGACGTGGTGAACCGGAGCCGTCCGCTCGCCGTGTGCTTCGCGAGCAGCTCCGGCAGCGCGGGTTCGTGGAAGGGCACCCGCCCCGCCTGCAGCGCGGCGACCTTGTCCGGATCGACGTCGACCCCGAGCACCTCGTGCCCGAGCTCCGCCATACAGGCGGCATGGGTGGCACCGAGGTAGCCGGTGCCGATGACAGTGAGCCGCATGGCACTGCCTTTCGTACAGAGGATTCAGCTGGTGGATTCGGCGCGGGAAGGGAGAACGGCCGTGGTCAGGACGTCTTGATCCAGATCCGGTACGTCCCCGTACCGCTGGAGTTGCGCCACGGCACGTCGGCGAGCAGCCGGTAGTGCGGATTTCCCTTGACCGCCCCGGCGATGACGTCGTCGACCCGCGGGTTGGTGATCCCGTCGAGCACGATCAGGTCGAACTCGCCGTCGCGCAACGCCGCGCGGTAGGCGTCGTCGCCGGTGAGGTACGTGCCCTTCTTCGCCTTGTACTCCATGCCGAAGACGCTCTGCCACTGACTGTGGTCGGTCTTCTCGCGCAGGTAGTAGACGGGCACCTCGGGCGTGGAACTGAGGTAGTGCCCCTTGGAGTTCACATGTGCCTGGATCGTCCGGATCATCTTCGAGGAGTCCGGCCAGACGCCGAAGCGCCAGTCGGCCTGCGAGATGCCGAGGCACAGCAGCGCCGTCCACAGCATGATGCCGAGCTGGGGGTAGCGGAAGTGCGCGCCGACGAGCCGGGTCACGCCCACGCCGGCCATCGGCGCGGCGAAGAGCAGCCCGAAGCCGACGTGCTTGAACAGCGAGACGACGGTGCCGAGATGAATCTGGTACGCCGAGGCCAGCACGGCCGTGCCGCACAGGAGCAGCCCCATCAGGGCCCGCCAGCGCCAGCCGGGGTTGCCGAGGCGCTGCGCCAGCGGCGATTCGTTCATCCGGCTGCGCCGGACGTACGAGACCGCGCCGCCGACGGCCGTCAGGAACATCAGCCCGCCCCACTCGGCCGAGCGCTGCAGCAGGAACTGCGCGCTGTCGGAGCCGTGCGCACGGTCGGTCGTGGTCTGTTGGATGCCCGCGAGCAGATCGGTGGTGTACATACCGGCCCCGGCCAGCGCGCCCATGCCGAGGCCGAGCAGCAGCATGCGCACGACGGCGGACTTCGCCCCGCGGTACGGCCAGGCCGTCAGCAGCGCGAGCACGACGATGGTCGGCAGGTAGAGCGCGGCGGCGTACTTCACACCGACCGCGAGGACCGCGACGGGCGCGGCGAGCAGCACCGCGTAGGCCGGCGCGCGGTTCGTGCGGACGACGATCCAGACGGCGAGGGCCAGCAGGAACACGGCGGCCGCGTCGTAGGTGGCGAAGTAGCCCATGACGACGGTCGACTGGACCACCGAGAACAGCGCGGCGGCCGCGAGCGCGGCCCGCTCGTTGAACATCCGCCGCGTGAACGAGTACAGCAGCCCGGTGGTGCAGAGCATGAAGAAGAGGCTGAGCAGCCGTGCGCCGGTGAGTCCGAACTGGCCGTCCACCAGCGCCGCGAGCACCGGGTAGAGCTGGGGCGATCCCGAGAAGTACGCGGCGTAGTCGATGGGCAGCGGGGTGCCGTTGAGCAGGTGGTCCAGTTCCGCGTGCCCGGCGGCCAGATACAGCGCCTCGTCCTGGAACGCCGTGTTGGACAGCCGTAGCGACAGCACCGCCTGGATCGCCAGGATGCACAGCAGCACGGCCCGGCTGACCCAGGCCCGCCGCGTGCTGGCCGCCATGTCCCAGCCCGCCTCGGGCGTCACGGGAATGTGGTACGAGGGCTCGGCCGGTTTCTCCTCGACGGTCTGCAGCGCGTACGTCGGCTGGTCCTCGCGCTGCCGCTGCTCGGGGATGCCCGTCGCGTACTGCTGCTGCGGGTAGATCGTCTGCGGGTCGTACGCGTAGCCCTGCTGCGGCGCGTGGCCCTGCGCTGGCTGCCCGTCGGAGTTGAACCAGGAGGACGAGTCGCGCTCCCCGTAGGGGTCGGCGTACTGGTCGCCGTACTGATCCCCGTACTGGTCCCCGTACTGGTCGTCGTACCGCGCGCCGTACGGGTCGTGGGACTGCGGCGGACCGGTGTGCTGGCTTCGATTCATCACGGCTTCCGAACGTCGAAGCCGAACCGGTCGTCGGCGGCCAGCCGCTTGAACTCCTTGAGCGCGAGAGGGCTGACCTCCAAGCGCCAGTCGGCCCGCTTCTTGTGGTCGAACCAGACGAACCCGAGCATGTCGTCGTCCGCCTCGACCCCGGCGAACAGGTTGCGCACGTCGGCCCGGCGGCGCTCACCCGGCTCGGCGGCCGTCTCCAGGATCAGCGCCGGCTTCTTCGTGAAGGTGCGGATCTGTTCCAGGGTCGGACCGAAGACGCTGTCGTAGGCGTTGTCCTCCTCCAGCGTGAAGTAGCCGATCACGCCCACCCAGTCCACGTAGCCGTCGCCGGGGTAGTACGGCTCCAGCTCGACGCTCTTGACCGGGTTGACGATGTTGGGCGACCAGGCCCAGATCACGTTGGAGGCGCCGGCGTCCGTGAACGTGTCGTGGATGTGCTTCCACGCGGCCACGTACTGCTCCGGCGTGACGTTCTCGGTGCCCCACTTCTCCCAGTGGCCGTTCATCTCGTCGGCGAACGAGATGACGACCGGCAGGTTCAGCTTGCGCACGGCGGCCGCGTAGTCCTTGAGGTACGCGTCCTTCTCGCCGGCCGCGATGTCGGCGAGCGTGACGTCGAACGGCTCCCAGGACACCAGGGTCAGGGCGCCCTCGGCCCAGGCGTTGCGGACGCCCTTGGCGTCGAAGCCGTCGCCCCAGGCCGCGTAGTACTCGACGAGGTTCGGCTTCTTGCCGGTCATCTCGGTGTAGGCGTCGACGCCCTTCATCGAGGTCGGAGCGCCGTCGACGGCCGCGCCGTAGTACTTCTTGTCGGGTTTGAGGAGCGGCGTCACGTCGTAGGGGATGCCGGCGTCGGTGCCGCCGTCCTTCGAACCGCCCCCGCCGCTGCCGCCGCCCTCGGACGACGCCGACGTGCCGGAGTCGTCCAGTACGGAACAGCCGCTCAGCGCGAGCAGCGCGGACAGGGCCAGTGCGCAGCCCGCCACGGTGGTGCGTGCACGTGTCAGCAGCATCAGACGGCGCTCTCCGCTCGGGGCTGCACCAGGACACGCCCGACGACCAGGGCGTAGAAGAGTCCGGTGGAAAGGATGAGGGCGAAGTCGGGGGCGTTCATGGTGAACAGCCGCCACACCGCCGCACCCACCCAGATCAGGGCGGTGCCGCCGCCCCACACCCACATGCCGATCCAGAAGCGGCGGGTCTTGTTCTTCTTCGCGCCGGCGGACCCGGTGGGCTGCCAGCCCATGCGGTTCTTGCGCAGGATGTCCCAGATGGCGAAGAAGTGCGCCCAGCCGTACATCATCCGGGCGGCCCAGGCTTCGAGGCGGTAGGGCGCCTTGTGCCACATCGGGAAGATGATCGTGGTGTAGAGGATGCTCGGCAGCACCAGGAGCAGGTGCTCGACCTTGAGCTTGTCCGGCATCACCAGCAGCAGCACGACGGGGATCACGGGCGCCGCGAAGGTGAACAGCGCCGTGTGGATGTAGTAGAAGAAGCCCGACATGTAGCACAGGCGGCTGGAGAACTTGATCTTCCGCTGCCAGAACTTCTTGCTGCCGAGCAGGCTCATCGACCCCGAGCACCAGCGGTACTGCTGGTTGAAGAAGGCGCCCGCGCTGTCCGGGCACACCCCGGTGGACACGGCGACGGGGATGTACCGCAGGTCCCAGCCGAGGCCCCGCAGGTCGAAGCCCGTGTGGACGTCCTCGGAGTGCTCGATCAGCGTCGTACCGCCGTTGTCGTCCAGGGCCGCCCGCCGGTAGATGGCGCACGAACCGACGCAGATGGCGCCGTCGCTGCCCTGCCGGGACACCTGCACGGAGCGGTAGAAGAGCTCCTGCACGGCGCCGGCACCGCGTTCGATCCAGTTCTGCGAGTCCAGGACGCGGAAGTACTGCGGCGACTGGACGATGCCGGTCTTCGGGTTCTCGTCCATGTACGGCAGCATCTCTTCGAGCAGATCCGCACGCGGGGTGAAGTCGGCGTCGAGGATGAGGATGAACTCACCGTCCGACTGCTCGAAGCCGAAGTGCATGTTGCCGGCCTTCTTGAACCAGCCGCGGTTCTCCCGGGTGCCGTAGCGGAAGCCGAAGTCGTGCGCCATCGCCTCCAGGTCGGCGCTCGCTCCGTCGTCGAGCACGAAGGGGACGCAGACACCGGGATACCGGTCGGCCATCGCCCGCACGTGGGTCCAGGTGTTGTGCAGCACCTCGATGGGCTCACCGCACACCGGCAGGAAGACGTCGACGGACGGGTAGGTCTCGGGCCGCCAGTTCGCCACGAGCTGCCGGTGGTGCTTGATGTCGAAATCCCGGGTGAATCCGTTTACCCGCAGCGAGATCAGGTAGTAGATCACCGTGAAGACCAGCAGCGGCGTGTAGATCCACAGCACGGGAGTCGACTGGGCCAGCTTGAACTGGCTCATGATGAGACAGCAGAAACTGACCAGCGAACTGATCGTCAGGATCCACAGGTTCCGTCTGGCGTAGGAGTACTTCTCCTTCTCCGTCGGCGGCAGAGGCAGCAGCCCGAGCGATGCCTGACCGCCGCGCCCGGCTCTCCGCTTCCCGGTCTGGCGCGTGCTGCGCCGCCCCGCGGTCCGCACAGGACCTACTGAAGTCATGAAAAAACCCACCCCCGGGCATACAGCAGCCCGATGATCCCCGCCCCTTACCCAGCCACCCCATTCGAACAACCGGCCGGGCCGCGAAATCATAACCGAGTTTCAAGAGCTGCGTAAGATTCGCGTGAGGAAGTAAGTCAGACATGACGCCTTACGTCCGATATAAGGCGCCAAGATCTGCGTTACAGCTGGATTTCGTCGAGGTCCATAAGGGGCGTTTTGTGGAGCCCTCCTGGGGCCGGACCGCTCAGGCGCGGCAGGCGGCTAACAGCAGCCGCCGGCCGGCAGCGTCCGCCGGTTCCGCGCCTCCTTGTTCCGCGCGGCCAGCAGCTCGTCGGCCGGATAGCCGACCTCCTCCAGCGTCAGCCCGTGCGGCCGCACCACGTGCACGGCGGAGTCCCGCACCCCCGCGGCCAGCACCTTCGCCGGCCAGTCGGCGCCCCGGTGCCCGTCCCCCACGAACAGCAGCGCCCCGATCAGCGAGCGCACCATGTTGTGGCAGAAGGCGTCCGCCCGCACGGTGGCGGTGACGACCCCGTCGCTCCCCCGCTCCATCCGCAGCTCCTGCAACGTACGGATAGTCGTGGCGCCCTCGCGCTTCTTGCAGTACGCGGCGAAGTCGTGCTCCCCGAGCAGCCCCTGGGCCGCCTCGTTCATGGCCTCCACGTCGAGCGGCCAGTCGTGCCACAGGACATGGCTGCGCAGCAGGGGGTCGACCCCGCCGGGGTTGTCGGTGACGCAATACGCGTACCGCCGCCACATCGCCGAGAACCGCGCGTTGAACCCGCTCGGCGCCTCGGTCAGCGCCCACACCCGCACGTCCTTCGGCAGCCGCCCGGCCAGCCGCTTCAGCAGCTTCTCCCGGTGCTCCGCCCACAGCTCCCCGGGCAGATCGACGTGCGCCACCTGCCCCCGGGCATGCACCCCCGCATCGGTCCGCCCGGCCACGGTCAGCTCGTACACCGTCTCGCCCGACCGCGTCACGGTCCGCAGCGCGTCCTCGATCTCACCCTGTACGGTCCTGCGCCCGCCGGCCTGCTTGGCCCACCCGGAGAACTCGCTCCCGTCGTACGAGACGTCCATCCGCACCCGCACATGACCGGGCACCACTTCGTCACTCACCTGGAAATCCTCTCAGCAACACAAAAGCGGGCCCGCTCCTGAAAAGGAACGGACCCGCTCAAGCAAAACCCCCGAAGGGACGCGGGGAACTGCGCGACAAGCCACGACAGCGCTGCAGCCGCCGACGCACGGTCCCCGCAGACGCTTACGCGTCCTTGGACTCCTCGGCGGCCTCGTCACCCTTGGTCACGTCGACCTTGGCGTCCTCGGCCTGAGTCTCCTCGGCCTTGGTCTCGACCTCGGCGTCCTTCGCGGAGCGCTTCGTCGCCGCCTCGGCCTCACCGGTGGCCTGCTGGGCCACGGTCAGGGCCTCCACCAGCTCGATGACAGCCATGGGCGCGTTGTCGCCACGACGGTTACCGATCTTGGTGATACGGGTGTAGCCACCCGGGCGGTTCTCGTAGCGCGGGCCGATCTCGGTGAAGAGCGTGTGCACGATGCTCTTGTCCGTGATGACCGAGAGCACCTGACGGCGGTTGTGAAGGTCACCCTTCTTCGCCTTGGTGACCAGACGCTCGGCGTACGGCCGCAGACGGCGGGCCTTCGCCTCGGTCGTCGTGATCTTGCCGTGCTCGAAGAGCGACTTCGCGAGGTTCGCGAGAAGCAGCTTCTCGTGCGCGGCGCTGCCACCCATACGGGCACCCTTGGTGGGCTTCGGCATGATGTTTCTCCTAGGTGTCTGCCCCGGCCGTATCAGGTACCGGGGTCAGTGTCCGAGCAGGCGATCGCCTGTCGAAGATCCGGAGCCCTTTTCAAGGCCCCGGAGGACCCGCGCCCCATAAGGGGCGCGGGGAACTGCGCGACCAGCCACGACGGCCCCGCAGTCATGTCTCAACCCATCCAGCGAAGCGATCTCGCGGAACGGCTCAGTACTGCTCGGTCTCGACGAACCCGGCATCCGCGTCGTCGTCCGCGCCGAAGGCGTCCGCGGCGGCGGTCGGGTCGAATCCGGGCGGGCTGTCCTTCAGGGCCAGGCCCATGCCGGCCAGCTTCGCCTTGACCTCGTCGATCGACTTCGCACCGAAGTTGCGGATGTCGAGCAGGTCGGCCTCGGAGCGGGCGACGAGCTCACCCACGGAGTGGATGCCCTCACGCTTGAGGCAGTTGTACGACCGAACGGTGAGCTCGAGCTCCTCGATCGGCAGGGCGAGATCGGCGGCGAGGGCGGCGTCCGTCGGGGACGGGCCCATGTCGATGCCCTCGGCGTCGATGTTGAGCTCGCGCGCCAGACCGAACAGCTCGACCAGGGTCTTACCGGCCGACGCCATGGCGTCACGCGGACGCATGGCCTGCTTGGTCTCGACGTCGACGATCAGCTTGTCGAAGTCGGTGCGCTGCTCGACACGGGTCGCCTCGACCTTGTACGTGACCTTGAGAACGGGCGAGTAGATCGAGTCGACCGGGATGCGCCCGATCTCCTGACCGACCTGCTTGTTCTGCACGGCGGAGACGTAACCGCGACCGCGCTCGACGGTCAGCTCCATCTCCAGCTTGCCCTTGCCGTTGAGCGTGGCGAGGACCAGGTCGGGGTTGTGGACCTCGACACCGGCCGGGGGCGCGATGTCGGCGGCGGTGACCAGACCCGGGCCCTGCTTGCGCAGGTACATCACGACCGGCTCGTCGTGCTCCGAGGAGACGACCAGCTGCTTGATGTTGAGGATCAGGTCGGTGACGTCCTCCTTGACGCCCGGCACGGTGGTGAACTCGTGCAGGACACCGTCGATCCGGATGCTGGTGACAGCGGCTCCGGGGATCGAGGAGAGGAGCGTACGGCGCAGGGAGTTGCCGAGGGTGTAGCCGAAGCCCGGCTCCAGCGGCTCGATCACGAACCGGGAGCGGAATTCGTCGACGACCTCTTCGGTCAACGAGGGACGCTGAGCAATCAGCATGTTGCGATCCTTCAGTCATGGGCGCCCGCTATTTGACGCCCTGCTGTTACTACAAGGGTACGGGCGGCACGACTCCGAGGAGCCGTACCGCCCGAGCCCGGGAAAAACTAAGACAACCGTGCGTCAGACGCGACGGCGCTTGGGCGGACGGCAGCCGTTGTGCGGCGTGGGCGTCACGTCCTGGATCGAGCCGACCTCGAGGCCGGTGGCCTGGAGGGAGCGGATCGCGGTCTCACGGCCGGAGCCCGGACCCTTGACGAAGACGTCGACCTTGCGCATGCCGTGCTCCTGCGCGCGGCGGGCGGCCGACTCGGCGGCCATCTGCGCGGCGAAGGGGGTGGACTTGCGCGAGCCCTTGAAGCCGACGTGGCCGGCGGAGGCCCAGGAGATCACGTTGCCCGAGGGGTCGGTGATCGAGACGATCGTGTTGTTGAACGTGCTCTTGATGTGCGCGTGCCCGTGAGCGACGTTCTTCTTTTCCTTGCGGCGCACCTTCTTGGCAGCGCCCTGACGACCCTTGGGGGGCATCTATATCTCCTACGGGGAGGTGGTCGGTCCTACAGCGAAGACCGCTGATGAAGCGTTGTCCGCTGAGGACTACTTCTTGCCCGGCTTCTTCTTGCCGGCGATGGCGCGACGCGGGCCCTTGCGGGTACGCGCGTTCGTGCTGGTGCGCTGGCCGTGGACGGGCAGGCCACGGCGGTGGCGCAGACCCTGGTAGCAGCCGATCTCGACCTTGCGGCGGATGTCGGCCTGAACCTCACGGCGGAGGTCACCCTCGGTCTTGAAGTTGTTGTCCACGTACTCGCGGATCCGGACCAGCTCCTCCTCGGAGAGGTCACGGACGCGGGTGTCGGGGTTGACGCCGGTGTCGGCCAGCGTCTTCTGCGAGAGGGTCCGGCCGATGCCGAACACGTAGGTGAGGGCAACCTCCACGCGCTTTTCGCGCGGGATGTCAACACCGGAAACGCGTGCCATTCAATGGCTCCAGTTGTCGTTCGGAGGTCTTCCGCAGAACCGGATCCCGCCCGCCGTCGTCCTCGTCGGTGAAAACCCCGAGGATTCGGTACGGATCGGGTCCCCGGCCTCCGACCGGGGGTGTCGGATCCCTGTGAACAGTGGATCCGGGCTCTGCGTATGAACATGTACTGCGTCGCGCGAAGTTCTGCGGGTGCAGAAGGTGCGGTCGTGCGTCAGCCCTGGCGCTGCTTGTGGCGCGGGTTTTCGCAGATGACCATGACCCGGCCGTGACGGCGGATCACCCTGCACTTGTCGCAGATCTTCTTGACGCTCGGCTTGACCTTCATTGGGTGAGGTTCTCCGGGTCAGTGCCATCACCCCGCAGAGACGGGGTGCGGGCAAGATCTACTTGTACCGGTAGACGATCCGGCCACGCGTGAGGTCGTACGGAGACAGCTCCACCACGACCCGGTCGTCAGGGAGGATACGGATGTAGTGCATACGCATCTTGCCGCTGATGTGCGCCAGGACCTGGTGGCCGTTCTGGAGCTCGACCTTGAACATGGCGTTCGGAAGAGACTCGACGACAGTGCCCTCGATCTCGATGGCACCTTGCTTCTTGGCCACGCTTCGCCCTTCGAATCGACTACCTTGATCGACTCCGCGCTTACCACATGCAGACATGCGGATGCACGAGAGCCGACGAGTCAGTCTACGCCAGGGCCCCCGGAAAGACGAATCGAGAAAGTCTGCCCCACGAGCAAGATCCCTATGCAGGAAGACCCTAAAGGGAACGCCCCGAAGGGGCGCCCTTCAGGGGGCGCCCCTCAGGGGCGCGGGGAACTGCGCGGCCCACCCCCACCGGGCCGCAGACACGCCACGCACGTCAAGCCGCCCCCCACGGAGTGGGCTAGGCCAGGGGATCAGGCGCAGCCGTGATCCCCAACTCGGCCAGCTTCGCCCGCCCCCCGTCGGGAGACGTCAGCACGAGCGGCCCCTCATCCGTCAGAGCGACAGAGTGCTCCCAGTGCGAGGACCACGACCCGTCCGTCGTGATGACGGTCCAGTCGTCGGCGAGCACCTCGGTCCGGGGCGTACCCAGCGAGACCATCGGCTCGATGGCGAGGCAGAACCCGGCCACCAGCTTCGGCCCCTTCCCCCGCCGCCGCTCCACGTAGTTCAGCAGATGCGGATCCATGTGCATCTCGGTCCCGATGCCATGGCCGCCGTAGTCCTCGACGATCCCGTACTTGCCCCCGCCCGGCTTCGGCTGCCGCCGGATGTACGTCTCGATGGCCCGGGAGACGTCGACGAGCCGGTTCCCCGGCTTCATCGCCGCGATGCCGGCCCACATCGACTCCTCGGTCACCCGGGACAGCTCGATGAGCTCCGGGGCGTGACCGGATCCGACGAACGCCGTGAACGCGGCGTCCCCGTGCCAGCCGTCGACGATGGCGCCCGCGTCGATCGAGATGATGTCGCCGTCCTTGAGGACGACGTCGTCGCTCGGGATGCCGTGCACGACGACCTCGTTCGCCGAGGTGCAGATCGTGGCGGGGAAGCCGCCGTACCCCAGGAAGTTCGACTTCGCGCCGTGCTCGTCGAGCACCTTGCGGGCGACCTGGTCGAGGTCGCGTGTCGTGGCACCGGGCACCGCCGCTTCCCGCGTCGCCTGGTGGACAGCGGCCACGACCAGGCCCGCCTCACGCATCTTGGCGATCTGCTCGGGGGTCTTGATCTGCACCATGGGGGCCCGCGCTCTCCGTCTTCTCTGCCTACTGGGGGACGTACACAACAGTACGGCCGCGGCGCCCGTCGAGGGCACCGCGGCCGAACCGGCCAGGACGGCTACTTCCCGCCGCCGTCCTCGCTGTCGTTCCTGCCCTCGGCCTGGACCTTGAGGGCGTCCATCGCGCGCTTGGTGACCTCGTCCACCTTGCCGAGCGCCGAGATCGTCACGACCAGGCCCTGGGCCCGGTAGTAGTCGATGATCGGCTCGGTCTGGGTGTGGTAGACCTCCAGGCGCTTGCGGACGGTCTCCTCGGTGTCGTCGTCGCGCTGGTACAGCTCACCGTCACAGGCGTCGCAGACGCCTTCCTTCTGCGGCGGGCTGTACGTCACGTGGAAGACGTGGCTCGAGTCCCTGCGGCAGATGCGGCGGCCGGCGATGCGCTTGACCACCTCGTCCTCGGGGACCTCCAGGTCCAGGACCCCGTCCAGCTCCACACCGTCGGCCTTCAGCGCCTGGTCCAGCGCCTCGGCCTGCGAGACGTTCCGCGGGAAGCCGTCGAGCAGGAAGCCGTTGACGGCGTCCGGCTGCTCCATGCGGTCCTTGGCCATCGCGATGGTGACCTCGTCCGGCACGAGGTTGCCCTCGTCCATGTACGACTTCGCCAGCTTGCCCAGTTCCGTCTGCCGGCTGATGTTCGCGCGGAAGAGGTCGCCCGTGGAGATGTGCGGGATCGACAGGTTCTTGGCGAGGAACGCGGCCTGCGTTCCCTTGCCCGCCCCGGGAGGCCCGACGAGGACGATACGCATCAGCGGAGGAACCCTTCGTAATTGCGCTGCTGGAGCTGGCTCTCGATCTGCTTCACCGTCTCCAGACCGACACCCACGATGATGAGGATGCTGGTGCCACCGAACGGGAAGTTCTGATTGGCGCCGAAGCCCGCCAACGCCATCGTCGGCACGAGAGCGATCAGACCCAGGTACAGCGAACCCGGCCAGGTGATCCGGTTGAGCACGTACGACAGGTACTCAGCGGTCGGTCGGCCAGCCCGGATGCCCGGGATGAAGCCACCATACTTCTTCATGTTGTCCGCGACTTCCTCGGGGTTGAACGAGATCGCCACGTAGAAGAACGCGAAGAAAACGATCAGGAAGAAGTAGAGGATGATGTGCGGCGGCGCGGCCGTGTCCGCGAGATTCTGCTCGATCCAGGTCTTCCAGCCGGACGTCCCACCGGCGAACTGCGCGATGAGCGCCGGGATGTAGAGCAGCGACGAGGCGAAGATCACAGGGATGATGCCCGCCTGGTTCACCTTCAGCGGGATGTACGTCGAGGTGCCGCCGTAGGACCGGCGGCCGATCATGCGCTTCGCGTACTGGACCGGGATGCGGCGCTGGGCCTGCTCGACGAAGACCACCAGGCCGATCATGACCAGGCCGACCGCGATGACCGTGCCGAACTCGATCCAGCCGTCCGCCAGGCTGCCCTGCTGCTTGATGGCCCACAGCGCCGACGGGAAGGTGGCGGCGATCGAGATGAACATCAGGATCGACATGCCGTTGCCGATGCCGCGGTCGGTGATGAGCTCACCGAGCCACATGACCGTGGCCGTACCGGCGGTCATCGTGATCACCATCGTGATGGTGACGAAGATCGACTGGTCGGGCACGATGTCGTTGGCGACCGGGCAGCTGGTGAACAGCGCACCGCTGCGGGCGGTGGCCACCAGGCCGGTGCCCTGCAGGATGGCCAGCGCCACCGTGAGGTAACGGGTGTACTGCGTGATCTTCGCCGTACCTGCCTGGCCCTCCTTCTTGAGGGCCTCGAGGCGCGGGATCACCACGGTCAGCAGCTGCAGAATGATGCTCGCCGTGATGTACGGCATGATGCCCAGCGCGAAGATCGTGATCTGCAGCAGGGCGCCACCGCTGAACATGTTGACCAGGCCGAACAGCCCGGTGTTCTGGCTCGCGTTGTCGATACAGATCTGGACGTTCTTGTAGTCGACACCGGGGATCGGGATGTGCGTACCCACCCGATAGACCACGATGATGCCGAGCGTGAAGAGCAGCTTCTTGCGCAGGTCGGGCGTCTTGAACGCCCGGGCGAACGCGGTGAGCACGGTGCCTCCTGCGACCCCCGCGCAACTGCGTCAGAGGTGACGGTCTTGAGGTTCGACGAATAAGTAACGGACAGCTAACTAACAGTCAGGCGCCGCCTGAAGTTCCCTGGCGGCACACCGGGCGAAAATCAGCAGCGCAGGCCACCTTACCGGCGACACCGCTTCCCTAGGAACGACCAACCGGGGATGCCCCTTTTGTGGGGCATCCCCGGTCGGGATCGCTCAAGTCATCGAGACGCCTGAAGTGATCAGATCAGCTCGGTGACGGTACCGCCGGCGGCGGTGATCTTCTCCTTGGCGGAGCCGGAGACGGCGTCGACCGTCACCTGCAGTGCCACGGAGATCTCGCCCTGGCCGAGGACCTTGACGAGGCTGTTCTTGCGAACCGCACCGTTGGCGACGAGCCCCTCGACGGTGACCTCGCCACCCTCCGGGTACAGCGACGCCAGCTTGTCGAGGTTCACGACCTGGTACTCGGTCTTGAACGGGTTCCGGAAGCCCTTGAGCTTCGGGAGACGCATGTGGAGGGGCATCTGGCCACCCTCGAAGCGCTCCGGAACCTGGTAACGGGCCTTCGTGCCCTTGGTACCACGACCGGCCGTCTTACCCTTGGACGCTTCACCACGACCGACTCGCGTCTTCGCGGTCTTGGCGCCCGGGGCGGGACGGAGGTTGTGGATCTTGAGCGGGTTGTTCTCCGCCATGATCAGTCGACCTCCTCAACCGTCACGAGGTGGCGGACGGTGTGCACCATTCCGCGGAACTCGGGGCGGTCCTCCTTGACGACCACATCGTTGATCCGCTTGAGGCCAAGCGAACGAAGGGTGTCGCGGTGGTTCTGCTTGCTGCCGATGTACGACTTCGTCTGCGTGATCCTGAGCTGAGCCATGATTACGCACCCGCTCCCGCACGTGCACGCAGGAGAGCCGCGGGGGCGACGTCCTCAAGGGGCAGACCACGGCGGGCCGCGATCTCCTCGGGACGCTGCAGGCCCTTGAGGGCCGCCACGGTCGCGTGCACGATGTTGATCGCGTTGGACGAGCCGAGCGACTTCGACAGGATGTCGTGGACGCCGGCGCACTCGAGCACGGCACGCACCGGGCCACCGGCGATGACGCCGGTACCGGGGGAGGCAGGCTTGAGCAGGACGACGCCCGCGGCCTTCTCGCCCGTGATCGGGTGCGGGATGGTGCCCTGGATACGGGGGACCTTGAAGAAGTGCTTCTTGGCCTCCTCGACACCCTTGGCGATGGCGGCCGGCACCTCCTTGGCCTTGCCGTAACCGACACCCACGGTGCCGTCACCGTCGCCCACCACGACCAGCGCGGTGAAGCTGAAGCGACGACCACCCTTCACAACCTTGGCGACACGGTTGATCGCGACGACACGCTCGACGTACGCGGTCTTCTCGGCAGCAGCGCCGCCGTCACGGCCCTTCCGGTCCCGCCGCTCGCCGCCACCGGCACCGCTTCCGCGGCGCTGGGGTCCAGCCATTGGAATTACCTCTCTCTGTTTCCGCTAGCTCCGGAACCAGGACTCAGAACTTGAGTCCGGCTTCGCGGGCGGCGTCCGCCAGAGCGGCAATGCGCCCGGCGTACTGGTTTCCACCACGGTCGAATACGACAGCCTCGACACCGGCGGCCTTGGCGCGCTCGGCGACCAGGGCTCCGACCGACTTGGCCTGCTCGGACTTGTCGTTCTCGCCGCCGCGGATGGACGTGTCCAGGGTGGACGCGGACGCGAGGGTGTGACCCTTCACGTCGTCGATCACCTGGGCCACGATGTGGCGGTTCGAGCGCGTCACGACCAGGCGAGGCCGCTCAGCCGTACCGGAGATGTGCTTCCGGATGCGGATGTGACGACGCTTGATGGCAGCACGCTTGTAAGCGTCGCCCTTAGCAATCTTGACACCGTATGCCATGGCTTACTTACCCGCCTTTCCGACCTTGCGCCGGACGACTTCGCCCTCGTACTTGACGCCCTTGGCCTTGTACGGGTCGGGCTTGCGCAGCTTGCGGATGTTGGCCGCAACCTCTCCGACCTTCTGCTTGTCGATGCCCTCGACCGAGAACCGCGTCGGGTTCTCGACCTTGAAGGTGATGCCCTCGGGGGCCTCGACAGTGATCGAGTGGCTGTAGCCGAGCGAGAACTCCAGGTTGGAACCCTTCGCCAGGACTCGGTAACCGACACCGCTGATTTCGAGCTTCTTCACGTAACCCGTGGTCACGCCGGTGATCATGTTCGCCACCAGCGTGCGGGACAGGCCGTGCAGGGCCTTGTTCTGACGCTCGTCGTTCGGGCGGGTGACATTGAGAATGCCGTCCTCGCCCTTCGCGATCTCGATCGGCGCCGCGACGGTGTGGGAGAGGGTGCCCTTGGGGCCCTTCACCTGGACCGTACGGCCGTCGATGGTGACGTCCACGCCGGCGGGAACCGTGATGGGGAGCTTGCCAATACGCGACATAGCTGTTTCCTCCGTTCCCTTCCGCTACCAGACGTAGGCGAGAACTTCTCCGCCTACGCCCTTCTTGCCGGCCTGCTTGTCGGTGAGGAGACCGTGCGACGTGGAGATGATCGCCACGCCCAGGCCGCCGAGCACCTTCGGCAGGTTGGTGGACTTCGCGTACACGCGCAGACCCGGCTTCGAGATCCGCTTGATGCCCGCGATGGAGCGCTCACGGTTCGGGCCGAACTTCAGCTCGAGGACGAGCTTCTTGCCGACCTCGGCGTCCTCGACCTTCCAGCCGGTGATGAAGCCCTCCTGCTGGAGGATCTCCGCGATGTGCGACTTGATCTTGCTGTGCGGCATCGCGACATCGTCGTGGTACGCCGAGTTCGCGTTACGCAGACGGGTAAGCATGTCTGCGATGGGATCAGTCATGGTCATGAATTGGCCTTCGGCCTCTCTCGCCGGGGTTTCCTGTATGCGCCATCCCTCTCCCCACTCAGTGGCGGGACGGGTGCGGTGCGGGGACCTACGGCGTAGTAAGCGTTAACTAGTGGGCTGTGCCCACCTGCGTTCGGGCGGCAGACGCCCAACCCTCCCAGCCTAAGCCATGGAAGGAAGGGCTTCTGCCCGCCCACTGCTTACCGAGAGCGTCCGGGCGTTCCCTTTCGGGGAACTACCAGGAGCTCTTGGTCACGCCCGGCAGCTCGCCACGGTGAGCC
Organism: Streptomyces sp. NPDC002701; assembly: GCF_042889045.1. NCBI lineage: Bacteria > Bacillati > Actinomycetota > Actinomycetes > Kitasatosporales > Streptomycetaceae > Streptomyces > Streptomyces sp. NPDC002701. The sequence continues at coordinate 88,335 of NZ_JBIAQL010000016.1, forward strand.
ATCTCACGAAGGCAGACGCGGCACAGGCCGAACTTGCGGTACACGGAGTGCGGACGGCCGCAGCGCTGGCAGCGCGTGTAGCCACGTACACCGAACTTGGGCTTACGAGCAGCCTTGGCAATCAGAGCCTTCTTCGCCATCTCGCTTACGCCTCCTTGAAGGGGAAGCCGAGGTGACGGAGAAGGGCACGGCCTTCGGCGTCGTTGGTCGCCGTGGTGACCACGGTGATGTCCATACCCCGGACGCGGTCGATCTTGTCCTGGTCGATCTCGTGGAACATGACCTGCTCGGTGAGACCGAAGGTGTAGTTGCCACGACCGTCGAACTGCTTGGGAGACAGACCACGGAAGTCGCGGATGCGCGGCAGCGCGAGCGACAGGGTGCGGTCCAGGAACTCCCACATGCGGTCGCCACGAAGCGTGACGTGGGCACCGATCGGCTGACCCTCACGCAGCTTGAACTGCGCGATGGACTTGCGGGCCTTGGTGACGGCCGGCTTCTGACCGGTGATCGTGGTGAGGTCGCGGATGGCGCCCTCGATCAGCTTGGAGTCGCGGGCGGCGTCGCCCACACCCATGTTGACCACGATCTTGACGAGGCCCGGGGTCTGCATGACGTTCTCGTACGAGAACTCTTCCTGCAGCTTGCCCGCGATCTCCTCGCGGTACTTCGTCTTGAGACGCGGAATGGTGGTGGTAGCCATCAGATGTCCTCACCCGTCCGCTTGGCAACGCGGATCTTGTTGCCCTCGTCGTCGAAGCGGTAACCGACGCGCGTGACGACCTTGTTGCCGTCCTTCTCAACGACCAGCTGGACGTTGGAGACGTGGACGGGCGCCTCGGTCGTGACGATGCCGCCGGCCTGCGAGCCGCGAGCGGTGGGACCGGCCTTCGTGTGCTTCTTGACCCGGTTGACACCCTCGACCAGGACGCGCTCGTCGCGCGGGTAAGCGGCAATGACCTTGCCCTGCTTGCCCTTGTCCTTACCGGTGATGACCTGGACCAGGTCGCCCTTCTTGATCTTCATGCTTACAGCACCTCCGGCGCGAGCGAGATGATCTTCATGAACTTCTTCTCGCGCAGCTCACGGCCGACAGGGCCGAAGATACGGGTGCCGCGAGGGTCGCCGTCGTTCTTCAGAATGACGGCGGCGTTCTCGTCGAAGCGGATGTACGAGCCGTCCGGACGGCGGCGCTCCTTGACGGTGCGAACGATGACCGCCTTGATGACGTCACCCTTCTTCACGTTGCCGCCGGGGATCGCGTCCTTGACGGTGGCGACGATGACGTCACCGATGCCCGCGTAGCGGCGACCGGAGCCACCGAGCACACGGATGCAAAGGATCTCCTTCGCACCAGTGTTGTCGGCGACACGCAGTCGCGACTCCTGCTGGATCACGTCTATCTCCTGATTGTCTGCCGGTTCCCGGGGCGGGACCGCCTGTTACGGCGGCCCCGCCCCGAGCCTGGCGGAACCGACCTGAGGGGTACCCCTCAGGTGCTTACTTGGCCTTCTCGAGGATCTCGACGATGCGCCAGCGCTTCGTCGCGGACAGCGGCCGGGTCTCCATGATGACGACACGGTCGCCGACGCCGGCAGCGTTCTGCTCGTCGTGGGCCTTGAGCTTGTTCGTACGGCGGATGACCTTGCCGTACAGCGCGTGCTTCACGCGGTCCTCGACGGCGACGACGACGGTCTTGTCCATCTTGTCGCTGACGACCAGACCCTCACGGGTCTTGCGGAAACCGCGGCTGCTCTTGGTCTCTTCAGTCACGTTGCTCTCGCTCATCAGGCGCTCTCCACCGTCTCGATGCCCAGCTCGCGCTCACGCATCAGGGTGTAGATCCGCGCGATGTCCTTACGGACGGCCTTGAGCCGACCGTGGTTCTCGAGCTGACCGGTCGCCGCCTGGAAGCGGAGGTTGAACAGCTCTTCCTTGGCTTCGCGGAGCTTCGCGAGAAGCTCCTCGTCACCCAGTTCGCGCAGCTCGGACGCCTTGGTACCGGCCGACATCACGCTTCACCTGCCTCGCGCTTGACGATCCGGCACTTCATCGGCAGCTTGTGGGCTGCGCGAGTGAGGGCCTCACGGGCGATCTTCTCGTTGGGGTAGGACAGCTCGAACATGACCCGACCCGGGTGCACGTTCGCGATCCACCACTCGGGGGATCCCTTACCGGAACCCATGCGGGTCTCGGCGGGCTTCTTGGTCAGCGGGCGGTCCGGGTAGATGTTGATCCAGACCTTGCCGCCACGCTTGATGTGGCGGGTCATCGCGATACGAGCCGCCTCGATCTGGCGGTTCGTCACGTACGCCGGCGTGAGGGCCTGAATGCCGTACTCGCCGAACGCGACCGTCGTACCACCCTTGGCCTGACCGCGGCGCTTGGGGTGGTGCTGCTTGCGGTGCTTGACCCTACGAGGGATCAGCATGTCGGTCAGACCTCCGTTCCGCCGGTAGAAGAGGGCGCGGCCTCGGCCGGAGCGGCAGCGGCGGGAGCCTCGGCCTTGGGGGCCTCGGCAGCCGGCGCGGACTGCTGCTGCGGCTTGCGGCCGCGGCCGCCACGCTCGCCACCACGACCGCCACCGCGGGCCGGGCGGTCGCCGCCGGGGCCGCCACCGCGGGCCGGGCGGTTGCCCGCACGGGCGGCGGCGTTCTCGGCGCGGACCTCGGCGATGTTCTTGACGTCGCCCTTGTAGATCCAGACCTTCACACCGATGCGGCCGAAGGTCGTCTTGGCCTCGAAGAAGCCGTAGTCCACGTTCGCGCGGAGCGTGTGCAGGGGCACACGGCCCTCGCGGTAGAACTCCGAGCGGGACATCTCGGCGCCGCCGAGACGGCCACCGCACTGGATCTTGATGCCCTTGGCGCCGGCCTTCATCGTGCCCTGCATGCTCTTGCGCATGGCACGACGGAAGGAGACGCGGGAGGACAGCTGCTCGGCGACGGCCTGGGCCACCAACTGAGCGTCGGTCTCCGGGCTCTTCACCTCGAGGATGTTGAGCTGGACCTGCTTGCCCGTGAGCTTCTCGAGGTCACCGCGGATGCGGTCGGCCTCGGCGCCACGGCGGCCGATGACGATGCCGGGACGCGCGGTGTGGATGTCCACCCGCACACGGTCACGGGTGCGCTCGATCTCCACCTTCGAGATGCCGGCGCGCTCCATGCCGGACGTCATCATCCGACGGATGGCGACGTCTTCCTTGACGTAGTCCTTGTACAGCTTGTCGGCGTACCACCGGGACTTGAAGTCCGTGGTGATGCCGAGCCGGAACCCATGCGGGTTAACCTTCTGGCCCATTACCGGGTTCCTTCCTTGCTGCTGACGACCACGGTGATGTGGCTGGTCCGCTTGCGGATCCGGTAGGCGCGGCCCTGGGCGCGCGGACGGAACCGCTTCAGGGTCGGACCCTCGTCGACGTACGCCTCGGAGATGACGAGGCTGTCGGCGTCGGTGTGGTCGTAGTTGTGTGCGGCGTTGGCGATGGCGCTGTCCAGCACCTTGCCGACGGGCACGCTCGCGGCCTGCGGGGCGAAACGCAGGACCGCCTGAGCCTCCGTGGCATCCATGCCACGGATAAGGTCCACCACTCGGCGGGCCTTCATGGGCGTGACGCGGATGTACCGCGCCTGGGCCCTGGCTTCCATGGTTGTCCTTCCAGTGTCTGTCATGGTCATTCCACCCCGCGTTAGCGGCGCTTCGACTTCCGGTCGTCCTTGACGTGACCCCGGAAGGTGCGCGTCGGCGAGAACTCGCCGAGCTTGTGGCCGACCATCGACTCGGTGACAAACACCGGAATGTGGGTCTTGCCGTTGTGCACCGCGATCGTGTGGCCGAGCATGGCCGGGATGATCATCGAGCGACGGGACCAGGTCTTGATGACGTTCTTGGAACCGGCTTCGTTCTGGGCGTCCACCTTCTTGATCAGGTGGTCGTCGACGAAGGGCCCCTTCTTGAGACTGCGCGGCATCTAAACCCGCTCCTAGCGCTTCTTGTTCGTCTTGCGGCGGCGGACGATGTACTTGTTCGAAGCCTTCTTCGGCGAACGAGTACGACCCTCCTTCTGACCCCACGGCGAGACCGGGTGACGTCCACCGGAGGTCTTGCCTTCACCACCACCGTGCGGGTGGTCAACCGGGTTCATCGCCACACCGCGAACGGTCGGGCGGACGCCCAGCCAGCGCTTGCGGCCGGCCTTGCCCCAGTTGATGTTCGACTGCTCGGCGTTGCCGACCTCGCCGACGGTGGCGCGGCAGCGCACGTCGACCAGGCGGATCTCTCCGGACGGCATGCGCAGGTGGGCCATCTGGCCCTCCTTCGCGAGCAGCTGCACGGAGGCGCCGGCGGAGCGGGCGAACTTGGCACCGCCACCGGGACGGAGCTCGATCGCGTGGATCGTGGTACCGACCGGGATGTTGCGGAGGGCCAGGTTGTTGCCCGGCTTGATGTCGGCCCCGGGACCGTTCTCGACGCGGTCGCCCTGCGACAGGTTGCGGGGGGCGAGGATGTAACGCTTCTCGCCGTCCGCGTAGTGCAGCAGCGCGATGCGCGCGGTGCGGTTGGGGTCGTACTCGATGTGCGCGACCTTCGCCGGCACGCCGTCCTTGTCGTGCCGACGGAAGTCGATCACGCGGTAGGCGCGCTTGTGTCCGCCACCCTGGTGGCGAACGGTCACACGACCGGCGTTGTTACGGCCGCCCTTGCTGTGCAGCGGGCGGACCAGCGACTTCTCCGGCGTGGACCGCGTGACCTCGACGAAGTCGGCGACGCTCGAGCCACGACGGCCCGGCGTAGTCGGCTTGTACTTGCGGATTCCCATTTCTCAGTCCTCGTCCGATATTCGGACCAGGGCGCTCCGTTAGGAGGCCTGGCCGAAGATGTCGATACGGTCGCCCTCAGCGAGGGTCACGATCGCCCGCTTGCTGTCCGCACGCTTGCCGAAGCCGGTGCGGGTGCGCTTGCGCTTGCCCTGGCGGTTGATCGTGTTGACTCCGGTGACCTTGACCGAGAAGACCGCCTGGACGGCCTGCTTGATCTGGGTCTTGTTGGCCCGCGGGTCCACGACGAAGGTGTACTTGCCCTCGTCGAGGAGCGCGTAGCTCTTCTCGGAGACGACCGGCTTGAGGAGGACGTCACGGGGATCCGTGAAGCTCTTGCTCAGCGGCGTCTCGACGGTGTTCTTGCCCTCGGCCTCGTGACGCTTCGCCTTGGCGATGCGCGCGGCCTTGGCGGCCTTGGCCGCCTTGGGGGCGATGCTCGGGTGACGCGTAGCCATCAGGCTTCGCTCCCTTCGGTGTCAGCAGCCGACGACTGCGGCGCGCCGGACACGAAGGACTCGAAAGCGGCCTGGGTGAAGACCACGTCGTCCGAGACGAGAACGTCGTACGTGTTCAGCTGGCCCGGCTCCAGGATGTGGACCTGGGGCAGGTTGCGCGCGGAGAGCAGCGCGGCCTCGTCGGAGCGCTCGATGACCAGGAGCACGTTCTTGCGCTCCGAGATCTTGCCGAGCAGGCTCTTCGCGGCCTTGGTGGAGGGGTTGTCGCCCTCGATCACGCCGGAGACGACGTGGATGCGAGCGTTGCGGGCCCGGTCGGTGAGGGCGTGGCGCAGGGCCGCGGCCTTCATCTTCTTCGGGGTCCGCTGCGAGTAGTCACGCGGCACGGGACCGTGCACGACGCCACCACCGGCGAACTGGGGCGCGCGGGTCGAGCCCTGACGGGCGCGGCCGGTGCCCTTCTGGCGGTACGGCTTCTTGCCGCCACCGCGAACCTCGCCACGGGTCTTGGTCTTGTGCGTGCCCTGGCGGGCAGCGGCCAGCTGGGCGACGACGACCTGGTGAAGCAGCGGGATGCTGATCTTCTCGACGTCGAAGATCTCCGCGGGGAGCTCGACCGTCCCGGTCTTGTCGCCCGCAGGCGAAATGATGTCAACAGTGCTCATCGTTACCTCAGGCCCCCTTGGCCGCGGTGCGGACCAGGACGAGGCCGCCGTTCGGACCGGGGACAGCGCCCTTGATGAGCAGCAGACCCTTCTCCGCGTCAACGGCGTGGACGGTCAGGTTCTGGGTGGTGACCCGCTCGTTGCCCATGCGACCCGCCATGCGGAGGCCCTTGAACACACGGCCCGGGGTGGCGCAGCCACCGATGGAACCGGGCGAGCGGTGCTTGCGCTGGGTGCCGTGACCGGCGCCGAGGCCCTTGAAGTTGTGACGCTTCATGACACCGGCGAAGCCCTTGCCCTTGCTCTTGCCGGTCACGTCCACCTTGACGCCGGCCTCGAAGACCTCGGCGGAGATCTCCTGGCCCAGCGTGTACTCGGAGGCGTCCGTGGTGCGGATCTCGACGAGGTGGCGGCGGGGGGTGACGTCGGCCTTGGCGAAGTGACCCTTGAGGGGCTTGTTCACCTTGCGCGGGTCGATCTCGCCGAAGGCGATCTGGACCGACTCGTAGCCGTCGGAGTCATTCGTACGGACCTGGGTCACGACGTTCGGGCTGGCCTTGACGACGGTGACCGGAACAACACGGTTGTTCTCGTCCCACACCTGCGTCATGCCGAGCTTCTCGCCCAGGATGCCCTTGATCTGCTTAGCCATTCTCAGACCACATCCCCTAGAGCTTGATCTCGATGTCGACACCGGCCGGAAGGTCGAGTCGCATCAGAGAGTCAACGGTCTTGGGCGTCGGGTCGAGGATGTCGATCAGGCGCTTGTGCGTGCGCATCTCGAAGTGCTCGCGCGAGTCCTTGTACTTGTGCGGCGACTTGATGACGCAGTACACGTTCTTCTCAGTGGGCAGCGGCACCGGGCCCGCGACCGACGCACCAGTGCGCGTCACCGTCTCGACGATCTTCTTCGCCGACGAATCGATGACCTCGTGGTCGTAGGCCTTGAGCCGGATGCGGATCTTCTGTCCCGCCATGGCTACTCAGTAGTCCTTTGTCTCGTGAAACGCTCTGCAACCCGGGGGTTCGCGTCCCCGCCTCCGACCCACGCGGTCGGGTGTGTCGCGCCCTCGGAGCAGAAATATCCAGCAATGGATTTCCCTGTCAGGGACGCGGTCCATCCCTTAGGTGACCGCAGGACCGGGGGCCGAACACCCACCGGGCGCCTGGTCTGCACCCCGCTGACACTTCCCGGAAGATTCCCGTACGTCCGCCCCAGCGCTGCCCTGGGGGCAGTTCGGGCGACGAGTACTGTGGGACTCGCTTCCGGTCCTCCCGGCGGGAGGCGCGCAGCATCGGCACTCAACCGAGCAACCCCGACAGTCTGCCATACGGGGCATGGCGCTGGCGAATCGAGCGAGGGACTTTACCCCGGGAGTGACGCAGCTCAAACACGGGCTCGACACGGGGTGGCGGGCCCGCCTTCCGCACCCCCACCGTCCGGCTTCTCAGCTCCGGGGCTCGTCACGTTCGAGCGCATCGAAGTCGATCGGCCGATGGCCCGGGGCGTAGGCACGCAGGAACGCGGCAGCCTCCGCCGGCAGGGGCGGGGTCGTGATCACCGCGTACTCCAGTACGCGCTTCGGGGCGAAGTACTTCCAGAACTCGTACTCCGGCTCCCCCTCTGCAAGGCCCGGATACCGGTCCGTGACGCCGAAGTCGTCCAGGAGTTCGGGAAGCGTGGCATCGGCGAGGTTCGCCACCGGCTCACGCGGGAGCACGATCCGCTCCACACCGGAGTCGAGACGAGGCTGCTTCTCCTGCGCGATGTCCTCCAGCTGGGGCCGGTCCAGCACGTACCAGGGTCCGGCATGCTCCTGCACGAGCCAGCTGTCCCGGGTGTCACTGCGATGGATGGCGCATTCGTCGCCCCGGAAGATCTGCTCTACGTAGCCGAGACCGGGCTGGACCACGGTCTGGGTCTCGCCCGCCGCCTGATACGTGATCTCCGTTCCGTGTCCTGTCGCGATCTGCGCGAACTCGGCGGCGAACTCCGACCGGGCGGGCGACGCACGCAGGCAGGAGAAGTGGAGCGACCCGACCACGAACGCGTGGTCCTCCTGCCAGGTCGCCCGCATGAGGCGGTACGAAGGAACACTGCTGGCCCACCCGGGGATGTGCAGGACGAATTCCCCGCAGAAGACACACGAAGCGTATTCATTACTCATTACAGCTTTCCCTTTCCGCGACGCGGTCCACGCCATGGTGTGCACATCGGTCATCCCATTCGCACGGGAACAATGAACCCCAACGGATTCACCGGACCACCTTCAGGATACGTTCCCTGCGGCAGTTCACGGATTCCCTCACCGTCGAAGAACCTCAGATTTCCGTCCCTGCTGATGACCACTTCCATATGGTCCGACGCCTTGTACTCCAGGTCCCGCGACATACTGTTGGGAATTCCCTGCGCCTCTTCTATTCGGTTGGGCGGTCCAGGAATTCGGTCTTCGGGGTGCGTATGGGCGATGAAATCATAATCCTGCCCCCTGAGGTCCCGTGGAATGGAACTCGTCCGCTCCGTCCCCCGGAAGAGACGCAGATTTCCCGCCGGGTTCTGGATGATGGCGTGCTCGACCCCGTGGAAGCTCTGGAGCTCGGAGAGATGGGAGACGTTCACCTCTCCGGGCCGGATGGGTATGTGCCCGTTCTCCAGCGCCCGGGTGAGCTGCCTGGCCTTCGGGGACAGCGCCCGGTAAGGGATCTGGCCACCCGGCATGCGCGCTCCGCCCTTGAAGACGCCGCTCATGCCGCGCACGCCCTCGGCCATGCCCTTGAGCCCGCCCTTGCCGAGGGCCTTGGCACCCTTGGCGAGTCCGCCGAGGGTGGTCAGCCCCTTCATCCCCGGGATGCAGTCCAGGGCGGCGAACGCCACATCCCACAGGGACGCTTGCCCCTTCATGTACTTGTTGAGGGTGTCCGCGAGGACGACGAGGGCCGCGATCAGCACGATCGCGCCCAGGATCGGCCCCCCGATGATCAGCGCGATGATCCCCAGCACCGCGACCACGACCTTGCAGACGGCGACGATGGTGTCCCAGTTGTCGACGAACCAGTCGCCGACCTCCTCGTACCACTTACGGTTCTGAATCCCCGCGTCGGAGGCTTCGTCCAGCTTGCGCTTGGCCTCCCCGGCCGCCTCCTCCCGCATCGCACGCGCATCAGCAGCCATCTTCTTCGCCGCACCCAGCGCACTCTGCGCCGAGGACACCTCCGACCGGGCCGCAGTGTGCGCATCCCTCGCACTCTGCGCATCCCGGGTCGCCGCCCGCACCTTCGCCTCGTCCGGCTTCTCGACGTCCTTGCCACCGGTCGGATCGCCCTTGTACTTGTCCGCCTCCTTGCTGGCGCGCGCCACCCACGAATCAGCCGACGACAGCCTGGACTTGGCGGAGGCGAGATCGGCCTGCGCCTCCCGCCCCTTCGCAAGCGCCCTGTCCGCCAGCGCCTGCGCGCGCTCCAGCTGCGGCCAGTACGCCGCCAGCGCATCCCCCGCCAGGTCGTACGACTTCTTCAGCTTCTTCAAATTCTTCGGCACACCCGAGAACTCGTCCCGGAACACCTCAGCCGTCTTCCCCACCATCGCCAGGACGGCATCCTCACCCGCCATCCCCTGCACCAACCGCAACGCATCCCGCACATCGTCCGCAAAGTCATGCAGGCCCTTGGCCAGCGACTTCACCCGGACCGGATCACCCGGCGTCGGATCCCTCTCCAGATCCAGCACATGCCAGTCCGTCGGCCGAAACCCCGCCACACCCCAACCCCCGTCACAACCACCACCACACCGACCCCGTCAACCACACATACGCAGGAGCGAATTTACTAGGCACTGGCGTTCGGTGTGCGGCTCGGATCAAACCGGATGCTCACCCACAGGTCCGTGGCACCCCCCGTCGCCGCGAGGCGGTCACCCGGTAAGGCGGTCTCTCGATGAGGCGCCCCTCCGGTGGATCCACCTCACGCGCCCCACAGCATCCGCGCGGAATTTCCCCACAACACCCCTTCTGTTGGCCGGAGTTGACTAATTTCGCCCCCGCCCGGTCCGGTACAGGAGAGGCCCAGCCATGAGCACCCCGATCCACCGCACACCGACACGGCGGTCCGGGGCCGTCCTGGCGGCGGCCTCGCAGCGTCGGGACGGGAGCCGGACCGGGAGTCCGTCCGCGGGCCCGGCGGAGCGCGCCCTCCTCGACATGCAGTCCCGCGCCGGCAACCGGGCCACGACCGCGGCGGTGCAGCGCGCCCGGGACACCGGGAAGGGCAAGGCGGCGGAGAACGGCGGCGCGCCCACCGGAGCGAAGACCGCCGAAGCGAAGAAGAAGAACTATCGCGACCGGATCGCCGCGCTCCTCGACAGGTTCAAGAAGAACCTCGAACCCATCGACACCTTCATCAAGGGCTTCCAGACCCCCACCAACGCGGCCTTCACCCAGCAGGCCGCCGTCGCGGCCAACGACGGCCTCAAGCACTCCGCCGCCGCCTCCGGAACCTCCGCGGCGTCCGGGAACCTCCTCACGGAGGCCGCCGGCACCGTGGTCAGCGGCATGGACGCGTACAAGAACATGAAGGACGCCAAGAAGCACGAGACCGGCGCCGATCACCACACGGCGAACAAGAAGGCCAAGACCAAGGGTGCCGACGCGGTCGTCGGTGCCGTCAGTTCGGGAAGCTACAGCGCCGCCATCGCCAAAGAGGTGACCAAGGTCCAGAAGGCGGCGGACGCCGCGGTGGCCTCCGAGGTGAGCGGTGCCGCCAGCGCCTCCATCGGCTTGATCAAGGGCGGACGGGCCGTCTTCCGCGTCGGCAAGGCGGCCCGTAAGTACAGCGAGATCAAGAAACTGGGGGATCCCCATCTCGTCCAGGCGGGGTCACTGGCCCGGCTGAACGAGTCGCGCGAGCAGGCCAACTGGGCCGCCGCGGAGGCTTACGTCTCGCTGGACGCCTACTGGGCCCACGAGGGTCCGGGACGGCTGGAGGCCGTTTCCGAGGCCATCGACGCCGCCTGGGAGGCGATGGGTGAGGCCCGTGACGCCGCCGAGACTCTCCAGCGCGCCGAACGAGACGTGGAGAAGCTGAGCACGGTGCAGGGGTACGCGAAGAAGAAGCAGCTCACCAAGATCGGCAAGGAGGCCGTCGGCGGCGCGGTGGGCGAGTCCACCAAGGCCGCGGCCGGCGTCGTGACGGCGGTCGCGGCGGGCACAGCCGGGCTGGCGAGCAACCCGGTCGGCTGGGGCCTCGCCGGGGCCGGTGCCGGCCTCGTCCTCGGCGTCACCCTGTACAAGGCGCTCCGCGCCGCCACGAAGCGCTACGAGGAGGTCCACCATCCCGAGCGCTGGGCGCCGGAGGGCGAGACCCCGGCGGAGGCCGCGTCCCGCAAGGAGTCGCTGCAGCACGCCCTGAAGTTCTGGAAGAAGGTGTCCAAGGGCGAACGCCAGGCCATGGCGCGCGAGATCTACGCGTTGGCGGCGGGGCCCGCCGTCTCCGGGAGCGGCGGTACGACGGCCGAGATGCGGGAGTCCGCCAGGTCCCTGCTCATCGCCCTCAAGTCCGGCCCCGCCCAGCACAAGCTGGAGCCGGACGCGTGGGCCGAGTCCCTCAACGACCCGTCGAAGAGCGCCGGTTGGATCCAGGAGATAGCGGAACAACTGGCTTCGGGGTGACCCCGTCGCCCTACCGACCCGTCGCCCTACCGCCCCGCCGCCAGCGGCGCCACGAACGACGACCAGGCCGCCGGACTGAGCGTGACGTGCGGTCCTTCGGCGTCCTTGGAGTCACGGACGTGGACGGCGGCGGGGCTCTTGGCTATCTCAAGGCAGTCGTTGATATCGCTGCTGTCGCTGTAGCTGCTCTTGAACCAGTGGAGTTCCGTGGCGCTCATAGTCTCTCCCGCACTCGCTCGATGAAGGCCAGCGACTCCCTCGGCGGGAGAGCCTGCGCGCGGATCATGCCATACCGCAGTTCAAGGATACGAAGATCCCTGGGACTGGTGACCGGGCGGCCGTTGAACGCACCTGGACAACGTCCGATCGCAGTGCCGTCGGCGAACTTCAGCAACTGGATCGGGCCGTGGTGCACTCCGGCGTGCTCTTCCCGGTCGGTCGGCATGACCTGAAGCGTGATGTTCCGCAAGCGGCCCACCTCCAGCAGGTGTTCGAGCTGGCGGCGTAGCACCATTTTCCCACCGAGAGGCCGTTCCAGCGTCACCTGTTCCTGGACGAAACTGAGCGTTGGGGCGGGCTCCCGGTCGAAGATCGCCTTCCGTGCCATACGTGCGGCAGTCCCCCGTTCCACCTCATCCTGTGAGTACGCGGGCTGCGCCATCTCGAACAGCGCCTGGGCGTACTCCGGCGTCTGCAAGAGCCCTTGGATGTTGTGGTTGCTGTACTGCAGCAACTCGACCGCCCGGTCCTCCAGCTCCTTCAGCTCCCGCACCTTCTTCGGATACCGGGCCTTCTCCACGTCCTCCGTGAACGCCTTGAGATGCCCGCCCGCGTTCAGGACCTCGTCCGCCCGGTCCAGGAACTCCGGCCGCGGAATCCGAACCCCGCGTTCGATCTTGCGGACCATGTCCTCGCCGTATCCGAGGACCTCACCGAGGTCGGCGACCCGCATCCCGGCTGCCTCCCGGCAGATCCTGACCAGTCGTCCTACGGCCTCCACCAAGGGCGCACTCTCGTCCCCAGGTTCAAGATCCCAGCCGGCCTCATCCACACCCTCACCACTCACGCCCACCCACCTCCAACGCCCACCCGTACCCCCACGACACCCGGGACAGCCGAGACAGAACGGGACAACGGCAGGACAGTTCCGATACGCACGGTCGTAATCCCAGTTCAGACTAGGCACGGTCGGCCACGCTGAGTCACGTGAATCAAGAAGCCGTCCGCAACTTCAGCCTGCTCCTGTCCGCCACCCCGCGCGGCGCCCGACTGGCCCGCCGGCTCACCACCGAGCAACTACGCACCTGGGAACTCCCGTTGGACCCGGCCCGTGCGGAGCACCTCGTGGCCGAGCTGGCCGCCAACGCCATCACGCACGGCCGCGTCCCCGGCCGCGACTTCCGACTGACGCTGTACGTGGTCGGCGGCACCCTCCGTATCGAGGTGACCGACACCCGCGGCGACCGGCCGGTCCCGCGTCCGCAACAGCTCGCGCCCTGCACCGAGTCGGGGCGCGGCCTCGTCATCGTCGAGGCCCTGTCCGACCGCTGGGGCGTCACCCCCGGCAGACCCCCACGCAAAACGGTCTGGGCCGAGATCAACTTCCTACCGCAGCCCGCCGCCCCGGCCGCCCCCGCCGCCCCCCGGACCTGCCCCGCCACCAGGACAGGAACCACCGAAGCGACGGCTGACCGCCCAGGTGGACAGGGCGCGCATGAGCAAGGCCCAGGCACGGCCCCGGCCCCGGCTCAGCGCACGCGATAGCTCTCCCGCGGGCCCAGATACGTCTGCGTCAACCCACCCGTGTCGATCACCAGCCGCTGCACCACCACCGTCGGATCGACCGTCCAGAACTTCAGCCGGTGCACCCCGGCCGCCCCGATGGTGTGACGCGTCGACGTCCGGTTGACGTTGTCCGACGTGTTGCGGGCCCACTCCATGTTCATCAGGCCGTCGTCGGCCCCCGTCGCCGCGTGGATGTCGACAATCTGAGGGGCGTCGGCGTCGAACGACACCCCGTACTTCAGCCCGCCCGTGGGCAGCGTCGGATTCCGCGGCGACAGGTACGCCCACACCGTGACCGGCCCCGCCACGAGCAGGCTCACCTCGTATTCGAGGCGTGGCGACGACCCGCCCGGAGTCCGCCGCGGCGCCGTCACCGGCCACGGTGTCATGCCGGCCCCGGTGCGTCCGATGCCGTCGATACGCCGCCACTTCCCGACCGAGCGCGCGAAGTGCTCGGCGTCCACGGCGACGTGACCGCCCGCCTCCACGAACCCCCGCAGGCCGCGACGCCACAGCCCGCGCCCCTGCGGGTCCCGCACGGCCGGCCGCTCGGCCACCACGCCGACCGTCACCACCGCACCCGCTCCCTCCACGGTCACCGACGCCTCCGCCCGCCCCCGCGGAGCCTTCGCCCAGTCCACCGTCAGCACGACCCGTACCTGCTGCCGCACCCGCCCCCGCGGCCGGTCGACCCGGATCCACGGCACGGACGCCGTGATCCGGTAGTCGAAGGCGGTACGCCCCCGGTTGAAGACCTCGACGTACTGGTCGGGCCGCGTCTGGTACGGGCTGAAGACCGGCAGCACGGCCCCCGCGGCCGCTCCCGAACCGGCGCCCGGCGCACCCGGTCCGCCCCCCGGCCACCACTCCTCCGAACCGTCCACCGCCACCCCCATCTCCGCCGCCGCCCCCGCCGGCGGCTCGATCCGCCGCACCGCCGGGAAGATCTCGTCGGGCAGCGCCACGTTGTCCCGCTCGGGCTGCTGCCAGGGCGCGTTGGGGCCGTACCGCTCCACGTCCCCGTACCCGATGTGCGGCTGGGTCTGGAAGCCCCGCCACTTGCCGCCCGCCACCCGCGAGTTGAAGTGCTCGGCGAGGGCGAGGTCCCGCGCGAGGCCCGCCTCCGCCTCGGCCGCCAGGCCGTTCGTCGCGGCCCGCCCCTGCCCGGCGTACAGCAGGTTGGTGAACTCCACCTCCCTCAGCCCGTACAGGTTGGCCGTCGCCGCCACCTCGTACCCGACCAGTTCGAACCACGCGTCCTGGTCCTCCGCGGGCAGCCGCCGGCCGATCCGCGCCGCCTCCTCGCCCAGCCGCCGCCACTCCTGCGTGACGCGCTCCAGTTCACGGTGGTCGAAGAAGAAGGGCGTCTGCCGGTCGTCGTACACGACCTGCCCGTCCACCAGGCTGATCCTGCGGTTCAGCAACTCGGGCTTGCGCCGCGACTGAAGCTGCCCGTACCTCGCCAGCACCTCGGCGATCTCCTTCGCCCGCGCCTCCCCGAAGTTCTGCCGCGCGTACCGCCGCTCCCACTCCCCCAGCCTCTCCAGCGGCCAGCGCTCCGGGCTCCACGCGTAGTTCAGGAAGAACTCGGTCGGCAGCTCGTTGCCCTTCAGGTCGCCGGCGTTCGTGACCCACAGCTCCCGGTTGCCGTACGCGATCGCCTGGTGGAGCTGGTCCCACAGGTTCGGCAGCGAGGCGGTGTCCACCCACTTGTAGTTGCGGCCGACGCCCACGTAGTCGAAGTGGTAGTACAGGCCGTAGCCGCCGGCCCGTGGCCCCTCGGCGGGGTCCGGGTGCTTACGGATGTTGCCCCAGTTGTCGTCCGTCAGGACGACGGTCACGTCGTCCGGCGCCCGCAGGCCGCGGTCCCAGTAGCGCTGGACCTCCTTGTAGAGCGTCCACACCTGCGGCGTACCGGACGCGTCCCGGCCGGTGACCTCCTCGATGATCGTTCTCTGCGTCGCGATGATCTCCTGCATCAGCTCGATGCCGTCGCCATCCGGCAGGCTCGTGTCGCCGTTGCCGCGCATGCCGAGCGTGACGACACCCTCGAAGCCCTGCTCCACCATGCGCTCGATACCGTCGCGCCAGTACGCCTTGACGGCCGCCGCGTTCCGCCGGAACGACCATTCACCCGTGCCGCCGTACGGGTCCCGCCCCGGCGTCACGATGTTCCCCGCGCTGTCGCGCACGGCCGGCACGGCATGCCGGTTCCACTCCTCGATGCCCCGCATCATCGGCGCCTCATGGGATGTGCCCATGACAATCCCGTACTCGGCGGCCCGCCGGTGGTTCTCCGGATCGTCCTCCGCGAACGCCCGCCCCCACACCGCCGGCCACAGATAGTTCGCCTTCAGCCGCAGCAGCACCTCGAAGACCCTGGCGTAGAAGTCCGCGGTGAAGCCGCCGGGATGCCCGGGCGCCTTGCCCGGCCCGAAGTACCCGGGCGCCCACGTCCCGAGCGCCGGGTTCTCGTCGTTGATGAAGACGCCCCGGTACTTCACCGCCGGCGTGCCCTGGCTGAAGCGCCCCGGCAGCACATACACCTCGCTCCGCCGGACCGGCCGCACGTCGTCCCACCAGTACCAGGGCGAGACCCCGATCCCGTACGAGACGTCGTACGCCCCGAAGATCGTGCCGCGCGGGTCGCTGCCGGCGATGACGAACGCCCGCTCCACCCCGGGCATCGGCTGTTCGACCACGGTCTGGAGGGAGGTCTCCCACGCGCCCCGGACGCCCTCGACGTCGAGCCTCCCGGCCGCGATCAGCCCGTCGATCAGCCGACTGCGTCCGATCGTCCCCACCAGGACGACCTCGCGGGCGACCGCGTCACCCGGCCGCGCCCCGGTGACCCGCTCGATGTCGTCCCGCAGATCACCGGCCACGCGTACGACTCCGGGGTGGTCGTCGGCACTGACCAGGACCGGGGCGCCCACCAGCCGGAAGGCACCCGGCCGTGGCGAGAAGGAGAGGTACGCCCCCGGATCCGTCGCGGCCCGCGGTGCGTCCTGCGCCCTCGCGGTCCCGGGCATCCCCGGCAGCGCGGGCAGTGCCGCCAGTCCGGCCCCCGCCCCGACGGCTCCCAGAGACCCCAGAGCCGCTCTGCGGCTGATCTCACCAGACATGCCCCACCCCTCGACCGTGTCGCACGTGTCGTACCGAATCTCCTTCAGCGGTATGACAAACGGTGGCGGCAGGGGCTGTTGAGGGGAACGGGTCGTCACCGCCGAACAGTTTCGTGACGAATCATTTCGACACACTCGGCAAGGGGGCCGGCACAGCAAAGGGGCCCGCACGACCGAAGTCGTACGGGCCCCTTCAGGAGCTCAGCTGATGCTGGAGCTACCAGGCGTCAAGCCCAACAGGTAAGGAACGCTTACTTGTTGATCTTGGTGACCTGGCCGGCGCCCACGGTCCGGCCACCCTCACGGATGGCGAACTTCAGGCCCTCCTCCATGGCGACGGGCTGGATGAGCTCGACGGTCATCTCAGTGTTGTCGCCGGGCATGACCATCTCGGTGCCCTCGGGGAGGGTCACCACACCAGTCACGTCCGTCGTGCGGAAGTAGAACTGGGGACGGTAGTTGTTGAAGAACGGCGTGTGACGGCCGCCCTCGTCCTTGGACAGGATGTACGCCTGCGCCTCGAACGAGGTGTGCGGGGTGACCGAGCCGGGCTTGATGATGACCTGGCCGCGCTCGACGTCCTCGCGCTTGATGCCACGGAGGAGCAGACCGACGTTCTCACCGGCCTGACCCTCGTCGAGCAGCTTGCGGAACATCTCGATGCCGGTGACCGTGGTGGTGGTCTTCTCGGTCTTGATGCCGACGATGTCGACGGTCTCGTTGACCTTGAGGACACCACGCTCGATACGGCCGGTGACGACCGTGCCGCGACCGGTGATCGTGAAGACGTCCTCGATGGGCATGAGGAACGGCTTGTCGACGTCACGCTCGGGCTGCGGGATGGACTCGTCGACGGCCTTCATCAGGTCGAGGACGGACTTGCCCCACTCGGCGTCGCCTTCGAGAGCCTTGAGCGCCGAGACCTTGACGACCGGAAGGTCGTCGCCCGGGAACTCGTACTCGGAGAGCAGCTCACGGACCTCGAGCTCGACGAGCTCCAGGATCTCCTCGTCGTCCACCATGTCGGCCTTGTTCAGCGCGACGACGATGTACGGAACGCCGACCTGGCGGGCCAGGAGCACGTGCTCCTTGGTCTGCGGCATCGGGCCGTCCGTGGCGGCGACGACGAGGATGGCGCCGTCCATCTGCGCCGCACCCGTGATCATGTTCTTGATGTAGTCCGCGTGACCGGGGCAGTCGACGTGGGCGTAGTGACGCGTCTCGGTCTGGTACTCGACGTGCGCGATCGAGATCGTGATACCGCGCTGGCGCTCTTCGGGAGCCTTGTCGATCTGGTCGAAGGCCGAAGCCTCGTTCAGGTCCGGGTACGCGTCGTGCAGCACCTTGGTAATGGCGGCCGTGAGGGTCGTCTTACCGTGGTCGATGTGACCGATGGTGCCGATGTTGACGTGCGGCTTAGTCCGCTCGAACTTTGCCTTCGCCACTGAATCCTCCTGCGGAGTGGTTCTGGTACGCCTTACTCATCGGCGCCAGGTGATCTTTGCTGGGATGCCGTCCGCCGGGATCCTGTCGGACGGGGACGATCCCTCGTCCCTGCCGGTTCGGATCCCCGCCGGTCGGTGTCAAGCCTAAAGCGTGTAAACGGTGTGTGTTACTCGCCCTTGGCCTTCGCGATGATCTCCTCGGCGACGTTCCTGGGAACCTCGGCGTAGGAGTCGAACTGCATCGAGTAGCTTGCGCGACCCGAGGTCTTGCTGCGGAGGTCGCCGACGTAGCCGAACATCTCCGAGAGGGGCACGAGGCCCTTCACGACACGAGCGCCGGCACGCTCCTCCATGGCCTGGATCTGGCCGCGGCGGGAGTTGATGTCGCCGATGACCTCACCCATGTAGTCCTCGGGCGTGGTGACCTCGACGGCCATCATCGGCTCGAGCAGCACGGGGCTGGCCTTGCGGGCGGCTTCCTTGAACGCCTGCGAACCGGCGATCTTGAACGCCAGTTCGGAGGAGTCGACCTCGTGGTAGGCACCGTCGAGAAGCGTGATGCGGACACCCGTCATCTCGTACCCGGCGAGGATGCCGAACTGCATGGCCTCCTGCGCACCGGCGTCCACCGACGGGATGTACTCCCGCGGGATACGGCCACCGGTCACCTTGTTCACGAACTCGTACGCCGGACCGTCGGTCTCGGTGATGGGCTCGATCGCGATCTGCACCTTGGCGAACTGACCGGTACCACCGGTCTGCTTCTTGTGGGTGTAGTCCACACGCTCGACGGCCTTGCGGATCGTCTCACGGTACGCGACCTGCGGCTTACCGACGTTGGCCTCGACCTTGAACTCACGGCGCATACGGTCGACCAGCACCTCGAGGTGCAGCTCGCCCATACCACCGATGATGGTCTGGCCGGTCTCCTCGTCCGAGTGAACCTGGAAGGAGGGGTCCTCCTCCGCGAGACGCTGGATGGCGACACCCAGCTTCTCCTGGTCACCCTTGGACTTGGGCTCGATGGCGACCTGGATGACCGGCGCCGGGAAGTCCATGGACTCCAGGATCACCGGGCTCTTGTCGTCCGAGAGCGTCTCACCGGTGGTGGTCTGCTTCAGGCCCATCACGGCGACGATGTCGCCGGCGCCCACCGCCTCGATCTCCTCACGCTTGTTCGCGTGCATGCGGTAGATCTTGCCGATGCGCTCCTTCTTGCCCTTGACGGAGTTCAGCACGGCGGTGCCGGACTCCAGGCGGCCCGAGTACACCCGGACGAAGGTGAGCTTGCCCAGGTGCGGGTCGCTCATGATCTTGAACGCGAGAGCGGACAGCGGCTCGTCCACGGACGGCTTGCGCTTGACGACGACCTCGGGGTCCTTGACGTCGTGGCCTTCGATGGCCTCCACGTCGAGGGGGGTCGGCAGGTAGCGCACGACCGCGTCGAGCAGGGGCTGGACGCCCTTGTTCTTGAACGCGGTGCCACAGAACACCGGGGTGACCGTGGTGTCGTTGGACTTGCCGGACGCGATGGTGATGCGACGGATCGCGGCGTACAGCTGCTCCTCGGTGGGCTCCTGGCCCTCCAGGTACAGCTCCATGATCTCTTCGTCGTTCTCCGCGACGGCCTCGATCAGCAGACCGCGGTACTCCTCGGCCGCCTCGGTGTGCGTGGCCGGGATGTCGACGACGTCGTACATCTCGCCCTTCGCCGCCTCGGCGGACCACACGAGCGCCTTCATGCGGACCAGGTCCACAACGCCCTTGAAGTCCATCTCGGCACCGATCGGGAGCTGCATGACCAGGGGCTGCGCACCGAGGCGGTCCTTGATCATGTCGACGCAGCGGTGGAACTCCGCGCCGGTGCGGTCGAGCTTGTTCACGAAGCAGATGCGCGGCACGCCGTAACGGTCGGCCTGACGCCACACCGTCTCGGACTGCGGCTCGACACCCGCCACACCGTCGAACACGGTGACGGCACCGTCGAGGACGCGGAGCGAACGCTCCACCTCGACCGTGAAGTCGACGTGCCCGGGGGTGTCGATGATGTTGATGGTGTAGTCGTTGTCCTCGAGGGGCCAATGACAGGTGGTCGCAGCAGAGGTGATCGTGATGCCACGCTCCTGCTCCTGCTCCATCCAGTCCATGGTGGCAGCGCCGTCGTGGACCTCACCGATCTTGTAGCTGACGCCGGTGTAGAAGAGGATCCGCTCGGTGGTGGTCGTCTTGCCCGCGTCGATGTGGGCCATGATCCCGATGTTGCGGACCTTGGCCAGGTCAAGTGAAGTGGTAGCCATAAGGCTTCGGTCTTCTCTCGGTCTCGATGGGGAGAGCGACTACCAGCGGTAGTGCGCGAAGGCCTTGTTGGACTCGGCCATCTTGTGGGTGTCCTCGCGCTTCTTCACAGCGGCACCGAGGCCGTTGGAGGCGTCGAGGAGCTCGTTCAGCAGACGCTCGGTCATGGTCTTCTCGCGACGGGCGCGGGAGTAACCGACCAGCCAGCGCAGCGCCAGGGTGCTCGCGCGGCCGGGCTTGACCTCGACCGGCACCTGGTAGGTGGCGCCACCGACACGGCGGGACTTGACCTCAAGCGTGGGCTTGATGTTCTCGAGAGCGCGCTTCAGCGTGATGACCGGGTCGTTGCCGGTCTTCTCGCGCAGGCCCTCCATGGCGCCGTACACGATGCGCTCGGCGGTGGAGCGCTTGCCGTTCAGCAGCACCTTGTTGATCAGGGAGGTGACAAGAGGAGAACCGTAGACCGGGTCGATGATGACCGGGCGCTTCGGGGCGGGGCCCTTACGAGGCATTCTTACTTCTCCTTCTTGGCGCCGTAGCGGCTGCGGGCCTGCTTGCGGTTCTTGACACCCTGGGTGTCCAGGGAACCTCGGATGATCTTGTAGCGAACACCCGGCAGGTCCTTCACACGGCCGCCGCGCACGAGCACGATCGAGTGCTCCTGCAGGTTGTGTCCCTCACCCGGAATGTAAGCGGTGACTTCGATCCCGCTGGTCAGACGCACACGCGCGACCTTACGCAGGGCCGAGTTCGGCTTCTTCGGGGTGGTCGTGAACACACGCGTGCAGACGCCACGACGCTGGGGCGAACCCTCGAGCGCGGGCGTCTTGTTCTTCTCGACCTTGTCCTGCCGGCCCTTCCGGACCAGCTGCTGGATCGTAGGCACTACTTCTCCGGTTTCTGTGTGCCGAATGGTGAAGCTAACCTGGAACACCGCCGACCCACGCGGTCGGGTGTGTCGAATACTGCGGATTCCCGCCGCGAGGCGGGAGGGGCGCAGATTGCGGTGGCCGGTGACGACTCCCCTAGTGCGGTTGAAGGCACGCACGGGAGCCAGGGCACACCCCAGGCACAAGGTCTGAGCGTACCTACCTCATAGGCTGCGGTCAAAACAAATGGACGGCACCGGCACTTGTGAGCGGACCATGTCAAGCCGCCCCACCGTACGTGATCTTCGTCAGGACACCAGGGCCGCCGCGAACAGCAGGGTCAGCATCAGCGCCCACCCCGCGATGGACAGCCAGCCGAGGACCAGCCCGGTCAGCGCGAGACCTTCGCCACCCTCGCCCGTACGCCGCATCTCCGAGCGGGCCGTGTGCCCCAGGATCACCGCCGGCACCCCGGTGAACCCGCCCGTCACCAGACAGAGCCCGCCGCAGATCGCCGCCCCGACGGCCTTGTCGTTCGTCTTGCGCGCCGTCGACGGCAGGAAGGTCCGCGGCACGGGCCCGGCGACCGCCGGCAGCGCCACGGGGCCCTGCGGGAGGTCGGACACCAGCAGGGCGAGCTCACCCACCGTACGGGCCGCGTACGCCCGCCCCACCCGCTTCTCGAACTCGGCCTGCTGCATCCGCCCCTCGCCGAACCCGGCTCTGAGCACATCCACGGCACGCTCACGATCGGCGGTCGAGGCAAGCATCGAGTGGCCGGCCTGCTCCTGCCAGGGGCGCGGCTGATTCCACCCCTGCCCCGGCTGCCACGGCGACGGATACGACACGGGAGCACCTCCCCCGAACGGACTGGCTCTTCCATCATGCTTCAACGCGGCAATACGGGCACAGGTTCCCGCACCCCTCATGTCAGGAATTTCCTGGCGGGTCCAAGACCGGCCGACCCGCCGGCCGGGAACGCCGCAGGGCGGCCACCCCGGCTGGGGTGACCGCCCTGCGGCTCAAGCGACTCGTCTACCGGAGCGCCTACTGGTTGTACGGACCGTAGTCGTAGTCCTCCAGCGGAACGGCCTGGCCGGAGCCCGTGCCGAACGGCGAGTAGTCGATGTCGTCGTAGCCGACGGCCGAGTACATCGCGGCCTTGGCCTCCTCGGTCGGCTCGACCCGGATGTTGCGGTAGCGGGACAGACCCGTACCGGCCGGGATGAGCTTACCGATGATGACGTTCTCCTTGAGGCCGATCAGGGAGTCGGACTTGGCGTTGATCGCCGCGTCCGTCAGAACCCTGGTCGTCTCCTGGAAGGACGCCGCCGACAGCCACGACTCGGTGGCCAGCGACGCCTTGGTGATACCCATCAGCTGCGGACGGCCGGAGGCCGGGTGGCCGCCTTCCTGGACCACACGACGGTTCTCGGTCTCGAACTTCGACCGCTCGACGAGCTCGCCGGGCAGCAGCTCCGCGTCGCCCGACTCGATGATCGTCACCCGGCGCAGCATCTGCCGGATGATGATCTCGATGTGCTTGTCGTGGATCGACACGCCCTGCGAGTTGTAGACCCGCTGGACCTCTCCGACCAGGTGGACCTGGACGGCACGCTGACCCAGGATGCGCAGCACGTCGTGCGGGTTGGTGGCACCCACGGTGAGCTTCTGGCCCACCTCGACGTGCTCGCCCTCGCTGACCAGGAGACGGGCACGCTTCGAGATCGGGAACGCCGTCTCGTCGCTGCCGTCGTCCGGGGTGACGACGAGCTTCTTGGTCTTCTCGGTCTCCTCGATCCGCACGCGGCCGGACGCCTCGGAGATCGGGGCGACACCCTTCGGCGTACGGGCCTCGAAGAGCTCGACGACACGGGGCAGACCCTGGGTGATGTCGTCACCGGCCACACCACCGGTGTGGAAGGTACGCATCGTCAGCTGGGTGCCGGGCTCACCGATGGACTGGGCGGCGATGATGCCGACCGCCTCACCGATGTCGACCAGCTTGCCGGTGGCCAGCGAACGGCCGTAGCACATGGCGCAGGTGCCGACGGCGGACTCGCAGGTCAGGACCGAGCGGGTCTTGACCTCCTCGATGCCGTGCTTGACGAGCTCGTCGATGAGGACGTCGCCGAGGTCGGTGTTGGCCGGGGCCAGCACCCGCCCGTCGACGGTGATGTCCTCGGCCAGCGCACGTGCGTACACGCTGGTCTCGACGTTCTCCGCCTTGCGCAGGACGCCGTCGGCGCCGCGCTCGGCGATCGACAGACGCAGGCCGCGGTCGGTGCCGCAGTCCTCCTCGCGGATGATGACGTCCTGTGAGACGTCCACCAGACGACGGGTGAGGTAACCCGAGTCGGCGGTACGCAGGGCGGTGTCCGCCAGACCCTTACGGGCACCGTGCGTGGAGATGAAGTACTCCAGGACGGACAGGCCCTCACGGAAGGACGCCTTGATGGGACGGGGAATCGTCTCGTTCTTGGCGTTCGACACCAGACCGCGCATACCGGCGATCTGACGCATCTGCATCATGTTTCCGCGGGCGCCCGAGTTCACCATCATGGAGACCGGGTTGGTCTTCGGGAAGTTCGCGTTCATCGCCTCGGCGACCTCGTTGGTCGCCTTGGTCCAGATCGCGATGAGCTCCTGCGTGCGCTCGTCCTTGGTGATCAGACCACGCTCGTACTGCTTCTGGACCTTCTCGTCCTGGTCCTCGTAACCCTTGACGATCGCGCGCTTCGCGTCGGGAACGACGATGTCGGAGATGGCCACGGTGACGCCGGAACGGGTCGCCCAGAAGAAGCCGGAAGCCTTCAGGTTGTCGAGCGTCGCCGCCACGATGACCTTGGGGTACCGCTCGGCGAGGTCGTTGACGATCTCGGAGAGCTGCTTCTTGCCGACCTCGTAGTCGACGAACGGGTAGTCCTCGGGCAGCAGCTCGTTGAAGAGCGCGCGGCCCAGGGTGGTGTTCAGGCGGAAGGTGTCACCCTGCTGCCACTCCGGCTCACCCTCCTCGCGGGCCGGCGGGGTCCAGCCGCGCGGCGGGATGGTGCCCACCGGGAAGCGGATGTCCACGCGCGACTGCAGCGAGAGCTCGCCGGCGTCGAACGCCATGATCGCCTCGGCCGTGGAGCCGAACGACCGGCCCTCGCCCTTGACGTTCCGCAGCTCGCCGTCGGTGGTGAGGAAGAACAGACCGAGAACCATGTCCTGGGTCGGCATCGTCACCGGACGGCCGTCGGCGGGCTTGAGGATGTTGTTCGAGGACAGCATCAGGATGCGGGCCTCGGCCTGCGCCTCCGCGGAGAGCGGCAGGTGCACGGCCATCTGGTCACCGTCGAAGTCCGCGTTGAACGCGGTGCAGACGAGCGGGTGGATCTGGATGGCCTTGCCCTCGACCAGCTGCGGCTCGAACGCCTGGATGCCGAGGCGGTGCAGGGTGGGAGCACGGTTCAGCAGCACCGGGTGCTCGGCGATGACCTCTTCGAGGACGTCGTACACGACCGTGCGGCCGCGCTCCACCATGCGCTTGGCGCTCTTGATGTTCTGCGCGTGGTTCAGGTCCACCAGGCGCTTCATCACGAACGGCTTGAAGAGCTCCAGCGCCATCGCCTTCGGCAGACCGCACTGGTGCAGCTTGAGCTGCGGACCGACGACGATCACGGAACGCGCGGAGTAGTCCACGCGCTTGCCGAGGAGGTTCTGACGGAAACGGCCCTGCTTGCCCTTGAGCATGTCGCTCAGGGACTTCAGCGGGCGGTTGCCGGGACCGGTGACCGGACGGCCACGACGACCGTTGTCGAAGAGGGCGTCCACGGCCTCCTGGAGCATGCGCTTCTCGTTGTTCACGATGATCTCGGGCGCGCCGAGGTCGAGAAGCCGCTTCAGACGGTTGTTGCGGTTGATCACACGGCGGTACAGGTCGTTCAGGTCGGAGGTCGCGAAGCGGCCACCGTCCAGCTGCACCATCGGGCGGAGGTCCGGCGGGATGACCGGGACGCAGTCGAGGACCATGCCCTTGGGGCTGTTGGAGGTCTGCAGGAACGCAGACACGACCTTCAGCCGCTTCAGCGCACGGGTCTTCTTCTGGCCCTTGCCGGTGCGGATGATCTCGCGGAGGCGCTCGGCCTCCTCCTCCAGGTCGAAGGACTCCAGGCGCTTCTGCAGCGCCGCGGCACCCATCGAACCGTCGAAGTACGTGCCGAAGCGGTCACGCAGCTCGCGGTAGAGCAGCTCGTCACCTTCGAGGTCCTGGACCTTGAGGTTCTTGAAGCGGGTCCACACCTCGTCGAGACGGTCGATCTCGCGCTGCGCACGGTCACGCAGCTGCTTCATCTCGCGCTCGGCGCCTTCGCGCACCTTGCGGCGCACGTCGGCCTTGGCGCCCTCGGCCTCGAGCTCGGCCAGGTCGGTCTCGAGCTTCTTGGCGCGGGCCTCCAGGTCGGAGTCGCGGCGGTTCTCGACCTGCTGACGCTCGACGGAGACGTGCGCCTCCAGCGAGGGCAGGTCACGCGTACGACGCTCGTCGTCGACGTACGTGATCATGTACGCGGCGAAGTAGATGACCTTCTCGAGGTCCTTCGGAGCGAGGTCGAGCAGGTAGCCGAGGCGCGACGGGACGCCCTTGAAGTACCAGATGTGGGTGACGGGAGCGGCCAGCTCGATGTGGCCCATCCGCTCACGACGCACCTTGGCGCGAGTGACCTCGACGCCGCAGCGCTCGCAGATGATGCCCTTGAAGCGGACGCGCTTGTACTTACCGCAGTAGCACTCCCAGTCCCGGGTCGGACCGAAGATCTTCTCGCAGAAGAGTCCGTCCTTCTCGGGCTTGAGGGTGCGGTAGTTGATGGTCTCCGGCTTCTTGACCTCACCGTGGGACCACTGACGAATGTCGTCAGCGGTAGCAAGGCCGATCCGCAGCTCGTCGAAGAAGTTGACGTCGAGCACTTGTCGTCAATCCCTCTTTCGGGGTCGATTCTTCACTGGTCTGACTGGGGTCCGGGGTTGGTTAGCCGGGGCTCGTGTTCAGCGAGCCCCGGCCAGACCCGTCAGACCTCTTCGACGCTGCTCGGCTCGCGCCGGGACAGGTCGATACCGAGCTCCTCCGCGGCGCGGAAGACGTCCTCGTCCGTGTCGCGCATCTCGATGGACATGCCGTCCGAGGACAGCACCTCCACGTTGAGGCAGAGCGACTGCATTTCCTTGATGAGCACCTTGAAGGACTCGGGAATGCCGGGCTCAGGGATGTTCTCGCCCTTGACGATGGCCTCGTAGACCTTCACGCGACCGGTCACGTCGTCGGACTTGATGGTCAGGAGCTCCTGGAGGGCGTACGCGGCGCCGTAAGCCTCCAGCGCCCACACCTCCATCTCACCGAAGCGCTGGCCACCGAACTGGGCCTTACCACCCAGCGGCTGCTGGGTGATCATCGAGTACGGACCGGTCGACCGGGCGTGCAGCTTGTCGTCGACCAGGTGGTGGAGCTTGAGGATGTACATGTAGCCGACCGAGATCGGCTCCGGGAACGGCTCGCCGGAGCGGCCGTCGAACAGCGGTGCCTTACCGGTGGGGAGCACCATGCGCTCGCCGTCGCGGTTCGGGATCGTGTGCTGCAGCAGACCCGCGAGCTCGTCCTCACGCGCACCGTCGAAGACGGGGGTGGCGACGTTCGTGCCCGGGTCGACCTTGTCGGCCTCGATGGCCTGGAGGCGCTGCGCCCAGTCGTCCGCGAGGCCGGAGACGTCCCAGCCGCGGCTGGCGAGCCAGCCGAGGTGGATCTCCAGGACCTGTCCCGGGTTCATTCGGGACGGGACACCCAGCGGGTTGAGGATGATGTCGACGGGCGTGCCGTCCTCGAGGAACGGCATGTCCTCGATCGGGAGGATCTTGGAGATGACGCCCTTGTTGCCGTGGCGGCCGGCGAGCTTGTCACCGTCCGTGATCTTGCGCTTCTGCGCCACGTAGACACGAACCAGCTGGTTCACGCCCGGCGGCAGCTCGTCGCCCTCTTCACGGTCGAAGACGCGGACGCCGATGACCTTGCCGATCTCGCCGTGCGGCACCTTCAGCGAGGTGTCGCGCACCTCGCGCGCCTTCTCACCGAAGATCGCGCGGAGCAGGCGCTCCTCCGGGGTCAGCTCGGTCTCACCCTTGGGCGTGACCTTGCCGACCAGGATGTCACCGGCGACGACCTCGGCACCGATGCGGATGATGCCGCGCTCGTCGAGGTCGGCGAGGACCTCCTCGGAGACGTTCGGGATGTCCCGGGTGATCTCCTCGGGGCCGAGCTTGGTGTCACGGGCGTCGACCTCGTGCTCCTCGATGTGGATCGAGGAGAGGACGTCGTCCTGCACGAGGCGCTGCGACAGGATGATCGCGTCCTCGTAGTTGTGACCCTCCCACGGCATGAAGGCGACGAGCAGGTTCTTGCCCAGCGCCATCTCGCCTTCCTGGGTGGCCGGACCGTCGGCGAGAACCTGGTTCTCGACGACCCGGTCGCCCTCGTCGACGACGACCTTCTGGTTGACCGAGGTCCCCTGGTTCGAGCGGGAGAACTTGGCCACCCGGTAGGTGTTGTACGTGCCGTCGTCGTTGGCGATGGTCACGTAGTCCGCGGAGACCTCCTGGACGACACCGGCCTTCTCGGCCTTGATGACGTCGCCGGCGTCGACGGCGCAGCGGTACTCCATGCCCGTACCGACGAGGGGGGCCTCGGCGGTGATGAGCGGCACGGCCTGGCGCATCATGTTCGCGCCCATGAGGGCACGGTTGGCGTCGTCGTGCTCCAGGAAGGGGATCATCGCGGTCGCGACGGACACCATCTGGCGCGGCGAGACGTCCATGTAGTCGACGTCGTCACCGGGGACGTAGTCGACCTCTCCGCCACGGCGGCGGACCAGGACGCGGGCCTCGTTGAACCGCATGTCGTCGTTGAGCACGGCGTTGGCCTGCGCGATGACGAAGCGGTCCTCCTCGTCGGCGGTCAGGTAGTCGACCTCGTCGGTGACGACACCGTCGGTGACCCGGCGGTAGGGCGTCTCGACGAAACCGAACGCGTTGACCCGGCCGTAGGAGGCGAGCGAGCCGATCAGGCCGATGTTCGGGCCTTCGGGGGTCTCGATCGGGCACATGCGGCCGTAGTGCGAGGGGTGCACGTCACGGACCTCGAAGCCGGCCCGCTCACGGGAGAGACCACCCGGGCCAAGAGCCGACAGGCGGCGCTTGTGGGTGAGACCCGACAGCGGGTTGTTCTGGTCCATGAACTGCGACAGCTGGCTGGTGCCGAAGAACTCCTTGATGGAGGCGACGACCGGCCGGATGTTGATCAGGGTCTGCGGCGTGATCGCCTCGACGTCCTGGGTCGTCATGCGCTCGCGGACGACTCGCTCCATACGCGCCAGACCCGTACGGACCTGGTTCTGGATGAGCTCGCCCACGTTGCGCAGACGGCGGTTGCCGAAGTGGTCGATGTCGTCGGTCTCGACGACGATCGAGGCGTTGTTGTCGCCCATGACCGTCTCGGTCTCGCCGGCGTGCAGCTTCACCAGGTACTTGATCGTCGAGATGATGTCCTCGACGGTCAGGATGCCGGCGTCCAGCGGGGCGTCGCCGCCCAGCTTCTTGTTGACCTTGTAGCGGCCGACCTTCGCGAGGTCGTAGCGCTTGGGGTTGAAGTAGAGGTTCTCGAGCAGCGTCTGCGCGGCCTCACGGGTGGGGGGCTCGCCCGGACGCAGCTTGCGGTAGATGTCGAGCAGCGCGTCGTCCTGGCCCTGGGTGTGGTCCTTCTCCAGGGTGGCGCGCATGGACTCGTACTCGCCGAACTCCTCGAGGATCTGCTCGGTCGTCCAACCGAGAGCCTTGAGCAGGACGGTGACGGACTGCTTGCGCTTGCGGTCGATGCGGACACCGACCATGTCGCGCTTGTCGATCTCCATCTCCAGCCAGGCACCCCGGGAGGGGATGACCTTCGCGGAGAAGATGTCCTTGTCGGACGTCTTGTCGATGGAGGAGTCGAAGTAGACACCCGGCGAACGGACCAGCTGCGACACCACGACACGCTCGGTGCCGTTGATGACGAAGGTGCCCTTGTTCGTCATGAGCGGGAAATCACCCATGAAGACGGTCTGGGACTTGATCTCGCCGGTCTCGTTGTTGGTGAACTCGGCGGTGACGAAGAGCGGGGCGGCGAACGTGAAGTCGCGCTCCTTGCACTCGTCGATGGAGTTCTTCGGCGGCTCGAAGCGGTGGTCGCGGAACGTCAGGGACATCGACCCTGAGAAGTCCTCGATCGGGGAGATCTCCTCGAAGATCTCCTCGAGACCGGACTTGGTGGGGACGTCCTGTCCACTGTCCAGAGCCGCCTCGACACGAGCCTTCCACGCGTCGTTGCCGAGCAGCCAGTCAAAGCTTTCGGTCTGCAGCGCAAGAAGGTTCGGAACCTCGAGGGGCTCCTTGATCTTTGCAAAGGAAATGCGCAGCGGGGCGGTGCTGGCGCCGTTGTTCGTATTCGCGGTCGAGGCAGTGCGCGAGGCGGCCAAGAGGGGGTCCTTCCGAGGGCTCGGACTCACTACGCGCGTACCGGTCCCCAGCGGGGCACAGAGATGGACGTTTCCCGAACCGGTCACATAGGACCAGGTCAGGGTCGGTTCCGTCTGCAGTGCTGATGCGAGGGTATGCCCCTGGTGACGGGCAGGAGGCAGCTAACAGGCAGCGCAAAGGGTCAGTGTAGCCACTAGGCCCACTGATGTCCAGTGCGGGTTTTTGAAGACCCTCGTTGTTCTCAACCCCTGCTGCAAGCCACGCCCTCGATGCACATCGATACTGCCCTCTTCGCCGCCGATCCATGCCTCGGATCCGGATCGTTGTGACGACGCGTCCTGAGAATTGCGCGCTGCGTGCGGTTCGTCAAGGCCCCCCATGCCCGAACCGGGTGCTGCCATCGTCACGTGCACCCGTCCTGCAACCCGCCCCACACCAGGTCCTGCTGCTCGTCACGGGCGGCCGGAGGCACGAACGAAGATCACCATACTCGTCGCGACCGGCGGTGCAAGGCAGCCGCCGCACGGCCCCCTCGAACGCCGAAGAGCGACCACCCAGTTGGGTGATCGCTCTTCGGTGCGTCAGCGTTACAGGGCCAGTTCAGCCGCTGTACCGGGTCCGCAGGAGTCCTCGCGGACTCGTCGGGTCACTTGACCTCGACGGAGGCGCCGGCGCCCTTGAGGGACTCGGCAGCCTTCTCGGCGGCCTCCTTGGCGACCTTCTCGAGGACGGGCTTCGGGGCGCCGTCCACGAGGTCCTTGGCCTCCTTGAGGCCCAGCGAGGTCAGCTCACGCACGACCTTGATGACCTGGATCTTCTTCTCGCCGGCACCCGTGAGGATGACGTCGAACTCGTCCTGCTCGGCCTCGGCCTCGACCGGGGCGCCCGGGCCGGCCGGACCGGCGACGGCGACCGCGGCAGCGGCGGTGACGTCGAACTTCTCCTCGAACGCCTTCACGAACTCGGAGAGCTCGATGAGGGTGAGGGACTCGAACTGCGCGAGCAGCTCTTCCTGGGACAGCTTCGCCATGATGGCGTCCTTCCACTAATTCGGCAGGTGCCGGATGTACTGGTGAGGCGGGCGTACGTTCGGCCCGCTACGACCGTCGCCTCGGGCGGCGGTCAACAAGCGAGCCGAGTTACTCGGCACCGCCCTGCTCGTCGAGCTTGACGCGAAGCGCCTCCGCGGTGCGGACGAACTTCGACGGGAGCGCCTGGAAGAGCTGCGCAGCCTGAGTCTGCTTGCCCTTCATGGCACCCGCCAGCTTGGCGAGCAGAACCTCGCGGGACTCGAGGTCCGCAAGCTTCTTGATCTCGTCGGCGGACAGCGCCTTGCCGTCAAGGACACCGCCCTTGATGACGAGGTTCGGGTTGTCCTTGGCGAAGTCACGAAGACCCTTCGCCGACGTCACCGGGTCACCGGAGATGAAGGCAACCGCTGTCGGACCGTTGAACAGGTCGTCGAGCGTGGAGATCCCGGCCTCGTTGGCCGCGATCTTGGTCAGCGTGTTCTTCACCACGGCGTACTGGGCGTCTTCACCGAGCGAACGACGCAGCGTCTTGAGCTGCGCCACGGTGAGACCCCGGTACTCGGTCAGCACAGCGGCGTTCGAGCTGCGGAACTGGTCCGCGAGCTCGGCTACCGCGGCAGCCTTGTCGGGCCTTGCCATAAGCGTGGCCTCCTTCCGGGTGATGAGGACCGCTCCGAAGGAGACTGGGAAAACGAAACGCCCCGGCGCAGGCGCACGGGGCGTGGCTCTACCAGACGGAATCCGTACGAAGTACGGGACTGTCCGGGAGCTCATCCACAGTCACCTGCGCGGGTCGTCCGCAATCCAGCGGATCCTTCGGTCACCGGGTCCTCTTACGAGAGCACGGCAACGACCAGCGGTCTTTGGCTTCTGTGGAAGATTACGTGAACGGGGCACTGTCAAGCAAATCCGTGCCCCCGGGGAGGTCAGCTCTCCAGGTCGCCCATCATCTCGGCCAGGTCCACGACGTCCTTGGCCGGCGGGGCCTCGACCGTCACGGGCTCGTTGTAGTCGAGGAAGGTGATGGTCATGTCGAGCTTGCCCTTGTCGGCGTCGCCCTGCATGCGGAACTGCTTGGTGTGGTCCTCGCCGTCGACCCACATGTCCATCGTCAGGGTGTCCACGCCCAGCTTCTCGTACTGGTCGAGGCTCTTCTCCCGCTTCTCGCGGGTGGTCTTGCTCTCGTCCCGCAGGGACTTGCGGAACTCGTCGAGGGTGACCGTGCCCTTGTAGTGGGTGGTCTCGACGCCTTCGATCCTCTCGGTGCCGACCTTCTTCACGTCCTTGGAGCCGGTGAGGAAGGTGGACTCCTGCGCCGGGTTCTTGTCGGCCGTCCCCGCACCCGGGGCGCCGCCGCCCAGCGCGTCCTCGCCCAGGGTGGACAGGTCGAACTTCATCCAGCTCTTGCCGTCCATCTCCTTGGCGGCCGCGGCGCCCCCGCCTATGTACATCACCTTGTCGACCAGCCGGATCTCGGCGGTGCCGTCCGCTCCCTGGTCGAGCGCGGTCATCTTCATGCTCATGGCGACATCGGGCTTCATGCGCATCTGGGCCTCGGCCTTGACGCGTCCCTCCTCCGGGGTCCTGCCGGACATCCGGTAGCTGAGGGAGGTGATGTCCTCCGTCTTCTCCGCCGCCTTGGCGACGGCCGCGGCGGGCGTCATGTCCGGCGACTCGCTCCCCGAGTCCCCGGAACAGCCGACAGCACCCCCGCCGAGGACGAGCGCGGCGAGGGCCGCGCCCGTCGCCCCGTGACGTACGGACCCGCGCCGGTGTTCGGACCCGCGCACAGAAAGCTTCATGGTTCCCCCCAAGGAACAGCTGAGCGATTCACAGACAAGGCGCGAGCGTATCCCAGGGGGCGCAAGCAGTCCTCCGAGTTGTCAGGGGTCTCCTGTGACGCCTGTGACCGGCGGGAGGGCGCTGTGAGACGGCCCTCAGCCCGCCGGCTGGGTCTGCATGAGGTCCGTGAAGTCGGCTGTGTCGCTCGCCGCGGGTTCCTCGGCGGAGACCTCGACCCCGTAGTCGCTGTAGTACGCCGTGGAGGACATCGAGCCGGTCGCCAGCTCGCCCTTCTCGGCCTTCTTGACCAGCAGGTTCTCGTCGTTCACCCAGATGTCGATCGTCTCGGTGGTGACGCCGGCCTGCTCCAGCTGGCGCTTCAGGTCGGCCAGCTGCTTCGCGGAGAGGTTCGAGCTCTGGTCCGCGGCGAGGTCCGCGACGTCGACCGTGCCCGAGTAGTGCGTGGTGTCCTCCCCGCGCACCTTCTCCTCGCCGACCTTCTTGACGTCCCCGGAGGCCAGGAGCAGTTTCACCGACTGGTTCGGAGTGGTGTTCTGCATCTGGTCCTTCATGTACGCGCCCGATCCGCCGCCGAGCCGCGCCAGGTCCTCGTACCCGTACTTGATCCAGTGCTTGCCGCCGGACTGCTCGGCGAACTTGTCGCCCATCTTCGCGTAGTAGGCGTCCGGGAGATAGCGGGCCTCCATGGAGGTGGTGCCCAGCTGGCGCATCTGGTCGGCCATCGTGCCGCCGGTGTACGTGATCGTCAGGTTGCCGGTGAGACCGTCCGCCCAGCCGAGGGCGCCGTCCGCCTTCATCGACATCATCGTGCCCATGGTGGTGGTCGACTCGACCTTGGCGGAGTCCGCCTTGTCGGTGCTCTTCTCCACGGAGAGCAGGGCCGCGACCGGGTTCGCCCGGGTCTTCGCCCCGTCGGCCCCCTTGCCGCTGTCCCCCGATCCCCCGTCGGAGTCCGAGCCACCACAGGCCGCGACTCCGGTCAGGGCGGCGACCGCCGCTATCGAGACGGTCACGCGGCGCACGATCGAGCTCATCATTCGTCCCCCTATGCGATTCCTGTGCCTCGCACGCTAGCGCAGGGCACCGACACCCGGACCGGAATCGGGCAGCACGGCGCACACCCGGACACCCGACCCCGGACACAGAGACGGGCCCCGCACCTCGAAAGGTTGCGGGGCCCGTCCAGAATCGCGTCTGCGACGCGGCTGCCGGTGAGCGTCAGGCTCAGACGGCGGCCGGGTCCTCCTCGACGAGGAGGTTGCGGGTGCGGTTCGGGTCGATCGGAACGCCGGGGCCGATCGTGGTGCTGATCGCGGCCTTCTTGATGTAGCGACCCTTGGCGGCCGACGGCTTCAGACGAAGGATCTCGTCGAGCGCGGCGCCGTAGTTCTCCACCAGCTGGGTGTCGTCGAACGACGCCTTGCCGATGATGAAGTGGAGGTTCGAGTGCTTGTCGACGCGGAACTCGATCTTGCCGCCCTTGATCTCGGTCACGGCCTTGGCCACGTCCGGGGTCACGGTGCCGGTCTTCGGATTCGGCATCAGACCACGCGGGCCGAGGACACGGCCCAGGCGGCCGACCTTGCCCATGAGGTCGGGGGTGGCGACGACGGCGTCGAAGTCCAGCCGGCCCTTCGCCACCTCGTCGATGAGCTCGTCGGAGCCGACGATGTCGGCGCCCGCGGCGGTCGCGGCCTCGGCACGGTCACCGGTCGCGAAGACCAGGACCCGGGCGGTCTTACCGGTGCCGTGCGGGAGGTTCACGGTGCCACGGACCATCTGGTCGGCCTTGCGCGGGTCGACACCCAGGCGGAAGGCGACCTCGACGGTGCCGTCGAACTTGGAGGTGGAGGTCTCCTTGGCGAGACGGACGGCCTCGAGCGGGGCGTACAGCTTCTCCCGGTCGATCTTGGCGTCCGCAGCGCGGAGAGACTTGCTGCGCTTGCTCACTACTGCTCCTGTGTGCTCTGAGGAGTCGTGGTCGGGGCCGAGCAGGCCCTCCCACGGTGGTGTCCTGCGAAGGTGGGGATCAGCCCTCGACCGTGATGCCCATGGAACGGGCGGTGCCGGCGATGATCTTCGACGCGGCGTCCAGGTCGTTGGCGTTCAGGTCGGGCAGCTTGGTCGTGGCGATCTCACGGACCTGCGCCTGGGTGATCTTGGCGACCTTGGTCTTGTGCGGCTCGCCGGAGCCCTTCTCGACACCAGCGGCCTTGAGGATCATCTTCGCGGCCGGCGGGGTCTTGGTGATGAAGGTGAAGGAGCGGTCCTCGTAGACCGTGATCTCCACCGGGATGACCCAGCCGCGCTGCGACTCGGTCGCCGCGTTGTACGCCTTGCAGAACTCCATGATGTTGACGCCGTGCTGGCCCAGTGCGGGGCCGACCGGCGGAGCCGGGTTGGCCGCACCGGCCTGGATCTGGAGCTTGATGAGCCCCGTGACCTTCTTCTTCTTGGGAGGCATTGCTCTCTCCGGGTCCTAGTGAGAGTTTCCAGCCGTCCATTCCGGATCGTCCGGATGGAGGCATACCGCACCACGATAACGGGTATCGGTGCGCGGCCAAAAACCGAGCAGGTCAGACCAGCTACGAGAGCCTGTCTGACCTGGTCGGAGGTGTGCGGTCCGAAAGAACGTCAGTTCTTCTGGATCTGGTCGAAGCTCAGCTCGACCGGGGTCTCGCGGCCGAAGATCTCGACGAGGCCCTTGACCTTCTTCGAGTCGGCGTTGATCTCGTTGATGGTCGCCTGCAGCGTCGCGAACGGGCCGTCGGTGACGGTGACCGAGTCGCCCACCTCGAAGTCCAGGACCTGGACCTCGAGCTTGCGGGACGGAGCCGGCTTGCCCTCGGCCTCCGCCGCCTCGCGAGCGGCCTTCTCCTCGGCCTCGGGGGCGAGCATCTTGACGATCTCGTCCAGCGTCAGCGGGTACGGGTCGTAGGCGTTGCCCACGAAGCCGGTGACGCCGGGGGTGTTGCGGACGACACCCCAGGACTCGTTCGTCAGGTCCATGCGCACCAGCACGTAGCCGGGGAGCTTGTTCTGCTTGATGGTCTTGCGCTCGCCGTTCTTGATCTGCGCGACCTCTTCCTGCGGCACCTCGGCCTGGAAGATGAAGTCCTCGACGTTCAGCGAGACGGCGCGCTGCTCGAGGTTGGTCTTCACGCGGTTCTCGTAACCGGCGTACGTGTGGATGACGTACCACTCGCCGGGCAGCGCGCGGAGTTCGTCGCGGAGGGCGGTGACGGGGTCGACCGGCTCGGCCTCCTCCGCCTCCTCTTCCTCGGTCTCGCCGGACACGTTCTCGGCGTCCGCGTCGACGTCGGTCCCGGCGTCGGCCTCGGCCTCGAGGTCCTCGTCGGACTCGTCCTCGACGGTCACCGCGGCCTCTTCGGCGGGCTCGCCCGCGGCGGCATCGGCAGCCTCGACCTCGTCCTCGACGTCCGCGCCCTCGACGATGTCGAGTTCGTCGTCACGGGACTCGACCGACTCGACGGCATCGTTCAGGTTCGGGTCAGACACGGTGGCTGCTTCTTCCTGGATCATGGGGGTGGAACACGCGAAAGCGGGCGCCGGGTACGGCGCCCTTCGCGCTTGGCTCAGCCGAAGACGTACTTGGCGGCCTTGTCGAGTCCGAAGTCGATCAGAGTCACGAGACCGATCATGATGACCACGAACACGATCACCACGGTGGTGTACGTCGTCAGCTGATTGCGGGTCGGCCAGACGACCTTGCGGAGTTCCGCGACGATCTGGCGGTAGAAGAGGGCGAGGCGCTTCAGCGGGCCCTTCTTGGCACGCTTACCGCCCTTGCGGCCCTTCTTGGACTCCGGCGCCTCATCCTGGGCATCAGGCATGTCGATGGAGCCCACGGCGTCCGTCACTCGTCCTCACCTGATTCCGGGTCGTGGCCGTGCCGCGCCGGGTGTGAGCCGCGCGGCGGTGCAGTGCAGTACGTACCTGTGCACACATCCTGGTGAAAGGAGTGTGTAGCAGGGCCGGAGGGACTTGAACCCCCAACCGCTGGTTTTGGAGACCAGTGCTCTACCAATTGAGCTACGACCCTCTGCTTCCCTCACAACGTACCGCATCCACCCGGGTGCTCGGTGTGCACCGGAAGGGCGCGGCCGGTGAAGGCCGACGAGGTGAGAGTGTACGTGGTCGGCGGCCGGTCGTCGAACAGTAAGTGTCCGTACGGCCTTTGGCCGTGTCTCCGCCGCCGACCCGGCCGGGACCGCCCAGTCCGTGAAACCAGTGTGCCGGGGACGTTTCGGGTCTGGAACGATGGGCCCCATGAGCGCTGCAACCCCTCCCACCGAGCGCCGGGTCTCCGCCCGGGTCGGTGCGATCTCCGAGTCCGCCACCCTCGCCGTGGACGCCAAGGCCAAGGCCCTCAAGGCCGCCGGACGTCCGGTGATCGGCTTCGGCGCCGGTGAGCCCGACTTCCCGACCCCGGACTACATCGTCGAGGCCGCGGTCGAGGCATGCCGGAACCCGAAGTACCACCGCTACACGCCGGCCGGCGGTCTTCCCGAGCTGAAGGCGGCGATCGTCGCCAAGACGCTGCGCGACTCCCACTACGAGGTGGACGCCTCCCAGGTCCTGGTGACCAACGGCGGCAAGCAGGCCATCTACGAGGCGTTCGCCGCGATCCTCGACCCGGGCGACGAGGTCATCGTCCCGGCGCCCTACTGGACGACGTACCCGGAGTCGATCCGTCTCGCCGGCGGTGTCCCGGTCGAGGTCGTCGCGGACGAGACCACCGGCTACCGCGTCTCGGTCGAGCAGCTGGAGGCGGCCCGTACGGAGCGGACCAAGGTCGTCCTCTTCGTGTCGCCGTCCAACCCGACGGGCGCCGTCTACAGCGCCGGGGACACGGAGGCGATCGGCCGCTGGGCCGTCGAGCACGGCCTGTGGGTGATGACGGACGAGATCTACGAGCACCTGGTCTACGGGGACGCGACGTTCACCTCGCTGCCGGCGGCCGTGCCGGAGCTGCGCGACAAGTGCATCGTGGTCAACGGCGTCGCGAAGACGTACGCGATGACCGGGTGGCGTGTCGGATGGGTCATCGGCCCGAAGGACGTGGTGAAGGCCGCGACGAACCTTCAGTCGCACGCCACGTCGAACGTGTCGAACGTGGCCCAGGCCGCGGCGATCGCCGCCGTCTCGGGTGATCTGACGGCGGTCGCCGAGATGCGTGAGGCGTTCGACCGGCGCCGCCGGACCATCGTGCGGATGCTCAACGAGATCGACGGCGTGCTCTGCCCGGAGCCCGAGGGCGCCTTCTACGTGTACCCCTCGGTCAGGGCCCTGCTCGGCAAGGAGATCCGCGGCAGGCGCCCGCAGGACTCCGTCGAGCTGGCCGCGCTGATCCTGGAGGAGGCCGAGGTGGCGGTCGTCCCGGGCGAGGCGTTCGGCACGCCGGGCTACCTGCGGCTGTCGTACGCGCTGGGTGACGAGGATCTCGTCGAGGGCGTCTCGCGGCTGCAGAAGCTGCTGGCCGAGGCCAAGGACTGAATTCGTGCACGTCAGTAGGTACTGAGGCTGTTCACGTCAGTGCGTGGGGCGGGCCGCTCTCTTCGGAGAGGCGGCCCGCTTCTTCGTTTCTTCGTGCGAGCAAGACCACGTTCAGTGAAAGCGCTACCGATACGGCCACGGCGTGCGGCAGGATCCTTGAATGGAGCACGTACGTGATGTCTCTGAGCTGCCCAAAGCTCATCTGCACCTGCACTTCACCGGATCGATGCGGCACACCACCCTGCTCGAACTGGCCGACAAGCACGGGATCCATCTGCCCGACGCGCTGACGAGCGGTGAGCCGCCCAAGCTGCGGGCGACGGACGAACGCGGCTGGTTCCGCTTCCAGCGCCTGTACGACGCGGCACGGTCGTGCCTCAGGGATCCCGAGGACATTCAGCGGCTCGTGCGCGAGGCCGCCGAGGAGGACCTCAAGGACGGCTCGGGGTGGCTGGAGATCCAGGTCGACCCGACGTCGTACGCGCCGCGCCTGGGCGGGCTGATCCCCGCCCTGGAGGTCATCCTGGACGCGGTGGACACGACGGCCCGCGAGACCGGGCTCGGTATGCGGGTCCTGGTCGCCGCGAACCGGATGAAGCATCCCCTGGACGCCCGCACGCTGGCGCGTCTCGCCGTGCGGTACGCGGACCGCGGCATCGTCGGCTTCGGTCTCTCCAACGACGAGCGGCGGGGCATGGCCAGGGACTTCGACCGGGCCTTCGCGATCGCCCGGGAGGGCGGGCTGCTGGCCGCGCCGCACGGCGGCGAGCTGGCGGGCCCGGCGTCCGTGCGCGACTGCCTGGACGACCTGCACGCCTCACGGATCGGGCACGGGGTACGGGCCGCCGAGGACCCGCGCCTGATGAAGCGGCTCGCGGACCGTGGCATCACCTGTGAGGTCTGCCCGGCCTCGAACGTCGCCCTGGGGGTCTACGAAAAGCCGGAGGACGTCCCCTTGCGCACACTTTTCGAGGCGGGCGTGCCACTGGCGCTCGGCGCGGACGACCCGCTGCTGTTCGGCTCGCGGCTGGCCGCCCAGTACGACATCGCGCGCCGCCACAACGACTTCACGGACGCGGAACTGGCCGAGCTGGCACGGCAGTCGGTACGGGGCTCGGCGGCCCCGCCCGGCATCAAGGAGAAGCTGCTGTCGGGGGTCGACGACTGGCTGACCGCCCCGGCCGCCTGAAGTGCGCGCAGGGCGGGTACGCCTGGAAGCCGATGTCGGGCTCAGGACCCCGGCCTGCACTCGGTGACCCTCGGCCGCACGCTTCAGAGGCTGACGCCCACGGTCACCGGCTCGTTGACGAGCGTGATCCCGAAGGCGTCGTGGACTCCGGCGACGACCTCGCGGGCGAGCGCGAGGAGGTCCTCCGTGGTGGCCCCGCCGCGGTTGGTGAGGGCCAGCGTGTGCTTGGTGGAGATCCGGGCGGGGCCGGTGCCGTACCCCTTGGTGAAGCCGGATCTGTCGATCAGCCAGGCGGCGGAGGTCTTGGTGTGCCGGTCGCCCGCGGGGTAGGCGGGCGGGGTCACGCCCTGGCCCAGCCGCTCCGCCACGCGCGCGTGGAACACGGCGAACTCCTCGTGCGTGAGGATCGGGTTGGTGAAGAACGAACCGGCGGACCAGGTGTCGTGGTCCTCGGGGTCGAGCACCATGCCTTTCCCCGCACGCAGCTTCAGGACGGTCTCGCGGGCCGCGTCCACCGGCACACGGTCACCGGGTCCGACACCGAGCGCGCGGGCCGTCTCGGCGTACTTGACCGGCGAGGAGAGCCCGGCGGCGTCCTCCAGCTCGAAGCGGACACGCAGCACGACGAAACGCTCGGGATCGCTCTTGAAACGACTGTGACGGTACGAAAAAGCGCACTCGGCGTTCGGAATGGTGACCGTCTCACGGCTCTTCCGGTCGTACGCGATCACTTCGGTGATCGTCGACGACACTTCCTGGCCGTACGCGCCCACGTTCTGGATCGGCGTCGCGCCTGCGGAGCCGGGGATTCCGGCGAGGCACTCGATGCCCGCGAGCCGCGCCTCGACGGTGCGGGCGACCGCGTCGGTCCACACCTCCCCGGCGGCCAGCTCCAGTCTCGTACCGTCGAGCTCGAAGCCGCGGGTGGCGATGCGCAGGGCGGTTCCGGGAAAGCCCTTGTCGCCGATGAGCAGGTTGGATCCGCCGCCGACCAGCAGCAGCGGCGTACCCGAGTCGTCGGCCTCGCGGACGGCGTCGATCACCTCGGCATCGGTCGTCGCGGTGATCAGCCGGGCGGCGGGACCGCCGAGCCGGAAGGTGGTCAGCGGGGCGAGGGGGGCGTCGTGGAGTTCCTGCACGTGCCCAGAGTACGAGAACGGCCCCGCCGGTCGGGGCGGGGCCGTTCACGGCAGCGGAGCGGGCCGTTCTCCTGGTGGCCGCTCACAGGCGCCGGAGCGCCTCCTGCCAGTCCAGCGGGAGTTCGTCCGCCTTCACCGTCCAGGTCACGAACTTCGCGTCCCGCATCTGGGAGTCGAGGCCCCGGGCGGCCGGCGCGTGCGTGCCGGAACGGGCGAACTCCTTCAGCGCCGCGGGCGACTCCCAGGCGGACAGGGTCCAGAAGGTCCGCCGCAGGGGCGCTGCCTTGAGGGTGGCCCCGTACGCTCCGGGCGCCCTGCTCACCTGTCGCCACACGGCCGGTGTCCCGGCCAGGAACCTCAGTGCTCCCCAGAGGGTGCGGGTCTCGAAGCGGGAGGCGAAGACGTGTACGTCGGCGCCCTGCGGCGGGGTGTTCGGCACGGTCCAGGGAAGAGTGGGCACGGCCGGTCTCCTTTCGGTTCACGTTCGAGCTCAGTGAGTTTGTTTTCCGAACCTGGTCAGGCCGACGAGTGGGACATCCGAACTCAGTGCGACGCCGTCTGCAGCACCGGCCCGGGCGTCTCGCCCTCCACGCCCTTCCCCGGTCCGGCCCCTCGCCGGCGACCCGGTACGCAGAGCGCCGCGGCAGCCGCCACGGCCACCGCGGCGGAGCCGACCCACAGAGCGGGCCGAATGCCGTCCACGAAGGTCTGCGCGCTCTCGTAACCGCCCCGCGAGGAGAAGATCGAGGCCATCACCGCGATACCGAGCGCCCCGCCGACCTCGCGCAGCGCGTTGTTGGCGCCGGACGCGATGCCCTGCTCCTGCGGCAGGACGCTGGACATGACGAGGGCGGAGGCGGGAGCGAAGAAGAGGGACATCCCGATCCCGCTGATGACCAGGGCGGGGAGCTGCGCGGCGTACGACGTGTCGGCGGCCACCACGAGGGCGAACCAGCCGAGCCCGACGGCCTGGAGGAACAGGCCCGCCGCGACGACGGGCCGCCCGCCGATCCGGTCCGACAGATAGCCGGCGACGGGCGCGACGAGCATCGGCATACCGGTCCACGGCAGCATGCGCAGGCCCGCCTCGGTGGGCGAGTAGCCGAGCACACCCTGCATGTACTGACTGAGCAGGAAGATCGAGCCGAACATCCCGAGGAACATCAGCAGGCTCGCCGCGTTGATCCCGGCGAAGGCGCGGCTACGGAAGAGCCGCATCGGCAGCATGGGGTTCCTGGCGCGCATGCCGTGGAACACGAACCCGACGAGCAGGGCCGTACCCGCGAAGAGGGCGAGCAGGACGAGACCGTCGCTCCAGCCGACGACCGGCGCGCGGACCAGCCCGTACACGATCCCGAAGAGGCCGCCGCTGGCGAGCAGCGTGCCGCGGATGTCGAGCGGGGCGCCGGTGCCGAACGACTCCGCGAGGCGCAGCCGGGCGAGCGGCAGCAGGGCAAGGCCCAGCGGAACGTTCAGCCAGAAGATCCACTGCCAGGACAGGTGTTCGGTGAGACTGCCCCCGATGAGCGGGCCCGAGGCGACCGCGAGACCGTTGACGGCACCCCATATCCCGTACGCCATCCCGCGCTTGGCGGCCGGCACGGCGGCCGTGAGCAGGGTCAGCGTCAGCGGCATCATGATGGCCGCGCCGACACCCTGGACCGCGCGGGCGGCGATCAGCGAGTCGATGCCGGGCGCCAGGGCCGCCGCCGCGGACGCTCCGGTGAAGACGGTGATGCCGACGAGGAAGAGCCTGCGGCGCCCGAACCGGTCACCGAGGGCCGCGCCGAACATCAACAGGACTGCGAAGGTGAGCGTGTAGGCGCTCACGGTCCATTCCAGGTCGTCGAGCGCGCCCCCGAAGTCCTCGCGGATCGAGGGCAGGGCGGTGGTCACGACCAGGTTGTCGAGGGCCGCCATGAATCCGGCGACACCGGTGATGACGAGGGCCCAGACGGCTCCCCCGCGACGTTCGGCCGACTGTGGCACCTGCTGTGCCGTCTGCTCTGACATCGCTCCCCCAGCGGGTTCGTTCGCTTGTGATTAGTGATCACTGACTAACTTTTGAGGTCAGGGAAGGCGACGGTCTCCACCACCCTCACCTGCTGTTCCCTTCGGCGCTTCGCTCTCAGTGTTCGAGCCGCCCCTCGATGCGGGCGTCGGGGTAGAGCCCCTCCCACACCCGGTGGCGAGGCGGAAAGCCCATGGCGACCAGGCAGTTGATGAGCATCCCGTACGCCATGAAGGTGGTGGTCTCGCCCGCGTCGGCGCCGAGCGGCAGGTGGACGGCGTCCCACAGCCGCATCCAGCCCGCCCGAACCGCCTCGCCGAGCTCGTGGTCACCGGCCTGTTCGGCGGCGGCCACCGCGACATACATCTGCATCTGCATGAGCAGCCGCTCCGGCTCCTCGGCGATGACCCTCGTGTACGCGTCCGCCATGGCGTGCAGGGCCTCTTCGCCCCGCAATCCCTCGGACGCGTCCTCGAACGTGCGCCTGGTGTCGTCCAGGCACCGCTCGGCGGCCGCGAGGAAGATCGCCTTCTTGCCGGGGAAGAGCCGGAAGAGGTACGGCTGCGAGACGCCCACGCGCTTGGCGATCGCCTCGGTGGACGTGCCGTTGTAGCCGCCCCGGGCGAACTCGCTCATCGCCGCGCGAACGACGCTCTCACGCCTTTCCTCGGCACTCATCCTGACCATGCGATGAAGTTAGTACTCAATCACTAACTCCGTCAAGCGGCTGCGTCACGGCGACAGCTCCAGCAGGTAAGGGGCGTCCGCCATGGCGGACGCCCCTTACTGTCGGCTGCCGGTCGGGCCCGCCGACTGCCGGTCAGGCCAGGCGCACGACGGCGCGGGACATGCCCAGCACCTTCTGGCCGGCGCTCATCGCGACGAGGTCGACGCGGACGGTGCGGTCGTCGAGCTTGGCTGCGACCTTGCCACTGACCTCGATCGTGGCGCCCTTGTCGTCGTTCGGGACGATGACGGGCTTGGTGAAGCGGACGCCGTACTCGACGACCGCGCCCGGGTCGCCGGTCCAGTCGGTGACGACCCGGATCGCCTCGGCCATGGTGAACATGCCGTGGGCGATGACGTCCGGGAGACCGACCTCCTTGGCGAACTTCTCGTTCCAGTGGATCGGGTTGAAGTCGCCGGAGGCGCCCGCGTACTGGACGAGCGTGGCGCGGGTCACGCCGAAGGACTGGGCCGGCAGTTCGGTGCCGACCTCGACGTCGTCGTACGAGATCTTCGCGGTCATCTCTTCACGCCCCCTCGGCCGCGCGGGACACGAGCTTGGTCCAGGCGGTCACCACGTGCTCGCCCGCCTCGTCGTGGACCTCGCCGCGGATGTCCAGGATGTCGTTGCCCGCCATCGACTTGATCGCCTCGATGGTGGACGTGACCGTGAGCCGGTCCCCGGCGCGCACCGGGCGCCGGTGGACGAACTTCTGGTCGCCGTGCACGACACGGCTGTAGTCGAGACCCAACTGGGGGTCCCTGATGACCTGCCCCGCGGCCTTGAAGGTGATCGCGAACACGAACGTCGGCGGGGCGATCACATCGGGGTGGCCGAGTGCCTTGGCGGCCTCGGGGTCCGTATAGACGGGATTGGGGTCCCCCACCGCCTCCGCGAACTCGCGGATCTTCTCCCTGCCGACCTCATAGGGGTCGGTGGGCGGGTAGGACCGTCCGACGAAGGACTGGTCGAGCGCCATCAGCTCGGCACCTCCTGGTTCGCACTGGTTCGCGTGGATTCGCACTGGTTCACAACTGGTGTCAACGACGCGAGGCCGTCCCCCATACAGGGGACGGCCTCGTGAACGAGCCTGGTGTTATCGCGTTTCGCGGTGCGCAGTGTGCGAGTTGCAACGCGAGCAGTGCTTCTTCATCTCCAGTCGGTCCGGGTTGTTACGCCGGTTCTTCTTGGTGATGTAGTTCCGCTCCTTGCACTCCACGCAGGCCAGCGTGATCTTCGGGCGGACGTCGGTGGCAGCCACGTGAGTGCTCCTTGCCGGACGGATGGGACATGGATTAACGCATAAAAGAGTAACCGATTGAAGGACCGACCCCGCAATCGGCTACCGTCAGTAGCGGTGACCGGACTTGAACCGGTGACACAGCGATTATGAGCCGCTTGCTCTACCGACTGAGCTACACCGCTGTGATGTGATCAGTTCCCGTCCTGCGACGGGAACCTCTCACACCAGAGCCCCAATACGGAATCGAACCGTAGACCTTCTCCTTACCATGGAGACGCTCTACCGACTGAGCTATTGGGGCGAGCGATGAAGACATTACACGCTCGGCCGCCGATCGCCCAAATCCGTTTCGCGGCACCTGCCCCGGCCCGATCCCCGGCGCTCACGGGCCTTTGCGCCCGTCCCAGGGGCACGCCGGACC
Organism: Streptomyces sp. NPDC002701; assembly: GCF_042889045.1. Taxonomy (NCBI): domain Bacteria; kingdom Bacillati; phylum Actinomycetota; class Actinomycetes; order Kitasatosporales; family Streptomycetaceae; genus Streptomyces; species Streptomyces sp. NPDC002701. Next base: position 133,076 of record NZ_JBIAQL010000016.1, read on the forward strand.
ACACCGGTACGACTATTCCGCTCCTCCTCGATGCGCGCCGGTCGTCACCCTAGGCTCGACTCACGCTGCGTGATCATGTGCCGTTCCTGCGCAGCCGCCGCCCAGCCCCAGGAGCGCGATGCCCGACAGTCAGCCGCACCACTCCTCGTCGTCCTGGTCGTCCTGGTCGTCCTCGTCCGGTTCCTCCGGCTCGTCGGGCTCATCCGGCTCGTCGGGCTCGTCCGGCCGGAGCAGCGGGGCCGGGCTGCTGCTCTGCGGTGCACGGCTCACCGACGGCCGGACCGTGGACGTACGGGTGACCGGCGGACGTATCGAAGCGGTCGGCACGGCGGGCAGCCTCACCGCGCGCACCGCGCGCGTGGACCTCTCCGGCCACCTGCTGCTGCCGGCCCCGGCGGAGCCGCACGGACACGGCGACACGGCCCTGACCGCCGACGGCGGGGGCCCGGTCTCGTACGAGGCCCGGGAGGTCCAGCGCCGTACGACCGAAGCCGCTCTCCTGCAGCTCGGACACGGGGCGACCGCCCTTCGGTCGCACGTACGCGTCGGCGACGTGCAGGGGCTGGGCTCGATGGCCGCGGTGCTCCAGGCGCGGCGCGCGCTGCGGGGACTGGTGGACCTGACCGTCGTGGCGATGCCCCGGGTGCTGACCGGGCTCGCCGGTGCCGAGGGACTGGCCATGCTGCGGGACGCGGTGAAGATGGGCGCCTCCGTAGTGGGCGGTTGTCCAGATCTGGACCCCGATCCGACCGGTTACGTGGAGGCCGTCCTCGAAGTCGCCTCGGAGCAGGGCTGTCCGGTCGACCTGCACACGGACGGTGACGATCCGGCGCGCCTCGCACGGCTCGCGGCGATGGCGGGCGGACTGCGGCCCGGGGTGACGCTCGGCCCCTGCGGAGGACTGGGCCGCCTGCCCTCCGAGGTGGCCGCCCGGTCGGCCGACCAGCTCGCCGCGGCCGGGGTGGCCGTCGTCTGCCTGCCCCAGGGCGGCTGCTCGGGCGTCGACCGCCGCGGGACGGCTCCGGTACGGCTGCTGCGGGCGGCCGGGGTGCGGGTCGCGGCCGGCAGCGGCGCCCTCAGAGATGTGTCGAACCCCGTGGGGCGCGGAGATCCGCTGGAGGCGGCGTATCTGCTGGCCTCGCGGTACGGGCTGCGGGCCGCCGACGCCTACGACGCGGTGAGTTCGTCGGCGCGGGCGGCCCTCGGGCTGCCCGAGGTGCGGGTGGAGGCCGGATTCCCGGCGGAGTTGCTCGCGGTACGCGGGGACGGGCTCGACGGCGCCCTGTCGCTGGCGTACAGCCGGATCGTGGTGCACCGGGGGCGGGTGGTGGCGCGGACGAGCGCGGTGCGGGAGTACTGCGGCTCGGCGGTGGCCGTGGCGCTGGATCTGCCCCGCCAGGGGCGAACGGGCGGGTCTCCGTGACGCGTTCGCCTACGGTGCCTCGGGGCGGCCGGGCCGCGCCGGGGGCCTGGGCTGCACCGGGGGTGCTAGGGGTGCCGAGGGTTGTGCCCTTCGCGGCAGCAGGGTTTTCGAGCTCCACGCGCGCGTGGAGGGGCTGTTGGCATTCACGCGCGCGTGGCGGGCAGGGCACGGACCGCCGACCGGGCGGTGGTGGCTGCGGGGTCCGGTCCGTCGAACGGGCGGCGGCCGTCGTGGAGTCCGGCCCGTCGACCGGGCGGAGGCCGTCGTAGGGTCCGGTCCGTCAGAAACCGCTGAGCATGCCGCTGGTGAGCGGATTGCCCGCGACGCCGAACTCGCCCACGGGCATCTTCACGGCGCCGGACGGGGCGCCGATGTCGCCGGCCGCACCGAACGTGACGACGAGGGGAAGTTTGGCGCCCTTCGCGTCGTCCGCCAGGGCGGCGAGGTCGACGGAGACGCGGGTCAGGTCGCCGTTCTTCAGGGAGAAGTCGACGGCGACCTTCTTGTCCGGAGCGCCCTTCAGGTCCTTGTCGGTGGGCAGTTCGAAGCCCGCCGGGAGTTCGTCAGCCAGCGGCCGCAGCTTGTCGAGGACACCGGTGAGCAGGTCACGGAACGAGGCCCTGGCGACGATCCGTTCGACGCCGTCGCCGCCCTCCTTCTCGCTGAAGGTGACCTCGCGGGCGACGACCGAGCGCACGGCATCGAGGATCTTCCGCTGGGTCTTGCTGTCGATCTCGTCGGTGTCACCCGCGGCGCCTTCGGTACCCCCGGTGCCTTCGCCCGTGCCGGAGGCGTCTTCCGTGGCGCGCTCGAGCTCGCGGTTGTCGACCTTGACCCACTTGCCGTCGAGTACCGCTCCGAACTCCTTCCCACCCTCGGGAAGTTCGTCCGCGGTCGGCAAGGGGAAGCCCATCGCCTCGGCGACGGCCTTCATGTCGGCGCGGTAGTACATGTAGGTGCCGACCAGGCGGTACTCGGCCAGGACACCGTCGGGCCCCGCGATCGTCACGCCCGTACCGACCAGGTCCTTCTCACCGGAGTCGGCGAGCGGCTTGCGCGACTCGACGGACACCTTGACCTTCACCTCGGAGAAGAGTTCCGCGAGCTCGGCCGGCATCTCCTCCTCGGCCTTCGCCCCGCCGGCCAGCTTCACGAGGGCGGAGGGGTCGGCGTCGAGGCTCAGTTCGAAGCCGAGCGACTTCTTCTCGCCGAGCCCCTCCACGGCCTGGTCGATCTTCTGGCCGGCGGTGAGGTTCTCGACCGTGCCGCAGGCGGCCACGCCGGCGAGCAGGACGGTGGTACAGCCGGCCGCGGTGAGGGTCCTGCGTATGACAGGGCTCTTACGGGCGGCAGGAATCGTGCTTGTGGCGGTGATGACGGTCTCCTTATGACGCCTGACGGCGTCCCCCTCGTACAGCGTGATCATTCGTGAGACTCACGGGTTGTCCACAGGGTTGTGCGGCGAGTGTGTCCCTCTGGGCGTACGGTCGGAAACATGCGCATTGTCATCGCTGGAGGTCATGGTCAGATCGCGTTGCGGCTGGAGCGGTTGCTCGCCGCGCGCGGTGACGAGGTGGCGGGGATCATCCGCCGAGCCGAGCAGGGCGACGATCTGCGGGCGGCCGGCGCCGAGCCGGTGCTGTGCGATCTGGAGTCGGCTTCGGAGGAGGAGGTCTCCGCGCATCTGCGGGGCGCGGATGCCGCGGTCTTCGCGGCGGGCGCCGGCCCGGGCAGCGGAGTGGGCCGCAAGGACACCGTGGACCGGGGCGCCGCCGTGCTCTTCGCGGACGCGGCGGCCCGGGCCGGAGTACGACGCCATGTGGTGGTGTCCTCGATGGGCGCGAACCCCGAGCACCCCGGGGACGACGTCTTCGACGCGTACCAGCGCGCCAAGGGCGAGGCCGACGCGTACGTACGGGCGCACCGGGGCCTGGACTGGACGATCCTGCGCCCCGGGATGCTGACGAACGACGCGGGCACGGGCCTCATCCGCCTGGAGGCCGCCACGGGTCGCGGGCCCGTCCCCCGCGACGACGTCGCCGCGGTACTGGCGGAACTGCTGGACACCCCGGCGACAGCCGGCCTGACCCTGGAACTGATCAGCGGCTCGACACCGGTGTCGGTGGCGGTGAAGTCGGTCGCGGGAAACTGAGGGAGGGCGGGAGCGGGTGCGCAGTGGCGCGGGGTGAGGGTACGGGGGCCGGCCGGGCGAGGTCAGAAGAGCGGAAGCTGGCCGGGGAACTCGGCCACGACGTATCCGTCCAGCGCCGGCTGCTCCGCACCGAGCTCCGCGTGCCTGCGCGACCCCGGGCAGGACACGAGTTCCCCGCTCCCCCGCGCCCCCGGCGGGTCGTGCCGAGCGAACCGGCCGGCGACGACAGCGATCTCGCGACGGCACACGGGGCAGTTTCGGCGACGTGAGGACATGGGTTCAGCGTACGAAGAAAGACGCGGGTGCCGGCAGCGGCATGCTCGTGCCCGGCGCGGCTCCCGCCCCGGATCCGCATGAATCCTGACCCGTGTCCGCCCGAACACGAAGAAACCCCCTCCGACTGCTGTGCGCAGTTCGGAAGGGGTTTCTTCTCTCAGCGTGGCGGCGCCAGGATTCGAACCTGGGAAGGCTGAGCCGGCAGATTTACAGCGGGCTCCATTCGCCACCTGTGACCTGGGGTTTCCCCGGCAAATGCCGTCGTCGGGGGACACCTGGGGGCCAGAACCGCAAGTTCAGGCAACGACATCTGCGGGGGCGCGCCCAACGGCGAGCAGATGGGAGCTGGCGGCTAGCAACTCCGGATACGGCTCTGCCATCCGTGCGGCTGCCATCGCAGAGGCAATCAGATCATCGGTAGGCCCCTCGCCGGGCTGCTGTTCAACGGCCTTGACGAGTGACCATGCGGGACCCTCGATGCCGAAGACCTCCACATCAGTCAGCCCCGCTTCGCGCAGTTCGTCGGCAAGCTCTTCCGCCCGATGGAAGTACGCCAGGGTGAAATGAGGGCCGTCGTGCACTGCTGTGCGGAGGATCTTGGACACCGGCTCGTACATGCGATCAGTGTGCAGGTGCGCATAAGTGACGTGCTCGAAAAGGGAGGCGTAGCGGTTGATCGCTGCTGCGGCCACAAGACCTCCGGGCTTGACTACGCGCTTCGCTTCAGTGAGTGCCTGGCGGCGGTCCGCCGCAGAGGGCAGATGGTAGAGCGGCCCGAGTAGCTGGACTACGTCATAGCTGTTGTCGCTCGCGTCCAGTGCTCGCGCGTCCCCAAGTGATGCCTCACAGATGGCGGACGCCTGCTCGACGTGGCGAGGAACGGGGTCCACCAGGGAGACCCTGTAACCGTCTTTGATCAACCATTCCGCATGCACTCCGGCTCCGCCGCCAACGTCCAGCACGCTCGCGGGCGCAGGCGGAAGGAAGCGACGCAGAAGCTCTTGTGTACGGGCCAGCTCAAGCCGTCCGTCCGCTGAGCGATGCAGGCGTTTGCTCTCGTCCACAGTCTCGCCGTAGAAGCGCAGAACGGAGGGAGCCAATCCAAGATCCGACATAACGGCAGTATGCTGTGTACCGGTGGACCAGTCCAGCTTGGAGACACCAAGCAAGAGAGGCAGTCATGGCCCTACTGAAGTACGAGGAGATCGCGGAGTCGCTACGTGCCCGCATTGCCGCCGGAGAGTTCGCGCCGGGCGAGATCGTCCCATCGGGGCGTGACCTGGCAGAACAGTGGTCGGTCTCCCGCGCGACTGCCATCAAAGCAATGGACGTGCTGCGGAGCGATGGCGTTGTCGTAGCCAAGCAAGGGACCGGCTTCGTGGTGACGGAGACCCCCGTCGCACGGCCTGCGGGCGCACGGCGCGCAGGGTCCGCACGCGTGAGCGGAGGCATGCCTTTCCTGCGCGTGGGTGAGCCGGATTGGGCAGAACCGCCGGCGCGTGTAGCGGCTGCACTGGGTTTGGATTCAGGCGTTTCCACCCTGCGACGCATCCGTATTCACCAGCTCCCGGACGGGAGTCCCCACAGCTACGCAGAAGCATGGTTCCCGCCCGAGATTGCAGAAGCCTCCCCCCGGCTTGCACAGACGGCCCCCATCCCGGAAGGGACCACGCGCTACGTGCGTCGCCAGACCGGCCGCTTCCCTGCGGAGGGGGTGGATGTGACCACGGTCCGCTTGGCCACCGAAGCCGAAGTGCACCACTTGGGACTGTCCGAAGCGACAGCGGTTGCCGTGGTTCTGCACACGGCGTACGACCAGGAGGGGCGCCCTCTCGTGTGCGAGGAGGGGGTCACGCCCTCCCCTCAGTACGAGCGGGTGGATACCTACGCGATGTAGGCCAGAGTGATCTATAAGGGTGCTGGACCGGTCAGCCGGTCCAGCTTTTTTCTTTTCCTTTTCTCCCTCTGAGCTGCACAGATCCCCGAACGACGGCACCGCGCGCCGCACTGACACTTGACTGGACCGGTCCACCGGTCCAGTCTATGAATGTGCCCGGAGGAAAGCCCGCAGGGGTGAGTACGAAGTGAGCGCGCATTGATTGAAAACTGAACAGTGTGCCTGAGGTTGTCCGTCCCACCTCTGCAAGCAAGAGGGCGGCGTGTACGGGTTCTGCCCCCGTGCGCGAGTACAGCGCAACTCGACTTTCCCGCAGCTCATCGGCTGTGGGCCGGTTGCCTCCGCTGCTCGTCTCGTACGAGCAGCGCTGAGGGGAGCCGGAACACCCCTTCTTGCCTCTGGAGTCCTGATGGCTGCTGTTGAGATCGTCTCGTTCGGCTACCTGCACGATGTGCCGCCCGCCGCGCATCTGACCATCGACCTGCGCCACCACTTCCGCGACCCGCACGTCTCGCCGGAGCTGCGCTACATGACCGCCGCCGACGAGCCGGTCCGCACGGCGGTGCTCAACACCCCCGGCATCACCGCCCTGGTCGACGCCGCCGCGATCGCTGTGACCGCGTTCGCCGCCGGTCCCAGCGCCGGCACCGTGACCGTGGCCGACGGATGCGCCGGTGGCCGCCACCGCGCCCCCACCTTCGCCGCCGCTCTGGCCGAACGCCTGCGCACGGACGGCCACCAGGTCACGGTCACGCACCGGGACATGACCCGCCCCGTCGTCCAGCGCTGACACCATCCCCTCGCCCCGGACCCGCCGCACGTGAGGCGGGGGCCGTGACGGTGCCGGATCGAATCCGGCCCGGGGCACTCCGGCCACCACCGGCCGGCCCCACCCGAGGAGCAGACATGGCCCGCATCATCGTCAACGGCGACCACCACGGCGACATCGGCACCGTCATCACCGGCAGCACCGGCCCCCTCGCCCTGAACGGCGACGTCTACGAGGGCGACACCGACCCGCAGGACAGCGACGGTGGCCGCATCGTCTCCGGCAACGGCATGACCGTGATCGAGGGCGACTACCACGGCACCATCTCTCACCGCTTCTGACCGCCCCCGCAGCACCGCCCCGGCATCTCGCCGTGAGGGCGCCGGATCGAATCCGGCCCGGGGCACTCCGGCCGCTGATCTGCGGCCGTGCCGCGCATCGTTCGCGGCTGTTCCCACCACAACGGCGCGCGCCCCCGGAGCAGCAACTCCGGGGGCGCTGTTCGGGCCGTTTCACCTGCTAGGGAGACCACGACCCATGGACCACATCGTCACACTTCAGGACGCTGTTACCGCGTTCGCTCCGTGGATGGAGCCGACGGATGCGGAGCTGGAGGCGATCGAGCAGGAGATGCCCGTCATCCTGGCGGACGTCGACCTGTTGGACGCGCACATCACCACGCTGGACCGCACCCCGACCGAGCTGGACGACCGGCGTATCCGCCGGGCCCGCCGCCGGGCGCTGACCGCGCGGGTCGCGCTGGTCAACCGCGCGGCCGGTACGAGCCTGCCCGGCGGTGCGGCATGACGTACAGCGCACGCCTGACCAACAGCTTCATCGGAGAGTGGGATCTGTACGTCGTCACCGACGGCCCGAGCCGGAATTGGCCTGAGCACCTCTTCGAGCGGACCGCGCCGGTGCCCACCGTGCAGGAGCGGGCGGATGCGCTGGCCCGGCTCGGCTACTCCATCGAGCAGGACGCTACGTGGGAGTGGCAGGAGATTCCCACCGGTGTCATGGACCGCGTGGAACTGCTGGCCTCGGTGGACGTATCGCCGATGGGCGGTGGGGCATGAACCTCAACCGCAAAGGCAGGGCCGCTCTCGTGCTGGCGCTGGTCGCCGTGGTCGGTATGGCGTTCCGGGTGTCGTGGAACGCGCTGCGGGACATCGCGGGTGCGGTGGGTGCGGATGAGACGGCCGCGACGCTGTACCCGTTCGTGGTCGACGGCCTGATGGCGCTCGCCCTGATCGCCACCCTCGTGCTCACCGACGATGCGCGGAAGTTCGCGCTGCGGGTGCTGGGCACCTACACGCTCGCCTCCCTCGTGCTCAATTACGTCCACGGTCTCGTGCCGGAGCTGCACAGCAAGCCGGGCGTACAGGTCGACTGGAGTCGACTGGCGGACTGGGACCCGGCGAACTGGGCGCTTGTGCTGCTCGCCACCTCGCTTCCGGTCGGCTCGATCTACTTCGGTTCCGACCTGGTCGCCAAGGTCCTGCACCACCGTGCCACCCCGATTCCCGCCCCGATCGCGAATGCGGAGGAATCCACCAAGACCGAGAGTTTTCGGTCTACGGCTGACCTCGGAGGATCGACCCCCGCGCCGATCACCGTGCAACCGCTGCGGATGCCCGACCCGGTCACGGTCGAGTTCGTGAAGTCGACCGTGCCGCTCAAGCCGGTCCCGGCTGTGGCTGCGGCTCCGGTCGCCTCGATCGCGCCGCGCCCGGTACCGGCTGAGTCGACCCGTCCGCGTCGGGCGACCGGTCGACTCCCGCAGGCCGCCCGGTCGACCCGACCGAAGCGCACTGCGGCCGAACTGCTCGATGAGGCACGGCGCGTGTCGGCCGGTTGGCCGGACGCGAAGGTGACGGCTGAGGGCATCCGCCGGGAGGTCCACACCTCCCCGGCCAACGCCCGCATGCTGCGCGACACCCTGCTCGCCGAACGCGCCACCCTCACACCGTGAGCGGCGGCGGGTTCGGCAAGTGCTACGACCCCACCGGCGCCCGCCACGGCATCCCGACCTTCCCGTGGCGCTACGCCCCCGACGGCTACGCCACCCGCCGGCAGCTCAGGGCGCGCGGACTGCGCCCCGGCGGGCAGCCGGTCGCGGCGCAGGTGCTCAGGCCCCGCTACCGGCGGGGTCCGCTGGTCGCCTACCTCTACCGCGAGGACCTGGCCAAGCCCGTGCGGCCGATGACGCCGGCCAAGCGTGCCGCGCTCGCCAAGGCGATGTGCGCACGCCGTATCTGCCCGCAGTGCCGCACCGATGCCGGATACGTGATCCCGCTCTCCCTCGGCACCTGCGTGAGCTGCGCCTACCCCGACCAGCCCGAACCGGAAGGGAACCACTGATGGGCAACTCCGAGATGCGCCGCCTGGAACGCGAGATCGAGAAGACGAGCAAGAAGCTGGAAGCGGTCCGCCGGGGTGAGTGGTGGGCGCTGAATGGCCGTGAGCGCCGCGCCATCGCCGGAGCTCTGGTCGGCGGCTCCTACCAGGTCGCCCGGGGCCGGTCCACGGGCCGCGCGGACCGGCGGTTGGAGACGGCCGGCACGGCTGCGGAAATGCGGCTGACCGCAGAACTGACCGCGCTGCACGGCGAGCGTCAGCGCCTGATCACCGAGGCCGCCCGCGCCAAGGCCGCCAAGAAGAAGTCCGGGTGGTGGTGACCATGCCCGGCAAGGACACGCCTCCTGGCGAGTGCCCGCAGTGCTGGCAGCACGCCCACGACCGGCGCGCACACCGCCACCTGCGCCCCCGCGAGGACTGCCCGCAGTGCGTCGAACACCTGCGCAACGGCTGCCCCTACATCGTGCCCAAGCAGAAGACGCGTCGGCGCTGACCACATCCCCTACGCGCACTCTGTCTGCCGCCTGAACTGCGCAGCATCCGCACACCTCGCCCGCCGGGGCGGCCATCCCTGCCATGGACCCGGCCACCCCGGCGCTCTCCCTTACCTCCCGCCCCCGCAGGGGCAGTCAGGAGCACTCCCAGCATGTCCGAGAACGTCGTTCACCTCCACAAGCACACCGACACCCCGCCCACCGACGACACCCCGCCGACCGTGCTCACGGTGGTCCCGGACGCCCCGGCGGCGCCGATCGTGCCGCTGTGGGTGCGCTCCGGGCGGGCCGTGAAGACCGCAGCCACCCACGAGAGGACGAAGACCGCCGCGCGTGCGGTGGCCCGGCACAGCCTCTACACGTTCAACGGCGGGCGGATCGTGGCCCGCCGCACCTGGGACGGCCGGACCGGCGCCCGCTACGAGCGGATGATCCGGGCAGCGGAGGCCGCCGGAAACCTGGAAGTGGCGGAGGAGTGGGAGGAGCGGCTGCAGCGCTTCCGCGCTGCCCGCCACCACCGCCGCATGGACCTGCTCCACTCGCCGGCGGAGGCCGCCAAGGGCGCGGCCGTGGGCACCGGGATGGGGATCGGTGCTCTGGTCGCGCTCGGGGTCGTGATGGCCATCAACAACGGCGACATCGCCGACGTCATCACGCCGCTTGCGGCCACCATCAACTTCATCGCCACGCTGATCCGGATCGTTCAGATCGTGTGGGGCCCGGCGCTCACGATCGGCCCGTTCCTGGCGCTGCTCGCGCTGTGGGCGGTCGGCAGCAAGCAGCAAGCAGCCCCGGCATGGTCGATGCCCGACAACGTCCGATCGGGCGAGGGAGAGCCGATCACTCCGTCCATCGTCGTCAAGGCACTGCGCGACCTCGGCGTACCCGCCCTGCGCAACGCGATCAAGGAGATGGGCGACGCCGGCGCGAGCATGCTCGGGCCGATCCGGATCGCCGGATGCGGGGTGGAAGTCGACGTCACCCTGCCCTCGGGGGTGTCGACGATCGAGGTGCAGAACCGGCGCCGCAAGCTCGCAGAGAACCTGACCCGGCACGAGCACGAGGTGTTCATCAACCTCCCCCAGGCGGCCCGCACGGTGCGGCTGTGGATCGCCGATTCCGGGGCGCTCGATCAGCCGATCGGCCCGTCTCCGCTGATGGTGGACCCGTCGCTGACCGCCGACTACGCCAAGGGCCGCGCCCCGTGGGGACAGGACCTGCGCGGGGATGCCGCGCTGCTGAGCCTGTATCAGCGGATGCTGCTGGTCACGGGTCTGTCCAACCAGGGCAAGACAGCCGCCCTGCGGGCGCTCGCGCTGTGGCTGGCCTTCGACCGCAGCACCGAATTCCGCATCGCCGACCTCAAGGGCGTGGGCGACTGGGCCATGTTCGACGGCCTCGCAACCGTCCTGATCCAGGGGCCGACCGATGAGCACGTGATCGAGGCGACCGAGATGGTCGAAGACGGAGTTCAGGAGATGAACCGCCGCATCCAGGCCCCGGCCGGCACCCTCTTCCCGCCGCTGATCCTGCTGGTCGACGAAGCGCAGGTGGCGTTCATGTGCCCGGCCAAGGACGAGCAGAAGCGACCCTACGGCGGGCAGCGCAACGAGTCCCGCTACTTCATGGCCTGCCGCAAGATCCAGAACCAGGGCCGCGCGGTGAACGTGCTGCTGTGGCAGGGCACCCAGGACCCCACCGACCAGAACCTTCCCAAGCTCGTGCGCGAGGGTGCCCACACCCGCGCCTCCCTCGCCCTGGGCACCGAGTCACAGGCGCGCATGGCGCTGGGGGACAAGGCCGTGGACGGCGGGGCCGCACCGCACCTGCTGCGTCAGGGGCTCGACAAGGGAACCCTCGTCGTCGCCTCCGACGGCATCGACATCCCGGCCGGCCAGGCGTCCATCACGGTGCGCACCCACTACATCAGCACCGACGACGCCAAGGAGATCGCCGCCCGCGCCAAGGCCGTGCGCGACGGCGTCACCACCCTGCACGTCATCGACCGCGACCAGGACCGTGACCCGCTCACGGACATCGCAACCGTCATCGGCACCGCAGAGCGGATGCGCACCAAGGACGTCCTCGCCCGGCTCGGCACGCTCAACACCGGCGCCTACGGCGGCTGGTCGTTCATCGACCTCAAGCGCGTCCTCGACGGCACCGGAGCCGAGCCCTACAAGTCCGACGGCGTCATGGTCATCGGCCGTGACCGGCTCGCCCGCGCGCTCGCCAACCGCGACACCGAGGGTTCCGCTTCCGCCACTGAGTGACAGGGAGCCGACCGGTGGCGGGTCAGGGAGACAGGGAGAACTCCCTGAACCCCTCCCTGACCCGCCTCCCTCCCGCTGACCTGCATAAATGATCGTTCAGGGAGGCAGGGAGGCACCCCAGGCCAGACCCCTGAAACCCCCTCCACAGCGCACCTCCAAGGGGGTGCTGCAACCTCCCTGACCCACTGCCGGAAGGGATTCCGCATGTACCCCGAACACTCCGCTCACCGGCCCGCCGAGCGGGCCGTGACCGTCCACCAGCCCACCCCCATCACCCACCCGCCGACCGCCCCGCTCGCGCGCGTGCAGCCGGGCGCGGTTCCGTCTGTGGCGAGCATCGTCCTGCCTGACGGGCGAGTCGTCACGGGCTACGCGATCAGCTCCGCGCAGCCCGAACCGCTAGCGGCCAAGCCGCCTGTGTCCCGTGCGGCGGTGAACGTCGCCCTCGGGGGTGTCGGGTTCCTCGCCGTGTGCGGCGGACTGCTGCTGCTCACCTCGTTCATCGCCGCGCTGACCGCGTTCATCACCCAGCTCATCACCCTCGCCGCTGTGATCTTCGGCGGCTGGATCGCCGTGCAGATCTTCGGCGCGAGCGGCCACAGCGGCGGCAACACCTTCCACATCCGCAAAGCCGTGATCAAACGCAACCACTTCCACGGCTGACCCGACCGAGAATCGAGAACCGAAGACATGACCGAGACCTTCGAGTCCATCCGCTACACCGCCGACGTGGTGTGCATCCGTGACGGCGCCGTTCTGCTGATCGAGCGGGGATGGCCCCCGCACAAGGGACAGCTCGCCCTCCCCGGCGGACACGTCGACCCCGGCGAGACCTCCCGCACCGCCGCCGCCCGCGAGCTGCTGGAAGAGACCGGCGTCCACGTCGACCCCTGGGACCTGAGCCTGATCGGCATCTTCGACACCCCCGAGCGCGACCCGCGCGGCCGGTACGTCACCGTCGCCTACCTGGTCACCGTCCCCGCCGACACCACCGCCACGGCCGGAGACGACGCCGCCGCCGTGTCCTGGACCCCGCTCGAAAACGCCCGGGACCTCGCCTTCGACCACACCGACATCGTCACCAGCGCCCGGTACCGACTGCACGCCCCCTTCTAGCTACGCCAAGGGCGGCCCCCCATTCCGCCAAGAACCGGGGCCGCCCTTGTCTCCAGTCCTCAACAGACCTGTGGAGGTCTCCCAGCATGACGCAACCCACCGACATCCGGCGAGCGCGCGGCGAACGACCGCGTGTACTGGATGTGTTCTCGTGCGCCGGCGGGGCCGGTACCGGCTACCACCGGGCCGGTTTCGCCGTGGACGGCGTCGACATCGCCGACCGCCCGAACTACCCCTTCCCCTACCACCGGGGTGACGCCCTGGACTATCTCGCCCGCCTGATCGACACGGGGGAGATCCGCCGGTACGCGTTCGTCCACGCCTCCCCTCCGTGCCAGGACAAGTGCACCCTCACGGTCGGCACGAACCGGTCTCAGGGATGGGGCAGCACTCACGTGGATCTGGTCGCGCCGACTCGGGATCTGCTCGATCGGACCGGTCTTCCGTACATCATCGAGCAGCCCAACGGCCGCGCGAAGATCCGTAAAGACCTGACCCTGTGCGGGGAGATGTTCGGCCTCGGAGTCATCCGCCACCGCAACTTCGAGGTGAGCGGCTGGAGCGTCGAGCAGCCGGCGCATGTCGCCCACCGGGGCCGTGTGCGCGGATGGCGGCACGGCACCTACTACGACGGCCCCTATGTTGCCGCGTACGGCGACGGCGGGGGCAAGCCGTCGGTGCCGGAGCTTCAGGCCGCGATGGGCATCACGTGGACCGACGTGCGCGAGGAACTGACCGAGGCCATCCCGCCCGCCTACGGCGAGTGGATCGGCCGCGCCTTCCTCGCCCGCACGGCGCTGGAGGTGGCCGCATGAGCGCGCACCTGCTGAACGCCGCCCTGGCCGCCGCCGAGCGCGGCTGGCCCGTCATCCCCCTGCACCCTCGCAGCAAGGTCCCCGCCCTGCACGGTGAGCGTCGCTGCCCGCGTACCGGCGACTGCGTCGGCGGGCACCGCACGTTCGAGCAGCGCGCCACCACCGACCGTGCCCGCATCGAACGCTGCTGGAGTGCGGGTCCGTTCAACGTCGGCATCGCCACCGGCCCCGCCCGCCTGCTGGTCGTCGACCTGGACACCCTCAAGCCACAGGATGAGAAGGGCACGCCTGACGGCGCGGCGAACTTCCTGGCGCTCTGCGAGCGCGCCGGACACGCCGTCCCCACCACCCGCCGCATCCGGACCCCCAGCGGCGGACAGCACCTGTACTTCACCCCGCCGCCCGGTACCCGGTTCACCAATACGACCGGCACGCTCACGTCCAAGGTCGACACCCGCGCGTGGGGTGGACAGGTCGTCGCCCCTGGCAGCGTCACGCCACAGGGCCCGTACGCGGTCTTGGACGACGCGCCCGTTGCAAACCTGCCCGAATGGCTCCAAAAGGCTCTCACGGCGCCACGCAAGCCCGTCAGGGCCCCGGTCCTGCCGACTCTCACCCGCGACACGAGCCGGTACGCGGCCGTCGTCCTCGAACGCGAGGTGACCGCCGTGGCGACCACCGCCGAGGGCGGGCGACAGGCCCAACTCCTGCGCGCCGTACGGGCCGTAGGCCGGTTCGTCGCCTGGGGAGACCTCGACCGCACCACCGTGGAAACGGCTTTTACCTCGGGGGGCGAGTCGGCGGGACTCCCGCCGGCCGAGTGCCGCGCCACCATCCGCAAAGCCCTCGACTACTCCCTGCGCACCGCCCGGCCCCGGGAGACGGCATGACCACCCCCCGGCCCCGCCCCGCAGGTAAAAGCAGCACACCCACCCCCAACCGCCCCCGCACCGCCGAACCGGCCGCACCTGCCACCGGCCGTAGCGCGCCGAAGAGCGCCGCCCGGCAGGGCGTCGTCACTGCTCTTCCCCGCTCGAACCGCTTCCCGGCAAGAGACGCGCGCCCGGACGCCGACCCAACCCCGGACCGACCCGGTATCCGCATCTACGCCGCACCGGTCTACCGGCACCACTACGACGGCGCCCGCTGGTCCAAACGGTATGGCGACACCCCAACCGCCGCCTACGCCTGCGCCTGCGGGCAGACCCACACCGCCACCGGTCCTGATGCCGTGGCCGCGCTGGTCTCCGACTACAACGCCCACCGATCCGCCTGCGCGGGAACTCCCGCCACACCCCTCGAAGGGAGGGCCGCCGCATGAGCGACAGCATCGACGGCGCGACGCTGCTCAACGAGGTGGAAGCCTTCCACCGCCGGTTCAACGTCTTCCCCACTCAGTCCGCCTACGTCGCCGTGGCGCTGTGGGACGCGCACGCCCACCTGATCGAGTGCTTCGAGACCACCCCCCGCATCGCGTTCCTCTCCCCGGAACCGGGCTCGGGCAAGTCGCGGGCACTGGAGATCGTCGAACTCCTCACCCCACGACCGGTCACCACGGTGTCCGCATCCGCCAACGCCCTGTACCGACTCGTCGACTCCGCCGCAGGTCTGCCCACCGTGCTGTTCGACGAGGTGGACACCATCTTCGGCCCCAAGGCAGGAGCCGACGAGGCGCTGCGCGGCTTCCTGAACGCCGGGTGGCGCCGCACCGCCGGCGCTCTTCGCTGCGTCGGGGAAGGCTCGAACCAGAACGCGCAGATCTTCGGTTCCTACTGCGCCGTGGCCATGGCCGGACTCGGTTCGCTGCCGGACACCGTGCTCACGCGCTCGGTCATCATCCGCATGCGCAAGCGGGCCCCAAACGAGAAGGCAGAGCCCTACCGCCAGCGGGTTCACGAGCCGCAGGGACACGCCCTGCGCGATCGTCTCGCCAAGTGGGCCGACACCGTACGCGACCAGGTCGCCAACGCGTGGCCCGCCATGCCCGACGGGGTCACCGACCGGCCCGCCGACATGTGGGAACCCCTGCTCGCCGTAGCCGACGCCGCCGGCGGTGACTGGCCCGCACGGGCCCGCGCCGCCTGCCTGGATCTGATCAGTGCAGCCCACGACAACGACGAAGCCTCCCTCGGGGTCCGGCTCCTGACCGACCTACGCGACAAGGTGTTCTGCGGAGACGACCGCATGCCCACCGCCGCGATCATCGAATGCCTGCTTCACATGGAAGACGCACCCTGGGGAGACCTCGACGACAAACCGATCAACTCCCGCACCCTCGCCCGGCTGCTGAGCCAGTACGTCACCCCGGGCAACAAGCCGATCAAACCGCGCACCTTCCGCACCCCGTCCGGGACCCCGAAGGGCTACTACGCGGAAGACCTCACGGACGCCTGGACGCGCTACTGCCCCCCACCCCCCGGGGAATCCGCAACAGCCGCAACGTCCGCAACATCCCAGGTCA
This sequence comes from Streptomyces sp. NPDC002701, assembly GCF_042889045.1. Taxonomy (NCBI): domain Bacteria; kingdom Bacillati; phylum Actinomycetota; class Actinomycetes; order Kitasatosporales; family Streptomycetaceae; genus Streptomyces; species Streptomyces sp. NPDC002701. The sequence goes on from NZ_JBIAQL010000016.1 coordinate 149,110, forward strand.
ACGGCAGCGCATCTGTTGCGCAATCCGCCACACCGATCCGCAACACGGCACCTGATTCCGCAACACAGCCCGCTCTCACAGGCTGACCCGCTCCGGCACCCCCCGCCGCCATACCTCCCGGGTGTGGCGGCACCTATCCGCAACACTCCCGCCATCCGCAACAAATCCGTAGCTCTGACCTGCGGTGTTGCGGTGTTGCGGCTGTTGCGGACCCCCCGGAAGAGAAGAAGACGAAGGAGTCACGCCGTGGCCCGCCCCAAGATGCTCAAGCTCCCGGAAGTCCTCGAAGAGATCGAGATGAGCCGCGCCGCGTTCTACCGCATGCGCGCCCGGGGCCTGGCTCCGAAGCTCATCAAGCTCCCGAACGGACAGCTCCGTTGCCGTCGCGTCGACCTCGATGCGTGGTGGTCATCCATCGAAGACGCTGCCGCCTGATCATCCCCCGCACACACGAGACACCAGGGGCCCGCTTCCGGCGGGCCCCTCTGGAGTTCGCATGGCACTGACCTACGACGTTCGCCTCTACTCCATCGAGATCCGCAAGGATCGCCCAAAGCCCTACCGTCTGCGCTGGCTGGTCGGGGAGCGTAAGCACTCCAAGAGCTACACGCTCAAGGTTCAGGCCGAGGGTCGCCGCTCGGAACTCATGTCCGCCGCGCGACGCGGCGACCAGTTCGACGAGGAAACGGGACTGCCCGCATCCGAGTTGCGCGCCAAGCAGGGCTCCATCACGTGGTACGAGCACAGCCGTACGTACATCGACCGCAAATGGGCGCTCGCCCCGGCGAAGTCGCGCAAGAACTACGCCGATGCGCTGGCAACCATCACGCCAGCGCTCGTAAGGACAAAGACAGGAATGCCCGACACCGCACTCATGCGGCGCGCGCTGTACGGATGGGCGTACAACCGGAACCACTGGGACAAGACCCCGCCGGACGATGTGGCCAGCGCCCTTGCCTGGATTTCCAAGCACTCCATGCCGGTCTCTGCGCTGGAAGATCCGGCAACAGTACGCCTGGCCCTGGACGCGCTGTCTCTGCGGCTGGACGGCAAGGAGGCGGCGCCGCGCACCGCGAAGCGCAAGCGTGCCTGCCTGAGCGACGTTCTCGGGCTCGCCGTGGAAGAGCAGTACTTCAGCATGCCGGTCAACCCGATCAGCGCCGTGAAGTGGACCGCTCCGAAGTCCGTGGAAGCGGTGGACCCCGAAAGCGTCGCTAATCCTCGCCAGGTCCGCGCGCTGCTGGCCGGCGTGCGCGAGCAGGGCCTACGCGGGCGGCACCTCGAAGCGTTCTTCGGATGCCTGTACTACGCGGCCATGCGTCCGGCCGAAGCCTCCGGATTGTGCGTGAGCCAGTGCCACCTCCCGGAGTCGGGATGGGGGATGCTCACCTTGCGGCAGGGAGTTGTCCGGGCGGGGCGAGGTTGGACCGACGACGGGAAGGCTCATGAGGCACGCCACCTCAAGGCCCGCGCCAAGAAGGACTCCCGTCCGGTGCCCATCCCGCCTCATTTCGTGCGCATGCTGCGAGAGCACATCGCCGCGCACGGCACGGCGCCCGACGGCCGGCTCTTCCGAACGAACCGGAACGGCTTGCTACAAGAAACCGGCTACGGGGAGGTGTGGGCAAAAGCCCGCGGGGGTGTGCTGAGCGAGGCAGAGACGGCCTCACTGTTGGCCCGACGCCCCTACGACCTCCGGCACGCCGGAGTGTCGTTCTGGCTCAGTTCCGGCGTGGACGCGATGGAGTGCGCCCGCCGCGCTGGCCACAGCATCGCGGTGCTGCACAAGGTGTACGCCAAGGTGCTTGACCAGACACGGGAGCGTGCGAACAGCCGGATCGACGCAGCGCTTCGGGAGTGGAACGAGCCGGAGTGATCAAGCTCTCCCCCGGGGGGCACCTGGGGGACACGCACTGATCGACAGTGGGATATGAGCGGTACAAGGTGAGACACGCCCGCGCCCCGTCCACAACGAATCGAGCAGGGAGAGCCAACGAGAAACCCCCTCTGACCAGGCGAGTAGCCAGGTCAGAGGGGGTTTACCTTCATGTGGCGGCGCCAGGATTCGAACCTGGGAAGGCTGAGCCGGCAGATTTACAGTCTGCTCCCTTTGGCCGCTCGGGCACACCGCCGGGGTTGCTGCCGTTCGAACCGCTTTTCGGCGGCGCTCTGTGGCAACGACGTAAACGATACCCGATGCTCGGGGGTGCTTCGCCACTCGATTGATCGGTGCTCGGAGGGGAGGGGATGGCTAGGCTTATGCGGATGCGGCCCGGGACCGATACGGGTTCGGCGGCCGCCACTATGCACCCCGATACAAGGAGCCACAGGACATGGCCGACTCCAGTTTCGACATCGTCTCGAAGGTCGAGCGGCAGGAGGTCGACAACGCCCTCAACCAGGCCGCCAAGGAGATCTCCCAGCGTTACGACTTCAAGAACGTGGGCGCCTCCATCTCCTGGTCCGGCGAGAAGATCCTCATGGAGGCGAACTCCGAGGAGCGGGTCAAGGCCATCCTCGACGTGTTCGAGACCAAGCTGGTCAAGCGCGGTATCTCGCTGAAGGCGCTGGACGCCGGGGAGCCGCAGCTCTCCGGCAAGGAGTACAAGATCTTCGCCTCGATCGAGGAGGGCATCTCCCAGGACAACGCGAAGAAGGTCGCGAAGATCATTCGCGACGAGGGCCCGAAGGGCGTGAAGGCGCAGGTGCAGGGCGACGAGCTGCGCGTCAGCTCGAAGAGCCGTGACGACCTGCAGGCCGTGCAGGCACTGCTCAAGGGCAAGGACTTCGACTTCGCGCTGCAGTACGTCAACTACAGGTGACCCGCCGGCCGCTCTGCGGACGGCGACCGCGCGTACGGGAAAGGGTGGGCACCCCGGGTGCCCACCCTTCTCGTCTGCCGGCCGCGGCCCGTGCGGGTTCCGCTGTTCGTCTGTCGTTGCCGGGGAGGACGTCGGCGCGACAGTGACCCGTTGCGCTGATCAGTAGGGTGCGGCCCATGACACAGCAGCTGCGACGGACGCTGGGCGTCGGGGACGCCGTGGTCATCGGCCTCGGCTCGATGATCGGTGCGGGCATCTTCGCCGCCCTGGGACCCGCGGCCCGGGCGGCGGGATCCGGGCTGTTCCTCGGTCTGGGCCTCGCCGGCGTCGTCGCCTACTGCAACGCGACCGCTTCGGCACGCCTCGCCGCCCGCTATCCCGCGTCGGGCGGAACGTACGTGTACGGGCGGGAGCGGCTCGGCGAGTTCTGGGGATATCTGGCGGGCTGGGCGTTCGTCGTGGGCAAGACCTCCTCGTGTGCGGCGATGGCGCTGACGGTGGGCGTGTACGTCTGGCCGGGTCAGGCGCACGCGGTGGCCGTCGGGGCCGTGGTGGCACTGACGGCGGTGAACTACGGCGGTGTGCAGAAGTCCGCGTGGCTGACGCGGGCGATCGTGGCGGTGGTGCTCGCGGTGCTCGCCGCCGCGGTGGTCGTGTGTCTGGGCTCCGGGGAATCCGACGCCGGCCGACTCGACGTGGGCTTCTCCGGGGGTGCGGGAGGGGTGCTCCAGGCGGCCGGACTGCTGTTCTTCGCCTTCGCCGGGTACGCGCGGATCGCGACCCTCGGCGAGGAGGTACGGGATCCGGCGCGCACCATTCCGCGCGCGATCCCGCTGGCGCTCGGCATCGCGCTGGTGGTGTACGCGGCTGTGGCGGTGGCCGTCGTCTCCGTGCTGGGAACAGGTGGGCTCGGTCAGGCGACGGCACCCCTCGCCGACGCGGCGCGCGCCGCCGGTGCACCGTGGCTCGTCCCTGTCGTACGGGTGGGCGCCGCGTTTGCGGCGCTCGGCTCCCTTCTCGCGCTGATCCTGGGGGTGTCGCGGACGACGCTGGCGATGGCCCGCGACCGGCATCTGCCGGGTGGGCTGGCCGCCGTGCACCCGCGCTTCCAGGTGCCCCATCGGGCGGAGCTCGCCGTCGGGGCGGTGGTCGCGGTGCTGGCCGCGACGGTGGATGTGCGGGGCGCCATCGGCTTCTCCTCCTTCGGTGTGCTCGTGTACTACGCGATCGCCAATGCCTCGGCCTGGACGCTGAGTTCGGCGGTCGTGTCACGGGTGCTGCCCGCGGTGGGGCTGGCAGGATGTCTGACACTGGCTTTCGCCTTGCCGTGGCTGTCCGTGGCCGTGGGTGTCGGGGTGCTGGGGCTGGGGGTGGCCGCTTACGGGGTACGGCGGCGGGTGGGTCCGCGCTGATCGCTGCCGTTCCGTGCCCGTGCCCGTGCCTGTTCCTGTTCCTGTTCCTGTTCTCAGGGTGTCGGTGGGAGGGAGCGGGGCCGGTGAGGGCCGGTCGCGCGGGTCCCAGCGCCCCTGGAGGCGCGGCACGTGGTCCGGGGCGCCGGTGGTGACCGGGGCGGCGCTCTAGGAAGCTCGCGCCGGCCCCGTGCGTATGCGGAAGTCGGCCCAGGGCTCCAGGTCCGTGCCGTCGTTCAGTTCGTCGTACCAGCCGGTGCCGTCGAGCCAGGCGTGCAGCCAGGCCGTGAGGGTGGGGGCGTCCACGTACCACGCGTGGTCGGCGTCGTCGGCGTTCGGCTCGAACAGCAGGACCGTGGCGTCCGGGGTGCGGCAGTCCACGCACGCGTACATGCCGCAGCCCCAGTGGGATATCGGCAGGATGCCGTCCGGCCAGGGCCAGTCGGGGTCCTTGCGGCCGCTGTCGCGGTGCTCGAGATATTGCGCGACGACGGCGGGCTCGCCGGAGGGCGGGCTGTCGAGCAGGGGCAGCAGACCGTACTCCGGTCCGAACCCGCCGTCCCCTATCCGCAGATAGAGCGCGGCGAGCAACGGCGGGACGGCAAAACCGAGGGCGGACTCGGCCCGGGCGAGCGTGGCCGCGTCCACGGGCTCGGGGAGCGAAGGCCAGCCCCACGGCCGTGAGTTACGCGCCTCCGCGGAGACACGTACCAGCAACTGCTCGAATTCGGTCATGCATTCATGATGCCGGGCGCCACTGACATTCGTTCGGGCCTGTGGACAACTCTCCCTGTGGACAACTCTCAGGTGAGACGGACGTCGATGCCCTCGTCCAGCAGGAACGCGAGGAGTTCCTCGAACGTCCACGGGCGGCGGCCGGTGCGCGGGACGAGGCCGAGACAGGTGCGGGCGACCTGTGCGTCGTGCCAGACCAGGGTGAAGGGACGCCGGGCGCCCCAGCCACCGCGGAGGCAGTCCGCGAGCGCGTCGAGGCCCCAGCCGAAGTAGCCGCCCGGGCCGTTGACCGCCTCACCGAGCGCGCAGAAGAAGCCCTGCACGTCGATGATGCGGCGGCCGTCCAGGTGGTACGTGGCGCCGGAGTCCGCGTCGGGCCGGTCCGCCTCGTGGTGGTCCAGCGCCGTCGTGAGCCAGTGGCGGCGGCCCGCCGCGCCGCACCTGGACCACAGGCCGGGCTCGGCGGGCCGGCCGCCGTCCCACAGGTCCCAGACCTCCTCGGCCGCGGTCGGCGGCCGCTCCGACCAGGGTTCCAGAGTGAGGTCCACCAGGCCGCGGCCGCGGGCCGAGGGGATCCACGCGACGAGTTCGCCCTCGACGGCGGACTGGACGGGGCGGCCCGCCGTGTCCAGGCGTACCAGCTTGGCGTGCCCGAGGTCCTCCTCGCCCGCGTCCAGAGCCGTACGCAGGACCCCGCGTGGGGCGCAGCCGAGCAGCCGCACGGGCGGTTCGACGAGGTCCGGCCGGCTGTCCGGGACGTGCGCCAGGTCCCGGCAGGTCCCCCACGGTTCGGCTTCGGCGCCGAGCAGGCGGTAGCCAGGGGAGAGCGGCGGGCGCTGGGGATGGTCGAACGGGTTGTGCGGGGACTCACGGGCCTCGACCGTGAGGTCGCGCAGCGACAGGTCGCGTGCGCACGGGCGGTCGTCGAGGACGCGTACGTCCTCCAGTGACCACTCCTCGGCCCGCCTGCCCTCCTTGTCGAGGATTTCCAGGGTGAGGCTGCCGAGGGGCGCCGAGCCGTCGGCACGCGCGTGTGCGCGGGCTCTGTCCAGCTTCCCCTCGGGGGCGCAGCCGAGCAGCTCGTACGTCCCGCGGGCAGGGGGCGGCGGATCGCCGAAGAGGTCCTCGGCGTCCGCGCACAGGGCCCAGATCGCGTCGTCCTCGGCGTCGTACGCCGACAGGGCGTACCTGGGGCGCCGCACCCCCGGCGCCGTCCTACCTGACCGACGACGTGAACGGCTGGTCCGTGCTCACGATCTCGCGTCCCAGGGGGAACAGGGAGACCGGGATGAGCTTGAAGTTGGCGATGCCCAGGGGGATGCCGATGATCGTGACGCACTGGATGAGGCCCGTGACGATGTGGGCGAGGGCCAGCCACCATCCGGCGAGGATCAGCCACAGGATGTTGACGATGAAGGACGGCGCGCCCGCGTCACGGCGCTCCACCGTCGTCCGGCCGAACGGCCACAGTGCGTAGCCGCCGATGCGGAACGACGCGACGCCGAACGGGATTCCGATGATCGTGATGCACAGCAGCACGCCCGCGAGCACATAGCCGAGAAACAGCCAGAAGCCGCTCAGGACGAGCCAAATGACGTTGAGGATTGTCTTCACTGGTGTCGACCTGCCATCTGCTCGAGCCGGGCGATGCGCTCCGCCATCGGCGGGTGCGTGGAAAACATCTTGGAGAGTCCCTGGCCCGGGCGGAAGGGGTTGGCGATCATCATGTGGCTCGCGGTCTCGATGCGCGGTTCGGGAGGCAGCGGAAGCTGTTTCGTGCCCGCCTCCAGCTTACGCAGGGCGCTCGCGAGGGCCAGCGGGTCGCCGGTGAGCTGGGCGCCGGACGCGTCCGCCTCGTACTCCCTGGAGCGGCTGATGGCGAGCTGGATGACGGACGCGGCGAGCGGGCCGAGAATCATGATCATCAGCATGCCGAGGAGGCCCGGGCCGTCGTCGTCGTTGGAGCGGCCGATCGGGATCAGCCAGGCGAAGTTGACCAGGAACATGATGACGGAGGCCAGGGCGCCCGCCACGGACGAGATGAGGATGTCGCGGTTGTAGACGTGGCTCAGCTCATGGCCGATGACCCCGCGCAGCTCCCGCTCGTCCAGGATGCGCAGGATGCCTTCGGTGCAGCACACCGCGGCGTTGCGCGGGTTGCGGCCCGTCGCGAAGGCGTTCGGTGCCTCTGTCGGGGAGATGTACAGGCGGGGCATGGGCTGGCGGGCCTGCGTGGAGAGTTCGCGGACCATCCTGTAGAGGGCCGGGGCCTCGAACTCGCTCACCGGGCGCGCGCGCATCGCGCGTAGAGCCAGTTTGTCGCTGTTCCAGTACGCGTACGCGTTCGTGCCGATCGCGATGAGGAGTGCGACGACGAGGCCCGTACGCCCGAAGAAACTGCCGATGACGATGATGAGTGCGGACAGTCCCCCGAGGAGTACGGCGGTCCTGAGCCCGTTGTGCCGGCGGTGCACGGTACGCCCTCCAAATGGTGCGGCAGGGGAACCCTTGCTTGGCGATCTCTGACGTCACTGGTTCCGTGACTCCACGGTCCAGTGGACCCTCCCTCACTGGTCAACGCCAGGCGGCGAGCACTAGTTCCCTTGTGCGCGCGGGGCCGCGCGTCGACCGTCCGGGTGATACGGAACCGCCCCGCACGCGCGTACGGGGCGATGGGCACACGCGCGTGCGGGGCGGTTCGGGCGTGGTGTCAGAAAAGGCCGGTGTCCGAGAAGCGCAGGATGAGCTGCGGCGCTCCGGAGAGCGCGACTCCGAGGACCGCGGTCAGGGCGATCGCCGCGGTGAGGGGGGCGGGGACGCGGTGGGGCTCGGGTTCGCCCTCGGGGGCCCGGAACAGCAGGGCCGTCCACTGGAGGTAGTAGAAGAGCGCGATCACGACGTTGACCGCCATGACCACGGCGAGCCAGCCGAGGCCCGCGTCGACGGCCGCCGAGAAGACGGTGACCTTCGCGAAGAGGCCGATGATGCCCGGCGGCAGACCGGCCAGGCAGAGCAGGAAGAAGCCGAGGACGAGCGCGGCGAGGGGGCGCGAGGCGTACAGGCCGCGGTAGTCGCTGATCCGGTTCAGCGGCTTCGTGCGGGCCACCAGGGCGGCCACCGCGAAGGCTCCGAGGTTCACCGCGGCGTACATGAGGGCGTACGCGACGGTGGAGCCGATGGCCTTCTCGGCGTCCTCGGAGTACGCGGCCGCGGCGATCGGCACGAGGAGGTAGCCGGCCTGGCCCACGGAGGACCAGGCGAGGAGCCTTACCGCGCTGTACGCGCGCGTGGTCCGTTGCCGCAGGGCGCCGACGTTGCCGATCGTCATGGTGAGGGCGGCCAGGGCGGCGAGTGCCGGGCCCCAGACGTCCGCGTACGACGGGAGGGCGATGACGGTGACGAGGATCAGGCCGGAGAAACCGACCGCCTTGCCGACGACGGACAGGTAGGCGGCGACCGGGAGCGGGGCTCCTACGTAGGTGTCGGGTACCCAGAAGTGGAAGGGCACGGCGGCCGTCTTGAAGGCGAAGCCGACGAGGGTCAGGACGACGCCCGCCTGGGCGAGTGTGTGCAGTTGGCCGTCGACGTCCTCGATACGGGTGGCGATCTCCGTGAGGTACAGGGTGCCTGTCGACGCGTAGACGAAGCTGATGCCCATGAGGCTCACGGCGGTCGCGGTGACGGAGGACAGGAAGAACTTCAGGGCCGCTTCGGAGGACTTGCGGTCGCCGTGCCGGATGCCGACGAGGGCGAAGGCGGGCAGGGATGCGACCTCCAGGGCGACGATCAGGGTGGCCAGATCGCGCGAGGCGGGCAGCAGGGCGGCGCCCGCGGCCGAGGAGAGCAGCAGGAACCAGTACTCCCCTTCCGGGAGTTCCTTGTCGGCGTCCTTCAGGGCGGTCATCGACAGGAGGGCCGTGAGGAGGGCGCCGCCGAGGACGAGGAACTGGACGACCAGGGTGAACCGGTCCGCCGTGTAGCTGCACACGTCCGCCTCGCCCGTCAGGCAGAACGTGGAGCGGTCGCCGTCCAGGAGGGGCAGCAGCGCGAGCGAGGCGAGGGCGAGGCCCGCGACGGAGACCCAGCCGAGCAGGGCCTTCCGGTTGTCGCCCACGAAGAGGTCGGTGACGAGCACCACGAGTCCGACGACGGCCGCGATGGTGGGCGGCGCGATCGCGAGCCAGTCGACGGACTGGACCAGGGACTGGGCCTGGGGGCTCATCGGGTGCCTCCTGAGAGGAGCTGCTGCACGGCCGGGTCGGTCAGGCCGAGGAGGGTCTTGGGCCAGAGCCCGGCGACGACGGTGAGGACGACGAGCGGGGTCCAGGCGGCGAACTCGTACGCGCGGACGTCGGCGAGCTTCAGGCTCTCCTCCTGCGGGGCGGCGCCCATGCACACGCGGCGGACCACGACGAGCAGGTACGCGGCCGTGAGCAGGGTGCCGAACGCGGCGATCGCCGTGAACGTCAGGAACGCGGGCCGGCTGAGGCCGTCCGCGGGGTCGAACGCGCCGAACAGCGCGAGCATCTCGCCCCAGAACCCGGCGAGGCCCGGCAGTCCGAGCGAGGCGACGGCGGCGAAGGCGAGCAGACCGCCGAGGCGCGGGGCCCTGCCGTAGAGCGCGGCGCCGGTCGTCTGCGCGAGGGTGTCGAGGTCGGTCGTGCCCGTGCGGTCCTTGAGCGCGCCGACGAGGAAGAAGAGCAGGCCGGTGATGAGTCCGTGGGCGATGTTCGCGAACAGCGCGCCGTTCACGCCGGTGGGGGTCATCGACGCGATGCCGAGGAGCACGAAGCCCATGTGGCCGACCGAGGAGTACGCGATGAGGCGCTTGAGGTCGCCCTTCGCGCCCCGCCTGGCGAGCGCGAGGCAGGCCAGCGAACCGTAGATGACACCGACGACCGCGAACGCGGCGAGGTACGGGGCGAAGGTGCTCATGCCCTCCGGCGTGACGGGCAGCAGGATCCGGACGAACCCGTACGTGCCCATCTTCAGCAGCACGCCGGCCAGCAGGACCGATCCGACGGTCGGGGCGGCGGTGTGCGCGTCCGGCAGCCAGCTGTGCAGCGGCCACATCGGCGTCTTGACCGCGAGCCCGATCCCGATCGCCAGAACGGCGATGACCTGCACCGATGTGGTCAGCGCGGGGTGATTGTCAGTGGCGAGTGCCACCATGTCGAAAGTGCCCGCCTTGATTCCGATCAGGAGCAGGCCCAGCAGCATGACGACGGAACCGAGCAGTGTGTAGAGGATGAACTTCCAGGCCGCCCGGGCCCGTTGCTCGCCGCCCCAGCGGGCGATGAGGAAGTACATCGGGACGAGCACCATCTCGAAGGCGAGGAAGAACAGCAGCAGGTCGAGGACGGCGAAGGTCGCGAGGGTGCCGGACTCGAGGACGAGGACGAGTGCCACGAATGCCTTGGGGGACGGGCCCGACGGCATGGCGAAGTAGGAGTAGAGCGCGCACAGGAAGGTCAGCAGCGCGGTCAGGACGAGGAGGGGGAGGGAGATGCCGTCGATGCCGAGGTGGATCCGCACGTCGAGTGCGGGGATCCAGCTGATGTCCGTCGTGGCCTGCATCTTCGACGGGTGGTCGTGGTCGAAGCCGAGCGTGAGGACGATCGCGGCGATGAGGACGGCGCCGGTGACGGTCACCCCGTGCCGCAGCACGGCCTTTTCGGGCGACTTCCCCTTCAGCCCGGGCGGCGCCGGCAGGAGAGCCGCGGCGGCCCCGATGAGCGGAGCGACGACGATGAATGCGAGAAGGAACTGCATCACGGACTCGTTGATATCGATCACGCCTGCTCACGCTCCCGCGGTGGCGACGAGGAGAACGGCGACCACCAGGACGACGGTGCCGGCGAGCAGCGCGCTCACATAGGTCTGCAGATTGCCGGTCTGGGCACGCCGCACGGCGCCGCCCAGCAGGCGGGGCAGGGCGCCCGCGCCGTGTACGTAGGTGTCGACGACCTCGCGGTCGAGGAACCTGACGAGGCTGGCCGCGCCCTGGACCGGGCGGACGAAGAGCGCCGTGTACACGGCGTCGAGGTGGAAACCGGCGGCCGCGTGGCGGTGCAGCGGGCCGAGCAGGAGACGGCCGGGGTCCGCCGGGTCGGGCGCGGAGGCCACGTTTCCGTACGCGGGTTCGTGGCTCGCGATGGCCTCGGCCTCGACCAGTCCGCCGTCGGCGTCCGGGTGGGCCGCGACCGCGCCCAGCGGGACACGGCCGGTCATGGCGGTGGTGTGCCGCCACGCGCCGTACGTGACGATGCCGCCGACCAGGGCGACGCCCGTTCCCAGGACGGCGGTCGCCAGGGTCGGGGTCAGGGCCCGGCCGTCGAACCAGTCGGGCAGCACGCCGGTGGCGAGTCCGAAAGCGAGTGACGGGAGGGCCAGCACCCACAGCACGGAGTTCATGGCGAGGGGCTGCCTGCCGTGGTCGGGGGCTTCGGTGCCGTGACCGTGGAAGGCGAGCAGCCACAGCCGCATCGCGTACGCGGCGGTGAGCAGGGCCGTCAGCAGACCGGCGAGGAGGACGATCCAGCCGGCGGCGCCGGGGACGCCCTCGGCGTGGCCGGTGGCGGCGTGCTCGGCGGCACCGAGGACGGCCTCCTTGGAGAAGAAGCCGCTGAAGGGCGGGATCGCGGCGAGCGCGAGCAACGCCACGGTCATCGTCCAGTAGGCGTCGGGGACGCGGGCGCGCAGGTCCTTCATCCGGGACATGGCGGCCAGCGAGTTGGTGCCGGCGGCGTGAATGATCACACCCGCCGCGAGGAACAGCAGCGCCTTGAAGGCGCCGTGGGCGAGGAGGTGGAAGACGGCGGCACCGCGGTCGCCGACGGCGAGGGCGCCGGTCAGGTAGCCGAGCTGGCCGATCGTCGAGTAGGCGAGCACCCGCTTGATGTCGTCCTGGGCGAGTGCGGCGAGGGCCGAGCCGGCCATCGTCACGGCGGCCATCACGGCGAGGACGACCAGCGCGGCCGCGGAGGCGGCGAAGACCGGGAGGAGCCGGGCGATGAAGTAGACACCGGCGGCGACCATCGTCGCGGCGTGGATCAGCGCCGAGACGGGGGTGGGGCCCGCCATCGCGTCGGGCAGCCAGGTGTGGAGCGGGAACTGCGCCGACTTGCCCGCCACACCGGCGAGGAGGAGCAGGGCGATCAGGGTCGGGTGGTCGAGTCCACCGCTCGCGACGTCGCCGAGGACCTTCGTGATGCGGAACGACCCGGTGTCGGCGGCGAGCGCGAACAGGCCGATCAGGAAGGGGACGTCACCGAGCTTGGTGACGAGGAATGCCTTGATGGAGGCGGCGCGTGCTTCCGGGGTCTCCCAGTAGTGGCCGACGAGGAAGTACGAGCAGATGCCCATGATCTCCCAGCCGACCAGCAGCACCATCAGGTCGCCGGAGTAGACGACGAGCAGCATCGCGGAGGTGAAGAGGGAGACGAGAGCGGCGTAGGAGGGGTAGCGCGGGTCGTCGCGCAGGTAGCCCGTCGAGTAGATCTGCACGCAGGTCGCGACCAGGCCGACGAGGACGGCGACGGGGGCGGCGAAGCCGTCGATGTGCAGGGCGAGTTCGACGGGGACCGAGCCGGTCGGGGTGAGTTCGGTCGCGGCGTCCACGGCCCGTCCGCCGCCCTGGCGTACGGCGACGGCCACGGCGAGTCCGAGGGCGGCGAGAGTGGGCAGGACGGCGAGGGGGCGTACGAATCCGGGCGCGGTGCGGCCGAGGAGCAGGCCGGCCGCGGCGCCCAGGAACGGGAGGAGGGGGACGAGGACGGCGAGGGTGGTCGTGGTCACGCGGTGGCCTCAGCCTTCTCGGCCGGCGCGTGGCTGGCGGGCTCGGAGTCGTCGTCGTCGGTCTCGGCGCTGTCGGTCTCGGCGGTGTCGCGGAGCCGGTCGATGTCCGCGGTGCCGCGGTTGCGGTGGACGGCGAGGACGATCGCCAGGCCGATGCCGATCTCGGCGGCTGCGATGGCGATGGTGAACAGGGTCAGTGCCTGGCCCGAGTGCAGGGTGTCCTGGGCGGTCTTGCTGAGCCAGACGTCGAAGGCGACGAGGTTGAGGTTGACGGCGTTGAGCATCAGCTCGACGGACATCAGGACCAGGATCGCGTTGCGGCGCGCGAGGACTCCGTACAGGCCGGTGCTGAAGAGGAGGGCGGAGAGTACGGCCGGGTAGGCGAGATGCATCAGCGGGCGCCTTCCTTGTCGCTCCTGTTGGCGTCGCTCCGGGCGGCGTCGCTCCGTGGGCCAGGGGGACGCGGAGAGCTGGGAACGCTTCGGGCGGCCGTCTCCTTCGCCTTCGCCTTTCGGGAGAGGACGATCGCGCCGACCAGGGCGGCGAGCAGCAGGACCGAGAGGGCCTCGAAGGGGAGCACCCAGCTCTGGAAGAGGCTCGCGCCGGTGACGGCGGTGGAGCCGGCGGCGGCGCCGTCCAGGTCGATCCAGGTCGTGCGGAAGGCGTCGACGACGACCCAGACGAGGGCGGCGGCCGCGGCGATCGCCACGGCGAGGGCGGCCCAGCGGTTGCCGGAGTCGGCGTCCGGGGAGCGGCCGATGGGGGCCCGGGTGAGCATCAGACCGAAGAGGAGGAGGACGACGACGGAACCGACGTAGATGAGGACCTGCACCCAGGCGATGAACTCGGCCGTGAGGAGGAGGTACTCGACGGCGAGGCCACCGAGGGCGACCACCAGCCACAGGGCGGCGTGCACCAGCTGCTTCGTGGTGACCGTGACGATCGCGGCGCCGAAGGTGACCAGGCCGACGAGGAGGAAGGCGATCTCGACGCCGGTCGGGGAGAGGAAGCCGTGGGTCTCGGCGGCGGCGGTCGTGGCCTGCGCGCCCGTGACGCCGGCCGCGGCGGGGATCACGATGGGTCTCCCTGCGGGTCGGTGGGCTGGGCCTGGGCCGTGGCGAGTTTCTCGGCGGTCTTGCGGGCGGCGGCGATCTCCTTGGGTTCCTCGGCGCCGGGGTCGAGGGCCGGCGGGGCCGGGACGGTCCACATCCAGTCGCGGAGCTTGTCGCGTTCGTGGGTGAGTTCGTGGATGTCGGTCTCGGCGTACTCGAACTCGGGGGACCAGAAGAGGGCGTCGAACGGACAGACCTCGATGCAGATACCGCAGTACATGCAGAGGGAGAAGTCGATGGCGAAGCGGTCGAGGACGTTGCGGCTGCGTTCGCGGCCACCGGGTGCGGCGGGCGGGACCGTCTCCTTGTGGGAGTCGATGTAGATGCACCAGTCCGGGCACTCGCGGGCGCACAGCATGCAGACCGTGCAGTTCTCCTCGAAGAGGCCGATGACGCCGCGGCTGCGGGGCGGGAGTTCGGGCTGGGCGTCCGGGTACTGCGCGGTGACGGTCTTCTTCGTCATCGTGCGCAGAGTGACGGCCAGGCCCTTGGCCAGACCTGAGCCGGGGATGGGGGCCATCAGGAGATCACCACCTTGACGATGCCGGTGAGGGCGATCTGGGCGAGGGAGAGGGGGACGAGGAGGGTCCAGGCGAGTTTCTGGAGCTGGTCCTCGCGCAGGCGGGGGTAGGTGACGCGCAGCCAGATGACGACGAAGGCGAGGACGGCCGCCTTCAGCAGCGTCCACACCCAGCCGAGGCCGTCGGCGCCCCACGGGCCGTGCCAGCCGCCCAGGAAGAGCACGGTGGTCAGGCCGCACAGGACGACGATTCCGGCGTACTCGGCGAGGAGGAACAGGGCGAAGCGCAAACCGGTGTACTCGGTGTAGGCGCCGAAGATGATCTCCGAGTCGGCCACCGGCATGTCGAAGGGCGGGCGTTGGAGTTCGGCGAGGCCCGCCACGAAGAAGACGATCGCGCCGACGATCTGCCAGGGCAGCCACCACCACTCGAAGGCGTCGACGATGCCGGGGAGGGAGACCGTGCCGGCCGCCATGGCGACCGACGCGGCGGTGAGCAGCATGGGGAGTTCGTACGCGAGGAGCTGGGCGGCGGTCCGCAGGCCGCCGAGGAGGGAGAACTTGTTGGCCGAGGCCCAGCCCGCCATGAGCGAGCCGAGGACGCTGACGCCCATCACGGCGAGGACGAAGAAGATGCCCGCGTCGACGACTTCACCGACCGCGCCCTCGCCCGGGCCGATCGGGATGGCGAGGATGACGACGAGGTACGGGAGGAGGGCGACCGCGGGGGCGAGCTGGAAGACGCGACGGTCCGCGCCCGCCGGGACCACGTCTTCCTTCTGCGCGAACTTCACGCCGTCGGCGACGAGTTGGGCCCAGCCGTGGAAGCCGCCGGCGTACATGGGGCCGAGGCGGCCCTGCATGTGGGCCATCACCTTGTGCTCGGCCTGACCCACGAGCAGGGGGAAAGTCAGGAACACGACGAAGACGACGAGGAGTCGCAGGGCGACGTCGAGAGCGTCGTTCACTGCCGGCCTCCGGGAGGGCTGTGGGGGGTGTCTGCGTCGGCGCTGTCGGCGTCGGGGGGTGTGGCGGGGCGCGGTTGATCGGGGTCGCTGCCGGCCGGGGGGTTCGGTGGCTGCTCGGGAGCGGGGTCCTTCTCGGGTTCCGGCACCTGTGCGGGCTCCGTGGCCTCTTCGGCAGTTCGGGTCGCCTCGGAGGGCGGGGCTTCCTCGGGCTCCGGCCGCGGTGTGCCGGGCCGCCTGTCCGCGGGCGGCTCGGGCTCACCGAAAGCCGGGCGGGCGTTGTGCCAGGGGGCATCCGAACCGGCCGGCGCGGCCGGTGCCGCCGGTGCCGTCGATTCAACCTGTGCCGCCGGTGCCGTTGGCGCGGCCGGTGCCGTCGGTTCGGCCGGTGCCGTCGGTTCGGCCGGTGCCGTCGGTTCGGCTGCCGGAGTGCCCGACTCCGCGTCGGGAGAGGTGGGCTGTACCGACTCCGTGGTGGGCGGGGTCGGCCGATTCGGCTCCGGAGCCGCGGAGTCGGGAGCCGCCGAGTCCGGGACCGTGGAGTCCGGGACCGTGGAGTCCGGGACCGTGGAGTCCGGGACCGCGGAGTCCGGAGCGGCCGCCTCCGCAGTCGGCTCGGTGGCCGACCCGGCGGCGGGCCCCGCGCCTGACCCCGCGGCTGCGGTTGTCGGCCGATCGGAGGCAGCCGCCTCCGCATCCCCGCTCTGCCGCCCGTCGGTCCGCCCGCCGTGCTGTCGTCCGTCCCCCGGCGCGCGCGTCTGTCCGTCGGGTGCGCCGTCGACCGGTCCGCCTGCCGCTCCGCGGGTCGGCTCGCCCATCGGTTCGCCGGTCGCGGGCACCGTCGGCTGCTCGTCTGCCGTCAGCGCCGGTGTGGGTGCCGGTGATGCCGGTGAATCCGGCGTTCGTGCCGGTGTCGGCGTCGGCGTCGACGTCTGGCTGGCTGAGCCGTCGCCCGCCGTGCGGGAACGGCGGGCGGGACGGTCACCGGCCGCGCCGGCCGCCCTGCCCGCGGCAGCCGTTCCCCCGGCGGTACCCGCCGTGCCGGCGGCAGCCGTTCTGCCCGCCGCCCCCGCCCTGCCCGCGGCGCCCGCCGTGCGCGGTGCGCCTCGGGCGGGGCGGGCCGGGGCCGGGGGGAGTTGGCCCTTGAGAGGGCCCCATTCGTTCGGGTCGGGGACTCCGGGCGGAAGCATCTGGCGGCGCTTGGGGCCTCCGTGTTCCGACTCGCCCGGTTCCTTGGCGCCCGGCCATGCCTTCGCCACGCGGGCGGCGAGGACGAAGTCCTTGCGAAGGGGGTGGCCCTCGAAGCCCTCGGGCAGGAGGAGCGGGTCCAGGCCGGGGTGGCCGTCGAAGGAGACGCCGAACATCTCATGGGTCTCGCGTTCGTGCCAGGCGGCGCCCGCGTAGACCGCGACGGCGGAGGGCAGGACGGGCGCGGAGTGCGGGACCGTCGTGCGGACCAGCAGGCGGCGTACCGGGGCCAGCGCCACGACGTGGGCCGAGACGTGGAACCCCGTGCCGGGCTCGTCGACGGCGCTCAGCCAGTCGAAGTAGGTGCAGCCGAGTGCGTCACGCGCGCTCTCCAGCGAGGCGATCCAGGACGCGGGCGGCACGTCGACCGTCAGTACCTCGTACGACTCCTCGGCCGTGGCGTCCGGGCCGAAGAGTTCCTCGACGGGCGCGGGGAGCCAGCCGGTCGTCGTCATCGGGCGTCCTCCGTGGCCGGTTTCGTGGCCGGTTCCGAGGCCGGAGCCGGTTCCGACGCCGGGGCCGGCGGTCGTACGAGCCCGCTCTGCAGCGCGGCGGCGGAGGGGCGGCCGGCGTCGGCGGACCCGTACCGCTCCCCCAGCGACTCACGGGCGATCTTCTCCTGGAGCTTGAGGATGCCCTGGAGCAGCGCCTCCGGGCGGGGCGGGCAGCCCGGGACGTACACGTCGACCGGGATGATCTGGTCGACGCCCTTCGTCACGGAGTACGAGTCCCAGTACGGGCCGCCGCAGTTCGAGCAGGCGCCGAAGGAGATGACGTACTTCGGCTCGGGCATCTGTTCGTACAGGCGCTTCACCGCCGGGGCCATCTTGTCCGTGACCGTGCCCGACACCACCATCAGGTCGGCCTGGCGCGGGCCCGGTGCGAACGGGATGACGCCGAGGCGGATGAAGTCGTGGCGGGCCATGGAGGCCGCGATGAACTCGATCGCACAGCAGGCGAGGCCGAAGTTGAAGACCCAGAGCGAGTAGCGGCGGCCCCAGTTCAGGACCACCTTCATCGGCTCGGGGGCCAGCCGGGCGAGCGCGCCCAGCCGCTTCGGCTCCGGCAGGAACACCGGCTCGGGGCTGCCAGGAGCCACGGAGGTCTCCGGGGGCCCGGAGGTCTCGGGGGTCTCGTCCGGGTGCGGACGCGTCACGTCCATGTGAGGACGCCCTTCTTGTATGCGTACAGCAGACCGACGGCCAGGAAGCCGAGGAAGATGAACATCTCCACGAGCGTGGCCGCGCCGTAGCCCGGCGCGGCGAAGACGGTCGCCCAGGGGAAGAGGAAGATCGAGTCGACGGCGAAGATCACGTAGAGGAACGCGTAGACGTAGTAGCGGACCTGGGTGTGGGCCCAGCCCTCGCCGACGGGGTCGACTCCGCACTCGTACGTCATGAGCTTCTCGGGTGTGGGGACCACGGGCCGCAGCAGGCGGCCCGCTCCGAAGGCGACGGCGACGAAGAGCACGCCCACCACGGCGAGCAGTCCGACGACCGAGTAGGACTGGAAGTAGTCCGCCGCGAGAGAGGTCCCGGCGGTCCCGGTACCGGCCGCGGTTCCCGTGCTCCCGGTCGCCGCGACCATGGTCGGTTCCGGCACGTCCGCCCCTCGCTCCCTGACCTCGTTCGGCCTCGTATGGTCGTCTGCGACCTCGTACGACGGGCCCGTACGAGCCCGCAGGACTACGCGTGCGCCGTCGTGCGCGCCGTGCGATGCGCCGCGCCCGACGATCTGTACGCACCGGAGTCTAGGGCCTGCTAAAGAGACCGTAAGCAGCCCGTCACGGGTGGGCATGCCGGGGGTGGGGTTTTCCCCCGGATACGGAGGCGGTCCGCCTCATGGCGCCGCGGGCCGCGGCCCGGCAAGGTGGCGCCTATGACCGAACGCATCATGGCCGCCGACACCCTGGACCGCGGCTCCGACCGGCCGCCGCCCGCGCGCTTCGCCTACGACCGGCACACCTGGAAGGAGATCACGCATCTCCTGTCCAATCTGCCGTCGTCCCTCATCGGGTTCACGTACGTCGTCAGCGTGCTGTTCCTGGGGGCCGGGCTGACGGTGACGGTGATCGGGCTGCCGGCGCTGGCGTTCGGGCTGCTGGGCGCGCGCCAGCTGGGGAAGTTCGAGCGGCTCAGGGCCAGGGGCCTGCTCGGGGTACGGGTGGACGAGCCGAGCCCGCTGCCGTTCCGCGGGCGGGGCGGGTTGTTCGGGTGGCTGTGGATGACGCTGAAGGATCCGGTCGGCTGGCGGACCGTGCTGTACGAACTCATGCGGCTGCCATGGGCCGTCGTCACCTTCACCGTCACGCTGACCTCGCTGTTCGTGCTCTGGCCGGTACTGCCGTTCCTGGCACGCGGTCTCGCCAACGCCGACCGGGCGATGGTGCGCGCGCTGCTGTCGCCCTCCGACGAGCTGGAGCGGCGGATCGCCGAGCTGGAGTCGGACCGGGGAGTGGTCGTCGACACGGCCGCGGCCGACCTGCGGCGTATCGAGCGGGACCTGCACGACGGGGCGCAGGCCCGGCTGGTGAACCTCGCGATGGGGCTCGGGCTGGCGAAGGAGAAACTGCTGGAGGGGCAGGCCGACGACACCGTCGCCGCCATGGTCGACGAGGCGCACGGCGAGGTGAAACTGGCCCTGCAGGAACTGCGGGACCTGGCCCGCGGCATCCATCCCGCGGTCCTCACCGACCGTGGCCTGGACGCCGCGTTGTCCTCGGTCGGCGCCCGGTGCACGGTGCCGGTGAAGGTGACGGCCGACCTGCCGGCCCGCCCGGCCGCGGCCATCGAGGGCATCGCGTACTTCACGGTCTCCGAGCTCCTCCAGAACGTCAGCAAGCACAGTGGTGCGCAGTCCGCCTCGGTCGACGTGTGGCGTTCGGAGAACCGCCTGCTCATACAGGTCCGGGACGACGGCCACGGGGGCGCCTCCCTCGACGGCGGTACGGGGATGTCGGGGCTCGCGGACCGGCTCGGCGCGGTGGACGGGCTGTTCGTCATCGACTCGCCGGTGGGCGGACCGACGACGATCACGGCGGAGCTGCCGTGGCGGGACCGGACGGAGGGGGAGCGAAGTCAGGGGTGAGTAGGGGGTCGGCCCCCTCCCCTCCCCCGGCCCGCCGACGCCCCCGACCGCCCCGAGAAGGGGCGCGTTCGGGGGCGTACGCATGTGTGGTGTCGGGGGCGTACGCATGGGTGGCCCGGGGGCGGCGCATGTGTGGTGTCGGGGGTGGTGGCGGGTGGGTCCGGAGGTAGGGAAAACCCCCGGATCGAGACGCCGACGCGCTCCATGGTCCGGGAGCGCCGCGCGGAGGACCGTGGAGTCACCTCAGCGAGTTGCATCAGCACGTCGCATCAGCGGACCAGCAGAAACGGACGGCGGCCATGGCCACGGAGTACGGACGGGAATACGGGTGGGACGACGGCCCCGGATTCCGGGGGGAGGGCGCAGGGGAGCGGTGGCACCGGCTCCCCGCCGCGCTGCGGGCGCCGATCGAGCTCCGCAGCCTGCGTGAGTTCGCCTACCTGATGCTGAACCTGCCGATCAGCGTCGCCGCCTTCGCCTTCGCGGTGACGATGATGTCGCTCGGTGCGGGCCTGCTCGTCACCTTCCTCGGCGTCCCGGTACTCGCCGCGGGGCTCGCGGGCTGCCGCGGGCTGGGCGCGCTGGAGCGGGCGCGGGCCCGCGGGCTGCTGGGACTCGACGTCGCCGCGCCGGAACCGCTGCGCCGGCGCAAGCAGGGCCCGCTGGGCTGGATGGGCGCGACGCTGAAGAGCGGCGCGTCCTGGCGCCACCTCCTCTACACCCTGCTGCACTTCCCGTGGGCCGTGTTCGCGTTCTCCGTGGCCGTCACGCTGTGGGTGACCGGCTGGACGCTCCTGACGTATCCGGCGTGGTGCTGGGTGTTCCCGATGTACGCCGGCCAGGACGGACTGCAGCTGTACGGGGACGAGACGCACCGCGTCTACCTGGACAACCCCTTCGAGATCACCGTCACCGCGCTGGTGGGGCTGCTGCTCACCCTCGCGACGCCGTGGATCGTGCGGGCGCTGACCCTGGTGGACCGGCTCCTCGTGAGCGGACTGCTGGCGCCCTCGCGGCTGGCCACGCGCGTGGTGGAACTGGAGTCCGACCGGGGTGTCGTGATCGACACCGCGGCGGCCGACCTGCGGCGCATCGAGCGGGATCTGCACGACGGGGCGCAGGCGCGGCTCGTGGCGCTCGCGATGGATCTGGGGCTGGCGAAGGAGAAGCTCGCGGAGGATCCGCAGGAGGCGGCGCGGATGGTGGGCGCGGCGCACGGCGAGGTGAAGACGGCCCTGCAGGAGCTGCGGGATCTGGCTCGTGGGATCCATCCCGCCGTGCTGACCGACCGGGGGCTGGACGCGGCGCTGTCGTCGGTCGCCTCCCGTTGCACCGTTCCCGTGCAGGTCGAGGTCGATCTGCCGGCCCGGCCCGCGCCGGCCATCGAGGGGATCGCGTACTTCACGGTGTCCGAGCTGCTGCAGAACGTCAGCAAGCATGCGCGGGCCACGCAGGCCGGTGTCGATGTCTGGCGGATCGAGAACCGGCTGATGATCCAGGTCGTGGACAACGGGGTCGGGGGGGCCGATGTCTCCTCGGGGTCCGGGCTCTCCGGGCTCGCGGAGCGGTTGGGTGCGGTGGATGGCGTTCTCGTCGTCGATTCGCCGGTGGCGGGGCCTACGCGGGTGACCGCGGAGTTGCCCTGGCGGGCGGCCTGAGGTTTTCCCTGGGCCGGGGGCCGGGGTGGGCTTGCTCTTCCCCGATCCCGCCCCTTCCCGAAACCGGGGGCTCCGCCCCCCGTCCCCCGTAGCCCTATGAAGCGTGCGGGCCGTTGTGGCTCAGCGCGCAGTTCCCTGCGCCCCTGACGGGGCGTGCGCCGTTTCCGCGCCCCTTTGGGGTGGCCCCGTTTGCTTGCGCCCCCGGAAAGCCGGCGCGTGTCGGGTCCGATGCTGGGATGCTGGGTGCCGACGTATGTGCGGGACGGTTGGGGGGCCGACAAATCGTGGAGGACAGAGTGCGCGTGGTCATCGCCGAGGATTCAGTGCTGCTGCGGGAGGGCCTGACCCGGTTGCTGACCGACCGCGGGCACGAGGTGATCGCCGGGGTCGGAGACGGGGACGCGCTGATCAAGACGATCACGGAGTTCGCGGCGCAGGACGCACTGCCCGACGTCGTGGTCGCGGACGTACGGATGCCGCCGACCCACACGGACGAAGGCGTCAAGGCGGCCGTCCAGTTGCGCAAGCAGCACCCGGGGCTCGGCGTCCTCGTGCTGTCGCAGTACGTGGAGGAGCAGTACGCCACCGAACTGCTCGCCGGTTCCAGCACCGGTGTCGGCTATCTCCTCAAGGACCGGGTAGCCGAAGTACGGGAGTTCGTGGACGCGGTCGTCCGCGTGGCCCGCGGCGGCACCGCTCTCGATCCGGAGGTCGTCGCGCAGCTGCTCGGGCGCAGCCGGAAGCAGGACGTCCTGGCGGGACTCACCCCGCGCGAGAGGGAGGTGCTGGGACTCATGGCCGAGGGACGGACGAACTCCGCGGTCGCCCGGCAGCTCGTGGTCAGCGACGGCGCCGTCGAGAAGCACGTGAGCAACATCTTCATGAAACTGGGCCTGTCCCAGAGTGACGGTGACCACCGGCGCGTCCTCGCGGTCCTGACCTACCTGAACTCATGAGGACCGGCAGCGCGTCGGAGCCAGGGCGCCGGCGCGACCCGGGCGCGAGAACCGAAGGATGAGCACGGAGCGTCTGCACAGGTGACGCCGGGGGGCGGAGCGATCGTGGCGGAACGGGATGTGGGGCAGTCTCGAAACGACATCCATTGTGCGAGCGTCCCGGGGCGGGCGCCCCTTGCCGACGTAGGGTTGGGCCCGGGTGGGCCTGCGGGAGGGCCACACCCGGACAGCCGCCTCGAAGGAGGTCCACTTCAGTGACCAGTCAGGTCAGCAGTCCAGCTGAGCAGGCCGACGGTGCCGTCGTAGGAGAACAGCGCAAACCGGCGAGTGAAAAGGACGTACGCCGCCTGGACCGGGTGATCATCCGGTTCGCGGGGGATTCCGGGGACGGGATGCAGCTCACTGGTGACCGGTTCACCTCCGAGACGGCTTCGTTCGGGAACGACCTTTCGACACTGCCGAATTTTCCCGCCGAGATCCGTGCGCCCGCAGGTACGCTGCCGGGCGTTTCTTCGTTCCAGCTGCATTTCGCCGACCACGACATTCTCACTCCCGGTGATGCGCCGGATGTGTTGGTGGCGATGAATCCGGCGGCGTTGAAGGCGAACATCGCTGATGTGCCGCGTGGGGCGGAGGTCATCGTGAACACGGACGAGTTCACGAAGCGGGCGTTGGCGAAGGTGGGGTATGCCGTCTCGCCTTTGGAGGATGGTTCGCTGGATGGGTACAGCGTGCATCCGGTGCCGTTGACGACGCTGACGGTGGAGGCGCTCAAGTCGTT
>NZ_JBIAQL010000017.1:0-170562 GCF_042889045.1 Streptomyces sp. NPDC002701
GCCCCCGGGGTGCTGGGGGAGGCGGGCCAGCGGGTGCACCTTACCCCAATCTACCGCTCCGGCCCCCCCCCCCCCCCGCCCCCCCCGCCCCCCCCCCCGGGGCGGCCCGGGGGCGGCGCCCGACCCCCTCAGCCGGGCCAGGTCCACTCGGCGACCTCGGGCAGGTCGGTGCCGTGTTCGCGGATCCATGCCTCGTGGCGGGTGCGTACGTCCACCATCCGCTGGCGTACGGCGGCGGCGCGCACGGCGAGACCCGGGACCCGGTCGATGACGTCCATGACCAGGCGGTACCGGTCGAGGTCGTTGCGGACGACCATGTCGAACGGGGTCGTGGTGGTGCCCGACTCCCGGTAACCGCGCACATGGAGGTTGCCGTGGCCGGTGCGCCGGTAGGCCAGCCGGTGGATCAGCCAGGGGTAGCCGTGATAGGCGAAGACCACCGGCTTGTCCACGGTGAAGAGGGCGTCGTAGTCGGAGTCGGCCATGCCGTGCGGGTGTTCGCCCCGCGGCATGAGACGTGCGATGTCGATGACGTTGACGACCCGGACGGCCAGATCGGGCAGATGGGTGCGCAGGAGCGAGGCCGCGGCGAGGACCTCCTGGGTGGGCACGTCGCCCGCGCAGCCGAGGACCACGTCGGGTTCGCGGTCCCCGTTCTCCGTCCCGGCCCACTCCCAGATGCCCGCGCCGCGCGCGCAGTGGGCGCGGGCCTGCTCCATGGACAGCCAGTCGAAGCAGGGCTGCTTCCCGGCGACGATCACGTTCACGTGGTCGCGGCTGCGCAGGGCGTGGTCCGCGACGGACAGCAGGGTGTTGGCGTCCGGCGGCAGGTAGACCCGCACGACCGCCGGGCTCTTGCTGAGGACGTGGTCGACGAAACCCGGGTCCTGGTGGGAGAAACCGTTGTGGTCCTGGCGCCAGACGTGCGAGGTCAGCAGGTAGTTGAGGGAGGCCAGCGGCGCCCGCCACGACAACTCCCGTGAGGTCTTGAGCCACTTGATGTGCTGGTTGACCATGGAGTCGACGATGTGCACGAACGCCTCGTAGGACGAGAACAGTCCGTGCCGCCCGGTGAGGAGGTAGCCCTCCAGCCAGCCCTGGCAGAGGTGTTCGGAGAGGATCTCCATCACGCGGCCGTCGCGGACGAGGTGTTCGTCGGTGTCGGTGATCTCGGCCTGCCAGGTCTTGCCGGTCGCCTCGTACAGGGCGCCCAGCCGGTTCGACTCGGTCTCGTCGGGGCCCACGACACGGAAGTTCCGGCGTTCCGCCGAGTCGGCCATGATGCGGGCGAGCAGGTTGCCGAGGATGCGGGTGGGCTCGTGGGTGCTCGCGCCGGGCTTGTCGACGGGGACCGCGAAGTCCTCCAGGCGCGGCATGGGAAGGCCGTGCAGCAGCAGACCGCCGTTGGTGTGCGGGTTCGCGCCGAGGCGGCGGGAGCCCTTCGGCACGCAGTCGAGGACGAGGGACGTGGGACGGCCCTCGGCGTCGAAGAGTTCCTCGGGCCGGTACGAGCGCAGCCAGCCCTCCAGTTGCCGCAGGTGCTCGGGGTTGTCGCGGACACCGGACAGCGGGACCTGGTGGGAGCGCCACGTCCCCTCGACGGGCTGCCCGTCCACCTCGGCGGGGCCGGTCCAGCCCTTCGGGGTGCGCAGGACGACGACGGGCCAGCGGGGGCGCTCGTACGGTCCGGTCCGGCCCCTCCTTCCGGTGCGCGCCTCCTGCTGGATGCGGGCGATGCGGTCCAGCGCCAGGTCCATCGCCTTCGCCAGCTCCCGGTGTACGCGGCGGGGGTCGTCGCCGGACACGTACAGGGGGTCGTGGCCGTATCCCCGCAGGAGTTCGTCGAGTTCGGCGCGCGGCAACCGGGCGAGCACGGTGGGGTTGGCGATCTTGTAGCCGTTGAGGTGCAGGACCGGCAGGACGGCGCCGTCGTGGACCGGGTCGAGGAACTTGTTGGAGTGCCAGGAGCCCGCGAGCGGACCCGTCTCGGCCTCGCCGTCCCCGATCACGCAGGTGACCAGGAGGTCCGGGTTGTCGAAGGCCGCCCCGTACGCGTGGGCGAGGGAGTAGCCCAGCTCACCGCCCTCGTGGAGGGAACCCGGCGTCTCGGGGGCGACGTGGCTCGGGACTCCGCCCGGGAAGGAGAACTGCCGGAAGAGCCGCTCCATCCCGGCGGCGTCCCGGGTGACGTCCGGGTACGTCTGTGTGTAGCTGCCCTCCAGCCAGGAGTTCGCGAGGACGGCGGGGCCGCCGTGGCCGGGACCCCACACGCAGATGGCGTCGAGATCGCGCTCGGCGATCACACGGTTGAGATGGGTGTGCACCAGGTTGAGGCCGGGCGAGGTGCCCCAGTGGCCGAGCAGCCGGGGCTTGATGTGCTCGGGGCGCAGGGGCTCGGTCAGCAGCGGGTTGCCGAGCAGGTAGATCTGACCGACGGCCAGGTAGTTCGCGGCACGCCAGTGCGCGTCGAGCGCCGTCATGCGGTCCTTGGCCATGGGGAGGGACTCCTGTTCGCAGGGGACGGGACTTGGGTTCCACACAGGGCGCCGATCAGTCGTGGCGGAACGCGTTCTTGAGCCGTTCGGGTCCGCTCGCGCCGGCTGCCGGGCCGGGCGGCGGTTCTTCCCGGGCCGTGGCCGGCGTGTCCGGTGGGTCCTGTCCGGGGCGGTCGTCGTGACGCTCGCACGCCGGGCCGCCCGGCGGGGAGCGGCGAACCGGCCCTTCGAGGGGTCCGGTCGGCCTCCACGGGGCACACGGACGACGTACGGCGGTGAGGGCGTGGGCGAGGAAGCCGGGACGGCCGGCGAGCGGTGGTCCGGGGGCGCGGTGTGCCGCGCGGGCCGCGGGACGGTCCGGGTGTCGCGGCCCGGTCCGAGTGTCGAGGAGGCGGGACATGCGCACGAGGGAGACGCGGACGCGGACGCGAGTGATCGGGCGACGGCAGCGGCACAATCCGCTGCGCCGCCGTTCGGACGTGGTGGAGGCGTGGACCGCCCTGGCCGTCGCCGTCGTGCTGTGCGTCGGCGCGCCGCTGGCCGGACTGGCCGCGGGCTGGTGGGCGTACGACGGGGCGCGGAGCACGGCGGCGGAGCAGCGGGCCGAACGTCACCGGGTGCGCGCCGAGGTCGTCGGGGGCACGCCCGCCACCACGCCGAGTGCCGAGGGGGACCGGCGGCCGGTCCAGCGGGTGGGTGTCCGCTGGACCGAGCCCGGCGGGCAGGTCCGTACGGGCACCACCCGGGTGTCCGCCGGTACCCGGGCCGGCGACCACACGGACATCTGGCTGGACGGGCGGGACCGGATCGTCCCCGCCCCGACGAGCCGCACGGTGGTGTGGCAGCACGGGCTCGCGGTGGGCGCCTGCGCCGCCGGGGCGGCCGGGGCCGCCGTACTGGCCCTGCACGCCGTGGTACGGCGGGTCGCCGCGCGCCGTCGCCTGGCCGAGTGGGAGCGCGCCTGGGCCCGTACGGGACCGGAATGGGCGCGGCACCGGACCTGACGGACGGGGACGGCGGCGCACTCCCCCGCCGGAGCGGCAGGACTTCGGCCCCGGCGCGGCTTCTCGGCGGCTGCGGCTGCGGCTGCGGCTGCGGAGGATCGAACGCGGCCTAGGCGGCGCGGAGTCGGGACGCGCGTCCGGGTGCGGTGCGTGACACGCCCTGGCGGCCCCCGGACGCCGCCCGTACGGTGTGATCGTCCGCACCCTTGTCCGTAGCAAAGGCGGCATTTCATGGCCCTGTTCGACCTTCCTCTCGATCAGCTCCGGGACTATGCGAGCGCGTCCGTCGAACCGGCGGACTTCGACGCCTTCTGGGCCAAGACGCTGCAGGAGGCGCGCGCTCACGGCCTGGACGCCCGTTTCGAGCCGGTCGACACGCATCTGCGGAACGTCACCGTGCACGACGTCACGTTCGCCGGGTTCGGCGGTCACCCCGTGAAGGGCTGGCTGACCCTGCCCGCCGGAGCGGACACGCCGCTGCCCGCGGTGGTGGAGTTCATCGGGTACGGCGGCGGCCGGGGCCTCGCGCACACCCACCTGCTGTGGGCCTCGGCCGGCTTCGCGCACTTCGTGATGGACACCCGGGGCCAGGGCGGCGCGTGGGGCGGCGGTGGTGACACCCCGGACCCGGTGGGCAGCGTGCCCGCCTACCCCGGGTTCATGACGCGGGGCATCGACGCCCCCGAGAACTACTACTACCGGCGGGTGTTCACCGACGGGGTGCGTGCCGTGGAGGCCGCGCGTTCCCATCCGCTGGTCGACGCCACGCGCACCGCGGTGGTGGGTGCCAGTCAGGGCGGCGGCATCTCCATCGCGGTGGGCGGTCTGGTGCCGGACCTCGTGGCGGTCGCACCGGACGTGCCGTTCCTCTGCGACTACCCGCGCGCCACCCGGCTCACGGACCGTGATCCGTACCGGGAGATCGGCAACTACCTCAAGACGCACCGCGGGCGCACCGAGCAGGTGCTGCGCACGCTGTCGTACTTCGACGGGGTGCACTTCGCCTCGCGCGGGCGGGCCCCCGCCCTGTTCTCGGCGGCTCTCGAGGACCAGACGTGCCCGCCGTCGACGGTCTTCGCGGCCTTCAACGCGTGGGGGCACGACGACAAGGCCATCGAGGTGTACGACTTCAACGACCACGAGGGCGGGGGGCCTTACCAGGAGGCGGTCAAGCTGGCGTGGCTGCCCGCGCGCTTCTGACCACCGGCGGGCCGGTGCCGGGGCGTCGGGCGGGTGCGGCTCCGCCGTGGCGTGGCGCGCGGTTCCCCGCGCCTCTGCCGGGCACTTCCCTCTGGTCCGACCAGTCGGTATGTTGCGCGGAGCCGGAGCCTCCCCCTATACCCGGCGGACGACGGAGGAGCCATGTCCCAGGTCCAGGGCCACTGCGAGACCCGCTTCGAGCCGGTGCGCGCCGCGTTCGAGGAGAACTTCCGGGACCGTGGGGAGCTGGGCGCGGCGGTGACCGTCACCCTGCACGGTGAGACGGTGGTGGACCTGTGGGGCGGCTGGGCGGACGCGGCCGGCACGCGCGCCTGGGAGCGGGACACGCTCGTCAACGTGTGGTCGACCTCGAAGGGACCGACG
This sequence comes from Streptomyces sp. NPDC002701, assembly GCF_042889045.1. Lineage (NCBI taxonomy): Bacteria > Bacillati > Actinomycetota > Actinomycetes > Kitasatosporales > Streptomycetaceae > Streptomyces > Streptomyces sp. NPDC002701. The sequence continues at coordinate 5,084 of NZ_JBIAQL010000017.1, forward strand.
GCCCTGTGTGCGCACATCCTGGCCGACCGCGGCCTGCTCGACCTGGACGCGCCGGTCGCCGCCTACTGGCCGGAGTTCGCGGCGGCGGGCAAGGAGTCGGTCCTCGTACGGCATCTGCTGTCGCACCGGGCGGGTCTGGCCGGGCTGCGCGAGCCGCACTCGCTGGAGCAGCTCTACGACTGGGAGCTCACCACGAAGCGGCTCGCGGCGACGGAGCCCTGGTGGGAGCCGGGGACGGTGTCGGGCTATCACGCCCTGACGTACGGCTTCCTGGTCGGTGAGGTGGTGCGGCGGGTCTCGGGACTGCTGCCCGGCGCGTTCCTGCGGCGGGAGGTGACCGGGCCGCTCGGCATCGACTTCACCATCGGCCTGCCGGAGAAGGAGTACGGACGCGCGGCCGAGCTGGTGCACCCGCCGACCGGCGAACCCGGTGAACAAGCGGCGGTCCTCGGCCGGTTGGCGCCGGTGGCGCTGGCCGCGCTGGCCAATCCCGGGACGGGGGCGGCCGAGGCGTGCTCGGCGGGGTGGCGGGCCGCCGAGGTCCCGGCCGCCAACGGGCACGGCACGGCCCGGGCGGTCGCCGCGCTGTACGGGATCCTGGCCGGCCGGGGGTCGTACGGGACGCACCGAGTCCTGTCCCCGGCGGCCGCCGAGCGGGTCCGCGAAGGGCAGGGGGCCTGCCGCGACCTGGTCCTCGGCGCCGGCCTCGGCACCGAGACGGAGGTCGCCCTCGGACTGTGGCTCAGCGGGCCCGACCGCTCCTACGGTCCCAATCCCCGGGCTTTCGGCCACGACGGCTTCGGCGGTTCCTGCGGCCTCGCCGACCCGGAGGCGGGTGTCTCGCTGGGCTACGTGATGAACCGGATGGGTCCGCACATCGCCGACGATCCCCGCAAGATGGCGCTCGTCGACGCCCTCTACGGCGCCCTGTGAGGGACCGGGACGAGCCGGGCCGTGCGGGAGGACGGGCCCCGGACGCGCGGGCGGGACACGGGCTGTATTCGGCCTGATCCCGGCCGACCCGCCGGGGCGCACTTCCCGCATGGTTTAGACCAATGCTAGAGATGGTCGCGTACGAGGGAGCGCGTCCTTCCGCCCCATGACCAGGGCCGAGGGGCGTGGCACCCGAGCCCGCACGGCTACGTCTTGTCACAAGGGGAGCGCGGACATGGCCCGCAGCACCACGCACGACGACCTTCAGCCTCTGTACTCACGCATCGCCTCCGAGCTGCTCGGCGCGCTGCGCGACGGAACCGTCCCGCCCGGCGAACGGCTGCCGGGTGAGCGGCAGTTGGCCGCCCGGTTCGGAGCCAGCCGTGAGACGGTCCGGCAGGCACTGGACGTCCTTCGCCGGGACGGCCTGGTCTCCACCGACCGGCGCGGCACCCACGCGAAACTGCCCGGCCCGCCGGTCGGGCACCTTCCGTCACTCGGTTTCCCGCTCGGCGCGCACACGGCTCATGCCGGCGCCGTCGACCGTGCGACCGTGACCTGGGAGACTCCCCCGCCGGAGCACGCGGCGGCGCTCGGACTCGCCCCGCGGCGGCCCACGCTGGTGCACCGGTACGAGTCCGCCGCACCGGACGGGCACGGGCGGCGGACGGCCGTGACGTCGTTCTCGGCCGTCGCCCTCGCCGAGGTCGAGGAACTCGCCCGCTACCGCGATCGCGCCGACGGTACGTCGTCGGCCCACCTGCGGCGCGTGTACGACTGGATGCGCCGGGCGGGGCTGACCCTGCACCACCGGGACTCCATCAGCGGGCCCGTCGACACGGCCGCGGTCCGTGTGACGCGGCGGGTGCATGACCAGTACGCCCGCCCCCTGGAGATCACCGATCTGGTGGTGGACGCCGAACAGGACGCGCTGGTCTACGAGTTCACGCTCCCGGCGGTCGACGAACCCCCGGGAGCGTGACGGGCGCGACCGCGTGACCACGGGCCCGCGCGGCTCCGGGGCCGCGCGGCGTTGGGCCCGCGCGGCGTTGGGCCCGGCCGGACGCGCCGCACCCATGACGGTGCACTCGGCGCGAGCCGTATGTCCGGCGGGAGGTGTGGCTCGGCGCGAGACGCGACCTCGGCGCACGCCGCGCGTCCAGCGGGAGCCGCGCGTCCGGCGCGGGGCATGTGCCCGGCGCGATGCGCGCGTCCGGCGCGAGACGCGTCCGGCGCGAGACGCGTCCGGCGCGAGACGCGTCCGGCGCGGCGCGTGCTCGGCGTGGGGCGCGCGCCCCACGCGCCCCACGCTCGGCGCCCGGCGCCCGCTCAGCGGGCGCCGGGCGCGCCGACCGGCTCGCGTCGGGTGTCGTCCTGCCCGGCCGTGCTGCGCGGCGGGAGCTTGGCACCCTCGATGTCCACGTCGGGGGTGACCCGGTCCAGCCAGTGCGGCAGCCCCCAGGCGCGGCGGCCGATGAGGGCCATGGCAGCCGGGACGAGGGTCATGCGGACCACGAAGGCGTCGATGAAGACGCCGAAGGCCAGCGCGAAGCCGATGGACTTGATGATCGGGTCGTGGTTGAACACGAAGCCGCCGAAGACCGCGACCATGATGAGCGCGGCGGCGCTGACCACCCGCCCGCTGCGCGCCACCCCGTGGACGACGGCCTCGGCCGCGCTGCCCGTGTGCTCGTGGTGCTCGCGCATGCGGCTGACGAGGAAGACCTCGTAGTCCATGGCCAGTCCGAAGAGGACTCCGATGAGGAGCACGGGAAGGAAGCTGGTGACCGGGCCGGCGGAGGGGATGCCGAGGAGACCGTTCAGATGGCCGTCCTGGAAGACCCACACGGTGGCGCCCAGGGACGCGGCGACCGACAGGAGGAAGCCGAGGGCGGCCTTCACCGGGACCAGCAGGGAACGGAAGGCGATCATCAGCAGGATCAGCGCGAGGATCACGATGATGGCGATGAACAGGGGCAGGACGCCGGAGAGTTTGCCCGCTATGTCGATGGCCGCGGGGGTGGCACCGGCGATGTAGAGGGTGCCGCCCGCCCTGTCGACGGCCGGGGCGTTCTCCCGCAGCCGGTGCACCAGGTCGGTGGTGGCCTGGGCGTCCGGGCCGGTCCTCGGGACGACCGAGACGACGGCCAGGCTGGAGTCCGGGTTGGGCACGGGCTCGGCGACGGCGGCCACACCCCGGTCCCGGGACAGGGACTCACGCAGACGGGTCAGCGCCTCGGTCTGCTCGGCGGCCGGTATCCCGCTGGTGTCGACGACGGCGGTGACGGTCGCGTTGAAGCCGGGTCCGAAGCCCTCGCTGAGCAGGTCGTAGCTCTTGTGCTGGGTGCTGTCGGCGGGCTGTGACGCGTAGCCCGGCAGTCCGAGGCGCAGGTCGCGGGCGGGCAGGGCGAGCGCGAGCAGCCCGACCACGCCCACCAGCAGGACGATCAGGGGCTTGCCGGTGACGACGCGGGCCCAGCCGAGTGCCCAGGAACCGGGGGCGCGCCCGGAGCGGCGGGGGCGCGGGCGCAGCCTCTCACCGAACATGCCCAGCACGGCGGGCACCAGGCTGAGCGCGACGAGCACGGCGAGCAGGACGGTCGCGGCGGCGGCCAGGCCCATGACGGTGAGGAACGGGATGCCGGTGACCGCCAGCGCGGCCAGCGCGATGATGACGGTGGCTCCGGCGAAGACGACCGCGCCGCCCGCGGTGGCGACGGCCCGCGCGATGGAGTCCTCGACGTCCGTGTCCGGATCGGCGAGCTGCTCGCGGTGGCGGGAGAGGATGAACAGGGCGTAGTCGATGCCCACCGCGAGGCCGATCATGAGGGCGAGCACGGTGGCGGTGCTGGTCATCTCCACGAAGCGGGAGACGAACTGGACGCCCAGCACGCCGATCGCCACCCCTACGACGGCGGTCAGCAGCGGGAGTCCGGCCGCGATCAGGGAGCCGAGGGCCAGGGCCAGGACGGCGAAGGCGATCACGACGCCCACGATCTCGGCCGGACCGCCGACCTCGGTCTTCGGCTGCATCGCCGAGCCGCCGAACTCGACCTCGAGACCGGCGTCCCGGGCCCGCTCCATCGCCTCGGACAGGGTGTCCTTGGACGTCTCGGGCACGTTGTCGGCCGACTGGCGGAACACGACGTCCGCGTAGCCGATGCGTCCCGTCGCGGAGACCGTCCCGGTCCTGGCGGGGTCGGAGACGTTCACGACGCCCGGTACCTCGGCGGCCTTCTTCAGGCTCGCGGTGAGGGCCGCTTCGGTCCGGGGCTCGTCGAGCGTGCCGCCCTCGGGGGCGGCGAACACGACCCGGGCCACGCCGCCGGCGGCGGTCGGGAACTTCTCCTCCAGCAGGTCCTGGGCCTTCTGGGACTCGATCCCGGGCACCGAGAACTCGGTGCTCACCTTGCCGTGCAAGGTGATGCCGAGCCCTCCGACCACGGCGAGCAGCAGCAGCCATACGGCCAGGACCCTGCCGCGGCGGCGCACCGCCCATTGTCCCCACGTGTACAGGCGTGACGCCATGCCCGACTTCCTCCCTCTCCCCGCGGGCCCTCGGCCGGACCGCGACATCTCTACACCCTAACGCATTTTTACAGTCGGATGTAAATTAGCCACCGATGGTAAAGTGTGGCCATGACGAGTGAGGGTCTTCGGGAACGCAGCAAGGCGCGGCGCCGGGAAGCGATCCTCCGCGCGGCCTACGAGCTCTTCGCCGACCGCGGGTTCGAGGCGACGACGATCGCCGACATCGCCACGGCGGCAGAGGTCTCCCCACGTACGGTCACCCTGTATTTCCCGTCCAAACTGGAGCTGGCGCTCGCGGAGTTCGACTCCTTCAACGAGCGGCTCAACACCGCACTGCGTGAGCGGGCGGCGGACCGGACGATCCTGGACGCGACGGAGCACTGGCTGCGCGAGGAGATCGCCCAGCGCAGCGATCTGGACGATCTGGCCGACCGCATGCTGGATCTCAATCCGCAGCTCCGCGCGGCCGCCGGGGCGCGCATGGCGGAGGTCATCCAGGACGGCGCGCGGATCCTCGCCGAGGAGCAGGGCACCGCCCCGGACGACTTCGGGCCGCGGATGGCGGCCGCCGCCGCGGCCGCGGTGATCAGCGAGGTGTGCCACCGGCCCCACGAGGCCGACATCGACGCGGCGATGGCCTTCCTGCGTGCGGGACTGGCGACCCTGCCGCCCGGTCCGGCGTCCTGAGCCGCCGGTGGTCCGGCGGTGGCGCCGGGTCAGGGCATCACCTCCTGCCGCACGTTCCCTGCGTCGAGGCGCAGACCGGGGATGCGGTCCCAGCCGGTCACCCGCATCAGCCGCCTGATGTGCGGGGCCACACCGCGCGGGGCGAGGGCGCTGCCGGACGTGTGCAGGGAGAGAGCCGTGAAGACCAGCAGGCGCAGCGCGCCGACGTCGATGAACGCCAGCTCCGTCAGGTCGAGCCGGATGGTGCCCGGGCCGACGGCCCGACGGGCGCGCACCCGCGCCGTCTCGGCCCGCAGCGCACGAGCCAGTGCGGTCACGTTCGAGTCGTCGACCTCGCATTGGAGCGCCAGCCCCGGCGGAGCGAAGGTACGCGTGTTGGAGAGCAGTTCGTCGCACCAGACGAGGTCGGCGGCGACCCGTCCGCGGTGCGGCAGGTCCAGCGGGGCGAGTTCGGCGTCGTCGAAGACCCTGCGGTCGTACTGGCAGACGCCGAGGACCGGGAGGAGCGGGCGCTGGGCCGGGTGCCCGAGGACGCTCCCGGGCACACCCTGGCGACCTGGGCGCACCGCCTGGTCACCGTCGTGCCGGACGACGTGGAGGCGGCCGAGTCCGTGAGCGCGGCGTACGTGTGGCTGGCGCAGGAGCGGCGTCTCCCCGTCCCCGCGCTGCCGTTGACGGGGGCGAGCCTCGCGGTGCGCGGCGAGTCGGCGCGGTCCGCCCTGCTCTACGGGAGCAGTACCGAGGGGCCCGCGGGCGGGGGCGGAGCGGAGTTCTTACAGTTGCTGACGCTGGCCGTGCAGGCGTATCTGCTGGCCGGCCAGGGCGCGTTCGAGCGGTGCGCGGTGGTCGCGGAACAGCTGCGCGTCGCCTGCGCGAAGCGCGGGGAGCTGTGGATGCGGGCCTGGGGTGACTTCTTCGTCGCCCTCGCCGGGATCGGCTCGGGCGGCCGCAGGAGGCGCTGCGCTCCGCGCGCGAGGCCCTCGCCGCCAAGTGGCGCGTCCACGACCGTTTCGGGGCCGCGGCCGTCGCCGGTCTCCTGCTCGCCGCGGAGGCCGTCGGCGGCGAGCCCGAACGCGCCGCGCGGCTTCTCGGAGTGGGCACGCGCCTCTGGTAGTCGGCCGGACTCCCCCAGCTCAGTGACATCGAGACGACCGTCTTGCGCAGGGAGTACGCGCGCCGCCTGCGGGCGGACCTCGGCGAGAGCGTGTTCGCCGCGGCGGTGAGCGAGGGCCGGGGGCTGAGTCCGGAGGCGGCGATACGGCTCGCCCTGGACGGCGTCCTGGACGAGCCGGACCTCTGACCGGACGACCCGTCTCCGTCCTCGTCCCCGCCTCCCTCTCCGCCTCCGTTTCAGAGCCAGCCGTTGCGGCGGAACCCCCGGTGGATGACGACACAGAGCGTGGCGATGACACCGAGGACGACCGGATAGCCGTATGTCCAGCGCAGTTCCGGCATGTGTTCGAAGTTCATGCCGTAGACGCCACAGATCATGGTGGGGACGGCCACGATGGCGGCCCAGGCGGTGATCTTGCGCATGTCCTCGTTCTGGGCGACCGTCACCTGGGCCACGTGGGCCTGCAGGATGGAGTCGATCAGCCCGTCGAAGGCGTTGATCTGCTCGGTGACCCGGGCCAGGTGGTCGGCCACGTCGCGGAAGTACGGCTGGATCGCCGGGGAGACCGCGGCCGGCGGCTCGTGGGCGAGTATCTGCAGCGGCCGGTCCAGGGGGACCACGGCCCGCTTCAGTTCGAGGAGCTCGCGCTTGAGCTGGTAGATCTGGCCGGCGTCGCCACGGGCGGTGCGCTCGGCGAAGACCGCGGTCTCCACGGCCTCTATGTCGTTCTGCACGGCGTACGTGACGTCGAGATAGTCGTCGACCACCTGGTCCGCGACGGCGTGCAGGACCGCCGAGGGCCCCTTCTGCAGCTGCTCGGGCAGTTTCTCCAGGGCCTCGCGCAGCGGACCGAGGGAGCCGTGGCTGCCGTGGCGGATGGTGATCACGAAGTCCTGGCCGACGAAGACCATGAGCTCGCCGGTGTCCACGACCTCACTGGTCGCGGTGAGCTGCTCGTGCTCGACGTACCGGACGGTCTTGAACACGGCGAACAGCGTGTCGTCGTACCGCTCCACCTTCGGTCGCTGATGCGCGTGGATCGCGTCCTCGACGGCCAGCGGATGCAGGCCGAACAGCTCGGCGAGGTCCGCGAACTCCTCCGCGGTGGGTTCGTGGAGGCCGATCCACACGAAGCCGTCCCGGCCGGCCGTGCGGGTCCGGTGGATCGCCTCGGCCGGAGCCCAGTCGCCGGGCTGCCGTCCGCCGCTGTGGTAGACCACGCAGTTCTCCACCGCGCTGCCCAGAGGGGAACGGGCGGGATGACTGAGGTCCACGGTGTGGCGGTAGGCACGGCGGACCGCTCTGCTCAGGTTGCGGATCATGGGCACTGGCTGGGCTCCTTCGGTGACCGGGTCAGTGTGCCACCGGTCTCCGCCGGCTCCGCCCACCGGTGCCCGGCACCCGCCCGCACGCGGCCGGGGAGGGGGCGGCCCCGCCGGAGCCGCCCACCCGCGGACCCGCCCGGTCCTACCCCTGTGCCTCGCCGATGTTGACCATCCAGGGCACACCGAACCGGTCCGTACACATACCGAAGACGTCGCCCCACATCTGCTTCTCGAGCGGCACAGACACGACGCCGTCGGCCGACAACTTCTCCCAGTAGCCGCGCAGTTCGGCGTCGTCGTCACCGCTCAGGCTCACCGAGAAGTTGTCGCCCCGCGTGTACTCCATGCCCGGTGGGGTGTCGGCGCCCATCAGGGCGAAGCCGCTCGGGGTCTCCAGCATGGCATGCATGATCTTGTCGGCCTCCGGGATGTCCGGCGCACCGGACTCCCCGAAGGTGTTGAGCCGCAGCGTGCCGCCGAAGACCTCCTTGTAGAACTCCATCGCCTGCCGGGCGTCGCCGTCGAAGCTGATGTAGGGATTGAGGCGCGAAACCATGGAAACCTCCCGAATCGGACAGCTGACCATTTCTCGGCAGACTAGCGCGGGCCACTGACAACGGCCCGGCGCGAGCGGCCGGCCCGCGCCGACCGCTCGTGGCCCGCCGGTGAAGGGCCGACCGCGGACCCGGGCTCTCGGATCACCCTCCGGTCAGCCCCCTGAGCGCCGTGTTGAGTTCCAGGACGTTCACCCGGGGTTCGCCGATGAAACCGAGCGTGCGGCCCTCGGTGTGCTCGTCCACGAGTTCCCGGACCCGGGCCACGGACAGACCGTTCCGCTCGGCCACCCGGTGCACCTGGAGGTCGGCGTACGCCGGGGAGATGTCCGGGTCCAGTCCGGAACCGGAGGACGTCACCGCGTCGGCGGGGACCTGGGAGGGGTCGACCCTGTGGCCGGCGGTCGAGTTGTCCTTGACGACCCTCGCCCTGGCCTCCTCGATCCACTTGATCAGTTCGGCGTTGTCGCCGGAGCGGTTGGTGGCGCCCGAGAGGATCAGCTCGTACCGCTTGTTGACGGAGTTCTCGCCCAGACCGTTCGCGGGCCTGGGCTGGAAGTAGTCGAGCCCGTAGCCCTGCTGGCCGATCAGTGACGAGCCGACGACCGTGCCGCCCGACGAGATCTCCGACCCGTCGGCCTTGTCCTTGAGGAGGGCCTGGGCGACGCCCGTCACCCCCAGCGGATAGAGCACGCCGCAGACCAGGGTCAGGACGAGCAGGGCCCGCAGACCCGCTCCCAGCAGCCGGGCGGTGTTCGTGACCGGGTTGTTCATGGCGATCAGCACGCTTTCAGGGGGTTACAGGCCGGGGAGGAGGGAGATGAGCAGGTCGATGACCTTGATGCCGACGAAGGGCGCGACCAGGCCGCCCAGACCGTAGACGCCCAGGTTGCGGCGGAGCAGCCGGTCCGCGCTCAGCGGCCGGTAGCGCACTCCCCGCAGGGCGAGCGGCACCAGCGCGATGATGATCAGCGCGTTGAAGACGACCGCGGAGAGGATCGCCGAGTCGGGTGAGGACAACCGCATGATGTTGAGCTTGTCCAGGCCCGGGTAGACGGCCGCGAACAGCGCCGGGATGATCGCGAAGTACTTGGCGACGTCGTTGGCGATGGAGAACGTGGTGAGCGCGCCCCGGGTGATGAGGAGCTGCTTGCCGATCTCGACGATCTCGATGAGCTTCGTCGGGTCGGAGTCGAGGTCGACCATGTTGCCGGCCTCCTTGGCGGCCGAGGTGCCCGTGTTCATGGCCACCCCCACGTCCGCCTGGGCCAGCGCCGGGGCGTCGTTCGTCCCGTCGCCCGTCATCGCGACGAGTTTGCCGCCGGCCTGCTCCCGCTTGATCAGCGCCATCTTGTCCTCGGGAGTGGCCTCCGCGAGGAAGTCGTCGACGCCTGCCTCCTCCGCGATGGCCTTGGCGGTCAGCGGATTGTCGCCGGTGATCATGACGGTCTTGATGCCCATGCGGCGCAGCTCACCGAACCGCTCGCGCATGCCGTCCTTGACGACGTCCTTGAGGTGGATGACGCCCAGCACCCGGGCGCCCCGGGAGTCCTCGACCGCCACGAGCAGCGGGGTGCCGCCCTCCGCGGAGATCCGGTCGGCCAGGCCGGCCGCGTCGGCGGCGACGGTGCCGCCCCGCTCCCGCACCCAGGTGGCGACCGAACCGGCCGCTCCCTTGCGGATGCGGCGTCCGTCGACGTCCACCCCGGACATCCGGGTCTGTGCGGTGAAGGTGATCCACTCGGCGTGCGCCAGCTCGCCCTGGTGGCGTTCGCGCAGCCCGTACCGCTCCTTGGCCAGGACGACGACGGAGCGTCCCTCGGGTGTCTCGTCGGCCAGTGAGGAGAGCTGGGCGGCGTCGGCCAGCTCGGCCTCGGCGGTGGTGGCGACCGGCACGAACTCGGCCGCCCGGCGGTTGCCGAGGGTGATGGTGCCGGTCTTGTCGAGCAGCAGCGTCGACACGTCACCGGCGGCCTCGACCGCCCTGCCGGACATGGCCAGGACGTTGCGCTGCACCAGCCGGTCCATGCCGGCGATGCCGATCGCGGAGAGCAGGGCGCCGATGGTGGTCGGTATCAGGCAGACGAGCAGCGCCACCAGCACGACCAGGGTGAGGTGCGTGCCGGCGTGGTCCGCGAAGGCGGGCAGCGTGGCCACGGCGAGAAGGAAGACGATCGTCAGCGAGGCCAGCAGGATGTTGAGCGCGATCTCGTTGGGCGTCTTCTGGCGGGCGGCGCCCTCGACCAGGTTGATCATGCGGTCGATGAAGGTCTCGCCGGGCTTCGTGGTGATCCTGATGACGACGCGGTCGGAGAGCACCTTCGTGCCGCCGGTGACGGCCGACCGGTCGCCGCCGGACTCCCGGATGACCGGGGCCGACTCGCCCGTGATCGCCGACTCGTCCACGGAGGCCACGCCCTCGACGACGTCACCGTCGCCCGGGATGATGTCACCGGCCTCGCAGACGACCAGGTCGCCGACGCGCAGCTCGGTGCCGCGGACGGCCTCCTCCCCCGGCCCCGACGCGGAGGCCGCGCCGGGGCCCCGGGCCGGGGCGGTGACGCGCCGGGCCATCGTGTCCGTCTTGGCCCTGCGCAGCGTGTCCGCCTGGGCCTTGCCGCGGCCCTCCGCCACCGCCTCCGCCAGGTTGGCGAAGACGACGGTCAGCCAGAGCCAGGCGCTGATCGTCCAGCCGAACCAGTCGCCGGGGTCCTTGAACGCGAAGACCGTCGTCAGGACGGAGCCGACCAGCACGACGAACATCACGGGAGACTTGACCATCACCCGTGGGTCGAGCTTGCGGAAGGCGTCCGGCAGCGACCTGACCAGTTGCGCCGGGTCGAAGACACCCGCGCCCACCCGGCCTTCGCCCGCGGTCGCGGTGGTGCCGGCGGCGTCGGGTGTGGCCGGGGTGTCGGTGTGTACGTGTGTCGTCATGACGCCAGTCCCTCAGCGAGCGGGCCCAGCGCGAGCGCCGGGAAATAGGTCAGACCGGTGATGATGAGGATCGCGCCCACCAGCAACCCGGTGAACAGCGGTTTCTCGGTGCGCAGCGTGCCCGCGGTCGCGGGCACGGGCCGCTGCCCGGCGAGTGAGCCGGCCAGCGCGAGGACGAACACCATGGGCAGGAAGCGGCCCAGCAGCATCGCCAGTCCCAGGGTGCTGTTGAACCACTGCGTGTCGGCGTTCAGGCCGGCGAAGGCCGACCCGTTGTTGTTGGCCGCGGACGAATAGGCGTAGAGGATCTCGGAGAAGCCGTGCGCCCCACTGTTGGTCATCGAGTCGCCGGGGGTCGGCAGGGCCATGGCCGCGGCGGTGAGGACGAGCACCAGGGCGGGGGTGACGAGGAGGTAGCAGGCCGCGAACTTGATCTCGCGGGTGCCGATCTTCTTGCCCAGGTACTCGGGGGTGCGGCCCACCATGAGTCCCGCGATGAAGACCGCGATGACCGCCATGACGAGCATGCCGTAGAGGCCGGAGCCGGTGCCGCCGGGGGCGATCTCCCCGAGCTGCATGCCGAGCATGGTGATGCCGCCGCCGAACCCGGTGAACGAGGAGTGGAAGGAGTTCACCGCGCCGGTGGAGGTCAGGGTGGTGGACACCGCGAAGATCGACGAGGCGCCGACGCCGAAGCGGGTCTCCTTGCCCTCCAGTGCGCCGCCCGCGAGGTCGAAGGCCGGGCCGTGGTGCGCGAACTCGGTCCACATCATCAGGGCGACGAAGCCGACCCAGATGGTGGCCATGGTGGCGAGGATCGCGTATCCCTGCTTCAGGCTGCCGACCATCCGGCCGAAGGTGCGGGTCAGCGAGAACGGGATCACCAGCAGCAGGAAGATCTCGAAGAGGTTGGAGAAGGGGGTGGGGTTCTCGAAGGGGTGGGCGCTGTTGGCGTTGAAGTAGCCGCCGCCGTTGGTGCCGAGCAGCTTGATCGCCTCCTGGGAGGCGACCGCGCCGCCGTTCCACTGCTGCGGGCCGCCCGAGAACTGGCCGACCTCGTGGATGCCGGAGAAGTTCTGGATCACTCCGCAGGCGGCCAGGACGATCGCCGCGACCACGGACAGCGGCAGCAGGATGCGGACGACCCCGCGGACCAGGTCCGCCCAGAAGTTGCCCAGCTCGCCGGTGCGGGACCGCGCGAACCCTCGTACGAGGGCGACGGCGACCGCCATGCCGACGGCCGCGGAGACGAAGTTCTGGACGGCGAGGCCGGCGGTCTGGACGACGTGGCCCATGGCCTGCTCGCCGTAGTACGACTGCCAGTTGGTGTTGGTGACGAAGGAGACGGCGGTGTTGAACGCCTGGTCCGGGTCGATCGAGGAGAAGCCAAGCGAACCGGGCAGGACGCCCTGCACGCGCTGCAGGAGGTACAGGAAGAGCACCCCGGCGGCGGAGAAGGCGAGGACGCCGCGCAGGTACGCGGGCCAGCGCATGCCGGCGTCCGGGTCGGCGCCGATGCCCTTGTAGATCCATTTCTCGACGCGCAGATGCCGGTCCGAGGAGTAGACGCGGGCCATGTGGTCGCCGAGGGGGCGATGGACGAGTGCCAGCGCCGCGATGAGTGCCAGCAGCTGGAGGACGCCGGCGAGTACGGGGCTCATGTCTGGGCTCAGAACCTCTCGGGGAACACAAGGGCGAGGACGAGATAGCCCAGCAGGGCGACGGCCACGATCAGGCCGACGACGTTTTCGGCGTTTTCGGCGGTCACAGCTTCGTCACCCCCTTGGCGACGAGCGCCACCAGCGCGAAGATCGCGACCGTGGTGACGACGAAGGCCAGATCGGCCATCGTGAGCTCCTGGATGAGGTGCGGGATGCGGCGCCCGGGCCCGACGGACTGCGTCGGGCCCCGGCCGGCCGCGTTGACCTCTTGAGGAAACAGCCGCCCGAGCCGCCCACGGCGTTCGTTGACGGCTCCCTGACGCCGCTCCGCACACTCTTGACGGCTCTCATACGCCAGTACGACGCGTGGTGGCTAGAGCGCCGGCCCGGGCCTCGTGGCGAGCACCATCCGGCAGCGCGGGCTGCCGTCGTCCCTGCGGCCGAACTCGGGCAGGGCGTGCAGTTCGACGGTGAAGCCCGCCTCCGCCAGTTCCCGCCGGACCGCACCGAGCCGGAAGTCCCGGTAGTACATGACGAACGGGGGACGCCACACCGCGTTCCGCACCTTCATCGCCGCGTCGAAGCCGAGCATCGCCCAGTAGCCGCGCGAGCCGGGGCGGGCGGGAGCCACGATCGGGAAGGCGAACCGCCCGCCGGGCCGGAGCACGGAGTGGACCTGCGCGAACAGTCCCGGCAGTTCGCGGGGCAGGAAGTGCCCGAACGCGCCGAAGCTGACCACCAGGTCGAAGACCGGGCCGAAGGGCAGGGCACGTGCGTCACCGCGCACCCAGCCGGCGGGCGGTCCGTCCGGACGCTCCCGGCGCCTCGCCACGTCGAGCATGCCCGTGCTGATGTCGATCCCGGTGACGCGCTCGCGGCACACCGACCGCAGCACCTCCATGCCCGCGCCGGTGCCGCAGCACAGGTCGAGCCCGCTGCCGAACGGGCCGATGCCCGTCAGGGCCCGCGCGACGGACCGGAGGAAGGGGTCCGGCGTACGGAACGGGGTGTGGTCGAACTTCGGTGCGAGCAGGTCGTAGCCGTGCTCGACGGACGACAGCGCCTGCACGGCGAGTTCGCGGAACGTGGGACCTTGCGGGGTGAACATCGCCGATCAGCATAGGGCCTTCCGCCCGGCCTCCGGCCACGGTGCGGCCTTCCGGACGCACCCCGGCACTGTCACCCTCGACAGTGAGGAATGACGAGTGCCGATGCCGGTCATGTGAACCCGTGGCCCGACGTCGGCACCCGTACGACGTCCGCACAGGGAAAGGCTGTACCTGCCCCATGACTTCCTTCCGTCCCGCACCCGCCTGGCTGGCCGGCGCCGTCTTCTACCAGATCTACCCGCAGTCGTTCGCGGACTCGAACGGCGACGGGATCGGTGACTTCGCCGGCATCGCCGAGCGGCTGGACCACCTGGCCTGGCTCGGGGTGAACACGGTGTGGCTGAACCCGTGCTTCGTCTCGCCGTTCGGGGACGCCGGCTACGACGTCGCGGACTATCTGAACGTGGCACCGCGCTACGGCTCGAACGACGACCTGGCGAAGCTCGTCGAGCAGGCGGGCCGCCGCGGCATCCGCGTACTCCTCGATCTGGTCGCGGGGCACACCTCCGACCAGCACCCGTGGTTCACGGCGTCGGCGAACGACCCCGGGGACCACCGCTACATCTGGGCGGCCGAGGGCCGGCCGGACGGCTTCGTGGCCTCGCCCGGCAGCCGGCCGGGTGCGTACCTGCCGAACTTCTTCGCCTTCCAGCCCGCCCTCAACTTCGGTTACGCGCGGCAGGATCCGGCCGAGCCGTGGCGTCAGCCGGTGGACGCGGAGGGTCCGCGCGCCAACCGTGCGGCGCTGCGCACGATCATGGACCACTGGCTGGGCCTCGGCCTGTCGGGCTTCCGCGTCGACATGGCCGCCTCGCTCGTCAAGGACGACCCGGACAAGGCGGAGACGAGCAGGATCTGGACGGAGCTGCGCCACTGGCTGGACCGTGCGCACCCGGAGGCGGTGCTGCTCTCGGAGTGGGGCGATCCGGAGGTCTCCGTCCCGGCGGGGTTCCACACGGACTTCTTCCTGCAGTTCGGCGGCCCCTCGGACGGTCTGGCGCTGCGCTCGCTGTGGAGCAACGGCTCCGGGACCGTCAACCTCGACTGGGATCCGCTCGACTGCTTCTTCGACCCGGGCGGCAAGGGGTCGCCGCGCCCCTTCGTCGAGGCGTGGGAGCAGGCGTCGACGGCTCTCGGCGACAGCGGCTTCATCTCCCTGCCCACCGCCAACCACGACTTCTCCCGACTCAACTGCGGGCCCCGCTCGGCGGAACAGCTCCCGGTCGCCTTCGTCTTCCAGCTCACCTGGCCCACCCTGCCCGCCATCTACTACGGCGACGAGATCGGCATGCGGTACATCCCGGACCTGCCCGACACGGAGGGCAGCGTGCTGGGCCCCCGTTACAACCGGGCCGGCTCCCGCACGCCGATGCAGTGGGACGACGGCCCGAACGCCGGCTTCTCGACGTCCGAGCACCCGTACCTGCCGGTCGATCCCGCCCCCGACCGTCCCACCGTCGCCGCCCAGCGCGCCGACGAGACGTCCCTCCTCCATCTCGTGCGCCGTCTCATCGCCCTGCGCACCTCGACCCCCGAACTGGGGCCGGACGGCTCGGTGGAGGTCGTGCACGCGGGCTACCCCTTCGTGCACGTACGCGGCGGGCGATACCTCGTCGTCGTCAACCCCCGCCAGGACCCCACGAGTTGTTCCACCGGTGACTTCCGGCCCGGCCGGGCCCTGGAGGTGTCCGGCGTCGCCGTCGACGGTGACAGGGTCACCGCCGAGGCGTTCGGCTACGGGATCTTCGAGCTGTCCCGATAGCCGACAGCCGGAGTCAGGCGGGCCGTCAGCTCCTCGATGCGTGGCCGCAGTTCCTCGACCCGCCGGGCGGTGAACGCCTTGCTGACCAGTGCGCGCAGCCGCCGGTGGTCGTCGCCGTCCGCGGTCGTCATGCCCCGTACGGTCGCGAAGGTCGCCAGCGGCCAGCCGGCGGCGATGCGGCCCTCCCGCAGCGCGGTGAAGTGCCGTGCGTCCTTGGCGACTTGCGGGTGGGCGAGGAACTCCTTCAGTGCGTCGTGGCCCAGCACCGCCATGCCGTCCACCTCGCCGGGCAGGACGACGGGCGCCACGGCGCCGCGGGCGAGGAGGCGTGCGTTGTCGGCGTGCGGGCAGCCGCCGGCCGGGTCCAGGCGGTGCGGCGCACCGGGCGCATCGGGCGCTGCGTCCGACGGTTCGGCGGCCGTGCTGTCCAACGCGATCTCCTGACTGCCGTGGACGGCCGTCGGAGGGCGTCACAGGAAAGGGGTGCCCGGGTCGACGCCCGAGAGTACGCGGCCGTAGATCTCCAGGTTGGTGGCGGGGTTGACGAAGGAGTGCAGGCACAGGGCCTGGATGTCGCGGACGATGCGCTGCATGGGGACGTCCCGCTGGAGGGAGGAGGCTCCGGAGGCCGCGGCGACCAGATCGACGGCCTCCTTGCACAGGCGGGCCGCGTACCCGCTCTCGGCGCGGATCCTGGCCCGTTCGAGCGGGGTGTACGTGCCGCCGTCGCGGGCCTTCGTCTCGATCTCGCCGACCAGCCGGGCCACCACCAGTTCGGCGGCGGAGACCCTCAACTGTGCCTCGGCGGCCTGGAGATGGGTGACCGTGGCCTCGTGCTGCCGCTGGTGGAAGGTGTACGTGATGCCGCGGCGGTGGATGCGTTCGCCGAACTCCGCCGTCGCCGCCCGCCCCGCGCCCAGCGCGGCCGACGCCGCCCACGCGCAGAACAGCAGCAGTACCGGCATGCGGTAGAAGGGGTCGTCCGCGTTGGTCTTCGACAGGGACTGTCCGTCGAGCATCGGCCCGACCGGCAGCACCCGGTGCGCGGGGACGGGAATGTCCCGCGCCACGACCGTGTTGCTGCCGGTACCGGCCAGACCTGTGACGTCCCAGTCGTCCAGGATCTCCAGTTCGGACATCGGCACCGCGACCCACACCGCCTCCGGCGGCCCTTGCCGGGGCCGCCCGCCGGCCGGGACGACCGCGGCGGTCAGCAGATGCCACTGCGCGTGGTGGCAGCCGGTCGCGAAGGCCGAGGGCCCGTCCACCCGGTAACCCCCGTCGTACGGCACCGCGGTGGCGCCGGGGACGAGGGTGCCGCCGATCCTGACGTCCGGGCCGCTCGGTCCGGTGAAGAAGTCGTCCTGTGCCTCGTCGGGGAAGAGGGACGCGATGTACGAGACCCCGGCGTGCCCCAGTGTCACCCACGCCGTGGAGGCGCACTCGGCGGCGATCTCGGCGAAGGCGTCGACCTGGGTGCGCAGTGGAGTCCGGTGACCCCCGTACCGGGCGGGGACGTTCATCCGGTACACGCCGGTGCCGGCCAGCGCGGCGACGACCTCGTCGGGCACCCGCCGTTCACGCTCGGCACGCAGCGCGTTCCGCCTGATCAGCGGCCGCAGTTCCCGTACGCGTTCGACGATCCCGCCCTCGGCCATGCCGACCACCGTGGCGCGGGGCGGCACCGCTGTCAACGCCGTCGACACCCCGGGAAACAACCGATCCCGCCGTCCCGGCGAGAAGTGGTGCTACAGTTGCCGCAGCACTTGTGTACGCCTGTTTCAGGCGCCGGTGCCGATGCAGTCCCTTTCAGCTGGTCCGCCCGTCGATTCCCGACCGGCGCGCAGCCTCTTCTCCGCACCACCTCTCTCCGTACGGCGTTTCGGCGTCACGCGGTCCGAGAGGTGACGCGTTCCGCCGTGCAGGGCGTGCAGACACCGCCCCTGCGCCGGCCTCTCCCGCTCCCCATGACGCATGCCGCACGACCCCCACGAACGTGAACCCGTCCGCGAAAGGACACCCCTCATGACCACCACACTCGAACGCCCGCCCACTCCCGTCACGCAGGAGTCGGCCACCGGCGTACTCGACATCACCTCGAACGGGCAGGGCCACCTGCGCGCCGAGAATCTGCTCCCCACCGCGGCCGACCCGCAGGTCTCCGCCGCGCTGATCCGCCGGTACGGCCTGCGCAAGGGCGATCTCGTCCATGGCGTACGCGGCCGGCAGCGCGCCCTCACCGAGATCCGGCACGTCGAAGGACGCCCCGCCGAGGAGGTGCGCGGCCGCCCGCACTTCCGTGACCTGACCCCGCTGCACCCGTCCGAGCGGCTGCGGCTCGAACACCCCGCGGGCGGTGTGACCACCCGCCTCGTCGACCTGGTCGCGCCGGTCGGCAAGGGGCAGCGCGGCCTGATCGTCGCCCCGCCCAGGACCGGCAAGACCGTGCTGCTCCAGCAGCTGGCCGCCGCGGTCGCCGGCAACCACCCCGAGACCCAGCTGATGGTGGTGCTCCTCGACGAGCGGCCGGAGGAGGTCACCGACATGCGCCGTTCGGTACGCGGTCAGGTGTTCGCCTCCACCTTCGACCAGGGTCCGAAACAGCACATCGCGCTCGCCGAACTGGCCGTGGAGCGCGCCAAGCGGCTCGTCGAGGCGGGCCAGGACGTCGTGATCCTCCTCGACTCGCTGACCCGGTTGTGCCGGGCCCACAACAACGCGGCGGCGGCGGGCGGGCGGACCCTCAGCGGTGGTGTCGACGCGGCGTCGCTGCAAGGGCCCAAGCGGCTCTTCGGCGCCGCGCGGCTCGCCGAGGAGGGCGGTTCGCTCACCATCCTCGCCACGGCCCTCGTGGAGACCGGGTCCCGCGCCGACGACTACTACTTCGAGGAGCTCAAGAGCACCGGCAACATGGAGCTCCGGCTGGACCGCACCCTCGCGTCCCGCCGTGTCTTCCCCGCCGTCGACATCACCCCGTCGGGCACCCGCCGCGAGGAACTCCTCGTCCCGGCACCGGAGTTGGCGGCCGTCCGGGGCCTGCGGCGCGCGCTGCACTCCCGGGGTGACGGCCAGGCGGGACTGGAGACCCTGCTGGAGCGGATGCGGCAGACCCCGGACAACGCGACGTTCCTGAGGCAGGTCCAGCAGACGGTACCGGGGGCGCTGTAGTCCCTCCGCCGCGGACTCCCGCGCCGGACCGGCGTGTCGGCGGACGTCTCACCGGGCGTCTCGGCGCACGTCTACGCCGGACGTCTCGGAGGGCACCTCGCCGGACGTGTCGGCGGGCGTGTCGGCGGACGGCCGCTGCGGCATCCGGGTGTTCGACGGCTCCGATCGGCCGGGGCAGCACGCCTCGCGACCTGCGCGTTCCTACGTTTGCGGTATGAATATCGGATTCTCTGTCCGCACGGCCGTCTCCTGCTCCGCCCTCTGTGTGGCCGGGGCGCTCGCCCTCCCGCCGGGACCGGCCGCGGCCCTCGGCGGGGCGGACACGACCTCCACCGGCTCCCGCGTCGGGACGGGCGGCGCGCACACCGCGCCGGCTCCACGCACCCCCGGCCCGCCCCCCTCGCCACTGGACCGTCCGGGGACACAGGTCCGGCCCCGGGCAGGGGCGCCCGCCCTGCCGCGGGACCTCTCCGCACGCTCGTGGCTGGTGGCCGACGCCGACACCGGTGCGGTGCTGGCGGCCCACCACGCGCACCTGCGGCTGCCGCCGGCCAGCACGTTGAAGACGCTCTTCGCGGTGACCGTCCTCCCGGCGCTGCCCGCGGCGGTCCGGCACACCGTCACCGAGGCGGAGCTGCGGGACATCGGCCCCGGCAGCAGCCTGGTCGGGGTCCGCGCGGGGCGGACCTACCGGGCGTCCGACCTGTGGCGGGGCGTCTTCCTGAACTCCGGCAACGACGCCGTCCGCGTCCTCGCCGGGATGAACGGCGGCTGGCACGCCACGGCCGCCCAGATGCAGGCCAAGGCGCAGGCGCTGGGCGCCCGTGACACCCGGGTCGTCTCACCCGACGGCTACGACTCGCCCGGCCAGGTGTCGTCCGCGTACGACCTGGCCGTGTTCGGGCGGGCGGGGCTCGGCATCACGGACTTCGTCCGCTACTGCGCCACCGTCCGCGCGAAGTTCCCCGCCGGCGACTGGGCGTACGACATCCAGAACACCAACCGGCTGCTGACCGGCGCCGACGGCGTCGCGCCCTATCCGGGGCTCATCGGCATCAAGAACGGTTACACCTCCCGGGCCGGCAACACCCTCGTCGTGGCCGCGCGCCGGGGCGGGCACACCCTCGTCGTCACGGTGATGGACCCTCAGGAGGGCGGCCGGTTCGCCGTGTACGAGGAGGCCCGCTCGCTGCTCGACTGGGGTTTCGCGGCCACCGGGCGGGTCGAGCCGGTCGGATCGCTCCTGCCGCGTCCGGTGTCCCGGCCCGCCCCGGGCCCGGAGGCGCCGGCGAAACCGGGTCCCGGCGCGTCGCTCGCTCCGCGGGCCGCCCCGGCGGTGCCCGGGACCGGACCCGACGACGCGTCCGACGGCTTCGGCGGCCCGCTGGTGACGGCGGGGACGATCGCGGGCGCCGCCGGACTGGGCGCGGGAGCCGTGGCACTGGCCCTGCGTCTCCACGGCAGGCGCTCCTCCCGCGGCTGACCGACGGGCAGACCGAACAGCAGGCCCAGGGTGATCCACACGTACGCGTTGCCACCGACGAAGCCGCCGATGCCCGACGCGTCGTCGAACCACAGCCACACGACGCTGCTGCACAACAGGACGTACATCCCGCCGGCGAGCCACAGCAGCCGTCTGTGCCGCAGGCCCGCCTCCGCCAGGATCGCGAGCGAGGGCAGCAGCCAGACGAGGTGGTGCACCCAGGTGATGGGGCTGACGAGGCAGGCGACGAGCCCGGTGAGGGCGAACGCCCCGAGGACGTCATCCGCGGCGAGAGCCCGGCGCGCGCGCCACACCCACACCCCGAGCACGGCCAGCGCCAGCAGCGCCCAGACGGCGCGGTCCGGCTCGGCGGGCTCGGCCAGCCGGGCCAGTACGCCCTGCAGCGACTGGTTGGAGACATAGGCGAGCCGGCCGATGCGTGAGGTGTCCCAGACCGCCTCCGTCCAGTAGAAGCGGGAGGCGTCCGGCGCGGCGACGGCCGCGAACGCGGTGGCGGCCACCGCGACCCCCGTCGCCGTGGCCGCGGCCCGCGGGCGCCTGGCGAGCAGCAGCAGGACGATGAAGATCGCGGGTGTGAGTTTGACCGCCGCGGCGAGGCCGATCCCGACACCGGCCCAGCGGCTGCGTCCGGCCGTCAACCGGGCGTCACCGAGGACGAGGGCCAGCAGCAGGAGGTTGACCTGCCCGAAGCTGAAGGTGTCGCGGACCGGTTCGAGGAGGGCGAGCAGACAGGCACTGACGGCGATGCCGAAGACGCCGTACCGGCGCAGCCGGTGGCCGGCCAGGACGTACAGGACGAAGGCCGTCGCGGCGAGGTTGAGCAGCAGACCGACGGCGATCGCGGCGGGCAGCCCGAGCAGGGCCATCGGCAGCATGCAGACCGCCGCGAACGGCGGGTACGTGAAGCCGTACGCCGTCCCCGGCACCCGGTAGTCGTAGAGGCGGCCGCCGTGGTGGATCCAGGAGTCGACGGCTCCGTGGTAGACACGCAGGTCGAACCAGTCCCGCAGCAGGGGGACGGTCGCGGTGAAGAGGGTCACGGCGGTGGCCAGGACGAGGACGGCCGCCAGGCGCCCGCGTCCGGTGCGGGGAAGTTTCATGCCGCCCGCCCCAGGACGGGCGCGTTCGACGTCTGCCGCGCCTGCCACAGGACGACCAGCGCGAGCGTTCCGCCCGACACCGCCAGGGCCAGCTGCTCGCCGTCGGCCGGTCCGCCGCTGGGCAGGACGGCGAGGGCGAGGGCCCCGGTCACGGCGGCCACCCGGTGGCGTACGGAGGCGCTGGGCGCGGCGGCGGCGATGAGGAACAGGCCCCACAGCGCGTACCAGGGCCGGATGGCCGGGCCGAGTACGGCGACCGTCGCCAGGCTGAGGCCCAGCGCGTAGACGGGGCTGACGCGGGGGCGGCGCAGCCAGATGAAGGCGATGACGACGACGGTGAGCACGAGGCCGAGGGCGTGCCAGGCGGGCAGCGCGAACGGGGCGAGGTCGCTGCCCAGGCCCCGCAGGACGGTGCCGGTGGCCCGGCCGAGCAGACTGGTGGGCGACCAGTTGTGCGGGGACACGGGTGTCTTCAGTGCGCCGATCCAGCCGTAGCCCGTGCCGGCCGCGGCGGTCGCGGCGACCGTGGTGGCGAGCGCGGCGGCCGTGGTCGTGACGGTGGCCCGCACCGGGCCCCGTCCGGCCCGTACCTGGAGCACCACCACGGCCGCGAGGCCGAGTACGGCCGGGGCCTTGACCAGTGCCGCCAGGGTGACGAGGACGGCGCCCAGGACGGGCCACCGGCCGAGCGCCGCCACCAGTCCGGCGCCGAGCAGGCCGAGCATGATGGCGTCGTTGTGCGCGCCGGCCACCAGGTGCAGCAGCACGAGCGGGTTGAGCGCGCCCAGCCACAGCGCGGCGGCGGGGTCGGCACCGCTGTGCCGGGCGAGCCTCGGCAGGGCGGCGGCCATCAGCGCCACACCGAGCAGGGCGACGACCCGCATCCCGACCAGCCCGGCCGGCACCTCGCCGCGCGTCAGCCCGGACAGCGCGGAGGCGACGGCCAGGAAGACGGGCCCGTACGGGGTCGCGGTACGCCGCCACACCGGCGCCACCTCGTCCGCGAGCGGTCCGCCGAGCATCGCGGGTCCGTGTGTGTAGACGTCCATGTGCGCGTCGACCATCGCGCCCTGGGCCAGGTAGCTGTAGACGTCCCGGCTGAACAGGGGCGGAGCGAGCAGCAGGGGGAGCGCCCACACGGCGAGCACGACCAGCAGGGCCCGGGGGCTCGGCGGTTCGGGTCCTCGGACCACCCGCCCCAGCAGGGCCCAGGCGGCGATGAGCAGCACGACCCCGAAGTACACGCCGACCAGGCCGAGCGCCGCCCGTCCGGACGCGAGCGACGGCAGCTCCCGTACGGGCAGGGCGCCGGCCGTTTCACCTCCCGCCGCGAGGACGACCGAGCCCGTGAGCCCGAGCAGCTGACATCGACGCAGATCGACGGAGAAACCCTTGGCCAACACTCGGTCAGGGTGTCAACGCGGGGTGGCCGGAAAGCGACGCGCCCGCCTCTGCTTCCGAAACACCGACAGACCCACGAGCGTCGAGAACCGCTCCCGCCGAGGCTTAGCGCGCAGTTCCCCGCGCCCCTAGGGGTGAGTCAGGGCTCAGCAACGTCGATACCTGCGGCTCCGGTGGGGGCTGAGCGCGCAGTTCCCCGCGCCCCTTGGGGTGAGTGGGAGCTCAGCAATGTCGATGCTGCGGGCCAGTCGGGGCTTAGCGCGCCGTTCCTCGCGCCCCTGGGTGGGGGTGCCGTGTCGGTCGGGTCGGGGGACGGCTTGCCCAGGGGCGCGGGGAACTGCGCGATCAGCCACCACCGACCCGCACATCACCACGCACCCACACGCCCACGCACCCGCACACCCTCATCCCCTCCCACCCGAGGGCGCGGGTGGGAGGGGGTCCAGGGGGCGCGTCGGACGGATGTGGCCGACCACCGCGCCACCCCCCAGCACCGGCCCCCCGCCGAACTCCCCCAGCACCCCGGCATCAACCCCCGCACGCGCCAGCGCCGCCGCGGCGACCGGCACTCGCGCCCGGTCCGCCCCGTCCGCTATCTTCACCGCGACCGCCCGCCCGTCCGGCAGCGCAGCGACCTGCACACCCTCGAAACCGTCCTTCGCCAGCAGCCCCGGCACGGCCCGCATCAGCGCGGCGACGTCCCGCCCGGAGCCGGACGCCATCTCGGCGTGCTCGCGCATCGCGTCGGCGACCCGCGCCTCGGGCGTACCGGCCGGTGCGGTCGTGATCCGCGCGACGGCACGCGCCAGCCCGTGCAGCGAGACGGCGAACAGCGGAGCCCCGCACCCGTCGACCGTGACCCGCGCGATGCCCTGCCCGGTCAGGTCCTCGACGATCTCCGCGATCGCCTGCTGGAGGGGATGCTCGGGGTTCAGGTAGTCGTCGAGCGACCACCCGTTCAGCCGCGCGGTGTAGAGCATCGCGGCATGCTTGCCCGAGCAGTTCTGGGCGAGCCGCGACGGCAGCCGCCCGGCACGGATCCAGTTCTCCCGGACGACGGGGTGGAAGGGCAGGTCCGGGACGTTGCGCAGATCGTCCTCGGTGAGTCCGGCGAGCTCCAGGATCCGCCGCGTACCGGCGAGGTGGCGTTCCTCGCCGGAGTGACTGGCCGCGGCCAGGGACAGCAGGTCGCCGTCGAGCGGCAGCCCGGCCCGCAGCATGGCCACCGCCTGCACCGGCTTGAGCGCCGAACGCGGGTAGAAGGCCGCCTCGATGTCACCCAGTTGCAGTTCCACGCTCCCGTCGGCGGCCAGCACGACCACGGAGCCGTGGTGGACGCCCTCGACGACACCCCCGCGGACGAGGTGGGCCACCGGTGCGTGCAGCGGTTCGCGGACGGAGGGCGCCGCGGCGAGCGAGTTCCCGCACCCGGCGAGGGCGTCGACGCTGAGGGGACTCATGCGTCCACCCCGCCCCGGCGCACGTACGAGAGGCCGGCGCCGACGCCCCTGCCGTCCCGCCCGCTCTCTCCCGCCCGTCCTCTTCGTTCTGCCCGCACGGTCCGTCCTTCGAGGTACTGCTCGCTCACGCCTGTGTTTCGCCTTCTGTGGAGGTGCCCGCGGAACGGATGCGCTCGGAGCGCACGATCGCGGAAAGGGTCGTCCCGACGCGGTCGAGGTGGTGCGCCATGGCCTCGGTCGCGTCGGCCGCGCTGCCGTCGACGAGGGCCTCGACGATGGCGCGGTGTTCGCCGTCGGACTGCTCGCGACGGCCGCCGAGTCCGTTGAGGAACGCCGACTGCCGGGCCAGCGCGTCCCGGATCTCCTCGATCACCCGGCGGAAGACCGGGTTCTGCGCGGCCTGCGCCACGGCGAGGTGGAACAGCGTGTCCATGGCCGCCCACGCGGCGGTGTCCCGTTCGCGTTCCATCCGTTCCAGGAGGCCGACCAGGCGGTCGAGGTCCTCGGGGGTACGGCGCTCGGCGGCGTAGCCGGCCACCGGGATCTCGACGTGCCGCCGGACCTCCATCAGGTCACTGGCCGTGTAGTCGCCGAAGGTGGGGTCCTCGACGGGTCCGGTCGACACGACGAACGTGCCCTTGCCGGTCCGGGACACGGTCAGCCCCATGGTCTGCAGGGCGCGCAGGGCCTCCCGCAGCACGGGCCGGCTGACTTCGAGACGCCGGCACAGCTCCGCCTCGGAGGGCAGCTTGTCCCCCACGGCGTACTCGCCGCGCTCGATGGCACCACGCAGATGCCCGAGCACGGCTTCCATGGCGCTGACGCGCCGCGGCACCGAGCCAGCTGTCTGGCTGTCTGACAGGTTCACAGAAGTGATCCTGCGGGGCACGACCGGGCGCTGTCAAGGCCGGCCGCCGCCGTCCCACCGGCTCGACCGCCGTCGGGCGCACCGGCGCGACCGCCGTCAGCCCACCGGTGTGACCTCCGTGCCTACCCCCAGACCGCCTCGGCCACCGCCACCCCCGCGAAGGCCGCCCCCAGCCCCACGGCCACGCTCGCGGTCGCGTTCACGACGGCTCGGATGCGGGCGCCGTCCTCGGCGAGGCGCAGGGTCTCGTACGAGAACGTCGAGTACGTGGTGAGCGCCCCGCACAGGCCCGTGCCCAGCAGCAGTTGGAGGTGCGAGGAGGCCGCTCCCGCCGTGGCCGCGCCGGTCAGCGCGCCCAGGACCAGGCAGCCGGTGATGTTGACGGCCAAGGTGCCCCAGGGGAAGGCCGTGCCGTACCGGGACTGCACGGCACGGTCGGTCAGGTAACGCAGGGGCGCGCCGACCATGGCGCCGACGATCACCAGTACCCAGTTCACGACGGGCCCTCCCCCTCGTGCCCGTCGGCCGCGGCGTGCGTCCTGCGGCGCCGGCCCGCGAGGACGCGCGTGAGCGTCACGGCCAGCCACACCGCCGCGAGTGCCGCCAGGAGGGTGGCCGCGAGGTAGGCGAGGGCGGTACGGGGGCGGCCGTCGGCGATGAGCTCCCGCAGGTCGACGGCGTACGTCGAGAAGGTGGTGAAGCCGCCGAGCACCCCGGTGCCGAAGAAGGGGCGGACGAGTGGGTGCGCCGCCCACACGTCGGTGACCACGACCATGAAGACGCCGATCACGAAGCAGCCGGCGACGTTGACCCAGAAGGTGGTCCAGGGGAAGCCGCCCGTCTGCGTGGGCCAGAGCAGCGCGGCCCCGTAGCGCGCGGACGCACCGGCCGCGCCGCCGGCCGCGACCACCGCCACGGCCGGCCCCTGCCCCCGCCACACCGGGGTCCGAGGACCGGACGCGGGAGGCCCGGCGGGGCCGTCCGCCGGCTCGGAGCGAGGGCTGGTCATGTGCGTGTCTCCTGGTCGCGGCGTCGCGGCGGGAGATCAGGCTAGCCCCCCGGCGGTCAGGACGTGCCCGACGCCTCCTGCTCGACGGCGTCGAAGCGGGCCGCCATCGCCGCCTGGAGCGCCTGCGCCGCCGACAGCGGGCGGACCATCACCGTCAGGTCGTCGATCCGGCCGCTCTCGTCGAAGTGCAGCAGGTCGCAGCCCTGGAGGGCACGGTCCCCCACGCGGGCCTCGAAGACGAGGGCGAGGTCGCGGCCGTCGGGGTCCGCGATCTCCCGGACGTAGCGGAAGTCCTCGAGCACCTGCATGACGGCGCCCAGGATCGCGGAGGTGATCGGCTTGCCGGTGTACGGCTTGAAGACCACCGGGCTGGTGAACACGACGTCCTCGGCGAGCAGGTCGACGACGGCCGCGTGGTCGCCGTCCTCGACCGCCTTGCGGAAGGGGTGCATCATCCACCTCATACTCAATATGTTGAATAGGTGTCTCGGACAGTACTCTTGGGGTGCGTCACCGCGCAACGGGCTTCGCGGCACCGGTTCACGGGGTACGGATGCGGCCGGACGAGGTAGGAAGGAACCACCGACCCGGAGGTGCTGTCGTGTACTACCCGCTGACCGTCCGTGACTTCCTCGACCGTGCGGCCCACGTCTATCCGGACCGCGTCGCCGTCGTCGACGAACCGGAACAGCCGGGGCCGAGCCTCGGCGAGCTCACCTACCGGGAGCTGGCGGCACTCGCCCGCGCACAGGCCGCCAAGCTGGACGAGCTGGACGTCCCGGTGAGCGGCCGGGTGGCGGTCGTCTCGCAGAACTCGGCACGCCTGCTGACCTCGTTCTTCGGCGTCTCCGGCTGGGGACGCGTCCTGGTACCGGTGAACTTCCGGCTCACCCGGTCCGAGATCGACTACATCGTGCGGCACTCCGGCGCCTCGGTCGTCTACGCGGACCCCTCGTGCGCGGACGTGCTCGACTCGCTCGACGTCAAGCACAAGTTCGTCCTCGGCGACGACGAGGACCTGTTCCTGCGCGGCACCGAGCCGCGGGAGTGGGCGGATCCGGACGAGGGCGCGACGGCCAGCGTCAACTACACGTCCGGCACGACCGCCCGGCCCAAGGGGGTTCAGCTCACGCACCGCAACCTGTGGCTGAACTCGGCCGTGTTCGGGCTGCACACCACGATCAGCGACCGGGACGTCTATCTGCACACGCTCCCGATGTTCCACGCCAACGGCTGGGGCATGCCGTACGGCGTCACGGGGGTCGGCGGCCGGCACATCGTGCTCCGCCAGATCGACGGGACGGAGATCCTGCGCCGCGTCGAACGGCACGGCGTCACCCTGATGTGCGCGGCGCCCGCCGTGCTGAACGCCGTGCTCGACGCCGCCGCCGACTGGGAGGGCGGGATCCCCGGCCGCGACCGGGTCCGTATCGTCTGCGCGGGCGCACCGCCCCCGACCCGCACGATCGAACGGGTGATGGAGACGCTGGGCTGGGAGTTCATCCAGATCTACGGGCTCACCGAGACCTCGCCGCTCGTCACCGTCAACCGCGGCCGCGCCGAGTGGGACGACCTGGCCCCCGCCGAGCGCGCCCGCAGGCTCGGGCGGGCGGGGGTGCCCGCTCTGGGCGTACGTGTCGACGTCGACGTGGACGGGGAGGTGCTGACCGCGTCGAACCACAACCTCGACGGCTACTGGGAGCAGCCCGAGGAGACGGCGAAGGCCCAGGCGGGCGGCTGGTTCCACACCGGGGACGGCGGATACCTCGACGACGAGGGCTACCTGGTGATCTCCGACCGCAAGAAGGACGTCATCATCTCCGGCGGCGAGAACGTCTCGTCGATCGAGGTGGAGGACGTGCTCACCTCGCATCCGGCGGTGCGCGAGGTGGCGGTGATCGGCATCCCGGACGCCAAGTGGGGCGAACTGGTGACCGCGCTCGTGGTGACGGACGGATCCGGTGTCACGGCCCAGGAGCTGAT
The DNA here is from genome assembly GCF_042889045.1 of Streptomyces sp. NPDC002701. Lineage (NCBI taxonomy): Bacteria > Bacillati > Actinomycetota > Actinomycetes > Kitasatosporales > Streptomycetaceae > Streptomyces > Streptomyces sp. NPDC002701. The sequence goes on from NZ_JBIAQL010000017.1 coordinate 33,190, forward strand.
CGCGCACTGCCGTACGCGGCTCGCCGGGTTCAAGACGCCCAAGCGGGTCGACTTCGTCGAGTCGCTGCCGCGTACGGCGACCGGGAAGCTCCAGAAGTTCAAGCTGCGCGAGCCGTTCTGGCACGGCGAGTGACGGAGGGTGCGCGGGTGTGACGGAGGCGGACTCTCCTCCGTCACACCCGCGTGCGCCCTCAGGCCGTCAGCGGTGGCTGAACCACGCCATCGCCGGCAGCGGCCTGTCGTCGTAGCCGAACAGGGCCTGGTTCTCCCAGCCGTTGCCGGACGAGGGGTCCGCCGGATCCCAGCCGTTGCCGGTCACCGCGGTCCAGGTGGACTCCCAGTAGAAGATGCCGAGACCGCGGCCGTTCGGAACGGCCTCCACGATGCTCGCCACGTCCTTCATCCACCGGGTCTGACCCGCCGTCGAGGCGGCGTAGCCGGGGACGAGTTCACTCGCGAGGTCGATGATGTTCTCGTGCGAGTCCTTGCTGTCCAGCCGGAAGGGGTAGGCCGTCTCGGCGAGGTACACCGGCCGGCCGTAGCGGGACGCCGCATCGTCCAGGGTGGTCTGGAAGTCGGCGAGCGTGCCGTGCCAGTAGCCGTAGTAGGACAGCCCGATGACGTCGAACCGCACGCCGTTCGCGACCGCGTTGTCGAACCACCAGCGGGTGCCCGCCAGGTCACCGCCCTTGGCGAGGTGCAGCGCCACCGTCGTGCCCGGGTGGACCGCCTTGACCGCGTCGTGGCCGGAGTTGAGCAGTCCGGCGAGCTGCGACCAGTTCGAGGTGGGGCCCTCGTTCCAGAGCATGCCGCCGTTGATCTCGTTGCCGACCTGCACCATGTCGGCGGTGGTGCCCTGCGCCTTCAGGGCGTTCAGGACGTCGTACGTGTGGTCGTAGACGTCGCTCCGCAGCCGGCTGTAGGAGTGCCCGGCCCAGGCGGCGGGCTTGGACTGGGCGCCGGGGTCGGCCCAGGTGTCCGAGTAGTGGAAGTCGACGAGGAGCTTCATGCCCTGCGCCTTGACGCGCTTGGCGGTCGCCAGGACGCGCGCCTTGTCGTTGTAGCCGTCGGCGGGGTTCACCCACACCTTGAGGCGGGCGTAGTTCTGTCCCGCGGACCTGAGGATGGCGAGGGCGTCACCGGTCGTGCCCGAGCCGGTCCGGTAGACGCCGCCCTTCGCCTCGCTCTTGGCCAGTGAGGACACGTCGGATCCCTTGACGGGCAGACCTGTCGTCCCGGGCGCGAACGTCAGGTCGTCCACGTTGATCCAGTTGCCCGCCTTCGCGTCGGAGCTGACGCCGATCGTGCACTGGTTGTTCGTCACGGCGACGGAGGCGACGATCCGGAGCCAGCCGCTGGACGAGACCGGGATGTCGGTGCGCTGCTCCGGGCTCCCGCAGTTCTTCAGCGCGAGGTACGCGGAGTTCTGGCCGCCGCCCGAGCGGACCCAGGCGGTGAGCTTGTAGGTGCCGTTGGTGAGACCGGAGAGGTACTGGTACGTCTCCACCTTGTACGCGGAGGCCGAGTAGTGCGTGAGCCGGTGGCTTCCACCGTGGCCGCCCGGCTCGGTGAACGAGGCCGCGCTCTGGCCCGCCGCCGAGTAGGTCGACCAGCCGGCCGGGGTCGCCGTGCCGGTGCCGTCGGCTTCGAAGCCGGGGTTGGTGAGGGTGGTGGCCGCGGTCGCGCTCTGCGCGGGCAGCAGGGTGAGGGCGAGGGCGGCTGCCAGCGGCAGGAGCAGGGCCTTGAGCGTGCGTCTGGGATGGAACATCGTCGTCCGTGGTCCCTTCGACGTGGTGTGGGTGTGCCCCGGGTCGTGACGGGGTCTTCCTCGCCCCCGCCGCCCCTTCCCGTCCCGACCTCGGGGGCCAGCCCCCGAACCCCCGGTCCTCAATCGCCGGACGGGCTGAAGAATCAGCCCGTCCGGCGATTGAGGACGAGCGCGGAGCGCGATCGCGGGGGTCTGGGGGCGCAGCCCCCAGGGATGGGACGGGAAGGGGCGGCGGGGGCGAAAACTGTGGGTGGGCGAGCCGGCTCAGTCGTCGAGGCGGACGACCCGGACGGCTCCCGCGGGCACCGCGAGCCGCCCCGCGGCCCGCTCCCCGGTGAGCAACTCCGTACCGTGCGCGTCGAGCGGCACCTTGACCTCGACACCGCAGTGGTTGACGGCGAAGAGGAACGCCCCCGACTCCCCCACCCGCCGCACCACTTCGACGTCCCGCGGCAGATCCCCCCGCGGAGCGATCCGCGCGTCGTCGGCCGCCCAGCCGATCAGGGCGTCGAGCCCGGCGGCCCCGAGCCGCGTGGACACGTACCACGCGGACCCCGCGCCGAGCCGGTGCCGGGTGACCGCGGGGCGGCCCGCGGCGAGCCCGTCGGCGTACGTCCAGACGGTGTCGGCGCCGCGCGGCACCACGACCTCGCTCCAGACGTCACCGGCGAGTTCGGATCCGTCGGGGCCGGTGATCCGCACCCGCTCGCCGGCGAGCAGCGGCGAGAACTCCTCGACGGTCAGGCCGAGGACGTCACGCAGCGGGCCGGGGTACGGACCGTCGTGCACGGCGTCGTGCTCGTCGACGATGCCGGAGAAGTAGGAGACGACGAGCGTGCCGCCGGCCTCGACGTACCGTTCCAGGTTCCGTCCGGCGGCCTCGGTCATCAGGTAGAGGGCCGGGACGACGACAAGGGGATAGGCCGACAGGTCGGCTTCCGGGTGGGCGAAGTCGACGGTGAGGTGGCGGTCGTAGAGCGCCTCGTAGAAGGCGTCGGCGCGCTCACGCGGATCGTGGTCCTCGCTCGGACGCCACTGCAGGTTCTGCGCCCACCACGAGTGCCAGTCCCACAGGACGGCGGCGTCGGCCACCGTGCGGGTGCCGCGGATCGTGCTCAACGAGTCGACGGCGGCGCCGAGTTCGACCACCTCGCGCCAGACGCGCGAGTCGGTTCCGGCGTGCGGCAGCATCGCCGAGTGGAACTTCTCCGCGCCGCGCCGGGACTGCCGCCACTGGAAGAACATGGCGCCCTCGGAGCCCCGGGCCACGTGGGCGAGGGAGTTGCGGGTCATCTGGCCGGGCGCCTTCGCGGGGTTGCGGGCCTGCCAGTTGACGCCCGACGTGGAGTGTTCGAGCAGCAGCCAGGGGGCGCCGCCCGCCACGGAACGGGTGAGGTCGGCGGCCATCGCGAGGTTCACGTGCGTACGGCGGCCGTCGGTGATCAGGTAGTGGTCGTTGCTGACGAGGTCGACCTCGCGGCCCCACGCCCAGTAGTCGACGGAGTCGCACTGGCTGAGGGCGGTCATGAAGTTGGTGGTGACCGGGATGCCCGGTGCCAGGCGGTGCAGGATGTCCCGCTCGGCCACGAAGTTCTCGCGCATGGTGGCGTCGGCGAACCGCTTGTAGTCGAGCGCCTGGGCCGGGTTGCCGACCGTCGGGGTCAGCCGGGGCGGGTTGATCTGGTCGAGGTCCGCGTACCGCTGGCCCCAGAACGCCGTGCCCCACGCCTCGTTGACGGCGTCGACCGTGCCGTACGCTCCGGCGAGCCAGCGGCGGAAGTGGGCGGCGCAGCCGTCGCAGTAGCAGGCCGAGACGGGGACGCCGTACTCGTTGTGGACGTGCCACAGGGCGAGTGCGGGGTGCTCCGCGTACCGGGTGGCGAGCTGGGTGGTGATGTTGGCGGCGGCCGACCGGTAGTGCGGGTCGCTGTGGCAGATGGCGCCGCGCGAGCCGAACTCGTAACGGGTGCCGTCGGCGGCCACCGGCAGGGCTTCGGGGTGTTCGCGGTAGAACCAGGCGGGCGGCGCGACGGTCGGCGTGCCCAGATCGGCGCGGATCCCGTTCTCGTGCAGCAGGTCCAACACGCGGTCGAGCCAGCCGAAGTCGTAGGCACCCGGCGAGGGTTCGAGCAGGGCCCAGGAGAAGATACCGACGCTGACCATCGTGACGCCGGCCTCGCGCATCAGCCGGACGTCCTCGTGCCAGGCGGCCTCCGGCCACTGCTCGGGGTTGTAGTCCCCACCGAAGGCGAGCCCGGTGAGGCCCTTGGGGGTGGTCTCCGGCATGGATTGTCTCCCGGTAATTCGATCATTTGGGAACGTGCACACACTGGAACAGCGGCGCGAAGCCAACATAACCGCACAGCAACAACCATTGACAAGTGTCCGAGATGTTTCTCTACTGTGAACGCTCACAGAAGCATGGCAGGCCCCCGCAGCAGGCGGGGACCACGGTCAGGGAGATACATCCATGCCACACACGAAGCTGCGTCGCCTCGTGACCATCTCGATCGCCGTCACGCTCGGCGCCACCGCACTCGCCGCCTGCGGATCGTCGGACGACGGCTCCGACGGGGACGGCGGGGCCGCCTCGGGGCCGGTCTCGCTGACCTACTGGGCCTGGGCACCGGGCATGGACAAGGTCGTCGACCTGTGGAACGAGGGCCAGGGCATGAAGGACCGGATCAAGGTCACGGTCAAGAAGCAGGCGTCCGGTGACACGCTGGTCACCAAGATCCTGACGGCGCACAAGGCGAAGAAGGCCCCGGACCTGGTCCAGGCCGAGTACCAGGCCCTGCCGACGCTGGTCAGCAATGACGCGCTCGCCGACATAGCCGGTGACGTGGACGGGGCGAAGGACAAGTTCGCCGAGGGCGTCTGGCAGCAGACCACCCTGGGCTCGGACGCGGTGTACGCGATCCCGCAGGACTCCGGGCCGATGATGTTCTACTACCGCGAGGACCTGTTCGAGAAGTACGGCCTCGACGTCCCCGAGACGTGGGAGCAGTTCGCCGAGACCGCCCGGACGCTGAAGAAGAAGGCACCGGAGACGGACCTGACCACCTTCTCCGCCAACGACTCCGGGCTCTTCGCCGGTCTCGCGCAGCAGGCCGGTGCCAAGTGGTGGACCACCGAGGGCGACACCTGGAAGGTCGGCATCGACGACGCGGCGACGCGGAAGGTCGCCGACTTCTGGGGCGGCCTCGTGAAGGAGGGCGCGATCGACAACCAGCCGATGTACACGCCCTCCTGGAACAAGGCGCTGAACACCGGCAAGCAGATCGCCTGGGTCAGCGCGGTCTGGGCACCCGGCACGCTCACCACCGCCGCGCCCGACACCAAGGGCAAGTGGGCGATGGCCCCGCTGCCGCAGTGGTCCGCCGGAGAGAACGTCACGGGCAGCTGGGGCGGTTCGTCCACGGCCGTCACCACCGACTCCCGGCACAGGTCGGCCGCCGCGAAGTTCGCCGCCTGGCTGAACACCGACCCCGCCGCCCTGACGGCGCTCGCGAAGGAGGGCGGCATCTACCCGGCCGCCACGACGGCGCAGACCAGTGACGCCTTCGCCGAGCCGCCGGCGTACTTCTCGAACCAGCCGGACTTCTACTCGCAGGCCGCCTCCATCGCCAAGAACACCGCACCCTCGGCGTGGGGCCCGAACGTGAACGTCGCGTACACCACGTTCCGGGACGCCTTCGGCTCGGCCGCCAAGAACAAGGCGGACTTCGGCGCGGCCCTGGCGAAGATGCAGGACGACACCGTCGCCGACCTCCAGAAGCAGGGCTTCGAGGTCGCGGAGTGACCAGCGCACGCCGGGACGGGACGGCGTACGGGGCCGAGCGGACCCCGTACGCCCACCCGTCCCCCACCGCCGGACGGACGCGAAGCGCGCCCTATGTCTTCCTGCTCCCCGCCACGATCCTGTTCGCTCTCTTCTTCGCGCTCCCCATCGGCTACGCGGTGTGGCTCAGCCTGCACAAGGTCCAGGTCAAGGGGCTGGGTCTCGGTTCGGGCGCGCGGAGCGAGGTCTGGGCGGGGCTGGAGAACTACACCGAGGCCCTCTCCGACTCCGAGCTGCTCGACGGAGCGCTGCGCGTGCTCGGGTACGGCGCCATCGTGGTCCCGGTCATGCTCGGGCTCGCGCTGCTCTTCGCGCTGATGCTCGACACCGACCGGGTCCGCCTCGCACCGTTCACCCGGCTCGCGATCTTCCTCCCGTACGCCGTTCCCGGTGTCGTCGCGGCCATGCTCTGGGGCTTTCTCTACCTGCCGGACGTCAGCCCCTTCTACTTCGTCCTCGACGGGCTGGGCCTGCCGCAACCGGATCTGCTGGACGGCGGGCCGCTGTATGTCGCGCTGTCCAACATCGCGGTGTGGGGCGGCACCGGCTTCAACATGATCGTCATCTACACCTCGCTGCAGTCCATCCCGGCCGAGGTGTACGAGGCGGCGAAGCTGGACGGGGCCACCCCGCTGCAGATCGCCCTGCGGATCAAGATCCCGATGGTGGTGCCCTCGCTGGTACTGACCTTCTTCTTCTCCATCATCGCGACGCTCCAGGTGTTCAGCGAGCCGACCACGCTCAAGCCCCTCACCAACTCCGTCTCCACCACCTGGAGTCCGCTGATGAAGGTGTACGAGGACGCCTTCATCAACGGTGACCTCCACTCCGCCGCGGCGACCGCGGTGATCATCGCCCTCGTCACGCTGGTCATGTCCTTCGGCTTCCTGCGGGCCGCGAACACCGGCGACAAGCAGGAGGCAGCACGATGACCGCTCTCGCCGTCCGCAAGGCGGCCCCGGCCGCCGGCACCACACCCGGCACCGCCCAGGGGCCGCCCCCGCGCCGCCGGACCTCCTTCGTCCCGACGGTGACCCTGCTGATCGGCGCGCTCTACTGCCTGCTGCCGGTGGCGTGGGTGGTGATCGCGGCGACCAAGTCGGGCAGCGAGCTGTTCGCGACGTTCACGTTCCTGCCGGGAACGGGCTTCACCGAGAACGTCTCGGACCTCGACGCCTACCGTGACGGCGTCTACTGGAAGTGGATGGGCAACTCCGCCCTCTACGCGGGGCTCGGCGCCCTCCTGTCGACGGCCGTCTCCGCGCTCAGCGGCTACGCGCTCGCGATCTACCGCTTCCGCGGGCGCGAGACCGTCTTCAACATCCTGATGGCGGGCGTGCTGATGCCGCCGGTGATCCTCGCCATCCCGCAGTACCTCCTGATGGCGAAGGCCGACCTCACGGATTCGTACGCGTCCGTGCTGCTGCCGCTGATCCTGTCCCCGTACGGCGTGTATCTCGCGCGGATCTACTCGGCCGCGGCCGTGCCCGCCGATGTCGTCGAGGCGGGACGGATGGACGGGGCGAGCGAGCTGCGGATCTTCACGCGGATCGCGCTGCCGATGATGGTGCCCGGCCTGGTGACGGTCTTCCTGTTCCAGTTCGTGGCGGTGTGGAACAACTTCCTGCTGCCGTACATCATGCTCAGCGACGACGAGAAGTTCCCGATCACGCTCGGTCTGTTCACGCTCCTCGAACAGGGCGCCAACACCCCGGCCCTCTACACCCTGGTGATCACCGGCGCGCTGCTCGCGGTGGTCCCGCTCGTCGCGCTGTTCCTGGTCATCCAGCGGTTCTGGAGTCTGGATCTCCTGTCGGGAGCCGTAAAGTCGTGACCATGAGCCAAACGGGGGGCCGGCGCCGACCGCCGACGATCCACGATGTCGCGCGCGAGGCGGGGGTCTCCCGGGGGACGGTGTCGCGCGTCCTGAACGGCGGGCACTATGTGAGCCCCGCCGCCCAGGAGGCGGTCAACGCCGCCATCCGCAGGACGGGTTACGTCGTGAACCGGCACGCCCGCTCGCTGATCACCGGGCGCTCCGACTCGATCGGCTTCCTGCTCACGGAACCGCAGGAGAAGTTCTTCGAGGACCCCAACTTCAACGTCCTGCTGCGTGGTTGCACCCAGGCGCTGGCGGCGCACGACATCCCGCTGCTGCTGATGCTGGCCGGCACCGACGACGAGCGGCGCCGCATCACGCGGTACATCACGGCGGGCCATGTCGACGGAGTGCTGCTGGTCTCCAGCCACTCCGGCGACCCGGTGGCCGAGCAGCTGCGCGACGCCGGTGTGCCGCTCGTCATGTGCGGCAAGCCCATCGGGGTCGGCTCCAAGATCAGTTACGTGGCCGCGGACGACCGGGACGGCGCCCGCGACATGGTGCGCCATCTGGTGTCGCTCGGCCGTCGCCGGGTGGGCATGGTGACGGGCCCGCTGGACACCCCCGGCGGTGTCGAGCGGCTCGCCGGCTACCGGGAGGTGCTGACCGCGGCGGGCATCGACCTGGACGAACGGCTCGTCGTGTCCGGCGACTACAGCCGGGCCAGCGGCGAGGCGGGCGCCGAACTGCTCCTGGAGCGCGCGCCGGACATGGACGCGGTCTTCGTGGCCTCCGACCTGATGGCGCAGGGCGTGCTGAGCGCGCTGCACCGGGCGGGCCGCACGGTGCCCGGGGACGTCGCGGTCGGCGGCTTCGACGACTCCTCCGCGGCGGTCGCGTCGAGCCCCGAGCTCACGACGATCCGCCAGCCCTACGACCGCATCAGCTCCGAGATGGTCAGGGTGCTGCTCGCCCAGATCGGCGGGGAGGATCCGGCAGCGGTCATCCTGCCGACGGAACTGGTCAAGCGCCAGTCGACCTGAGGGCCGGGCGACGGGGTGCGGCTCCGGCGGCCCGGCCCCTGGCTCCGCCGCCTCCCGCCCGCGCGGTCCGTGGCTTCCGCCCGCCCGGTCCGCGGCTTCCGCCCGCGTGCCCGTGCCCATGGGTGGCCTGCGCAGATGGCCTGTACACTGACTGACTGCGAAGGGGAGTAGCCCTGCGAACCGGTCGTCGACACACTGGAACCCCCGGGTTCCCGGTGGCCGGGCCCCCGTGATCACACGGGCGGCGGGCGAGACCTTCGGCCAGGCATCGCCGTGCCCGCGGATCCCGCGGCGCGTCCGACATGCCGGGCCGACCGGTTCTCCCGTCGCCCCAGCCGAGGGCGCTTCGCGACGATCCGGGGGCCCGGTCCTACAGAAAGCCACCGGAATGCACCTCGACCCTCTGGCGATCGTCACCGCCTTCGGGCTGATCTTCCTCGCCGAGCTGCCCGACAAGACGATGTTCGCGTCGCTGGCCATGGGCACCCGTATGCGCCCCCTCTACGTGTGGTTCGGTACGTCCACCGCGTTCGTCGTCCACGTCGCCATCGCCGTCGGGGCCGGAAGCCTCATCGGCCTGCTGCCCGACTGGACCGTCAAGTCGGTGTCGGCCGCACTCTTCGCGTTCGGTGCCTTCATGCTGCTGCGCGGGGGCGGGGACGACGACGAGGAGGACGCGGGCGGCCGGACCGTCACGGGGTTCTGGCCCGTCTGCACGACCGCCTTCATGGCCGTCTTCATCAGCGAGTGGGGCGATCTGACACAGATCACGACCGCCAACCTCGCGGCCACGAACGGGGCCGCGTCGGTGGCCGTCGGTGCCGCGGCGGCCCTCATGTCGGTCTCCGCGCTCGCGCTGCTGGCCGGCCGTTTCATCGCGAAGCGCGTCCCGCTCAAGACCGTGCAGCGGATCGGCGGCGTCTGCATGCTCGGCCTCGCCGTCTGGTCGGTGGTGGAGATCTTCACGGGCTGACACTCCACCCGCCGGCGCCGCCCGGCAGGACCGGTCAGGATCGGAGAAGCGGGTTCGCGCCCCCCGGTCGTAGCGTGAGGGCACCGGCGAGAAACCGGCCGGAGACCGGCGGACGACCGCCGGTGGAGGAACGTCGACGAAGGAGCCCGTCATGTCCGAAGGTCTCAGGACCATCACCTATCCCGTCAAGGACCTGGCCCGCGCCAAGGCGGTGTTCGGCGCGCTCCTGGGTGTGGAGCCGTACGTGGACGAGTCGTACTACGTCGGCTTCCGGGCGCCGGGCCGGCCGGAGGTCGGGCTGGACCCGAACGGTCACGCCAAGGGCCTGACCGGGCCCGTCCCGTTCTGGCACGTCGCCGACATCGGGGCGGCCCTGGCCGCTCTCGTCGGCGCGGGCGCCGAGGTGGTCCAGGAGGTCCAGGACGTCGGCGGCGGCATGCTGATCGCGTCCGTGAAGGACGCGGACGGCAACGGCGTCGGTCTGGTCCAGGAGGCGTCCTGAGCAGGACGGCCGCCCGCACGGGAAGGACGACCTGCCACGCGGGCCGGATCAGCGACGCGGACCGGGCGGCCAACTGTATGCAACTGCACTAGTTGCACACTCAACGAGCGGCCTCTTCTCTGTTACCGTGCGTACATGGCAGCAGAGAAGGCCGCTCCCCGGCTCGAGGACCAGTGGCGGGACATCCTGTCGGTGCACGCCCGCACCATGTGCGAGATCGACCGCGAACTGCATCCGCACGGCCTGGGCGCCAGTGACTTCGAGGTGCTCGACATCCTCGCATCGAACATCCCGGACGCGCACGCCGGCGCCGGCCCGGACACCGTCCCGGCCGAGCCGTGCCGGGTGCAGAACATCGCCGACCGGATCCATCTCAGCCAGAGCGCCCTCTCCCGCCTGATCGGCCGCCTGGAGAAGGAGGGCCTGGTGGAGCGCAGCGTCTGCCTGGAGGACCGCCGCGGGGTCTGGGTCGTCCTCACCCCCAAGGGCCGCGACCTGCACACCCGGGTACGGCCGATCCAGCGTGCCGCCCTGGCCCGCATGCTGACCGACGCGGGCTGAAGCCTCCCGTCCGGAGCGGGACATCCCGTACGGTCACAGATGTCGGTGTGACCGTAGCGGAGCGTGCACCCGGGCAACGAACCTCATGTGGCCGCCACGGCCGCCCCGCCGCGATCACCAGGTGCGCCGTACGCAGGACGGCGCGGGCTGTGCCAGGGGGCATCAAGTGATCGCAGAGGAAGAGCGGAAAGCCGGGACCGGGCGCTACGAGACGCGGTGCGTGGACGAGTCCCTGGACGTCATCGCGAAGCACTACTACGACCTCCGTCTGGAGGTGCCGGGCCGCGCCGAGGACTTCCTCACCCGGCTCGGTGTGGCCGAACTCGGCGCCCTGACCGTCGGTGACGTCAGTTTCGGCACCGAGGTGACGATCGACTTCGCGCAGCCGCGGGTCTACCACGTGACCGTGCCGCTCACCGGCCGTTTCCGCTGTCGGCAGGGTCACGGGGCGACGACGTACGCCGTGCCCGAGCGCGCCCTCCTCCTCCAGCCGGAACACGGGATACGGGTGGACGACTGGTCGGCGGACTGCCGCGCGCTCAGCGTGAAGATCGACATGCCGGCCGTGCACGGACGGCTGGAGGCCCTGCTCGGCAGGACCGTCCGGCAGGCGCCCCGCTTCGAGCCGTACATCGACTTCTCCCGCGGGGCGGGACGCAGTTGGCTGAACCTCGCGATGTGGTGCCTGCTGGAGAAGGACACCACGGGCGGACTGCTGCACCAACCCCTGATCCGGGCCCGGATCGAGCAGACGCTGCTGGAGGGCCTGCTGCTCGCGTCCGTCCACTCCTACCGCGACGCGCTGGAGGCGCCCGGGCCGGCGGCGCGGCCCGCGACGGTGCGGCGGGTCATGCGGGCCATCGAGGAACGGCCGGCCGAGCACTACGACGCGGCGCGCCTCGCGGCCCTGTCGCAGATCGGGGTGCGCGCCCTCCAGGAGGCGTTCCGCAAGCACGTGGGCATGTCCCCCACCGCCTACGTCACCGAGGTCCGCCTGCGGCGGGCGCACGAGCAGTTGCGCGCGGCCGAACCCTCGACGGTCACGGTCACGGAGGTGGCGTACCGGTGGGGGTTCGCGCATCTCGGGCGCTTCGCCCAGCGCTACCGGGCGCGTTTCGGGGAGTCGCCCGCGCAGACTCTGCGGTCCGGGTGACCCGACCACCGCGTATACCGGACAAGGACCGCGCTCAGCGGAGCGATTACGGGACCGTGACGTCCTACCGTTGATCACGGCGCCCGTGCGTCAGGGATGAGCGGTGTCGGCGCCGTTCATCCCTTCCGGCCACGGGCCAGGGCGCGGAAGCCGGCGGGAGGACGTCCGCGCCCCGGGGGCCCGGCCGCCGCGTCCCGTGGCCGGGCCCGGCCGCCGCCCGCGCTCAGGCCGACGGCCGCGCCAGCAGCGTGCGTACGCCCTGGGAGTCGAGCGTCAGCCCGTGCGGCGTACTGGCGTCGATGGTGAGGGAGAGATCCCCGGCGGGCCACTGCGCGGCGAGCAGCCCCAGCGGTACGAGGCGGTAGCGCGACACGGACGGCAGCAGCTCCGCCATGGTCACCTCCGAGGTGAACACCGGGACCAGCGGGTCCTCCCCCGGCTGTTCGAGGACGGGCAGCGCCACGACCGTGGGGTCCGCGGTCGTCTCGGCGGCCGCGTCGTCGGGCACCGGGACCAGCACGTCACTACCGGCCAGTGTGTCCAGCGCGGCGCCGTTCCCGGCGTTCTCGGCCAGGGCGCTCAGCGCGCGCTGGGCCTCCACCGCGGCGGTGTCGTTCGAGGGAATCTCCATGGCACATCCAGACGTAGTGGCGGGAACAGACCGCCCGGTCCGGTCTCCGGCCCGGGCGCGGCTGAGCGCGTACCCGCCACGCAGGCGTGCCATGCCCACTCCACACACCCGGCACCGAACGGTCACGGAATGAGCGGGATGTCGTGCGAGGGCAGCCCCAGCCGGTCACAGCCGACCCGGCGGGCCAGCGGTTCGGCCATGCTCGCCCCGATGTGCGTCCAGTAGGCGGCGGCGTCGCGGAAGTAGCGCTGCATCCGTTCGCCGTCCCGGGCGTGGCGCGAGCCGGCCGTGCGGAAGAGGACGTTCTGCGTGACGTCCCACGCCGTGCGGCCGGCGTTCAGGAAGACGATCGCGAGACGGTTGTCGTCGGCGACGGTGAACGGCGCGTCGCCCGAGACGTTGCGACGGCATGCCTCCATGTAGTCCTCGGCGGTGCGCTGCACCGCGGCCTGCGCGGTGTGGATCACGCCGAGTGCCTCGCCGAGGTGGCGCTGGTAGTCGTGCAGTTCCGCACGGGTACGGTCCGGTTCCAGGGTCAGCGGCCGGTCGACGAGGATCCGGGCGTACTCGTCCGCGGCGGCGTACGCGATGCCGGTCATGACGGCCGCCAGCTCCCCGTGGTAGACGCTGGGCGCGCGGCCCGCGTACAGGGCGTTGCCGTGCAGCTTCGAGCCGGGGGTGCCGCCCTCCACGGGCAGGTCGAGCAGGCTCACCTCCCGGGTGAGGTGCCGGGGGATGCGGGCCCGGTCCATGCGGATGCTGTTGGAGCCGCTGCCGCGCAGGCCGAGGGCGCCGTGCCCGTCGTCGAGCACGGTCCACGCGGAGCGCGGGGCGACGAACAGCACCGTCGGGCCTGGCGGGCCGCCCGGCTCCTCGGGGGCGCGCAGGGTCTGGCCGAGGTAGTGCGTGGAGTAGGGGGCGCCGGAGGAGTACGGCCAGGTGCCGTCGAGGAGGACGTGGCCGTCGCCGTCCGGCCGCGCCACGCCGACGGGTGCGACCGTGGACGCGGCGCGGAACTCGCCGTCCGCGCCGAAGACCTCGTCCTGTGCCCGCTCCCCGAACTGCGCGGCGAACTGCAGCACATGGGCGGCGGACAGGGACAGGGCCCAGCCGGTGGAGGGGCAGCCGCGGGCGATCTCCGTGACCACGCGGAAGAACGTCGGCAGCCCGAACTCGTAGCCGCCGTAGCGGCGGGGCTGCAACGTCCGGTAGAAGCCCGCCCGTACGAAGTCGTCGTGCGTGGCCTGTGGACAGCGCGTCAGTTGCTCGGTCTCCGCCTGGCGTTCGAGCAGCGCGGGCCGCAGCGCGACGGCCCGGTCGATGAGTTCGCGTTCGGTCAGTCCGGGCTCGGGAACGGCGATCACGGTGCCTCCTGAGGTGGGGGGCCGTCCGTACGTGACGCGTCACCCGTGATTGAACACGCGACCAACGCTCCTGTACCCACCGGATACCGCCAAGTGACAGCGGGCCGGTGCCGGTGACCGGCGCCCGTCCGCCGACGGCGGCCTGCGTCTAGCGTGGACGCATGCCGATGCAACCCTGGTTTCCCGATGCCAAGCTGGGCATCTTCCTCCACTACGGCGTCTACGCGGTGGGCGGCGCCGCCGAGTCCTGGTCCTTCTACACCGGCGAGATGACGCACGCGCAGTACATGGAGCAGCTCGACGGCTTCACCGCCTCGCGCTACGACCCCGACGCCTGGGCCGAGCTGTTCGCCCGTGTCGGCGCCCGGTACGCCGTCCTCACCGCCCGGCACCACGACGGCGTCGCCCTGTGGGACACCGGCCACCGCAGTCTCGACGTGGTCCGGGACACCCCGGCGGGCCGTGATCTCGTCACCGGGTTCGTCGAGGCGCTGCGCGCCCGTGACCTCAAGGTGGGCCTCTACTACTCGCACTCCGACTGGAACCACCCGGACTACGCGAGCGAGCGGCACCCGGGCCCGTACGCGGTGCCGCTCAACGCGTACTCGCAGGCCGAGCCCGGCAAGGAGGATCCGGCGGCCTGGGCCCGCTACCTGGCGTACCGCGACGGACAGGTCGGCGAACTCGTCGAGCGGTTCCGCCCGGACATCCTGTGGTTCGACGGCGAGTGGGAGCGCACGGCGGAGCAGTGGCGGATGGGCGAGCTCGCGGGGCTGGTCCTCGCCGGCAACCCGGACACCGTCCTCAACGGCCGGCTGTCGGGTCACGGCGACTACGCGACGCCCGAACAGGGCACCCCCTTGAAGGCGCCGGACGGTCCGTGGGAGCTCTGCCTGACCATCAACGACTCGTGGAGCCACCGGCCGCAGGACCGCGCCTTCAAGTCGGTGCGCCAGCTGGTGCGGTACTTCACCGAGACGATCGGCATGGGCGGCAACCTGCTGCTGGCCGCGGGGCCGCGCGAGGACGGCACGATCCCCGAGGAGCAGGTCGAACGCATGGAGGGCCTGGGCGCGTGGATCGCCCGGCACCGCGAGGCGGTGTACGGCACGGTCGCCGGACTGCCGGCCGGACACCACTACGGTCCCAGCACCCTGTCCGCCGACCGGCGCACGCTCTACCTGGTGTGCTTCGACGCCCCGCGCGAGACCGTCTCGGTACGGGGCCTGCGCAACCGGGTCCGCCGCGTCACGGTCCTCGGTACGGGGACCGCACTCGGCCACCACGTCACCGGCGGTCTCGACACGGTGCCCGGCGTGACCTGGATCGACGCCCCCGCGGCCGCCGACCTGGACGAGCAGGCGACAGTCCTGGCCGTGGAACTGGAGGGCGAGCTGGACCTGTACACAGGCGCCGGCCGCACCTGACAAGGTCCCCGCGCCCCTGATCCCTCAGGGGCGCGGGGAACCGCGCGCTCGGCCACGACGCGCCCGCGGACGGATCCCGGGCGCGAAGCGGAGTACTACGCGAGCGTGGCCAGCGCGGCGTTCAGCGTCGCGGACGGCCGCATGACCGCCGCGGCCTTCGCCGGGTCGGGCCGGTAGTACCCGCCGATCTCCGCGGCGGCGCCCTGCACCGCGTTCAGCTCGGCGACGATCGTCTCCTCCTGCGAGGCCAGCGTGTCGGCGAGCGGCGCGATGACCTTCGCGAGGTCGGCGTCGTCGGTCTGGGCGGCCAGCTCCTGCGCCCAGTACAGAGCGAGGTAGAAGTGGCTGCCGCGGTTGTCGATGCCGCCGAGGCGACGGCTCGGCGACTTGTCGTTCTCCAGGAACGTGGCCGTCGCGCGGTCGAGGGTGTCGGCGAGGACCTGGGCCCGCGCGTTGTCCGTGGTCTGCGCGAGGTGCTCGAAGCTGGACGCCAGCGCGAGGAACTCGCCCAGGCTGTCCCAGCGCAGGTAGTTCTCCTTGACCAGCTGCTGCACGTGCTTGGGCGCGGAGCCGCCGGCACCCGTCTCGAAGAGGCCGCCGCCGTTCATCAGCGGGACGATCGAGAGCATCTTGGCGCTGGTGCCCAGCTCCAGGATCGGGAACAGGTCGGTCAGGTAGTCGCGCAGGACGTTGCCGGTGACCGAGATGGTGTTCTCGCCGCGGCGGATGCGCTCCACGGACAGCTTGGTCGCCTCGACCGGGGACAGGATCTTGATGTCCAGGCCCTCGGTGTCGTGCTCCGGCAGGTAGGCGTTGACCTTGGCGATGAGCTGCGCGTCGTGGGCGCGGGTCTCGTCCAGCCAGAACACGGCCGGGTCGCCGGTGGCGCGGGCGCGGGTGACGGCGAGCTTGACCCAGTCCCGGATCGGGTCGTCCTTGGTCTGGCAGGCGCGGAAGATGTCGCCGGCGGAGACCGCCTGCTGGAGGACGACGTTCCCGGCCTGGTCGACGACGCGGACCGTGCCGGTGGCGGGGATCTCGAAGGTCTTGTCGTGGCTGCCGTACTCCTCGGCCTTCTGCGCCATCAGACCGACGTTCGGGACCGAGCCCATCGTCGACGGGTCGAAGGCGCCGTTGGCGCGGCAGTCGTCGAGGACGACCTGGTAGACACCGGCGTAGCTGCTGTCCGGGAGGACCGCGAGGGTGTCGGCCTCCTGGCCGTCCGGGCCCCACATGTGGCCGGAGGTGCGGATCATCGCCGGCATGGACGCGTCGACGATGACGTCGGACGGGACGTGCAGGTTGGTGATGCCCTTGTCCGAGTCGACCATGGCGAGTTCCGGGCCCTCGGCGAGCTCGGCGTCGAAGGACGCCTTGATCTCGGCGCCCTCGGGCAGGGACTCGAGGCCCTTGTGGATGCCGCCGAGGCCGTCGTTCGGGGTCAGACCGGCGGCGGCGAGGGTCTCGCCGTACTGGGCGAACGTCTTCGGGAAGAAGGCGCGCACCACGTGGCCGAAGATGATCGGGTCGGAGACCTTCATCATGGTGGCCTTGAGGTGCACGGAGAACAGCACGCCGTCGGCCTTGGCCCGGGCGATCTGCGCGGTGAGGAACTCGCGCAGCGCGGCGACGTGCATGACGGAGGCGTCGACGACCTCGCCCGCGAGGACGGGCACGGAGTCGCGCAGGACGGTGGTGGAACCGTCGTCGCCGGTCAGCTCGATGCGCAGGGTGCCGGCCTCGGAGATCACCGTGGACTTCTCGGTGGACCGGAAGTCGTCGACGCCCATGGTCGCGACGTTCGTCTTCGACTCGGCGGTCCAGGCGCCCATGCGGTGCGGGTGGGCCTTGGCGTAGTTCTTGACCGACGCGGGGGCGCGGCGGTCGGAGTTGCCCTCGCGCAGCACCGGGTTGACGGCGCTGCCCTTGACCTTGTCGTAGCGGGCGCGGATGTCGCGCTCCTCGTCGGTCTTCGGGTCGTCCGGGTAGTCCGGCAGCGCGTAGCCCTGCGCCTGCAGCTCGGCGACCGCGGCCTTGAGCTGCGGGATCGAGGCCGAGATGTTCGGCAGCTTGATGATGTTGGCCTCGGGCGTCTTGGCCAGCTCACCCAGCTCGGCGAGCGCGTCGGGGATGCGCTGCCCCTCCTCCAGGTAGTCGGGGAAGAGGGCGATGATCCGCCCGGCCAGCGAGATGTCACGGGTTTCCACAGTGACACCGGCCTGCGACGCGTACGCCTGGACCACCGGCAAGAACGAATAGGTCGCCAGGGCCGGGGCCTCGTCAGTGTGCGTATAGATGATGGTCGAGTCAGTCACCGGGTGCTCCGCTCCACGTCTGCAACATTGCTCGACATCAAGATATCTCGTGACGGGACCCCACCGGACAGGAGCCCGCACAACTCCGCCACGGTCCGGGCGCCGGAGGTCACCCGAGGTCGCCGCCGGACGGTTTCGGCCGGCCGCGGTCGCGGCGGGCGGGGTGCGCCGCCCGCTCCTCGCCCCGGGTCAGACCGCGGGGTCGAACCACGTGGGCTCGTCGGACAGTGCCTGCTTGATCCGGAACAGCCCGTACTCGTCCAGCGCCGGCAGGGCGTCCACGGCGAACCAGCCGACCTCCAGCGACTCGTCGTCGTTGACCCGGGCCTCGCCGCCGACGGCACGGCAGCGGATGGTGATGTCCATGAACTGACAGACGTCGCCGTTGGGATACGTGATCGGTTGCAGGGCCTGTACGAGGACGACGCGCTCGGGGACGCACCGTACGCCGGTCTCTTCGTGGACCTCCCGGACCGCGCAGGCCGCGGGCTGCTCCCCCGGCTCCGTCATGCCGCCGATGACGGCCCATCTGCCGGTGTCGGTCCGGCGCCCGAGCAGGACCCTGCCCTCGTCGTCGAAGACGACGGCGGTGACTCCGGGAAGCCAGAGCAACTGCCGGCCCGCGGTGGCCCGGATCGTACGGATGAAGTCAGGAGTAGCCATGGACCGACCCTAATGGGCGGGTTCCCCCACCTCGCGCGCGTTCCGCATCCGGCCACGCGGCGGACGGCTACAGGGCACCGGCGCGTCGCCCGCGCACCGCCGACGACACCACCAGGCCGAGGCCGCCAGCGGCGATCAGGACCAGCACGGCCTCCGGCACGACGCCGAGGCGGGTCGCGGGGGTCTCGGAGGAACGCAGCGGGACCTTCTGGACGAGCGAGTCCGCCACGAACATGCCGGTCCGCTGGGTGATCTCCCCGTCCGGCATGATCACGGCGCTGACGCCGCTGGTCACCGGGACGGTGACGGTGCGGCTGTGCTCCACGGCGCGGACGCGGGACATGGCGAGCTGCTGGTAGGTCATCTCGCTGCGGTCGAACGTGGCGTTGTTGCTCGGCACGGAGATCAGCTGGGCGCCGTTCGTGACGGTGTCGCGCACGGCCCAGTCGAAGGCGGCTTCGTAGCAGGTCGCGAGGCCGACCTCGGTACCCGCCATGGTGAACACGCCCGGCTTGTCGCCCCGGCTGAAGTCCTGGCGGACCATGGACGTCCAGTCCCCGTTGATGGCGCCGATGAGGGAGCGCATGGGGAGGTACTCGCCGAACGGCTGAACCTGCCGTTTGTCGTAGGTGGCGCCGGGGCCCTTCGCCGGGTCCCAGAGGATCTGCTCGTTGTAGAGCCTGCCGTTCTTCTCGACGACGCCGCCGACCGAGATGGGCGCGCCGATCGCCCTCGCGGCCTTGTCGATCACGGCGTAGGCGTCGGGGTTGCGGAACGGGTCGATGTCGGAGGAGTTCTCCGGCCACAGCACGAAGTCGGGCCGGTCGACGTCGCCCGCCTCGATCCGTGCGGCGAGGCGCTCGGTCTCCCGCGCGTGGTGATCGAGGACCGCGCGCCGCTGGGAGTTGAAGTCGAGGCCCGCGCGCGGCACGTTGCCCTGGATGACGGCGACGGTCGCGGTGCCGTCCTCGGCCCGGTCGCTGACCAGGGTGCGGGCGGCGAAGGCGGCCGCCACCGGCAGGACGAGGGCGAGCAGGGCGGCCGCGGCGGCTCCCCGGCGTACGGCGCCGGTGTGCCGCGCCCCGAGGCCGAGCCGGACGGTCTCGTACAGGCCGAAGCCGCACAGGACGACCGCGAATCCGAGCACGGGTGTGCCGCCCACGGCCGCGAGGGGCAGGAAGACCCCGTCCGCCTGGCCGAAGGCGATCTTGCCCCAGGGGAAGCCGCCGAACGGCACGCGCGCGCGTGCCGCCTCACCGGCGATCCAGAGGGCCGCCGCCCACAGCGGCCAGGCCGGCAGCTTGGACACGGCCGCGATGCCCGCGCCGACGAGCGCGACGTAGACCGCCTCGATGACGACGAGCGCCAGCCACGGGCCGGGGCCGACCTCCACGCCGGTCCACACGAGCAGCGGCAGCAGGAAGCCGAGCCCGAAGAGGTAGCCGAGACCGAGGGCGGCCTTCCAGGTGCGGCCGCGCAGACACCAGCCGAACACCGCGAAGGCCGGCAGCGCCAGCCACCACAGGGTGCGCGGCGGGAAACTGACGTACAGCAGCACCCCGGAGAGTGCCGCGGCGGCGGCCGGGCCGGACCGCCGGGCCAGCCGTGCCACGCGCGAAACGGGCCGGGCCTGCGGTTCGAGCTGTTCCGGCTCGTCTACGGAGGTCGCTGTGACGGTCACTCCCGGAGTGTACGGCGGCCGGCCGGGGCGCCGACAGCGCGGCCCCGGGCGCCCGCCGGTGCGCTTCCCCCTCATGTGCTGCATCGTTTCTGCGCAACTCGTCCACAAACCGGCGCATCACCCGTTACGGTGTGCCGGAGCCTTTGACGTACGGGTCGTTTTCGGCCGGGCGGTCGGGGCTGTCACAGGTCGGGGGGCGTCGGGGTGGGGTCCACGGGGATGACGTCGGCGGCCGGTCCGGCGTCGGCACACGACAGACGCAGCGCTTCGGACGCGACGGGTGTCGTCGTGCTCGGAGCGTGCGCCGCCTGGTCGCTGATCACGGCCGCCGCACACGGCGGCCGGCCCGAGGGGGTCCTGCTCGCGGTCCTCGCCGTGGCCGCCGGCTACGCCTCGGGACGGATCTGCGGCGAGCTGCTGCCGGTCGCCGCGCCCTGCGCGGGCGCGTTCGCCGGACTGGGTCTCGCCGTGGCGGCCCCGCACATCAATCCGGGCAGCCAGGTGACCTCGCCGCTCGGGCAGACCGGTGCGACCGCCGCGCTGCTCACCCTCTCCGCGGGGGCCGCGTGCTGTGCCGCCTGGGCGGCCCGCCCGCCGGGGCTGCGGCTCGTCCTGCGTCTGCTGGCCGCCGGTATCGCGGTGACCGCGGCCGTCCTGGGTTCGACGGCGGGCTTCGTGGCCTGTCTGGGCGTACTGCTCTGCTCCCTCGCCGCCGACCGTATGCACCGCCGGGCCGTCGGGCTCGGCGGTCTCGCGCTCGCTGTCGCCCTGGTCACCGGGGCGACCTGGGCGATCGCCGAGGACGCGCTGCCGGACGGCCTGACCACGTCCCTGGAGGGGCAGCTCACCCAGCACCGGGTGCTGCTGTGGCACGACGCCCTGGAGATGGCGGGCCGGGAACCGGGCCTTGGCATCGGTCCCGGACGCTTCGCGGAACTCAGCCCGACGGCCACGCAGACGCTGCCGCCCGACGGCAAACCCCACTCGGCGCCGTTGCAGCAGGCCGCCGAGCAGGGTGTCCTGGGCGTCGTCCTGCTCGCCGCGGTGTTCGGGTGGGTCCTGTACGCACTGTGGAGGTCGCCGCGGCCCACCCCGATCGTCCTCACCGCGGGCGCGGCGCTGACGGCGCTGGCCGCGATCGCCGCGGTCGGCAACGCCCTGAGCTTCACCACGGTCACGGCCGGCGCGGGCCTCCTGGCGGGCCTGGCCACGGCACGCCCCACCCCGGCCAATCCGCCGGAGGACCGGGTCGGCCCGGCCGACCGGTGAGACCGGGCCCGCGGGTCGGCTCAGGTCGGCCGCGGGTCCGCGTCACGCGGGCGCTGACGGCCCGCGTCCGGGGGCCCAGGGGGCGCAGTCGGCCGCGGCGGCCGGGGTTCGCAGCCCCGCAGGGACAGGTCGTCAGTGGGTGTGGCCCGTGGCGGCCGCCCTCAGGCGGCCCCGGATCACCCGTACGGCCGCCTCCGCGTTGTCCACCGTGATCGTGAACGTGTGGCCGTCGCCCAGGCGGAGCACCAGACCCTCGCCCCGCCGGACGACCACGGCGGTGCCCTGGTCGGGGCGCCAGCGGTAACCCCAGCCACCCCACTGGCGCGGGGTCACGCGGGGTGCGAAGTCGGCGCCCGTGATGTGCGACAGCGGGATGCGGCGGCGCGGGACGCCCATGTGGCCGCACCGCACCTCCAGGCACTCCTTGTCGACCTTCACGGCGACATGGACGAACGCGAGCGTGCCGAAGAGGACCAGCAGCCCCGCGGCGATGCAGCCGACCACGGACATGGCGAGCGGGGCGATGCCGGACGTCCAGGCCGAGTCGACCGCCAGCTCGATGCCCAGTGCCAGGCACGCGGCGCCGATGCAGGCGAGCAGCCACTGCACACGGTTGGACGCGCGACCGTGCCAGACCTCGGGATGCGGGGCGTCGGCAGCGCCCTGTTCGCCGTGGGGGTGGTCCGTCATGCCAATGAGCGTACTCATGTTCCGCACAGGGGGCACCTGCTTGCGGACCGTCACTGTCACGGGCCAAGGCGTGGCCTCCGAAGAGGGGCGGCGCTCAGTGCGCCGGGCTGACCGCCTGGAGCAGTCTGCCCTCGTCGTACGTCAGGGCGTTCGCGGACAGGACGCCCTCGCGTCCGCCGAGCAGCACCGTGAGAGTGCCCGGGCCGGTGGCGTCGGGGGCCGGGGCCCGGCCGGTGCGGCGCAGTGCCTGGGCGGCCACGGCTCCGGCGGAGCCGTGCAGGACGAGCGGCGGCGCGCCGGGGCGCTGCACCGCGGCGCGGATGCGCTCGGCCACCAGTTCGTAATGGGTGCAGCCCAGGACGACGGTCCTTACATCGTCGGGGGTGCGCGCCGCGGCCGCGGCGACGGCGGCGTCGACGGCCGCCCGGTCGGCGTGCTCGACGGCGTCCGCGAGGCCGGGGCAGGGCACCTCGGTGACGGTGACACCGCCTGCGAACTCGCGGATGAGTCCGCGCTGGTAGGGGCTGCCGGTGGTGGCGGGCGTGGCCCAGATCGCGACGGGTCCGCCGCCCGCGGCGGCCGGCTTGATCGCCGGGACGGTGCCGATGACGGGCACCGCGGGCTCCAGCCGGGCGCGGAGCGCGGGCAGTGCGTGCACGGAGGCGGTGTTGCAGGCGACGATCAGGGCGTCGGGCCGGTGCGCGGCGGCCGCCTCCGCGACGGCGAGGGCGCGCGCGGTCACGTCGTCCGGCGTACGGGGACCCCACGGCATGCTGCCGGGGTCCGAGGAGAGAACGAGCTCCGCGTCGGGGCGCAGACGACGTACCGCGGCGGCCGCCGCGAGCAGTCCGATTCCGGAGTCCATGAGCGCGATCTTCACCCGGTCACCATAGTGGATCCGCCTCGGCGGGTCGCCGTGGTGGGGCAGACTGCGGCGGATGAGCGCCCTTGCGTGGACCGCTGTCGGATCACTGGCTGCCTGGCTGTGGCTGCTGCTCGGCCAGGGCTTCTTCTGGCGTACGGACGTCCGGTTGCCGCCCCGCCGGGAGCCGGACACCTGGCCGTCCGTGTGTGTCGTCGTACCCGCGCGTGACGAGGCCGCCGTGCTGCCCAGGAGCCTGCCGTCGCTCCTCGCGCAGGAGTATCCGGGGCGGGCCGAGGTCTTCCTCGTCGACGACGGCAGTTCGGACGGCACCGGGGAGCTGGCCCGTGAGCTGGGCCGGCGGCACGGTGGGCTGCCGCTGACCGTCGGTTCGCCCGGGGATCCGCCCGCGGGCTGGACCGGCAAGCTCTGGGCCGTGCGGCACGGCATCGACCTGGCACGCGCGCGTGGACCCGAGTACCTGCTGCTCACGGACGCGGACATCGCCCACGCGCCGGACAGTCTGCGGGAGCTGGTGGCCGCGGCCGTCACCGGCGACCTCGATCTCGTGTCCCAGATGGCCCGGCTGCGCGTGGAGAGCGTCTGGGAGCGGCTCGTGGTCCCGGCGTTCGTGTACTTCTTCGCGCAGCTGTATCCGTTCCGGTGGATCGCCCGGAGGGGGGCGCGGACCGCCGCCGCGGCGGGCGGCTGTGTGCTGCTGCGGACCGCCGCCGCCGAGCGGGCCCGCTTTCCGGACGCGATCCGGCAGGCCGTCATCGACGACGTGGCGATGGCGAGGGCCGTGCAGGACTCCGGGGGACACATCTGGCTCGGGCTCGCCGACCGCGTCGTCAGTGTGCGTCCCTATCCGCGGCTGCACGACCTGTGGCGGATGGTCTCGCGCAGCGCGTACGCGCAGCTGCGGCACAACCCGCTGGTGCTGGCGGGCACCGTGGCAGGGCTCGCCGTGGTGTACCTGGTGCCCCCGGTGGCCCTCGTCGTGGGGCTCGCGGCGGGCAGCCGTACGGCGGCGGTGGCCGGGGCGCTGGCGTGGCTGACGATGACGGCGACGTACCTGCCGATGCTCCGCCACTACCGGCAGCCGCTCCTGCTCGCCCCGCTGCTGCCGGTCACCGCTCTGCTGTACCTGTTCATGACGGTGGACTCCGCGGTGCAGCACTACAGGGGGCGCGGCGCGGCCTGGAAGGGCCGCACCTACACGCGTCCCGACGCGGCGGCCGGGCCCTGAGCGGGCCCGGAGGCCGCCGTCCGGCTCACTTCCTGCCCGGGGTCCAGTTCATGCCCCACCCGTAGGCGTAGTCGACGGTGCGCTGCGGGCTCACCCCGCGGTCGGGGACGAGGAAGCGTGCCTCTCGCTGGACGACGAGGTCGTTGCCGGTGTTCGTGATCAGGGCGAGGGCACAGACCGTCGAGGGCACGGTGCACTCGCCGAGCGAGAAGTCGACGGGCGCGCCGTGCAGTGGCTGGAGGGTCACCGTGGCGTCGAGGTCGGCGAAGGAACGCGCCCCTTCGTAGATGGTCACGAAGATGAGGATGCGGCGGAAGTGCTGGGTGTGGTCGAGGTTGACGCTGAGGTTCTCGCCGCTCGACACCGCGCCGGTGCGGTCGTCGCCGTCGAGGTGCATGAACGGCGGCTGGTGCAGCGACCCGAAGGCGTTGCCCAGGGCCTGGACCACGCCCTTGCTGCCGTCGGAGAGTTCGTAGAGGGCGCACAGGTCGAGGTCGAGGTCCGCGTGCATGGCGATGGCCCGGCCCAGCTTGGCCTGCCATCCCGAGAACTGTTTGCGCACCGTCCAGTTGAGGTTCACGCGCATCACGCCGGAGGTGCCGCCCTGCTTGGTCAGCGAGACGGACGGGGCGTCCTTCGTGAGCGTGACCTTGGTCAGGCGTACGGGGGCGGCGGGCGGGGTGGGCGCCGCCGGAGGGGCGGGCGGCGGCGTCGCCGGCCGGGCGGCCGTGACCGGCGGGGCCGCGGGGGCCGGGGGCGGGGCCATGGGGGCGGGCGGTGCCGCCTGCTGGGGTTCGTCGACCGTGATCCCGAAGTCCGTGGCCAGTCCTTCGAGTCCGCTGCCGTAGCCCTGTCCGACGGCACGGAACTTCCAGGCGCCCTGTCTGCGGTAGAACTCGCCGAGCACGAACGCGGTCTCGACGCTCGCGCCCTCGCTGTCGAAGCGCGCGACCTCCGTACCCTGCTGGGCGTCGAGGACCCGGATGTAGAGCCCGGGGATCTGCCCGAACGTGCCGCCGTCCGAAGAGGCGGCGAGCACGATCGTCTCGATCGCGGGCTCGACGCGCGTGAGGTCGACGAGCAGGGTGTCGTTCACCTGCCCGCCCGCGTTGTTCTTGCCCTCGTAACGGACCGCGCCGGAGGAGTGCGCCGGCTGGTTGTAGAACACGAAGTCGGCGTCGGAGCGGACCTTCCCGGAGGCGAGCAGCAGCGCCGAGGCGTCCGCGTCGGGGACGCCGGGACCGGCCCGCCAGCCCAGTTCGACGCGGAGCCCGGTCGTCGGCACTGGAACATTCGAACCTTTAGGCATTGACATGTCCGCCCCCATCGGGTGTCCGCGAAGACCGCGTCTCGTCAC
The DNA here is from genome assembly GCF_042889045.1 of Streptomyces sp. NPDC002701. Classification (NCBI taxonomy): domain Bacteria; kingdom Bacillati; phylum Actinomycetota; class Actinomycetes; order Kitasatosporales; family Streptomycetaceae; genus Streptomyces; species Streptomyces sp. NPDC002701. The sequence continues at coordinate 58,358 of NZ_JBIAQL010000017.1, forward strand.
GTTCGGTGGTTCTGCGCCAACTTAATCCCCCGAGCGGCGAACGCCCATGACCGGGCCGGTGCGATCGTCCGCCGACCCGCGGGTAACCCACCCGGAACTCGCCTTTTACACGATCCGAGCACGATCTGCTGCCCCTTTTCGCCAGTTTCACTCGGATTGGGGGCCTCGCGTCACTGCCGACACGGAAAACAACCCTCTTATCGGTCTCCCCAACCAGCACATCGTGGGCTTAACTTATGTTCCATGACCTCCCCCCGCTCCACCTATGGCGGCGGTTACTACTCCGCCTCCTTCCCGGACACCCCGATCTACGACTCTCTCGTGGCCGAGCGGGGCACCCCGCAGATCGCCCCGATCCGGGTCCCCGCGGCCTACGACACCTCGGGCAGCAACCTCCCGGCGCTCCCGTCCGCGCTGCCGGCCCTGCCCGCCGCACCTTCCCAGCAGGCTCCTTCGTACGCCTACCCGCAGGCCCAGCAGCCCGCTCCGCTGCAGCAGGCCGCGCCGTACATCCCGCAGCAGGGCGGCGCGCCGCGCGGCTACCCGGGCCAGCAGGCTCCTCAGCCGCAGCGCCCGATGACCGGCGGCACGGGGTACGAGGCCATGCGTCCCGCGGCGCCGCGTCCCGCCCCGGCGCCGTACCAGGACCCGTACAACAACCAGCAGTACCGGGGTTACTGAGGGCGATTCGGCGGAGGTCGTCCGTGCCCTGCGCCCCGCGGGAGGCCGTCGTGGAGCTGTGGGGTCCGGCGGGCGACCGCCGCTGGATGCCCGGCGAGGAGAACGACGAGTACGGGGCCGTCACTTGACGCACGCGGTCACGCGCGGCGTCGATCGCCGCCCGGCCCCTGGCGGGCGGCGCGCCACCGCTGTCCGCACCCGGCCGTGAGCCGCTGACCGGCGCCGTGCGCCCGGTGCCTCTCGACGACCTGCCACGCGCGGGTCCGTCGGCCCCCGGTTCGCACGGCCGGGCGGGACCGCCGGCTTCGCGCACGACCGCAGCCCGCCTCCCCCGACGCCCTGGACGCCCGCGACGCGGCGGGCGGGAACACGGGGGCCCGGCACGGGCGTTGGGGCTGTGGGAGAAGTTCATGGATGACCGGCGGGAGAGGTGAGGTCGCGCTCTCCTGCCCGGCACCGCGCGTGAACGGCTCCGGGTGGGGAGTCGTCACGGACGCGGAGGGGGTGCGGAGCGGTGCGGGCCATCAGGGGGATCCGGCGCTGGCGGCACAACCCGCTCCGGCGTACGACGGACCTCGTCGAGGCGTGGCTGGCGCTGGGGGCGCTGGTGCTGATCCTCGTCGCCGCGCCCCTGACCGGTCTGCTGGTCGGACGGCTCGCCGAGGACGCCCTGCAGCGGTCCGTGCGGGAGCAGCGCGAGAACCACCACTCCGTGGTCGCGACCGTCGTCAGGAGAGCGGACCGCACTCCGCTCGACCCCGATCCGGAGACGGCCACCGGCCGGGACTCCCACAGCCGGGTGCTCGCCCGCTGGACGGCGCCGGACGGCACCGCCCGGCGCGGCACGGCCATGGCGGCCCTCGACGCCCCGCGGCGCGGAGACCGCTTCGCGGTGTGGACGGACCGGAGCGGCCGCATGGTGGGCCGGCCGCTGGACGCCGCGACCGCGTCGACGCACGCCGTGCTGGCCGGTGTCGGTACGGCCGCCGCCTGCGCGGGTGTCGTCGAGGGCGCCCGGCGCCTGGTGCTCTGGCGCATGGTGCGGCGCAGGTACGAAGGCTGGGACCGGGCCTGGTCCCGGGTGGGCCCGGACTGGGGCAGGACGGGCACGGGCAGCTGACAGCCTTCTCCGCTCCGGTCAACCGCGCGGCTCCGCGCACGCTACGGTGGACCGGCCGAGGTGTTCGGCACCGTCGTGAGAGGCTGTTTCCCGTTCCGCGCGAGCCGAGTTGAAACGGCCGGTCACCGGGAACACGGCTTGTCAGGACCCGCGTACGACGAGGTGGGGGCACAGCAGCGCCATGGCACAGGGCACGGTCCAGGTGACGCACACCGGCACGTCGCGGTGGCGGCGCCGCACAGGTGAGTACGCATCGCTCGCCGCCGCCCTGGAGGCCGCGGCCGACGGTGACGTGCTCACCGTCGCGCCCGGGACCTACCGGGAGAACCTCGTGGTCCAGCGGGCGGTGACGCTGCGCGGTCCCGAGGGCTCGGCCGGTTCCGTGCGTATCGCGCCCGTCGACGGAGTGCCGCTGACCGTGTGCGCGTCCGCCGTGGTCCAGGACCTGCTCGTGGAGGGCCAGGACTCGGCCGCGCCCGCGCTGCTCGTCGAGGAGGGCACGCCGGAACTCATGGACATCCGGATCGTCACCCGGTCCGCCGCGGGCATCGAGGTGCGCGGCGGTGCCCGGCCGACGGTGCGGCGGTGCACGGTGGACAATCCGGCGGGCGTCGGCATCTCGGTACTCGACGGCGGGGGCGGGGTGTTCGAGGAGTGCGAGGTCGTGGCGGCCGGCCAGTCGGGCATCTCGGTGCGCGGCGGCGCGCACCCGCGGCTCGAGCGCTGCCGGGTGCACCACACCGCGGGCGCGGGCCTGTCGGTGACCGGCGAGCAGTCCGCCCTGGAGGCGGTGGGCTGCGAGGTGTACGAGGTCAGGGGCAGCGGCGTACAGATCTCCGCGCGGGCCACGGCGCATCTCACGGACTGCGACGTGCACCGGACGACGTCCGACGGCGTCACGCTCGACACGGACGCCGTGCTGACGCTCGCCGACTGCCGTATCCACGACATCCCGGAGAACGCGGTCGACCTGCGGTCCCGCTCGATCCTCACCATGACCCGCACCACGGTGCGCCAGTTCGGGCGCAACGGGCTCTCCGTCTGGGACCCCGGGACCCGCGTGGACGCCAACCAGTGCGAGATCCACGACAGCACGGGTGACTATCCGGCGGTGTGGGTCAGCGACGGCGCGACGGTCGTCCTCGACTCCTGCCGGGTGCACGACGTGCCGGACGCCCTGTTCGTGCTGGACCGCGGCTCGCGCGCCGACGTCGTCGACAGTGACATCTCGCAGGTCCGCAACACGGCCGTGTCGGTGAGCGACGGCGCCACCGCGCAGCTCGACGACTGCCGGATCAGGGACGCGGCGACGGGCGCCTGGTTCCGCGACCACGGCAGCGGCGGGACGCTCTCCGGCTGCACGGTGGACGGCACGCAGACGGGTGTGATCGTCACCAAGGGCGCCGACCCCACCATCGAGCGGTGCACCGTCACCTCGCCCGCGGAGGCCGGTTTCTATGTGTCGGCCGGTGGCCGCGGCAGCTTCCACGGCTGCCGGGTGACCGGCAGCGGCGGCTACGGCTTCCATGTGATCGACGGCTGCCGGGCGACGCTGAAGAAGTGCCGTACGGAGCGGTGCGCGCGCGGTGGTTACGAGTTCGCCGACGCCGGCGGTGACCAGGCGTCCGGCACGGGACCCCTGGTCGAGGACTGCACGAGCGACGAGAGCGCCCATGTGCGGCCCCCGGCGCCGGAGACCGCCGTACAGACCGCCGGCTCGTCCTCCGGTCTGCTGGGGACGATCCCGGGGCAGCGCGTCACCGAGCAGGAGCCGCTGGTCGCCGCGTCCGAGCCGGCGCGGCCCGCGCGCACCTCGGAGGCGGTGCTCGGTGAGCTGGACCTGCTGGTGGGCCTCGACAGCGTCAAGCGCGAGGTGCGGGCCCTCACCGACATGATCGAGGTGGGCCGGCGCCGTCAGCAGGCGGGGCTCAAGGCGGCCTCCGCCCGCCGTCACCTCGTCTTCACCGGCTCCCCCGGCACCGGCAAGACGACGGTCGCCCGCCTCTACGGCGAGATCCTGGCCGCCCTCGGCGTCCTGGAGAAGGGGCACCTCGTCGAGGTGTCGCGGGTCGACCTGGTCGGCGAGCACATCGGGTCCACGGCGATCCGTACGCAGGAGGCGTTCGACAAGGCGCGCGGCGGTGTCCTGTTCATCGACGAGGCGTACGCGCTGTCGCCGGAGGACTCCGGGCGCGACTTCGGCCGCGAGGCGATCGACACGCTGGTGAAGCTGATGGAGGACCACCGGGAGGCGGTGGTCGTGATCGTCGCGGGCTACACGGCCGAGATGGAGCGCTTCCTCACGGTCAACCCCGGTGTGGCGTCCCGTTTCTCACGGACCATCACCTTCCATGACTACGGTTCGGAGGAGCTGCTGCGGATCGTGGAGCAGCAGGCCGACGAGCACGAGTACCGGTTGGCGCCGGGGGCGGCGGAGGCACTGGTCAAGTACTTCACGGCGATCCCGAAGGGGCCGGCGTTCGGCAACGGCCGTACCGCGCGCCAGACCTTCGAGGCGATGGTGGAGCGGCACGCGGGGCGGGTCGCCCAACTCCCCGAGCCGAGCACGGACGACCTCACCCTGCTGTACGCGGAGGACCTGCCGGAGCTTCCCTGAGGCGTCACGCCGGCGAGGGCTGCGTCCGGGGGCCCTGCGGTTCGTCGGGCCCGGAACGGGGGTCGCAGCACGGGCGGGGTGCCGGGACGCCCGGTGTGAGCCGGGCGAGCAGCCTCTCCCGTTCCTGGGCGAACGCGGGGTCCGCCTGGTAGTCCGAGTGTCCGAGGATCGGTGCGGGCAGCGGATGCTGCTCGGTCCGGCCGTACGCGAGCGGGTCCTCCAGTGCCTCGCGGTCGACCTCGGGGCCGCAGTCGCCGGCCAGCCGCACGGGACCGCCGATGGGGTCGGTGGCCCGGTACAGGTTGCGCCAGCAGTCGACGTCCCGGTGCAGGCTGCTGAGCGCGGCGGGCCCGAAGTGCGCCGGGAACCACCGCCCGTACAGCCGCTCCAGCGGTGAGCCGTAGGTGAGCAGCGCGACCCGCCTGCGGACCGACGGCTTGAGCTGCCAGGCCGCGGCGGCCGCGAGGACGCTGCCCTGGGAGTGGCCGGACAGGACGAGGCGGCCGCCGGTGGCCTTGGTCCAGCCGACGATGCGCCAGGTCAGGTCGGGCACGGCGCGCTCGGCGTAGCAGGGGGGCGCGAAGGGGTGGGCGGCGCGCGGCCAGAACGTACCGACGTCCCACAGGATGCCGATGGTGCGGCGGGCGGTCCGGTCCTTGTAGGCGCGGCGGCCCCAGGTGACGAACAGTATGAAGCCGACGCCGATCAGCCAGGAGCCGAGCGCCTGCGCGGTCTCGGCGGCGCCGCGCACGACGGGGTACGTGCCGTCGGCCGCCCGTGCCGGGGTCTCTCCGGTGGCCAGGGCGCCGGCCAGTGCCAGGCCGCCCAGGACCAGTGTCACGACGGAGGTGACACCGACGATCCGGGGTGCCCGGTCGGTGAGGGCGGCCATCGCGCGGATGCTCGCGATACGGCGGGTGGTGGTGGCGTCCTTGGCCTCGTTCGCGTAGGCGCGGTCCACCGCGGCCGTCTCGGTGCGGCGCAGGACCAGGGTGCGCCGGGCCAGCCAGCCGACGAGGGCGAGCAGGACCAGCAGCAGCGGCGGGATGACGGACGCCTGCCAGGTCAGCAGCACGGGCGGGCCGGGGATGGTTCCGCCGGTGCCGTCCAGCCAGTCGGCGACGCGCTGGGAGACGCCGCCGGACATCACACCGCCCAGGGCACAGGCCAGCATCGCGACGGCGGGCCCGGCCAGGCCCCGCATCGCGGTACGCGGGTCCGGGTGTGCGCGGTACAGGACATGGGCCACGACGCCGAGAGCGATCACCAGCAGGCACTCGACCAGTGCGAGGGTGCCGAAGGTGGCGTCCCCGGGCAGCCGGTGCTCCGACCGCCAGTCCGGGCGCGACCAGCCGGCGTGGACGAGGGTCAGGGCGAACACGGCGAGCGAGGCGAGGGGGAGCACGCGCACGAGGGCCGCGTCGAGCTGCCGGTCGACGAAGTGCTCGCTGCGGCCCCGGCTGCAGACCACCCACAGCACAACGGCCGCGCCCAGCACGAGCGTTGCCTGCAGGAGCCAGCCGAGCACGTCAAGGGCGGCCGGCCCGCCGGCCTCGCGGTCGTGACGTGCGGCGGCGGTGACGACCGCCGCGGCGATCGTCAGCAGGGCGGCAGAGGTGTGTGCCACGCGCAGGCGGGCGACCAGTCGGCGTCCGTACCAGAAGCCGGGGCGGCCGAGCCCCGCTCTGCTGGTCTCCTCGTCCGGCTCGGTCTCGCGTTCCATCGGCTGCTGGGACTCGTACGCGCTCCAGGTGCGGTGCGAGAGGTACCAGAGGAGGGCGGTGAGCGCCGCGGGCACCGACGAGGCGAGGGCGAGCCGGCGGCCCGGCTCGCTCCACCAGCTGTCGTCCGAGACCGCCGGGGACAGGAAGCCGAGCCAGGAGTGCGCCTCGGCGCACGAGCGGGTGCCCGCGCACTGCCAGGCGGTCAGGTCGAGGGCGACCTCGCAGGCCGCGGCGACCAGGAGCACCGTGAGGGTCAGTCCGGCGAGGCGTACGAGCAGGCCGTAGAGGCGTACCGCCCGCTTGCGGTTGTCGCTCACCGTGGGCCGCATCCAGTGGGCGAGGTTGACCACCATGAAGGGCAGGAGCAGCAGCCACAGGGCCCGGGAGCCGTTGCCCGAGGTGAGATTGCACCAGACGTACGCCTCGGGGACCGGTCCGCCCCGGTGCTCCTCCGGACGCCGCGCGGCGTCCTCCTCGGCCTCGGCGTCATCGGCCCGGCGGAAGACCGCGGCCGTGTCGTCGCCGGCGATCCGGACCGTGCGCGGATCGTTCAGCATGTCCTGGGGCGTCGTGCCGCCGACGCCGTGCACCAGGAGTTCGAGTGCGGTGTCGGCCGCCGGCCGACGCTCGGAACCGTTCGTCCCCTCGGTCGGGGCGTGCCCCTGCAGACGCTCCACTGTTGTCTTTCCCCCGTGCTCCCCGTACGACATGTGTCATGTCCAGTTACAAGCATCCTCTCCGCCGGGCCTGCGCGCACCGGCGGTCACGGAATCTCCCCGATCCGTGTGACAGCGCCGGACACGAGGTGGCAGCGTGACGTGTGCGCGTCGCCACAGGCAGTGCGCGACCTGCGGTGACCCGTGCGAGGATGGGGCGTCCCGCGGTCCGGAGGTGAGGGGGATGTCCTTGTCGGATGGGGTTCGGGAGCAGGTCGGGCGGGTCGAGGCGAAGGGAACCGGAGCGGACGTGAGTGAGAATCAGAACCTCCTCGCGGAGCAGCGGCGCGCTCTGATCCTGGACGAGGTCCGCCGGCGCGGCGGCGTCCGTGTCAACGAACTGACCAGAAGACTCGGTGTGTCCGACATGACGGTCCGCCGCGACCTGGACGCGCTCGCCCGCCAGGGTGTGGTGGAGAAGGTGCACGGCGGCGCCGTCCCGGTGGTCGAGGCCAGCACCCACGAGCCGGGTTTCGAGGCCAAGTCGGGTCTGGAGCTGACGGCCAAGGAGGACATCGCGCGGGCGGCCGCGGCGCTGGTGGCGCCGGGTACGGCGATCGCGCTGTCGGGCGGCACCACGACGTACGCGCTCGCCCATCAGCTGCTCGACGTGCCGGACCTGACCGTGGTGACCAACTCGGTGCGGGTGGCCGACGTCTTCCACTCCGCGCAGCGCACCTCGGGGCAGCGGCAGGGCGCGGCGACGGTCGTGCTGACCGGCGGGGTGCGCACACCGTCGGACTCGCTGGTGGGTCCCGTCGCGGACCAGGCGATCGAGGCGCTCCACTTCGACGTGCTCTTCCTCGGGGTGCACGGCATATCGGTGGAGGCGGGCCTGTCCACGCCGAACCTGGCGGAGGCGGAGACGAACCGGCGCCTCGTGCAGTCCGCGCGCCGTGTCGTCGTGGTGGCGGACCACACCAAGTGGGGGACGGTGGGCCTGAGTTCGTTCGCCGCGCTGGACCAGATCGACACGCTGGTGACGGACGACGGGCTGCCCGCCGAGGCGCGCTCGGAGATCTCCGAGCATCTGCGCCGCCTGGTGGTGGCGGGCGAACCCGACTCCGACTCCGACGCCGAGTCCGGTTTCCCCGCGGACAACTGACGAGTCGTCCGTTGCGGTTGCCGGTGCCGCGTCGAGCCGGGGGTGGCGTCTGACTCACCGGCTGACGGGACGCCGGGTCGGCACGCCCGGACGCGACGCACGGGACAGCCGGTCGGCGCACCCGTGCGCGGCGGCGCGCGCAGCCGTCAGTCCGGCCAGACCCCGGTGGCCAGGAACGCGTCGATGGTGGCCGCGTAGGGCGCGATGTCCAGCCCCTGAGCGGCCAGCCAGTCGTCCGAGTAGTACTTGTCGAGATAGCGGTCACCGGGGTCGCACAGAAGCGTCACGACGCTCCCCGTGCGCCCCGCCGCCGCCATCTCGGCCACGATCCTGAGCGCGCTCCACAGGCCCGTGCCGGTCGAGCCGCCCGCCTTGCGTCCGATGGCCTGTTCCAGGGCCCGGACGGCCGCCACGCTCGCCGCGTCCGGCACCTTCATCATCCGGTCGACGGCTCCCGGCACGAAGCTCGGCTCCATGCGCGGCCGTCCGATGCCCTCGATGCGCGAGCCGCAGTCGGTGGTGACCTCCGTGTCGCCGGTGGTCCAGCCCTCGAAGAAACAGGAGTTCTCCGGATCCGCCACGCAGATACGGGTGTCGAACTGCATGTAGTGCACATAGCGCGCGATGGTCGCCGAGGTGCCGCCGGTCCCCGCGGTGGCGACGATCCACGCGGGCTCGGGATGGCGTTCCAGCTCCAGCTGACGGTAGACGGACTCCGCGATGTTGTTGTTGCCGCGCCAGTCCGTCGCCCGTTCCGCATAGGTGAACTGGTCCATGTAGTGACCGCCGGTCTCGGCCGCGAGGGCTGCGGACTCCGCGTACATCGTCCGCGGGTCGTCGACGAAGTGGCACTGTCCGCCGTGGAACTCGATCAGCCGGCACTTCTCGGCGCTCGTGGTACGGGGCATGACCGCGATGAACGGCACCCCGATCAGCCCGGCGAAGTACGCCTCGGAGACGGCCGTGGAGCCGCTGGACGCCTCGATGACGGGCCGGCCGCGGCGGATCCAGCCGTTGCACAGGCCGTAGAGGAAGAGCGAGCGGGCCAGACGGTGCTTGAGGCTGCCGGTGGGGTGGGTGGACTCGTCCTTGAGATACAGGTCGATGCCCCAGTCCTCGGGCAGCGGAAAGCGCAGCAGATGGGTGTCGGCCGATCTGTTCGCGTCGGCCTGGACCTTCCGTACGGCTTCTTTGAGCCAGTGCCGGTATGCCGCGTCGCTGTGATCGACATCGAGTGTGGCGGTCGGCTCGTACGGGCGGGCCTGCTGCGGGGTGGTCACGGCGGGGCTCCTTCCAGGGTGCGCCGACGCCGGGTCACATGGTCGGACGCCTCGATCATAGGCACCTTCGGCATGCCTCCTCACCTGCATAAACACTCCTTTGGGCACCTCAAAGGAACCGCTGGTGCCGTCGGTCACGCAGGGCCGGGGGGCGCATTCGCGTGAGTGCGCCGGAGGGCATGTGCCACGCCGTGATGCGCACTGGTGCTCGACGCCCGACGCAGGCAGACTGCACGCACAGGACGCCGATCCCGGCGGGAAGCACAGAGAACGGGATCCGCGCCCGACGCACGAGGACACGACGAGAGACGACAGGGACGCGACGGGGTACCACGGGGCACCACGAAGCACGACCGGAGCGCACAAGGGGCGGAGCACATGGCGGAGCCGGAGTTCACAGCCACAGGCGTGCGGATCGGCAGGAGGCTGCGTTCGCTCACCCGGGCCGGGCAGGTCCGCATCAGCGACGGCAGACTGGAGCTGCTCACCAGTTACGGCAGTGAGATCGACAGCGCGCCACTGCGGGCGGTCAGGGCGTCCAAGCCGTGGTTCGCCCACGAGGACCGGGCGCTGGCGGACGTCAACGGCACCCGCTATCTGCTCACGCTGGGCGACCACGACCCGGCCCCCGGGGAACCCGGCCCACCGGCGGCCCGCCGGTTCATCGAGGCGGTGCGCGACGCGGCCGTGCGCGATGCGTCAGGGCGCGATGCGGGGCGCGGGCGCTGAGAGCGCCGCAGGCCGTCACGCGCCCGGCCCTTGAGAACACCGTGAGTTGCGGGCCCGCACCTCTTGGGTCACTCTGTTGTCACGTCACTCTGGGTTTACCGGCGATAACGCTGCGAACCAGCCCGCCGGCCATCGACAGCAAAGCGGCCGGCGCGCGCAGGCAGCCCGCTGGATCCGCACTCGTCTTCTTCCGGACCTCAATTCGGGGAGCCGCAGCGTGATCAGCCAGCCAAGCAGGCATTGCACGGTGGAGCTCCATGCTCTGCCCTCGCGGATCGGCCAGGTCCGCAGAATCGTATCTGCGCAGTTGCGCTACTGGCATCTGGATCCGTTGATAGACCGGGCCGCACTCGGTGTGACCGAGCTGCTGACCAACGTCCATCTGCACGCCCGGCCCGACAAGCTGTGCACCGTCGAGATCGAGCTGCTGCTCGACCAACTCACGGTCTCGGTGCACGACCGTGACCCCCGCCTCCCCGAGGTGCGGGACGCCACCTCCTCCGCGACCTGCGGACGCGGCCTCTCGATGGTCGCCGCGGTGAGCGAGAGCTGGGGTGTGCGGCCGAACGGCGAGTCGGGGAAGGTCGTGTGGTTCACCCTCGCGGCTCCCTCCCCCGCGGCGGCGGCCCTGCCCCTCTGCCCGCCGTACGCGGCGGTCGTCGAGGCACCCGTCCGCGGTTTCGCCGAGGTGGAGCAGGTCGCCGACGCGCTCCAGAAGAGTCACGCTCCCGCCCGGTCGGCCGTTGCAGGCTGACCGGGCGGTGACAGTGGTCCTCGTGGCGGCCTCCGCGGACGCCGTGCTCATGCCGCGCCGCTCCCGCCCGGGTGTCCGAACCGCTCGTCCGCGCTCTCCGTCCCGAACCGCTCGTCCAGGACGGAGAGGCGGCGCCGGCACTCGTCCTCGTCGATCGCGCCCGAGGCGAGGCACCGCCCGCGCAGCGCGATCGGCGAGTCGCCGGCCGGGCGGGCCCGTCGCGGGCCGTGCCCGCCGCCCCGGTGCGCCAGGGGTCTGAGCAGCCGAACACCTCGCCCCTGCTCCCACAGAGGTGTGCACAGTGCCGCCGGCCGTCCGATATCTCGACTCTGTACCTACTGGTATGTACAGTGTGGGCGTGAGCACTCCGGAGCGACTGATCGAGGCCACCCGCGAGCTGCTGTGGGAGCGCGGGTACGTGGGCACGAGCCCCAAGGCGATCCTGCAGCGGGCGGGCGCGGGCCAGGGCAGCATGTACCACCACTTCACGGGCAAGCCCGATCTGGCTCTCGCGGCGATCCGGCGTATGGCGCAGGAGCTGCGTACCGCCGCCGAAGGGATCCTCGGCGGGCCCGGATCCGCGTACGAGCGGGTGGACGCCTATCTGCGGCGCGAGCGTGACGTCCTGCGCGGCTGCCCGGTCGGACGGCTGACGATGGACCCGGACGTCATCGGAAGCGACGAGTTGCGTGGCCCCCTCGACGAGACACTGGACTGGCTGCGCGAGCGGCTCGCCGGAATCGTCGAAGAGGGTCAGGAGCGGGGCGAGTTCGCGTCCTCGCTGGACGGTGAGGAGATCGCAGCGACGATCGTCGCCACGGTCCAGGGCGGCTATGTGCTGGCTCGCGCGTCCGGCTCGACCGCCGCCTTCGACACGGGGGTGCGCGGCCTGCTGTCCCTCCTCGCGGTCGCCTCGCCCGACTCCCCCGCCTCGCCCCGTCCGCCCGCGCGCACGGACGTCTAGACCCGCCGGGAGGCGCACCGATGCACGCGATGCAGTACGAGATCACCCTGCCCGCGGACTACGACACGGGCATCGTCCGGGACCGGGTGGCCCGCGTCGGACATCTGCTCGACGACTGGGACGGGCTCGGTCTCAAGGCGTACCTGCTGCGGGAGCGCGGCGTGGACGGCTCGCCGGTCAACCAGTACGCGCCGTTCTATCTGTGGGACACCGCCGAAGGCATGAACTCCTTCCTGTGGGGGCCCGGTTTCCAGGGGCTCGTGAACGACTTCGGCCGCCCGGTGGTGCAGCACTGGACGGGCCTCGCGTACGAGGACGGGGGCGCCGCGGGTGCCGTACCCGAGGTCGCGGTACGCCGGCGCGTGCGCGTTCCCGAGGACGTGCCGCCCGCCGAGGTGGTTCAGGAGGCCGTCGGCGTGACGCGTCGGCTGGCCGCGCTGGACGGGGTCGTGGGTGCCGCGGCCGCCGTCGATCCGCGCCTCTGGGAGGTCGTGCACTTCTCCCTCTGGGTCCATTCCACGCCCAGGACGACCGGCGAGACGTTCCGCGTGCTGCATCTGTCGGCGCCGGGGCGTGACCGGCTGCGGCGGGGTCGGCACTGGTGAGTCCGGGGCCTGTGACCTGTTCGGCGCGCTCGGCCCGCTTGGCTTGTTCGGTTCGTTCGGCCCGGCGCCGGAAGGGGGCGGGCGCGCGGGGTTCAGGCGTGGGTGAGCGCCGTGATCGGGTCGTCGAGCACCGGCTGCCACGCCAGTTCGGCCGCGCCCACCAGGCTGTTGTGGTCCAGCGTGCAGGCCAGGATGGGGACGCCTCCGCTCTGTCCCCAGAGGCTGCGGTCCGCCACGACGGCCCGCAGCCGCTCCGGATCGGTGTCGAGGAGCGTGCGGTGCAGGCCGCCGAGGATGATGCGGTCCGGGTTGAGGATGTTGACCAGACCGGCCAGACCGAGGCCCAGCCGGTCGATCAGAGCCTCGACGGCGGTGCGTACGGTCGGATCGCCGTAGTGGTCGCGGATCAGCTCGTTGGCCTGCTGGAGCAGTGACACCTCGGGGCCGGGGTCGCGGCCTGCCGCCGTCAGGAACGCCAACGGGTCCGCCTCGACGTCCAGGCAGCCCCTGCTGCCGCAGTGGCAGGGACGGCCCTCCGGGCTCACCGTGAGGTGGCCGACCTCCAGCGCCAGGCCCGAACTGCCCGTGTGCAGACGCCCGTCGAGCACCAGCGCACCGCCGACCCCCCGGTGTCCGGTCGCCACGCACAGCAGGTCGCGGGCACCGCGGCCCGCGCCGTGCCGGTGTTCGGCGAGCGCGGCGAGGTTGACGTCGTTGGCGGCGAACGCCGGACCGGTGATGCCGGCCGCGCGGACGCACTCCGCGAAGATCTCCCGCACGGGCGCCCCGGCCGGCCAGGCGAGGTGGAGCGGGTTGAGGGCGGTGCCCTCGGGTTCGGCGACGGCGGACGGGACGGCCACCCCGGCACCCACACAACGGCGTCCGGTCTCCCGCAGCAGTGCGGCGCCCGCCTCCACGACCGAGCCGAGCACCTTCGCCGGGTCGGCGTCCACCGTCTCGCAGCCGGGGGCGGTGGCCACGATCCGGCCGCCGAGGCCGACCAGGGCGGCCCGGAAGCCGTCGGCGTGCACCTGGGCGGCGAGGGCGACGGGCCCGTCCTCGGCGACTTCCAGGCGGTGCGAGGGACGGCCCTGCGAACCGGCGGCCGCGCCGGGGCGGGCGTCGACGCGGATCAGACCGAGCGCCTCCAGTTCCGCGGCGACCGCGCCGGCCGTCGCGCGGGTGACGCCCAGCTCCGCGGTGAGCACGGCGCGGGTCGGCGCCCGTCCGGTGTGCACGAGTTCCAGCGCGGGTCCGAGCGCACCCCGCCCTCGGTCCAGCCGTGTCCTGGTGCTTCCTTCTCCCACCGCTGCGGGGGCCGCATCGCCGCTCATGAGGGCGAGTCTCCCATGATCCGGACGCCCGGTGACCGCCGGTGACCGGCCGGTGTCCGGTCAGTCGGCGGGGAGGCCGCTCACGCGCAGGGTGAGGTTGAGGCGGCCGGTCAGGCCCAACTCGGGCGGGGCCGTGCCCGCGTGGACGCGCGGCACGCCGTGGTGGGCGAGCCGGGACGGGCCGCCGAACACGAACAGGTCACCGCTGCGCAGCTCCACGTCCGTGTAAGGGCGGCCCCGCGACGTCACGTTGCCGAAGCGGAAGACGCAGGTGTCACCGAGGCTCAGTGACACCACCGGGGCGTCGGACCTCTCGTCGCTGTCGCGGTGCATCCCCATACGGGCGTCGGCGTCGTAGAAATTGATCAGCGCGATGTCGTAGGCGTACGCGGGTGACGGGTCCCCTGCTGTCCCGGCCCCGTCCCCATAGGCGTCCCGCGCCGCCCGGCGCCCCAACTCGCCCAGCCAGGCGGGGAACGGTTTCACGGGCGCCCCGTCCCCGTCGACGACCGTGGACGCGTAGCCGTACGGATACCAGTGCAGGCCGAGGCAGACCTGCCGGGAGGTCATCGTGCCGCCGCCGGGGGTACGGACCGTGCGCAGCCCGGCGGGCGGGCGGGCCCAGTCGCGGCAAGCCTCCAGCAGCTCCTTCTGGCGCCCGGGCGGCAGCCAGTCCGGCACGTGTACGGCCCCCGGCGCGACCTCCGTACGGCCCCTGGGAAACAGTTCGGCGTCCATGGCTCCCATCCTCGCGCACGGCCCGGCGCGCGTCGGGCGCGGCGCTCCCCGGGCCGCCGATCCCCGCCGATCCCCGCTGAGCTGCGCCTCAGCTAGCCTGGACCCGATGACCGACCGTATGACGACCCCCTCGGCCGAGCTGATGCTGGCGCGCTTCCCCGAGGACTCCCGTGACCAGCTCCGTGCGTGGGACGCCTCCGACGAGTACCTGCTCCGGCATCTCGCCGAGAGCGGCCGGGCGCTCGACGGTACGGTCGTCGTGGTCGGTGACCGCTGGGGCGCCCTCACCACGGCCCTGGCGGCCCACGGGCCGGTGCAGATCAGCGACTCGTTCCTCACCCGGGAGGCGACCCGCGCCAATCTCGCGCGCAACGGCGCCGACCAGGACTCCGTGCGTCTCCTCACCACCCAGGACGCGGTGCCCGAGCGGGTCGACGTGCTGCTGGTGCGCGTGCCGAAGAGCCTGGCGCTCCTGGAGGACCAGTTGCTGCGCCTGGCGCCCTCCGTGCACGAGGGGACGGTCGTCGTCGGCACCGGCATGGTCAAGGAGATCCACACCTCCACGCTCAAGCTGTTCGAACGGATCCTCGGACCGACCCGGACATCACTGGCCGAGAAGAAGGCCCGGCTCATCTTCTGCACGCCGAATCCAGGGCTCGCACGGCCGGCGAACCCGTGGCCGCTCCGGTACACGCTGCCCGACGGGATCGGCCCCGTCTCCGGCCGTACCGTCGTCAACGAGGCAGGCGTCTTCTGCGCCGAGCGCCTGGACATCGGCACCCGGTTCTTTCTCCAGCACCTGCCGTACGCGCGCGGTGCCGGGCGGGTCGTGGACCTGGGCTGCGGGAACGGCGTGGTCGGTACCGCGGTTGCACTGGCCCGCCCGGAGAGCGAGGTGCTGTTCGTGGACGAGTCGTACCAGGCGGTGGCCTCGGCGGAGGCGACGTACCTGGCGAACATCGACGACACCGCGCAGCACGGCAAGGCGGAGTTCCGCGTCGACGACGGCCTGGAGGGCATCCCGGAGGCGAGCGTCGATCTGGTCCTGAACAACCCGCCCTTCCACTCGCACCAGGCGACGACCGACGCCACGGCGTGGCGGATGTTCAGCGGGGCGCGCCGGGCGCTGCGGCCGGGTGGCGAGCTGTGGGTGGTGGGCAATCGGCACCTCGGCTACCACGTGAAGCTGCGGCGCCTCTTCGGCAACAGCGAACTGGTCGCGAGCGACGCGAAGTTCGTCGTCCTGAAGGCCGTCAGGTCATAGCCGGCAGCCACGTCGTCCCCGACCGGCAGGTCGGCCGGCGCGTCCACGCCCGCGTCGGCGACGAACGAGCGGGCCTCGGCGGGGTCGGTACGGGCGCCGACCACTCATGCCGGGTACGCCCGCTCCGGAACCGTTCGAGATCGACTTGAGGGTGCGTCACGTCCCCCTGCGTGAGGCACTGCCGACGGTCCGGGATGGCAGGATCGACCGCGCGGTGAGCGCCGCACTCGTGAGGGCCGTCGCGTTGGAGGAGCAGACCGTATGACACGTGGGCGGAGTGGGCGGGGAGGGGACGCATGGCCGACGTCGTCGAGTTGATCTGTTACCCCGTCAAGGGGTGCGCGGGGACATCGATGGGCGAGGCGTCGGTGACGCCCGCCGGTGTGGCCCACGACCGCAGTTTCATGGTCGTCAGTGAAGCGGGCGTCTACCGTACGCAACGGCGTGATCCACGGCTGGCCGTGATCCGGCCCGACATCACCGCCGACGGCGACCGGCTCACGCTCCGCGCACCCGGACACGGGTCCGTGGAGGTGGACGTGGACACCTCCGGGGCCCGGCGACCGGTCGACCTGTTCGGAGCGGCGTACCAGGGCATCGACCAGGGCGAGCCGGTGGCCGGCTGGCTGACGCGGGTGCTCGGCGCCCCCAGCCGGCTCGTCCGCGTGCCGCCGGAGCACCGACGGGTGACCGACGGCAGGATTCCGGGCACGTCCGGCTACGCCGACAGCTCCGCCCTGCACGTCATGTCGCGCTCGACCCTGGACCTGCTGCACCGCAGACTGGCCGACCGTGGTGTGCCGCCGCTGCCCATGGACCGCTTCCGGCCGAACATCGTGGTCGACGGCTGGGACGAGCCGCACACCGAGGACCGCGCCCACCTCCTCACCATCGGCGGGACGGAGCTGGGATACACGAAGCTCGCCATCCGCTGTGCCGTGACCATGGTGGACCAGGGGACGGGAACCGCGGCGGGCCCGGAGCCGCTCCGTACCCTGGCCGGTTACCGCCGGGCGGCCGAGGGCGGAGTCGCGTTCGGCGCGAAGTTCGCCGTCCTGCGGACGGGCAAGCTGTCGGTCGGTGACGACGTGCTCGTCGGCCGGTGGGGCGAGTCCGAGCTCCGGCCCGGTTCATAGCCCGGCGCGGGCTTCGCCACCCGGCCGCCGGCCTGCCCCCGCGTGTCCGCGGAAACGGTAGCGGCGCTCGGGCCTCCCCGCCGCTCCGTAGCGCAGGCTCACGTCCGCCCTGCCGATGCTGTGGAAGTGCTCCAGGTAACGGCGGGCGCTGACGCGGGAGATACCGGCCAGGGTCGCGCACTCGGCGGCGGACAGGGTGTCCTCCGCGGTCCGGAGCGTGCGTTCGATCAGCGCGGCCGTCTCCACGCTCATCCCCTTGGGCAGAGTGCCGGCGGCCGGGCCCGGCACGGCCGCGCCGGCCAGCACCCGGTCGACGTCGGCCTGGCCGTGCACGACTGTGGCGAGCAGGCGCCCGCGCTGGACGGCGTAACGATCGAGGCGGGCGCGCAGGTCCTCGAACTCGAACGGTTTGAGGAGGTAGTCGACGACCCCGTGGCGCACGGCGCCACGGACCGTGTCGGCCTCCCGTGCCGCGCTGATGACCATGACGTCGCAGTCGTGCCCGGCGGTACGCAGCCGGGGGATCACGTCCAGGCCGAAGAGGTCCGGCAGATACAGGTCGAGCAGGACGAGGTCCGGGTGGAGTTCGTCGACGGCGCGGGCGGCCTGTTCGCCGGTGCTGGCGACACCCACGACGCGGAACGGCTCGACGCGCTCGACGAAGGCGCGGTGGACGCGGGCCACCATGAAGTCGTCGTCGACCACGAGCACGTCGATCGTGCCGGTCCCTCCGGCCCCGCCGGTCCCGTCGGTCCCACCGGTCGCCCCGTTCATCGTGTCGCTCCTTCCGCCACCGCGTCGGCGAGGTGGCTGACGGTCATGCGTGCGGTGAACATCGCCCCGTCGGGGGTGTTGGTCACCGAGATCTCACCACCGTGACGTTCGCAGACCAGACGGGTGAGCGCCAGGCCGATCCCGCGCTCGCCCTCCTGCGCGGCCTTGGTGGTGAAGCCGTGCGAGAACACCTCCCTGGCGACCTCGGGTGCCACCCCGGGCCCCGAGTCGCGGACCACGATCTCCACGCTGGAGGCGTCCTGCCGCAGTTCGACCTCCACCCACGCCTGTGGGCCGTCGGGAGCGTGGCCCTCGGCGCCGTGGCTGTCGGGCGCGCGGCCGGCGGCCGCGACGGACGCGGCGTCCACGGCGTTGTCGACGAGGTTCCCGACCACCGTCGCCACGTCGGCGGCGTCCTCCGGGGTGAGCCGGTCGAGGGCGGTCCCGTCCGAGATGCGCAGGCTGACCTTCCGCTCGGCCGCCAGGGAGGACTTCGCCATGAGCAGTGCGGCCACGGCGGTGTCCCGGACGCGGCGGCTGAGGGTGACGTCCAGCGACTGGCGGCGCTGGTTCAACGCGCGGATGTAGTGCACGACTTCGTCCTGCTCGCCGATCTGGATGAGCCCGGAGATGGTGTGCAACTGGTTGGCGAACTCGTGGGCCTGGGCGCGCAGCAGCTCGGAGGAACTGCGGAAGGAGCCGATCTCCCGTTCCAGCCGCGCCAGTTCGGTGCGGTCGCGCAGGGTGGTCACCGAGCCGAGGGGGCGGCCGTCCTTGACGACGGTCATCCGGTTCATCACGAGCACCCGCCCGTGCCGGACGACGACCTCGTCACGTTCACCGTGTCCACCGGGTTCACCGGGTTCACCGGGCTCGAAGCTCTCGTCGTTCCTCGCGCCCTCCCGCCCGTCCGCCGCCCCGTCCCGTTCTCCCGCCAGGACGTCCCGCAGGCGGCCCTCCACACCGAGTTCGGCGAGGCTTCGGCCCACGCAGTCCGCGGGGAGGTCGAGGAGACGCCGGCCCATGTCGTTGACGAGGGTGAGCCGGAGCTGCGGGTCCAGGGCGATCACGCCCTCGGCGATCCCGTACAGCATCGCCTCGCGGTGCTCGGCGAGGCCGGCGATCTCCCGGGGTTCCAGGCCGAGGGTCTGCCGTTTGACGCGCCGGGCCAGCAGCCAGGAGCCGGCCAGGCCGAGCCCGCTGGCGATCCCCAGGTAGGCGAGCAGGTACGAGGACGCCCCGCTCAGCCGCTGCCACACCGTCGGGTCCGCCTCACCGATCATGACCGTGCCGAGGTGCTGCCCGAGGTTCTCCTGCGTCGCACCCAGTACGGGCACCTGGGCCACGAGTTCGCGGCTGCCGTCCAGCGTCAGCGAGCCGGACCAGCCGCGTGCCTCGGCGACGCCCTCGCCCAGGGGCAGCAGGGCTCCGATCGCCGTGGGGTCGGTGGAGCTGACGATCCGGCCGTCGGCGTCGGCCACCGTCACCGAGGTGACCCCGGACTGCGTCTGTGTGGAGTTCACCAGCGGGGCGAGGGCTCTCTGGGGCGCGGGCCGTACCAGCTGGCTGCGGGTGAGGGGGTTGGCGGCGAGCTGCTCGGCGAGCGCGATGACCCGTCGGCCCTCGACCCGGTTGAACGTCGCCTCCGACTGCGCGAGGGAGACCGCGGCGACGGCCAGCAATACCACCACCACGATGGCGAGCTGCAGCACGAGCATCTCGCCCGCGAGGGTCTGGCGACGGAAGGCGGCCACGACGGACTCAATCTCTCGTGCTGACACGGCACCGAACGGCTCAGCTGCCGGTCGCACCATAATGGCCCGCGCCAGGGCCCGGTGACGAGAGCCAGAACGCGAGCCGGTCCCGGGGACGCGGGTGCCGGATCCGTGGGTGACACAAAGACCACAACCTCCGTTGGTTCCGGAAGCGAGACAGGCTCCCGACACCCGGGGCACCATGTGCCGCACGTCACCTCCCCCAGGGCGTCCCCGTACTTCCCCCGATTCGTACGGGGACGCCCTCCCCCCGTCGGGTACGGGGACCCCCCTCCCCCGTACTCATCGACGTACCGACATCAGGTGGTGGAACTCGTGCGCCAGCGCACCCCCCTCGTCCTGCTCGGGGCCGCCGTGCTCGTGCTCGTGGGCCCTCCCCTGCTCACGACCGGCAGTGGCGCCGAGACCGGCACACAGATCCCCGGCCTGCGCTTCATGGTCCCCAACACGCCCGGCGGCGGCTACGACATCACCGCCCGTACCGCCGCGAAGAACGCCGAGGACGCGGGCCTCACCCACAACGTCGAGGTGTTCAACCTGCCGGGCGCCGGCGGCACCGTCGGGCTGAGCCGGCTGGTGAGCGAGCACGGCAACGGGAAGCTCGCCATGTCGATGGGTCTCGGCGTGGTGGGCGCGGTGCACTCCAACGACGCGCCCAAGACGCTCTCCGACACCACCCCGATCGCCCGGCTCACCGAGGAGCAGGACGTCGTGGTGGTCGCCAAGGACTCCCCGTACAAGTCGGTCGACCAGCTCGTGGACGCCTGGCGCGCGAACCCGGGCAAGCTGCCGGTGGGCGGCGGTTCCTCGCCCGGCGGTCCCGACCACCTCGCGCCCATGCTGATGGCGAAGGCCGCGGGCATCGCCCCGAAGGACGTCAACTACGTCCCGTTCGACGGCGGCGGCGAACTGCTCGCCTCGATCCTCGGCAACAAGGTCGCCTTCGGGGTGTCCGGCGTGGGCGAGTACCTCGACCAGATCAAGGCGGGCGAGCTGCGGGTGCTGGCCGTCACGGGTCCCGAGCGGGTCGACGAACTGGACGCGCCCACGCTGAAGGAGTCCGGCTACGACGTGGACTTCACCAACTGGCGGGGCATCGTCGCCCCGCCGGGCCTGTCCGAGGCCGAACGCGACAAGCTCGTACGCCTCGTCGAGGAACTGCACGACTCCCCCGAGTGGCAGAAGTCCCTGGAGACCAACGGCTGGGACGACGCCTTCCTGACCGGCGAGAAGTTCGGCGACTTCCTGGAGGCCCAGGACAAGCGCGTGATCTCGGTGCTGAAGGAGCTGGGACTGTGACGACGCAGACCACCGACGTCCCCCCGAAGCCCGCCGACGCGCGGCGCTCGTGGCTGCGGGAGCACTCCGAGCTCGGCGTCTGCGTGATGCTGTCGGTGCTCGGCGTGCTGGTCCTGACCGACGCGCTCACCATGGACGTCGACATCACCCAGCGCGGACCCGTCGGACCGAAGACCGTGCCGGTCGTGGTGGGCATCGGGCTCCTGGTGATCGCCGCGCTGCTCGCCGTGGACGTCCTGCGCGGCGGTCGCGGCGAGGCGGAGGGCGGCGAGGACATCGACCTGTCCGAACCGGCCGACTGGCGTACGGTGTCGCTGCTCACCGGGGTGTTCCTCGGCTCGGCCGTCCTCATCGAACCGCTCGGCTTCCCCGTCGCGGGCGCACTCCTCTTCTGGGGCGCCGCGTTCGCGCTCGGCAGCCGCCGGACCGACCGGGACCCCCTCATCGCGGCCGTCCTCTCCCTCACCACCTACGCCCTCTTCAACAACCTGCTCGGGGTACCGCTGCCGGGCGGTCCGCTGATGGGAGTGCTCTGACATGGACGCCCTCAACTCCCTGATGGACGGCTTCGGTACGGCCCTCACACCCGTCAACCTGCTGTGGGCCGCCCTCGGCGTGCTGCTCGGCACCGCGATCGGGGTGCTGCCCGGCATCGGCCCCGCGATGGCGGTGGCGCTCCTGCTGCCGGTGACGTACGGACTGGAGCCGGTGGGCGCGTTCATCATGTTCGCGGGGATCTACTACGGCGCGATGTTCGGCGGTTCGACCACCTCGATCCTGCTGAACACGCCCGGCGAGAGCGCCGCCGTGGTCGCGGCCATGGAGGGCAACCCGATGGCCAAGTCGGGGCGGGGCGCGCAGGCGCTCGCGGCCGCCGCCATCGGCCACTTCGCGGGCGGCCTGATCGGTACGGTCCTGCTGGTCGCGCTCGCCCCGACGGTCGCCGACCTCGCCGTGGACATCGGCGCGCCGGACTACTTCGCGATCATGGTGCTGGCGTTCATCGCCGTGACGTCGGTGCTGGGCTCGTCACGGATCCGAGGGCTCGCGTCCCTTCTCATCGGTCTCACCATCGGTCTGGTCGGCCTGGACCAGATGACCGGCCAGCAGCGGCTCACCTTCGGCTCGCTGCAACTGGCCGACGGCATCGACGTGGTGATCGTGGCGGTCGGTCTGTTCGCGATCGGCGAGGCCCTGTGGGTGGCGGCGCACCTGCGGCGCCGGCCGGGCGAACCGATCCCGGTCGGCCGCCCCTGGCTGGGCCGCGCCGATGTCAAGCGGACCTGGAAGTCGTGGCTGCGCGGCCCGCTCATCGGCTTCCCGTTCGGCGCCATCCCGGCGGGTGGCGCCGAGATCCCCACCTTCCTGTCGTACGCCACCGAGAAGCGCCTGTCGAAGCACCCGGACGACTGGGGCAAGGGCGCGATCGAGGGCGTGGCGGGACCGGAGTCGGCGGCGTCGGCCTCCGCGGCGGGCACGCTGGTGTCCATGCTGACCCTGGGCCTGCCGACGACGGCGGTGGCGGCGGTCATGCTGGCGGCCTTCCAGCAGTACGGCATCCAGCCCGGCCCGCTCCTCTTCGAACGCGAGCCCGACCTGGTGTGGGGCCTGATCGCCTCCCTCTTCGTCGGCATGGTGCTGCTGCTGGCGCTCAACCTCCCGCTGGCCCCGGTCTGGGCGAAGCTGCTGCGCATCCCCCGCCCGTACCTGTACGCGGGCATCCTGTTCTTCGCGGCGGTCGGCGCGTACGCGGTCGGCGGGGAGACCATCGACCTGGTGATCCTGCTGATCATCGGCCTGATCGGCTTCGGTATGCGGCGCTACGGGTTGCCGGTGCTGCCGGCCGTCATCGGCGTCATCCTCGGTCCCAACGCCGAGCAACAACTGCGCCGGGCCCTGCAGATCAGCGACGGCAGCGTCACGGGCCTGGTCGACACGCCGTTCGCGGTCACGGTGTACGCGGTGACGGCACTGCTGCTGCTCTGGCCGCTGCTGGCGAAGCTGGTGCGCCGGGGCGGGGCACCGGCCGAACGGGCGGAGCCCGAGAACACGAAGTCCTGAACAGCGGGGAGCGGGCCGCGGCGGACAGTTCCGCCGCAGCCCGCCTCCCGTGTGTCCGAGGGGCGAGGGTCAGCCGATGCGATGGACCCGCTGGGTCGTCAGCTCGTAGCGGGCGCCGACGATGGCCAGCGCCCCCGAGTCCACCTTGGCCGCGAGGTCGGGCTCCGCCGCGAGCCGTGCGCGGACGAGCCGGACGTTGGCGTCGATCGTCGCGTCGATGCGCGCCTCGCCCTCCACGCCGCGGTCGATGGCGGGGCTGATCTGGTCGGCCAGGTACTGGATGTGGTCGGGCAGGTGCGCGCCCGACTCGTCGGCCTCGACGGTGGCCCTGACGGCCCCGCACGACTGGTGGCCGAGCACCATGAGCAGCGGGATACCGAGTTCGAGCACGCCGTACGCGAGGCTGCCGAGCACGGCCTCGTCGAGGACCTGTCCTGCGCTGCGGACGGTCATCAGGTCGCCCAGGCCCTGGTCGAAGACCAGTTCCGGAGGCACGCGGGAGTCGATGCAGCCGAGCACGAGGGCGAAGGGGTGCTGCCCGGTGGCCAGTGTCTGCCGGACGGCGGCGGACTCGTGGGGATGCTGTTCGTGGAGGGTGCGCCAGCGGCGGTTGCCCGCGGCCAGCTCGCGCAGGGCCTCGTCCGCGTCGGTGGGCCGCTTGCGCGCGGTGGCGTCGGTCGGTGCGGCGGCCGCGGGTGCGGCGCCGACGGCCAGGCCCGCGCCGAGGACCGCGGTCCCGGTGAGTGCGGCGCGCAGCAGGGAGCGCCGGGCCGGAGGCGTCGCGCCGGACGCCTTGGTGACGGGTGCCGTCCGCTGTGCGCGGCCGGCTATGTGGGGTGCTGGGTCAGAGATCACGTCGGGGAACGTACGTCCGACTCGCCATGCCACAGGGCCGGTTGCTGAATCATGAGCGAGTGTTGAACCATTCTTGGTGACTCTAGGAAGAGCCCTTGGCCAAGGCTTTCCCGCGGGCCGTCAACTCCCTTGCCGGGCGCCCCGCACCGGCCTAGCCTCATTTTGTGCCGCTAATAAACAAAACCCGCAAGCACAGCGTCGTGCCGGGTGACCACAGCAGCGAACTCTCCCGGCTGCGTATCGTTCTCACCGTCTTCTTCGCCCTCGACGGCTTCGTCTTCGCGGGCTGGGTCGTCCGCATCCCCGCCATCAAGGAACAGACCGGCGCCTCCGCCAGTGCGCTGGGCCTGGCGCTGCTCGGGGTGTCCGCCGGAGCCGTCGTCACCATGATGCTCACGGGACGGCTGTGCAGCCGCTACGGCAGTCACCGGGTCACCGTCGTCTGCGGCGTCCTGCTGTCCCTGAGCGTCGCGCTGCCGCCGCTCACCCACTCCGCCCTCGCCCTCGGCGCCGTACTCCTCGTCTTCGGCGCCGCGTACGGCGGGATCAACGTCGCCTTCAACAGCGCCGCCGTGGACCTCGTGGCCGCGCTGCGGCGGCCGATCATGCCGAGCTTCCACGCCGCCTTCAGTCTGGGCGGCATGGTCGGCGCGGGGCTCGGCGGACTGGTCGCGGGGTCCTTGTCCCCCACGCGGCACCTGCTGGGCCTGACGGTGATCGGCCTGCTGGTGACCGCCGTCGCGGGACGGGTCCTGCTCCGGCACGAGACCCCGGCTCCGGCTCGGGATTCGGCTCGGGATTCGGCTCCGCCTCCAGCGCCGTCGACGGCGGCAGCGACTCCGGCGCCGTCAGCGGGGGCAGCGGGGGCAGCGGCAGCGTCGAGCCGCGAACAGTCCGCGGCGGACCCGTCGCGCGAGGAGCGGGTTCCGCGGAGACTGGACGTCCGGACCCGCCGGCTCGTGGTCGTCTTCGGGCTGATCGCCCTTTGCACGGCGTACGGCGAAGGCGCCCTGGCCGACTGGGGCGCGCTGCACCTGGAGCAGGACCTCGGCGCACGTCCGGGCCTCGCCGCGGCGGGCTACACCTGTTTCGCGCTCGCCATGACGATCGGCCGGCTCACCGGGACCAGGCTCCTGGAACGGCTGGGGCTGAGCCGGACCGTGGTCGCGGGCGGCGCTCTGGCCGCCGCCGGGATGCTGCTCGGCGCGCTCTCCCCCTCCGTGTGGGTGGCCCTGTTCGGCTTCGCCGTCACCGGGCTCGGACTCGCGAACATCTTCCCGGTCGCCGTGGAACGCGCCGGAGCGCTGGCAGGTCCCCGAGGCGTCGCCATCGCCTCGACGCTCGGCTACGGGGGCATGCTGCTCGGACCGCCCGCCATCGGGTTCATGGCGGACTGGTTCTCCCTGTCCGCCGCCCTCACCAGCGTGGCCGTGCTGGCTGCGGTGGCGGCCGCCATCGGATACGGGACGCGACGGGCGACGCGGTCCGACGGGTGAGCGGGCGGCCGCATCCGGCGGCGTGTCGGGCGGCGTCACGTCGCGCGTACCGGCGAGCATGGCCCCGACCCGCGTCTCGTCGTGCGTTCCGGCGAGCGCGGCCCGGTCATCACCTTCGCCGACCGCGCACGGCACAGTGGTACCCACTCGCAACGCACCGAATGAGTCAGGAAGTTGATGTCATGACCGGCAAACTCACTGTCAGTGTCCTGGGCACCGGGATCATGGGCGCCGCCATGGCCCGTAACCTCGCCGGTGCCGGACACACCGTCCGGGCCTGGAACCGCAGCCGCGCCAAGGCCGACCCGCTGGCCGCCGACGGCGTGCACATCGCCGGTACGCCCGCCGAGGCCGTCGAGGGCGCCGACGTCGTCCTGACCATGCTGTACGACGGTGCCGCCGCGCTGGACGTGATGCGGCAGGCCGCGCCCGCCCTGCGGGCCGGCACCGCGTGGGTGCAGTCGACGACGGCGGGCATCGAGTCCGTCGGTGAACTGGCCGGGTTCGCCCGTGAGAAGGGCCTGGTCTTCTACGACGCGCCCGTGCTCGGCACCCGGCAGCCCGCCGAGGCGGGGCAGTTGCTCGTCCTCGCGGCCGGGCCGGCCGACGGCCGCGAAGCCGTGACCCCGGTCTTCGACGCGGTCGGCGCCCGCACGGTGTGGACGGGTGAGGACGGGGCGGCCGCCCATGCCACCCGTCTCAAGCTCGTGGCCAACAGCTGGGTCATCGCCGCCACCAGCGCAACCGGTGAGACCCTCGCCCTGGCCGGGGCGCTGGGGGTGGATCCGCAGAGCTTCTTCGACGCCATCGCCGGCGGCCCGCTCGACATGGGGTATCTGCACGCCAAGAGCGCTCTCATCCTGGAGGACCGGTTGTCGCCGGCGTCCTTCGCCGTGTCCACCGCCGCCAAGGACGCCCGGCTGATCGTCGAGGCCGGCGAGCAGCACGGGATCCGCCTCGACGTCGCGGCCGCGAGCGCCGATCGCTTCGCCCGGGCCGCCGCGCAGGGCCACGCCGACGAGGACATGGCCGCCGCCTACTTCGCGAGCTTCGACGAGAACGCGGACGCGAACTCCGGCGAGAACAGCGGCGGCTGAGCGGCGATTTGGCACACTCCCCCCATGGAGACCGCCGAGTTCATTCGCGTCCTGGACCGGGAAGGGCAGGCGCTGGCCGAGGCCGCGGAGCGGGCCGGGCCCGGCGCGGAGGTGCGGACCTGCCCGGGCTGGCGGGTGCGGGACCTGGTGCGGCACACCGGCATGGTGCATCGCTGGGCCACGGCGTTCGTCGCCGAGGGACACACGTCGTACCACCCGGACGGCGGTCTGCCGGACCTCGACGGCGCCGAGCTCCTCGACTGGTTCCGGCGTGGACACCGGCGGCTCGTCGGCACCCTCGGCGCCGCGCCGCCCGACGTGGACTGCTGGAGCTTCCTGCCCGCCCCGTCGCCGCTCGCGTTCTGGGCACGGCGGCAGGCCCACGAGACGACCGTGCACCGGGTCGACGCCGAGTCCGCACTGGGTGACGGCACGGCACCGGGTGGCGAAGGGGCCCTCGGTGATGATGTGCCCGCGCCCGGCGGCCGGCCGGGCGCGATCGCCGTCGACTTCGCGGTGGACGGCATCGAGGAACTGCTGTTCGGCTTCCACGCGCGGGGCAGGAGCCGGGTGCGGACCGCCGAGCCCCGCGTCCTGAGGGTGCGGGCCACGGACACGGACGCCGTGTGGACCGTACGCCTGTCCTCGGGACCGCCGGCGACCGAGCGGCATGCGGCGCCAGCGGCCGGACAGGGCGAAGTGGCGCAGGCCGACTGCGAGTTGACGGGGACGGCCGTACAGCTCTATCTGGCGCTGTGGAACCGCCGGCCCGTCCCGGGCGTGACGGGCGACGCCGCGCTCGCGGCGCTGTGGCGAGAGAGGTCGGGGGTCACCTGGAGCTGAGCGGACCGGCGACCCCGGTCACCGGCCCCGGCCACCCATACCGTTCAGCCTTCGGGTCCGCCGGTCAACATCTGCCCCAGCACCGCCCGTTGCACCGGCAGCACCTCACCGTGCAGGGCGCGCCCCTTCTCGGTGAGGGACACCCGTACGCCCCGGCGGTCCTCCGGGCACATGCAACGCTCCACGAGGCCGTCCTTGTCGAGGCGGGCGATCAGCCGGGACAGTGCGCTCTGGCTCAGATGCACCCGCTCGGCGATCTCCTGGACGCGGTACACGAGCCCACCGTCCTCGGACGCACCCGCGGCCAGGACGTCGAGGACCTCGAAGTCGCTGGCGTTCAGGCCGTGTCGATGCAGCGCACGGTCGAGTTCGCACAGGGTGCGCGCGTGCACCGCGAGGATGTCGCGCCATTGCTCCACGAGCTCCTGCTCGGCCTTCTCGTCCGCGGCAGCCATGGCCGCACCCTAGCAAGGACGCCACTTCGTTGCGCGGGAATTAAATGCAGTTGCATTGAATGCACGCGCATGTACTGTGTGGCGCATGACCTCTCCGCTCTCCACCCCGGCGTCCCAGGGACGCTGGACACCTCGTCTGTGGGGCACCCTCCTGGTGCTCTGCGCCGCGATGTTCCTGGACGCGCTGGACGTGTCGATGGTCGGCGTCGCGCTGCCGTCCATCGGCTCCGAACTCGGCCTCTCCACCTCGACCCTGCAGTGGATCGTCAGCGGCTACATACTCGGCTACGGCGGTCTGCTGCTCCTCGGCGGACGCGCCGCCGACCTGTTGGGCCGCCGTCAGGTCTTCCTGGTGGCCCTCGGCGTCTTCGCCCTCGCCTCACTGCTCGGCGGACTCGTCGACTCCGGACCGCTGCTGATCGCGAGCCGGTTCATCAAGGGCCTGAGCGCGGCGTTCACCGCCCCCGCCGGCCTGTCGATCATCACCACGACGTTCCCGCAGGGTCCGCTGCGCAACCGCGCCCTCTCCATCTACACCACCTGCGCCGCCACCGGCTTCTCCATGGGTCTCGTCCTGTCCGGGCTGCTCACCGAGGCCAGTTGGCGGCTGACCATGCTGCTGCCCGCGCCGATCGCGGTCATCGCCCTGGTCCTCGGCCTGAAACTCATCCCGCGCAGCGAGCGCGACCGCACCCACCGCGGCTACGACATCCCGGGCGCCGTCCTCGGCACCTCCTCGATGCTGCTGCTCGTCTTCACCGTGGTGCAGGCACCCGAGGCGGGCTGGGCCTCCGCCCGTACGCTGCTGTCGTTCCTCGCGGTGGCGGCCCTGCTCACCGTCTTCGTGCGCGTCGAACTGCGCAGCGCGAGCCCGCTGATCCGGCTGGGTGTCCTGCGCTCCGGCAACCAGGTCAGGGCCCAGCTGGGCGCCATGATGTTCTTCGGCTCGTACGTCGGCTTCCAGTTCCTCGTCACGCTGTACATGCAGTCGCTGCTCGGCTGGTCGGCCCTGCACACCGCGCTCGCCTTCCTGCCCGCGGGCGCGCTCGTGGCGCTCTCGGCGACGAAGATGGGCGCGATCGTCGACCGGTTCGGGACGCCCCGGCTCATCGTGCTCGGGTTCGCCCTCATGGTGGTCGGCTACGCGTTGTTCCTGCGCGTCGACCTCGACCCCGTGTACGCGGCGGTGATCCTGCCGTCGATGCTGCTGATCGGAGCGGCCTGCGCGCTGGTCTTCCCGTCGCTCAACATCCAGGCCACCGACGGCGTCGACGACCACGAGCAGGGCATGGTCTCGGGGCTGCTCAACACCTCGGTGCAGGTGGGCGGCGCGATCTTCCTGGCGATCGTGACGGCCGTCGTGACGGCGAACTCCTCCGGCGACTCCTCGCCCCAGGCGGTCCTCGACAGCTACCGGCCCGGCCTGCTCGTCGTCACCGCGGTCGCCCTGGCCGGCCTGCTGATCACCGCGACCGGACTGCGCGGGCGGCGGCGTATCCCGCAGACGACGATCCTGGTCGCCAAGTCCGACCCCGCGCCGGAGGTGCGGCAGGCGGGGGAAGCCGACGGGCGTGTGCCGGTGCGCGACTGACCCCCATCTCCTCGGCGCCGTGCGCCCGGCGAGCTCACCTTGCCCCGCCGGGCGCACAGCTGTGACACTCCGTCGTCTCGGTGCTGGTGCGTTTCCGGTGGGGGCCTCAGCCCAGCCAGCCCGGTCGTACCAGCCCCGACTCGTAGGCCAGCACCACCAGTTGGGCCCGGTCGCGGGCGCCCAGCTTCACCATGGTGCGGCTGACGTGGGTCTTGGCCGTCAGCGGGCTGACCACCAGGCGCCGCGCGATCTCGTCGTTCGACAGCCCGATGCCGGCCAGCGCCATCACCTCCCGCTCCCGCTCGGTGAGCCCGGCCAGGGCGTCCGCGGCGGCCGGCTCCTTCGAGCGGGCCGCGAACTCGGCGATCAGTCGACGGGTCACCCCCGGCGAGAGGAGCGCGTCCCCCTCGACCACCGCCCGGACGGCGCGCAGGAGTTCGTCCGGTTCGGTGTCCTTGACGAGAAAGCCCGACGCCCCGGAACGGATCGCCTCGAAGACGTACTCGTCGAGCTCGAAGGTGGTCAGCATGACGACCTTGACGTCTTTGAGGTCCGGGTCGCCGGTGATGCGTCGGGTCGCCGCGAGACCGTCGAGCACCGGCATGCGGATGTCCATCAGGACCACGTCGGGGCGCAGTCGCCGCACTCCCCGGAGCGCCTGCGACCCGTCAGCGGCCTCTCCGGCCACCTCGATGTCCGGCTGGGCGTCGAGGAGCGCCTTGAAGCCTGCGCGGACCAGTGACTGGTCGTCGGCGAGCAGTACGCGGATCACCGTTCCTCCTTGGGGGTCCGGGACGCGGAGACCCCCGGCACCCCGAGTGCGTTCTCCAGCGGGAGCACGGCCAGTACCCGGAAACCGCCGTCGTCCCGTGGCCCGGCCTCGATGGTGCCACCGAGGGCCGCGGCCCGCTCACGCATTCCGGCCAGTCCGTTGCCGCTGCCGCCCGCGTCCCCGCCGGTCGCCGGGCCGTCGTCGTCGACACGGAGCCGCAACGCGTCGTCCGTGCGCTCCACCCGTACGCGCGCGTGCCGTGAACCGGAATGCCGTACGACGTTGGTCAGCGCCTCCTGGACGATACGGAACGCGGCGAGGTCGGCGCCCGGCGACAGGTGCACGCTGCCGTCCCGGTCCTCGACGTCGACGGTCAGCCCGGCGCTCGCGGCCTGTTCCACGAGTTCGGGGAGCCGGTCGAGGCCGGGCGCCGGCGCCCGGGGCGCGTCACCGGGCGCGCGGAGTGTGCCGAGCACCTGGCGCACCTCCCCCAGCGCCTCCTTGCTCGCGGCCTTGATGGTGGTGAGCGCGGTGCGGGCCTGCTCCGGGTCGGAGTCGAGCAGCGCGAGGCCGACGCCCGCCTGGACGTTGATGACCGAGATGCTGTGTGCGAGCACGTCGTGCAGTTCACGGGCGATGCGCAGTCGTTCCTCGTCGGCGCGCCGCCCGGCCGCCCGCCGGCGTTCCGCCTGGTCTCTGTCCCACTGCTCACGGCGGACGCGGGCGAGCTCGGAGACCGCGAGGACCGCCGCCATCCAGGCGGCGACGGCGAGCTCCTCCCCCCACGGGGCGACCGTGTCGCCCGCCGGCGGAAGCCACCGGTGGAGCCAGTGCCCCACCAGGAGATGGACCGTCCACAACGTGCCCAGCGCGATCCAGGCCGCCCGGCGGTGCCCGGCGACGACCGCGCTGAAGCAGGCCAGTGCGACGGTCAGGAAGACCGGCCCGTACGGGTATCCCGCGCCGAAGTAGACAAGTACCGAGGCCGCGCTGCCGCCCACCACGAGTACCGGATACCGCTGCCGCCACAGGAGCAGGAGGGTGCCCCCGACGAGCAGGGCCCGCCCGAGGGTGTCGAGCTGCTCCCGCTCGGGCTGCTCCTGGGCGGCGAAGGTGCTGCCGACGAGGACGAACACGGTGAGGAAGAGCGTCGAACGCCACGGTGTCCGGGGGCCGCCGGCGCCCTCTTCCTCCCCGTCGCGGGGCTTCCACCACGGGGGTCCGTGCCACCGGCTCCGCGGTGGGCCGCCTCTGGTCCAGGGCGGTCCACCGGTCCAGGGCGGTCCACCGCACCGGCGCGGGCGCTGCTCTTCCATGCCCGCCACGCTAGACGCCACGCACCGCCGGGAGCGTCAGCCGGGCGAGGTGATCACGCGTACTCCCCGCGTAGTACGGCCCGCGCGCCGGACAGGCGGTCAGGAGCGTGGCCTGCCGACGCCGCGCCGGTGTCGGCGCTGGTGCCGATTCCCGGAAGTCGACGCGTTCGGCGCGGTCGAGGTGTCCGACGACGACATGGTCCCGCTGCTGCGTGCCTGCCTCGAGCTCGCCGACTCACCCGTCCGGCGTGCACGGCTGTCCGGCTCGCGCAGTCGTCCGGCTCGCGCAGTCGTCGGGGTCGCTCAGTCGCCGCCCGCCCGGCGCTCAGGGCTCCCCCGGCCCTCTCCGGGTGTGGCACCCCATGCCGTTCAGCGGTCGAGCCTGGCCAGGGCGCGCTGTGCCATCGGGTGCGACCGCACCATCTCGGCGAGCGAGGTGGAGCCGCGGGTGATGCCCGCGAACGCCTTCCACGCCGGCCGGAAGCCGGTGAGCGCCGCATGGAACACCCCGGGCCGGCGCTCGAAGATCGCGAGCATGCGCTTGCCCACGCTCATCTCCACACCCAGCCCCGCCTTGATCGCGAAGGCGTAGTTCAGTGCTTGGCGCCGTGTGTCGACGGCGTCGTGGGCCTCCGCGATCCGGACCGCCCACTCCCCCGCCAGCCGCCCGGAACGCAGCGCGAAGGAGATGCCCTCACGGGTCCACGGCTCCAGGAGCCCCGCCGCGTCCCCGCACACCAGCACCCGGCCCCGCGACAGCGGCGAGTCGTCGGCGCGGCAGCGGGTCAGATGGCCGGACGAGATGCCGGGCTCGAAGCCGGCGAGGCCGAGCCGGGCGACGAAGTCCTCCA
Organism: Streptomyces sp. NPDC002701; assembly: GCF_042889045.1. Lineage (NCBI taxonomy): Bacteria > Bacillati > Actinomycetota > Actinomycetes > Kitasatosporales > Streptomycetaceae > Streptomyces > Streptomyces sp. NPDC002701. Next base: position 90,310 of record NZ_JBIAQL010000017.1, read on the forward strand.
GGTACCGCTTGGTGGCTGCGCCTTCGCCGCGCGCCGAGATCACCCCGACGGTGAGCGTGTCGCCCTTGGGGAACACCCACCCGTAACTGCCGGGGAGCGGACCCCAGTCGATGAGGACCCGCCCCTTCCAGTCCTCCGCGACCGTCTCCGGCACCGGGATCTCCACCTCCAGGCCGAGGTCGACCTGGTCGAGCTTCACGCCGACGTGCGCTCCTATGCGGCTGGCACTGCCGTCCGCGCCGACCACCGCCCGCGCCAGCAGCGTCTCGCCGTCCTGGAGGACGACGGCGACCGAGCGCCGGTCGGGGACCGCCGAGCCGTGCTGTTCGACCCGCGTGACCGTGACACCCGTACGCAGTTCGGCGCCGGCCTTCTGCGCGTGCTCGACGAGCTGCTGGTCGAACTCGGGCCGGTTGATGAGCCCGAAGAGCATCTGCTTGGAGCGCCGGGTCCGCACGAACCTGCCGTCGAGCGAGAACGTGACCGCGTGGACCCGGTCCCGGAACGGCAGCTCGAATCCGGGCGGCAGTGCGTCACGGGTCGGTCCGATGATGCCGCCGCCGCACGTCTTGTAGCGGGGCAGCTCCGCTTTCTCCAGCAACAGGACACGACGCCCCGCGACCGCTGCCGCATAGGCGGCCGAGGCGCCCGCGGGCCCCGCTCCGACCACGACGACGTCCCACACCCGCTGCCCGTCGTCCTGTCCGTCGTCCGAAGAGTTCTCGCTGCTCACGATGGTCTGCTGCTCCGATCCAGCCGCCTGCCGCACCTACTCCACGCATCCTACGGCGGCGTCCGGCGAAGACCGCTGTGGGAGGATCGGCAGCGTATGCAGCGCGCACACCCGTATACCCGCGCATCCGCACCCGTACGTACACCCATGTACAACGTCGCACCCACGAGGAGCGTGCCCATGTCGTCGCATCCGGTTGCCGAGACCGTCGCCTCTCTCATGCCCAGGGCGAAGGCGGAGCTCACCGAGCTGGTGGCCTTCAAGTCGGTGGCGGACTTCGAGCAGTTCCCCCGGAGCGAGAGCGAGGGCGCCGCGAACTGGGTCGCCGACGCGCTGCGCGCCGAGGGTTTCCAGGACGTGGCCCTGCTCGACACCCCGGACGGCACCCAGTCGGTGTACGGCCACCTGCCCGGACCCGAGGGCGCGAAGACCGTGCTCCTGTACGCGCACTACGACGTGCAGCCCCCGCTCGACGAGGCCGGCTGGGCGACGCCGCCGTTCGAGCTGACCGAGCGGGACGGCCGCTGGTACGGCCGCGGGGCCGCGGACTGCAAGGGCGGCCTGGTCATGCACCTGCTGGCGCTGCGCGCCCTCAAGGCGAACGGCGGTGTCCCGGTCGCCGTCAAGGTGATCGCGGAGGGTTCGGAGGAGCAGGGCACCGGCGGTCTCGAACGGTACGCCGAGCAACACCCCGAGCTGCTCGAAGCCGACACGATCGTCATCGGCGACGCCGGCAACTTCCGCGTCGGTGTGCCCACGGTCACCACCGCGCTGCGCGGTATGACGCTCGTCCGCGTCCGGGTGGACACCCTCGAAGGCAATCTGCACTCCGGGCAGTTCGGCGGCGCCGCGCCCGACGCGCTGGGCGCCCTGATCCGCGTACTCGACTCCCTGCGCGCCGAGGACGGATCGACGACGGTCGACGGGCTGACGGGCGAGTCGCAGTGGGACGGCCTGCAGTACGACGAGGCGCAGTTCCGCACGGACGCCAAGGTGCTCGACGGGGTGCGGCTGATCGGCTCGGGCACGGTCGCGGACCGCATCTGGGCGCGGCCCGCCGTGACCGTGCTCGGCATCGACTGCCCGCCGGTGGTGGGCGCCACGCCGTCCGTGCAGGCGGGCGCCCGCGCGCTGGTCAGCCTGCGGGTGCCGCCGGGGGTGGACGCCGTCGAGGCGACCAAGCTGCTGCAGGCGCACCTTGAGGCGCACACCCCGTGGGGGGCGCGGGTGAGCACCGAGCAGACCGGTCAGGGACAGGCGTTCCGTGCCGACACCACGAGTCCCGCGTACGCGGCGATGGCGGCGGCGATGAGTGTCGCGTACGACGGTGCCGAAATGCAGTACGCGGGCCAGGGCGGGTCCATTCCGCTGTGCAACACCCTCGCGTCGCTGTACCCGCGGGCGGAGATCCTGCTGATCGGGCTGAGTGAGCCGGAGGCGCAGATCCACGCCGTGAACGAGAGTGTCTCGCCGCAGGAGTTGGAGCGGCTCGCCGTGGCGGAGGCGCTGTTCCTGACGAACTACGCGGCCGGCTGACCGGAAGAGACCTCCTAGCCCTTCGGCACCCCTGCCTCCAGGTAGAGCGCCGCGCCCCGCTCCCGGGCGCGCAGCGCCCAGCGCAGACGTTCGTAGCGGACGGGCGGGAGGAGGGCGGCGGCCTCCTCCTCGGTGACGAAGCGCCAGTCGCGCAGTTCGGGGCCCGGCAGCAGCATCCCCTCGGCCGCTCCGCTGTCGAGCCTGCCACCGTCGTAGAGGAGGCGCAGGCCGCCGTAGCCGGGGGGTACCGGAGGTTCCCAGTCGACGACCAGCAGGTGGGGTACGTCGGTCAGCCGGATGCCGGTCTCCTCGGCCACCTCGCGGATGCCCGCGCGCGCGGGTGCCTCGCCGGACTCGACGACGCCGCCGGGAAACTCCCAGCCGGCCTTGTACGTCGGGTCGACGAGCAGCACCCGGTCCTGCTCGTCGAAGAGGAGTACACCCGCCGCGACGGTCTCCGAGGTGGGCTCGGGGGTCTGCACGATGTCGCAGACCGGAACGGATCCGCTGTGCACGGCCTCGGCGACGCGTACGGCGGTCTCGTACGGGGAGAGCGTGCCGTTGTCGACGGGGTGGGCGTCCGCGGTGAGCCAGTCGGCGAGGGCGGCGCGGTAGGGCTCGATGTGGTCGTACGACCACTGGCGCACCCGTATCTCCGCGTCGGGGAGGTCGGGTGGGAGCTCCCGGTCGCCTATGCGCTGGCGCAGGATCGTTTCCGCCGGGGCGAGGAGCACATGGCGTACCGCGATCCTGCGGGAGGCTAGGCCGCCGAAGATCTCGTCGCGGTAGTCCTGGCGGAGCAGGGTCATGGGAACCACGAGCACGCCGCCGAGTTCCGAGAGCATCGCGGCGGCCGTGTCGACCACGAGCCGCCGCCATATCGGCAGGTCCTGGAAGTCGCCGACCTCGGCGAGGTGCTTGGCGGGCAGCAGGTGCGCCAGCCCGGCGCCGATGAGCTCGGGGTCGAAGAGTGTGCTGTTCGGGATCAGGTCGATCAGTTCCCGCGCGGTCGTCGTCTTCCCCGCACCGAACGCACCGTTGATCCAGACGATCACGGTTCCCCCTCTGCTGTTGGCCCCCTGAGGCTTGCCCGCTCCACCCTGCCACGGAAACCAGATCCTGATGAGGTCGCGTTCGACCGGCCGAACACGCGGGAGAGCCCGGCCTCTTGCGGGGCCGGGCTCGGGGGCGGAGCGGAAGGGGCGGGCCGGTCAGCTCTCCTGCTCCGAGGGGTCGTCCTCGCCCATGGCCAGACTGCCTTCGCTGACCGTGTGCTCGACGGTGGTGAGGGTGTCCTGGAGGTCGAGGTTGTGGAGGGCCTCGGCGTCCAGGGAGTGGGACGGGGTGACGGCCGCCACCACGAAGCCGGTGGCGAGGGACGCGATGGCGAGCATGCTGCGCTTCTTCATGCTCGGTTCAACTGTCTACGCGGTTTTGGGTCACGGTCGTTGCGCGGGGGAAGCGTGGGGTGTGTGGGTGGGTGCGGTTCGTCGCGGCCCGGCGCGCCGCTCCTCGCGCCCTCGCCCCCGCCGGGGGGGGCGGCGGCGTGTGTCCCGTGCGGGTTCGCTGCGGCCAAGCGCGCCGATCCCCGCGCCCCCGAAGACCGCGGTGCGCACAGCCTCCGCCACGTGCGGGTCCGTTGTGGCCGAGCGCGCTGTTCCCCGCGCCCCTGCCCGGGTGGCCGGCGTGTTGTCGGGTGCGGGTTCGCTGCGGCTGAGCGCGCCGATCCCCGCGCCCCTGAAGGCCGCGGTGCGCACAGCCTCCGCCACGTGCGGGTCCGTTGTGGCCGAGCGCGCCGTTCCCCGCGCCCCCGAGAGGCGCGGTGCGCGCGACCTCTGGCACGTGCGGGTCCGTTGTCGCCGAGCGCGCCGTTCCCCGCGCCCCCGAGGGCCGCGGTGCGCACGGCCTCCACCATGTGCGGGTCCGATGTGGCCGAGCGCGCCGGTCCTCGCGGCCCTGGGGGCGCGGGGTGTCAGCCGGGGACGCCGGCCGCGTGCGGGTGCTGGCTGCGGGGGAGGGCGGCGGCTGCGGCGCCCACCAGGCCGGCGTCCGTGCCCATCTGGGCGGGGGTCACCGTGAGGCGCTGGACGAACGACAGCGTGGCGTAGGTGCGCAGGGCCGCCCGCAGCGGGGCGAACAGGACCTCGCCCGCCTTGCCCACTCCCCCGCCGATCACCGCGATGTCGATCTCCACCAGGGTCGCGGTCGCCGCGATGCCCGCCGCCAGGGCCTGCGCGGCCCGCTCGAAGGAGGCCGTCGCGACCGGGTCGCCCGCACGGGCGGCGGCCGCCACGGCCGCGGCCGAGGTGTCACCCTCGGGACCCGGCTGCCAGCCGCCCTCGATCGCGCGGCGCGCGATGTTCGGGCCGCTGGCGATGCGCTCCACGCAGCCGCGCGACCCGCACGGGCACAGGTCACCGTCGAGGTCGACGCTGATGTGGCCGATGTGACCCGAGTTGCCGGTCGGCCCGGGGTGCAGCTTCCCGCCGAGGACCAGACCGCCGCCGACACCCGTCGAGACGACCATGCAGAGCGCGTTGTCGTGGCCGCGGGCCGCACCCTGCCAGTGCTCGGCCGCCGTGATCGCCACACCGTCGCCGATCAGCTCGACGGGCAGGCCGTCCGTCACCGCGCGGACCCGCTCCACGAGGGGGTACGCGCGCCAGCCGGCGACGTTCACCGGACTCACGGTGCCCGCCGAGGCGTCCACGGGGCCGGCGCTGCCGATGCCGACCGCCGCGGCCCTGCTCCACAGCGGGGAGGCGGTCAGCTCGCCGAGCACGGCCTCGACGGCCCGCATGACGATGTCGCCGTGCTCCTGCGCCGGCGTCGGCCGCTGGGCGCGCAGCAGGATCCGGCCGTGGCCGTCCACCAGCGCTCCGGCGATCTTGGTGCCGCCGATGTCGAGCGCGGCCACGAGGTCGGTGTGCATCAGTGTCAGTTCTCCCGATCGGATCCCGGTGGGACCATGAGGAAAGGGCAGGGCCGGTCGCACGGTGGGGGTGGGCGGGCCGGAGAATGCGATGGACAGTCTCTCCCGCATCTGACAACGTTGTCCAGGCTCTATGCTCGACGCCACATCCCGATCCGGGTGCCCATCCGGTCCATCAGGACCGACGCAGCCCCATGGACTACAAGGACAGGACAGCGCATCGTGGCCGAGACCGCCCGCCGAACCGAGAGCCGCTACGGCAACCGTCCGACCATGAAGGACGTCGCCGCACGTGCCGGGGTCGGCCTGAAGACGGTATCGCGTGTAGTCAACGGGGAGGCCGGAGTCACCCCGGACACCGAGCGCCGGGTGCAGGAGGCGATCGACGCGCTGGGCTTCCGGCGCAACGACAGCGCCCGCGTGCTCCGCAAGGGCCGCACCGCGAGCATCGGTCTCGTCCTGGAGGACCTGGCGGACCCGTTCTACGGTCCGCTGAGCCGGGCGGTGGAAGAGGTGGCCCGCGCCCACGGCGCCCTGTTGATCAACGGTTCGAGCGCCGAGGACCCGGAGCGTGAACAGGAGCTGGTGCTGGCGCTGTGCGCACGCCGCGTCGACGGACTGGTCGTCATCCCCGCCGGTGACGACCACCGTTATCTGGAGCCCGAGATAAAGGCGGGCGTCGCCACGGTGTTCGTGGACCGTCCCGCCGGTCAGATCGACGCGGACGTCGTGCTCTCCGACAGCTTCGGCGGTGCGCGCGACGGTGTCGCCCACCTCATCGCGCACGGCCACCGCCGGATCGGGTTCATCGGGGACATGCCCCGCATCCACACCGCGGCCGAGCGGCTGCGCGGCTACCGCACCGCCATGCAGGAGGCCGGCATCGCGGTGGAGGACGCCTGGATGTCCCTCGGCGTCACCGATCCGCAGCGGGTCCGCCGGGCGGCCGAGAGCATGCTCTCCGGCCCCTCCCCGGTGACCGCCGTCTTCGCGGGCAACAACCGCGTGACGGTCACGGTCGTCCGTGTCATCACCGAGCGCGCCCGGCCGGTCGCCCTGGTCGGCTTCGACGACATCGAACTCGCCGACCTCCTCCAGCCCGGCGTGACCGTCGTCGCCCAGGACGCCGCCCAGCTCGGCCGCACCGCCGCCGACCGCCTCTTCCGCCAGCTCGACGGCTCCCTCGTCCTGCCCGAACGCATCGAACTCCCTACCCGTCTGATCACCCGCGGCTCGGGCGAACTGCCGCCCGCCGCCTGATACATGGCGCCCGCGGACGACACTCCCCACCACCCCGCCGCCGTCCACCCCACCCTTGAGGGCCTCGGTCTGGACGTGGCGCCGCGCGACCGTCCCCTGGTCTATCCCGGTGCCTGGCCCGAGGAGTCGGGACTCCTCGACGGTGACCGGCTGCTGCCCCTGACCCGCCGGACGTTCCCGGGCCGGGTCCCCGTCCTCGCGGTCGGTTCCAACGCCTCGCCCGCGCAACTGCGGCACAAGATGCGGCAGTACGAGCTGTCGTCCCCGATCCCGCTGGTGAAGGCACGCGTCACGGGACTGCGGATCGGTGTGTCGGCGCACGTCAGTGCCATGGGGTACGTGTCCGCGTCGCCGTTCCGTGCCCCCGGGCACACCCGGGAGCTGTTCCTCACCTGGCTGGACCCGGCACAGCTGGCCGCGGTCGACGCGAGCGAGGGAGTCACGCGGCCGTCGGGTGCGTACGACCGTGTGACGTTGCCGGCCGACGGGTTCCGCGTCGAGCCGGAGTGGGGCGAGCCGCTCGACGGCGTCCACCTCTACGTGAACCGCCACGGTGTCCTGCACGACGGCACCGGGACCCCGCGCGCGCAGTGCGGGCAGCGGGAACTGCTCTCCCGGCTGCTCGCCGAGTCACCGCGGCTGCGGGAGGTGTTCGGGTCCACGCCGGAGGAGTTCTGCTCCCGGGCCCGGGGCGATCCCGGGCTCTGCGCCGAGGGGACCCGGCTCTTCGCCGTGGAGGGGCGCGCGACGGCTTCCGGCCTCGAGAAGTACGTACACGGGGCCGGGCCGGCCGCGTCCTTCGGCGGTCAGCAGACGGGCAGCCCCGGCACCGGCGAGTCGTTGTCGCCGCCCTGGATGTAGACGTCGCTGACGTAGACGCCGCTGTTGCCGCTGTCGTCGTCCGTCTTCGCCCACCAGGTGTTCGTCCACCGGCCGTGGCTCTCCCGGCGCCCCAGGTCCTGCTGGCAGTAGAAATAGTTGGTGCCGGAGTTGAGGGTGCCCGCCCGGGCTCCCGCGGCGGTGTAGGACGACGCGGTCCTCCAGACCTGGCAGTTGTACTTGCCGCCGCCGATGGCATGGCAGACCGGTGCGGGGCTGGACGCGTCCCCTCCGCCCGTCGTGCCGCCGTCCGAACCCCCCTCCGGCGTACCACCCCCGGTGGCTTCGGGCGAGGGGGCAGGAGCCTCGTCCGTCTGTTCGGCGTCCCCCGTGGCGTCCGGTTTACCGGTCGGGGAGGGGGATTTCCCCTTGTCGCCCTGTTCCCTGGGCCGGGTGTCGTCCGTCAGGTCGACCGAGCCGCGGGTGGCACCGGGAGAGGCCGCCGTGTCCGCGCCCCGGGAGGATCCGGGGCCGGCGGCGCGTGCGGAGTCGTCGGAGTTCTCCAGGACGGCGAGGGTGACGCCGGTCGTCACCAGCACGACGGTGAGGGCCGCCGCGGCGAGCAGGACGCGGGTCCTGCGCCGCCGGGACGTGGCGGACGCACCCGGAGCCGGCTCGCCCGGCGTACCCGACGCGGGCGCTCCCGGCACGGGCTGCGCGGGGCCGAAGCCCATCGAGCCGGGCGGGCTGCCGGGCCCGGACGGTCCGCCCGCGCCGGAGGGGTCGAACGAACCGGCCGGGGCGCCCGGTGTCGTCGAGGGTGCCGGGGTCCCGGCTGCCGCGGTGGCGGACGCGCTCCCGTGCGGCGTACCGGATCCCGGGTGGCCCGGCCCGGGACGGGACGCCTCGTGACTGCCGGGCCACGCCCCGCTCCCGGCCGCACCGCCGGCGCCCTGCTGCGGCGGCGGGCCGAAGCCCGGCGGGACCACCGGCACGGCGCGTTCGGTCGTGTCCCGTGCCGGGCGCGCGGGCGCCCTCAGACCACGGGTCGCGGAGTCCTGGTCGGCCAGGTCGGCCCCCTCGGCGACCGCCTCCAGCAGCAGCCGCGCCCGGCCGGCCTCCGGCCGGGACTCGGGCCGTTTGTGCATCAGTTGCCGCAGCACGGGACCGAGCGGCCCGGCGCGCCGCGGTTCGGGCAGCTCTTCGGCGACGATCGCCGTGAGCGTGGACCATGTGGACGTGCGGCGAAAGGGCGAGGACCCCTCGACGGCCGCGTACAGCGTGGCGCCCAGGGCCCAGATGTCGGACGCGGGACCCGGCTGGTGCCCCTGGGCGCGCTCGGGTGCCAAGTAGTCGAGTGAGCCCACCAGTTCGCCGCTGCGCGTGAGGTGCGTGGTGGAGCCGTCGCCCGGGTCCTCCATCGTGGCGATGCCGAAGTCCGTGAGGACGACCCGGCCGGAGCGGTCGAGCAGGATGTTGCCCGGCTTCACGTCACGGTGCAGGACGCCCGCCCGGTGGGCCGCGGCGAGCGCGTCCATCACCTTCGCGCCGATCCCGGCGGCCTCGCGGGCGTCGAGGGTGCCGCGTTCGCGCAGGACGTCATCCAGGGACGGTCCGTCGACGAGTTCCATCACGATCAGCGGGCGGCCGTCGATCTCGGCCACGTCGTGCACGGCGACGACGCCGGGGTGGCGCACCCTGGCCGCCGCGCGTGCCTCGCGCTGCATGCGCAGCCCCAGGCCGGCCAGTTCGGGCGCGTTCGCGTCCGTGAAGGTACGCAGTTCCTTGACGGCCACCTCGCGGCCGAGCACCTCGTCGCGGGCGCGCCAGACGACACCCATCCCGCCCCGCCCCAGTGGGGCCACGACGCGGTAGCGTCCGGCGAGGAGCCGCCCGACACCGTCCGGCTGTTCCGTCCTGCCGGGCCGGTCGCGCTCTCCCGGCCGCTCGTTCTCCCCCGCAGACACCGCTGCCCCGTTCCTGTGACACGCCGATGAAGTCCGCCAAGACTACGGGGCGCGGGTGACGGCAGGGGCCGCGGGCAACAGCTGTGACGAGGCCGCTACTTGGCGGAGACGGTCAGGTCACCGCGCCTGGGCACCGCGAAGCCCTCCAGGTCGGCGCGCGTGAGCCCGGTCGCCCTGGCCACCTCCGCGATGTCGAGGGCCCCGCAGTCCAGGCCGCGCAGCAGATGGCCGCTGAGTGCCTTGGCGGTGGCCGGTTCGTCCATCACGTCGCCGCCGGTGCGGTTGGCGTACGCGACGAGCCGTGCCGCGGTCTGCTCGAACCCCTCGCGGTAGAAGCCGAAGACGGCCGCGTACCGGGTCGGGAGGTGCCCGGGGTGCATGTCCCAGCCCTGGTAGTAGGCCCGGGCGAGGGCTCGGCGGGTGAGCCCGTGGTGCAGCCGCCACGCGTCGTGGACCTTGGGCGTCGGGCCGACCGGCAGCACGTTGGTGGAGCCGTCCGACACCCGCACCCCGGTACCGGCGGCGGCCACCTGCATGATCGCCTTGGCGTGGTCGGCGGCCGGGTGGTCGCTCGACTGGTGGGCGGCGGAGACACCGAGGCAGGCGCTGTAGTCGAAGGTCCCGTAGTGCAGTCCGGTGGCGCGGCCCCCGGCGGCCTGGATCATGCGGGCCACGGTCGCCGTGCCGTCGGAGGCGAGGACGGCCTGGCTGGTCTCGATCTGGATCTCGAACCCGATCCGGCCGTCCGCCAGGCCGTGGGTCCTCTCGAACTCCTCCAGGAGACGAACCATCGCGGTGACCTGCTGCGCGTACGTCACCTTCGGCAGGGTCAGCACCAGCCCGCCGGGCAGCCCGCCGGCCTCCATCAGCCCGGTGAGGAAGATGTCGAGCGTGCGGATGCCCCGCTCGCGGACCGCGGCCTCCATGCACTTCATCCGGATGCCCATGTACGGGGCCGCCGTGCCGTCCCGGTACGCCTGCGCGATCAGCCGGGCCGCCCGGGCGGCCGCCTGGTCCTCCTCGGCGTCGGGTCGGGGTCCGTAGCCGTCCTCGAAGTCGACGCGCAGGTCTTCGACCGGCTCGCGCTCCAGTTTGGCGCGTACGCGGTCGTACACGGGCTCCGCGAGGTCGTCGGCGAGATCGAGGACGGCGGCGAAGGAGGCGGCGTCGGGCGCGTGCCGGTCGAGGGCGGCGAGGGCCTGGTCGCCCCAGGAGCGGATGGTGCCGGCGGCGAAGGCGTCGGCGGGGACGTACACCGTGTGGACGGGCTGGCGGGTTCCGGGGTCTCCGGGGTAGCGGCGCTCCAACTCGGCGTCGACCGGGGCGAGGGAGGCACTGATCTCCTCGCCGACGGTGTCCGCGAGGCTCGTCGTCACCTTCTCCTGCCGACCCTGACCCTGACCCATGCCACGCCTTCCTGTTGTACCTGCATGCACGCGTTGCACCGCTGCGCCCGCTGTACCCGTTGGACCCGCTTGCCTTCCGCCCGACGGAATCAACAATCTGTTGAACGAAGTTATCCGCGACCCTTCCGGTGGTCAACACCCTCGTCCTCGCCGCGCGGCGGACTTCCCGGACCACGCGCGGACTTCCCCCCGGGTCCATCCCGGCATCTCGACATGTTCACGCCCAACTTCGAGACTGCGAGGCGCACGACTCGACCGGCATCCGCCGCGGAACCGCGTCCGCCACCGAAGGAGCATCCCGTGCCCCAGCACAGCCGAGTCACGCGCCGCCTGGGTCTCAAGACCGCGCTCAGCGCCGCGGTCGCCCTGCCCCTGTCCGGCACAGCGCTCTCCAGCTCATCCGCCTCGGCGGCGGACCGCCGTGGCCACCTGGAGGTCATGTCGTTCAACCTGCGGTACGCGAGCACCGCCGAACCCCACAGCTGGGCCGTCCGCCGTCCCGTCACCCGTGAGCTGCTGCGCCGCGAGCGGCTCCACGTCATCGGCACCCAGGAGGGCCTCTACCAGCAGGTGCGGGACATCGCGACGGACCTCGGCGGACACCACGACTGGATCGGCACCGGCCGTGCGGGCGGCAGCCGGGACGAGTTCATGGCGGTCTTCTACGACACCCGCAGACTCGCCCCGGTGGAGTACGACCACTTCTGGCTCTCGGACACCCCGGACGTGATCGGCTCGAACACCTGGGGAGGCGGGTCCATCCGGATGGTGACCTGGGTCCGCTTCCGTGATCTGCGCGACGGGCAGCGGGAGTTCTACGTCCTGAACACCCACCTGGACAACGCCAGCCAGAACGCACGCGCGCGTGCCGCGGCCCTCATCGCCGAGCGGATCACCCGGCTCGACCGCTCGCTGCCCCTGGTGGTGACCGGCGACTTCAACGTGGCCGCCCACAGGAACCCGGTCTACGACACGATGCTGGGTGCCGGACTCGTCGACACCTGGGAGACGGCGGCCGAACGGAGCAGCCTGTACGCCACGTTCCACGGCTACCGGCCCCTGGTCCCGGACGGCGACCGCATCGACTGGATCCTGACCTCGCCCGGCGTGCGCACGCACCGGGCGGCGATCAACACCTTCTCCGTGGACGGCCAGTTCCCGAGCGACCACCTGCCCGTCCAGGCGTCCCTGACCCTCGCGTGAGGGCATGGCTCTCGACGGCGGGCCGACGGCCTGAAGGCGTTAAGGGCGAGACGCGCGGGGCCCCGGTGACCGTGACGGTCACCGGGGCCCCGGACGTGCGGCGCGCGGGAGGACGCTCAGCCCTTGCGGGTCTTGATCTCCTCGGTGAGCTGCGGGACGACCTCGAAGAGGTCGCCGACCACGCCGTAGTCGACCAGGTCGAAGATCGGGGCCTCGGCGTCCTTGTTGACGGCCACGATCGTCTTCGAGGTCTGCATGCCGGCGCGGTGCTGGATCGCGCCGGAGATGCCGGAGGCGACGTACAGCTGCGGGGACACGCTCTTGCCGGTCTGACCGACCTGGTTGGTGTGCGGGTACCAGCCGGCGTCCACCGCGGCACGCGAGGCGCCGACGGCCGCGCCGAGGGAGTCGGCGAGGGCCTCGATGATCGAGAAGTTCTCGGCGCCGTTGACGCCACGGCCGCCGGAGACCACGATCGCGGCCTCGGTCAGCTCCGGGCGGCCCGTCGACTCGCGCTCGGTACGGGCGGTGACCTTGGTGCCGGTCGCCTTGTCCGAGAAGGTGACGGACAGCGCCTCGACGCTGCCCGCGGCCGGGGCGGCCTCCACGGCGGCCGAGTTCGGCTTGACCGTGATGACCGGGGTGCCCTTGGAGACCCGGGTCCTGGTGGTGTAGGAGGCGGCGAACACCGACTGGGTGGCCACCGGGCCCTCGTCGCCGGCCTCCAGGTCGACGGCGTCCGTGATGATGCCGGAGCCGATGCGCAGCGCGAGACGCGCGGCGATCTCCTTGGCCTCGGCGGACGAGGGGACGAGCACGGCGGCCGGGGAGACGGCCTCGACGGCGGCCTGCAGCGCGTCCACCTTCGGTACGACGAGGTAGTCGGCGTACTCGGCGGCCTCGTGCGTGAGGACCTTGACCGCGCCGTGCTCGGCGAGCGTGGCGGCGGTGTCCGCGGCGCCGTTGCCCAGCGCGACGGCGACGGGCTCGCCGATGCGGCGGGCCAGCGTCAGGAGCTCCAGGGTGGGCTTGCGGACGGCGCCGTCCACGTGGTCGACGTAGACGAGAACTTCAGCCATGGGACTTCTTCTCTCCTGCTTGCGAAAGATGAGGGGCGATCAGGGAGCCTGCGGAGGGCTCGCGTCCTAGATGAACTTCTGGCCCGCGAGGAACTCCGCGAGCTGCTTGCCGCCCTCGCCCTCGTCCTTGACGATCGTGCCCGCGGTGCGCGCCGGACGCTCGGCAGCGGAGTCGACCTTGGTCCAGGAACCCTCGAGGCCGACCTCGTCCGCCTCCAGGTCCAGGTCGGACAGGTCCCAGGACTCGACCGGCTTCTTCTTGGCGGCCATGATGCCCTTGAAGGACGGGTAGCGCGCCTCACCCGACTGGTCGGTGACCGACACGACGGCCGGCAGCGCGGCCTCGAGCTGCTCGGAGGCGCTGTCGCCGTCACGGCGGCCCTTCACGACGCCGTCGGCCACGGAGACCTCGGAGAGCAGCGTGACCTGGGGGACGCCCAGGCGCTCGGCCAGCAGCGCGGGCACGATGCCCATGGTGCCGTCGGTGGAGGCCATGCCGGAGATGACGAGGTCGTAGCCCGCCTTCTCGACGGCCTTGGCCAGCACCAGCGACGTGCCGATGGCGTCGGTGCCGTGCAGGTCGTCGTCCTCGACGTGGATGGCCTTGTCGGCACCCATGGACAGCGCCTTGCGCAGGGCGTCCTTGGCGTCCTCCGGACCGACGGTCAGGACGGTGATCTCCGCGTCGTCCGCTTCGTCGGCGATCTGCAGCGCCTGCTCGACCGCGTACTCGTCGAGCTCCGACAGCAGGCCGTCCACGTCGTCACGGTCGACGGTCAGGTCCTCGGCGAAGTGCCGGTCGCCGGTGGCGTCGGGCACGTACTTCACAGTGACAACGATCCTCAAGCTCACGCCGGCTCTCCTACTGCATCGTCTTTTCTGGGCTGCCTGCCTACGGGCAGCATAGGCGCCCGAAGCGGCCGTTCCCGGTGGGGGCCACCCGCGCTCCGAGCGAATATTACTCGCCAGTACGCACTTACACGCTCCCGCAGTGGTTCCCGCTAAGCAAGCGCTTTGAACTGTGACCTTCGCAACGCAGCGTAACCGGAACCCGACCCGTCATTCCCTCAGGCCGGTGAACTGCCCCTGGTGGTACAGGAGTGGAGGCCCCCCGCCGCCGGCGGGATCCCCCAGCACCACCTCGGCCAGCACGACGCGGTGATCCCCCGCCGGGACCCGGGTGACGATCCGGCACACGAGCCAGGCGAGGACGCCGTCGAGTACGGGAATCCCTTCGGGCCCCTCCCGCCAGCGGGTGGGTTCGGCGAAACGGTCGGCGCCGCTGCGCGCGAAGGTGGCGGCCAGCTCGTGCTGCCGCTCGGCGAGCACATGGACGCCCACGTGCTCCGTCCGGGAGATCACCGGCCAGCAGGAAGCGCCGGTGCCCACGCCGAAGGAGATCATCGGCGGCTCGGCGGAGACGGAGGCGAGCGAGGTGGCGGTGAAGCCGACCGGACCGTCGTCACCCCGTGCCGTGATCACGGCGACACCGGCCGCGTGCTGCCGGAAGACGGAGCGGAGCAGGTCCGGGGAGGCGGGTCGGGCGGTACGGAGATCGGGCGTGGCCGTCATGGAGGGGTCCTTCTGCGCGGAACACGGGGACGGGGGCCTGGGCTGCTCAGCGGCCCGGACAGCGCCCGTTCGCACCGCCGGCGTCCGCCGTGGCGCGCGTGCGTTCACGCTCGCAGAGCCGGGAGGGCTCAAAGAGCTCAGAAGGAGGGGGTTCCATGGGCATACGGTCAGGCTGACGATAGGTGGCTGACGCAGTCAAGTACGTGCCGGTATCTGGGAGCAGCGTCACCGGTGGCCTCCGGCCTGATCGGTCGGTGATCGGTCAGTGGGGTCCGACCGCCTCGCCCAGCGCGGCGATCACGTCCGCCTTGCGCGGCTGTCCGGCGGCACGGCGCACGATGGCGCCCTCGGCGTCGAGCACGAGCACGGTCGGCGTCTTGAGGATGTCCAGTTCACGGACGAGGGCGAGCCGGTCCTCGGCGTCGATCTCGACATGCCGCACGCCCGGGACCAGGGCGGCCACCTCGCCGAGCACCCTGCGGGTCGCCCTGCAGGGTGCGCAGAAGGCACTGGAGAACTGGACGAGGGTGGCCCGCTCGCCGAGGTCCTCGCCCAGTTCGGCGGCGCCGAGCCGCTTTCCGCCGTCCCGTCCGCGCACTCTGACTCTCCCGCTCCGACGTCGGTTCAGCACTCCGAAGGCGCTGGCCGCCGCGAGCACCACCACGCACACCACCAGTCCGGTCATCGGTGGCTTCAGCGTTCACGGGACTGCAAAGATTCCCGGCGCCCGGAAGGTTCTCCATGCGGAATGCTTGCTTCATGGACATCGACGCAAGGGGGCCGCGTCTCGGCGCGGCCGTGACGGCCGTGGTGCTGGCGGCCGTACTCATCACCGGCAACGTCTGGCTGCTGGCCTGGCAGACGCTGGCGTTCGCGCTGGGCGCGGCGGGGGGAGTGGGGCGCTCCCCGTACGGCTGGGTGTTCCGCCGGGTGGTCCGGCCGCGGATCGGGCCGCCGAAGGAGTTCGAGGCACCCGAGCCGCCGCGGTTCGCGCAGGCGGTCGGCCTCGCGTTCGCGGTGGTGGGTCTCGTCGGCTACGCGATGGGTCCCGGGTGGCTGGGGACGGCGGCCACCGCGGCGGCACTCGCGGCGGCGTTCCTCAACGCCGCGTTCGGGTACTGCCTCGGCTGCGAGATGTACCTGCTCGTACGGCGAGTGACGGTTCGCGCGGAGTAATGGGAACGTAAAACGCCGAGGTGGATCAAGGGGTCACGTGACGAGGATCTCGCAAATCTGCGGCACCAGGACTGGTCACTCGTCCGTTCTTCGGGCACGATCTGCGCAATGCCGTAAACCTACGGCAGCGTAAGTTCCCGCCGGGAGCCCCCTTCCCAGGCACGGCAGAGAAGGGTCCACGCCGTTCATGGCTGAGCTTGTTTACCGTCCCGTCATCGGTCTCGCCCAGACGCTGTTCAAGGTTTGGGACCTGAAGATCGACCTCAAGGGATCGGAGAACATCCCCCGCACGGGCGGTGCCGTGCTGGTGAGCAATCACATCAGCTATCTCGACTTCATCTTCGACGGCCTCGCCGCTCTGCCGCAGAAGCGCCTCGTCCGCTTCATGGCGAAGGAGTCGGTGTTCCGGCACAAGGTCTCCGGCCCGCTGATGCGCAACATGAAGCACATCCCGGTGGACCGCAAGCAGGGCGAGACGGCCTACGCGCACGCGCTGGACTCGCTGCGCTCGGGCGAGATCGTCGGCGTCTTCCCCGAGGCCACGATCTCCCAGTCCTTCACGCTGAAGAGCTTCAAGTCGGGCGCCGCCCGCTTGGCCCAGGAGGCGGGCGTCCCGCTGATCCCGATGGCCCTGTGGGGTACGCAGCGGCTGTGGACGAAGGACCACCCGCGCAACTTCAAGCGCAGCCACACCCCGGTCACCATCCGCGTCGGCGAGGCGATCGAGCCGTCCCCCGACAAGTACGCGGGTGCGATCACCCGGCAGGTGCGCGAGCGCGTCCAGGAGCTCCTGGAGGCCGCCCAGCGCGCCTACCCCGTACGCCCCAAGGGTCCGGACGACACGTGGTGGATGCCGGCGCACCTCGGCGGCACGGCCCCCACTCCCGAAGAGGTGAAGGCCGCGGAGGCCCGCTGACCCGCCGACCGGGGCGCCACCCGGGAGCGGCTCAGAGCGCGGTGGGGAGAAGCTCCCACAGGTGCGGCCGGTCGGTGGCGGTCCTGAGGGCGTCCAGTACGGCCGGATGCGGTTTCGCGTACAGCACCGGGCAGTCGAGCTCACCGGAGCGCGGGTCGGGCGTGGAGGCCAGCCGTTCGCCGTCGAGCGAGAACCGGGCGTCCACGCCCGGCTTGTTGCCCCGGGGGTCCTGCCGGTGCCAGGCGCCGTCGAACCGGACGGCGACCAGCCCGTGCACCACGTCGAACTGCTGGTAGCAGAACGCGGTGGGGATGTCCTCGGCCCGCAGCAGGGCGGCCAGGGCATGGGCTTTGGCGTGACAGATGCCGGTGCCCTGCTCCAGCACGTCGGAGGCGCGCCAGGTGACGCGGAGGTCGCCGGAGTCCTGGGAGTGCGCGATGGTGTCCCGCACGAATTCGAACGCGGCCTGCGCATAGGCATACGAGTCGGCGGACTGGCTCGCCAGCTGCGCGGCCGTGTCACGCACCACCGGATGATGATGGTCGATGACCTCGTCGGCGGCCAGATAGGCGGACAGGTCGGGGGTGTTCTGGATCAGCTCCATGCCCGCAGAGCATAGAAATACGACCACCCGTCAGTCAATGACTTTTCGTGTAGCCGTATATCTATGCAGTGGACATCGGGACGCTAGCGCGCCATCTCCTCCTTGAGCGCCGCCACGAAGCCGTCGACGTCGTCCTCGGTGGTGTCGAAGGAGCACATCCAGCGGACGTCTCCCGCCGCCTCGTCCCAGAAGTAGAAGCGGTAGCGCTCCTGCAGGCGCTCGCTCACGTCGTGGGGCAGTCGGGCGAAGACCGCGTTGGCCTGCACGGCGTGCAGGATCTCGACGCCGTGCACCGCGCGCGCCCCCTCGGCGAGGCGCTGGGCCATCTCGTTGGCGTGGCGGGCGTTGCGCAGCCACAGGTCCTTGGCGAGCAGTGCCTCCAACTGCACGGACACGAAGCGCATCTTGGAGGCGAGCTGCATCGACAGCTTGCGCAGGTGCTTCATGTGGCTGACGGCGTCCCTGTTCAGGACGACGACGGCCTCACCGAACAGCGCGCCGTTCTTCGTTCCGCCGAAGGACAGGACGTCCACGCCCGCCGCGTTGGTGAACGCGCGCATCGGCACGTCCAGCGAGGCGGCCGCATTGGCTATCCGGGCCCCGTCGAGGTGCACCTTCATACCGTGCCGGTGGGCGTGGTCGCAGATCGCGCGGACCTCGTCCGGCGTGTAGACGGTGCCCAGTTCGGTGTTCTGGGTGATCGACACGACCTGCGGCATGGCCCGGTGCTCGTCGTCCCAGCCGTACGCCTGCCGGTCGATCAGCTCGGGCGTGAGCTTGCCGTCGGGCGTGGGCACCGTGAGCAGTTTGAGCCCGCCCATCCGCTCGGGGGCGCCGCCCTCGTCGACGTGGATGTGCGCGCTCTCCGCGCAGATCACCGCGCCCCAGCGGTCGGTGAGCGCCTGCAGGGCCACGACGTTGGCACCCGTGCCGTTGAAGACGGGGAACGCCTCGGCGCTCGCGCCGAAGTGCCCTCGCATCACCTGCTGGAGGTGGCCGGTGTAGTCGTCCTCGCCGTACGCGATCTGGTGGCCGCCGTTGGCGAGGGCCAGGGCGGCGAGCACCTCGGGGTGGGCGCCCGCGTAGTTGTCGCTGGCGAAGCCGCGCACCTGCGGGTCGTGCCGCCGCCGGGCGTCGGTCTTCGGTGGGTTCACGGCTTCTCGGTCTGCCACAGACGCTTTCCGTTCACTTCGGCGGCGGGCTGCTCCCAGACTCCGGCGATGGCCTCGGCCAGGTCCTTGACGTCGGTGAAGCCCGCGAACTTGGCGTTCGGGCGCTCGGCGCGCATCGCGTCGTGCACCAGCGCCTTCACGACCAGAATGGTGGCGGCGGACGTCGGCCCGTCGGCCCCCTCGGACTTCCCCGCCTTGCGGAAGTAGTCGGCCATGGCGAGCGTCCACGCCTCGGCGGCGGCCTTGGCGGCCGCGTACGCCGCGTTGCCCGCGGTGGGCTTGCCGGCGCCCGCGGCACTGATCAGGACGTACCGGCCGCGGTCGCTGCGCTGCAGCGCCTCGTGGAAGGCGAGGGAGGTGTGCTGCACGGTGCGGACGAGCAGCATCTCCAGGAGGTCCCAGTCGTCGAGACTCGTCTTGGTGAAGGTCTCGCTGCCGCGCCAGCCGCCGACGAGATGGACCAGGCCGTCGACGCGCCCGAAGTCCTTCTCGACGCGGCCGGCCCAGTCCCTGGCCGAGTCGCGGTCGAACAGATCGACCGTGTCGCCGACGACGGTGGCGCCGCCGTGGGCGTAGCGGGCCGCGTCCACGGCCTCGGCCAGCCGCTCCGGGTCGTTGTCGCTGCCGACGACCACGGCGCCCGCCTCGGCGAGCCGCAGCAGGGTCGCCCGGCCCAGGGGTCCGCCCGCGCCGGCCACCGCGATGACCGCGCCGCCCAGTGTTCCGCCGTTGCCGTTCACCATGGTCCTCGCCTCCTGAGCAGTGTTCTGGACGCGGTCGCTCACGCGGCCACCCGCTCGGCACTCGCAGCGGTGATCCCCCTGGTGGAGGCGATCACGTTCTTCAGCTTCTTGGAGAGCGCCTCATAGAACATGCTCAGGGGAAACTCGTCCGGAAGCACGTCGTCCACCAGTTTCCGCGGCGGCAGCGTCAGATCGAGGGCGTCGGGACCCTTGGCCCAGCGGGAACCGGGGTGCGGGGCGAGGTACTGGGACACCAGGTCGTACGCGGCGAACCAGTGGACCAGTTTCGGACGGTCGATGCCGTCGCGGTACAGCTTCTCGATCTCGGCGCACAGCTGGTTGGTGACCTGCGGGGCCCGCTGCCAGTCGATGAACAGCTTGTTGTCGGTCCAGCGGACCACGTCGTGCTTGTGCAGGTAGGCGAAGAGCAGCTGCCCGCCGAGTCCGTCGTAGTTGCGGACGCGGTCACCGGTCACGGGGAAGCGGAACATCCGGTCGAACAGCACCGCGTACTGTACGTCCCGGCCCTGCGGGAAGCCGTCGGCCTCCAGTCGCACGGCCTCCTTGAAGGCGGTGAGGTCGCAGCGCAGCTCCTCCAGGCCGTACATCCAGAACGGCTGACGCTGCTTGATCATGAAGGGGTCGAAGGGCAGGTCGCCGTGGCTGTGGGTGCGGTCGTGGACCATGTCCCACAGGACGAACGCCTGCTCGCAGCGCGCCTGGTCGCCGACCATCTCGCGGATGTCGTCGGGCAGTTCGAGGCCGAGCGTGTCGACGGCGGCCGCGGTGACCCTGCGGAAGCGGGCGGCCTCGCGGTCGCAGAAGATGCCGCCCCAGCTGAACCGCTCCGGGGCCTCGCGCACGGCGATGGTCTCCGGGAAGAGGACGGCCGAGTTGGTGTCGTAACCCGCCGTGAAGTCCTCGAAGGTGATCCCGCAGAACAGCGGGTTGTCGTAGCGGGTGCGCTCCAGCTCGGCCAGCCAGTCGGGCCAGACCATGCGCAGGACGACCGCCTCGAAGTTGCGGTCCGGGTTGCCGTTCTGCGTGTACATGGGGAAGAGGACCAGGTGCTCCAGGCCGTCCTCGCGGTGCGCCGCGGGCTGGAAGGCCAGCAGCGAGTCGAGGAAGTCGGGCACCCGGAAGCCGCCGTCGGCCCAGCGGTGCAGGTCCTTGACGAGTGCCGTGTGGTACTCGGCGTCGTGCGGGACGAGCGGCGACAGTTCCTGGACGGCGTCCATGACATGGCGCACGGCCAGGTCGACGTCGGCCGGGTCGGGGGCGCTCTCGGCGTCGAAGTCGATCGACCCGTCCTTGGACTGCCATGGCCGGATCCGCTCCACGGCATCCTTGAGCACGGGCCAGGCCGGGTGGCTCACCACCCTGCTCCGGGGAGGAATCCGCTCCTCCGCACCCACCTGCACAAGAATTTCCGTCATGACCCATCCTCCACGGGAGAACCTCGCGTATGGACACCGTATGTGTCCGAGACTCCTCCCCACAAGTCGAGTATCGATAGATTATCCTGCCCTGCCGCACCTTCACCGCTGTTTTTCCTGCGGGACACTCTGAGGGCGAATACTTCCGCCGTCCGCCGGGTACGTGCCGGTGTTCGGGCGGGCCTGTGCGGCGCGCCTGTCAACCCGCCGGGGACTCGCCCACGCGGGAGTGAGGCGGAAAGGGTGCGGCAGGGCCTCTGCCCCCGGCGGGAAGGGGCGATTCCCCGCCACCGCAGCGGGTCCGGGCTCCGGCGGGACCATTAGGCTGCGGCCTTGCCGCGTGGGCACGGGACCGCCGTGCGCGGCAGCAGAGCCGCCGTCGACGGAAGCGGAGTCACCCCTTGAACTTCCTCACCATCGGTCATCGCGGGATCATGGGTGTCGAACCCGAGAACACCCTCCGTTCCTTCACCGCCGCCCAGCAGGCGGGCCTCGACCTGATCGAGCTGGATCTGCACCTCAGCAAGGACGGCGCGCTCGTCGTCATGCACGACGCCGACGTGGACCGTACGACCGACGGCTCCGGGCCGATCGCCGAGAAGACCCTCGCGGAGCTGCGGACGCTGGACGCGGGACGCGGCGAGCGCGTCCCGGTGTTCGAGGAGGTCCTGGACGCCGTCACGGCTCCGCTCCAGGCCGAGATCAAGGACGTGGCCGCGGCCCGGGCGCTGGCCGAGGTCATGAACCGGCGCGACCTGGTCGGCCGGGTCGAGGTCCTGTCCTTCCACGACGAGGCGATCGCCGAGGTCGCCCGGCTCGTGCCGGGTGTCCGCACGGCGCTGGTCGCCAGCCGCTACGGCACCGACGTCGTCGAGCGGGCGACCGCGGTGGGCGCCACGAGCCTCGTCCTGAACATCCGGCGGCTGACCCTGGAGGTCGTCGAGCGGGCCCGCAAGGCGGACCTGCGGATCATCGGCTGGGTCGTGAACACCCAGGACCATCTGCGTCTGGTGCGCGCACTGGAACTGGACGGCGCGACCACCGACTACCCGGAGATCAAGCGCACCGGCCGCTTCACGGCGTAGCCGGCCCCGCGACCGGCGGCGTAACGATTATGCGAGTGGCTTGACCAGGAGCTCGAACTGAAGGCCGTCGCGCTGCGGAAGGCCGAACCGCTCGTCGCCGTACGGGAAGGGAGTCATCTCTCCCGTACGGCGGTAGCCGCGCCGCTCGTACCAGGCGATGAGCTCCTCGCGCGCGGAGATCACGGTCATGCGCATCTCCGTGCTGCCCCAGGTGGCACGGGCCAGCCGCTCCGCCTCGGCGATGATCACCTTGCCGAGACCGGCCCCCTGGAGTCCGGGGCTGACCGCGAACATCCCGAAGTGGGCGTACGTACCGCGGTGTTCGAGCTGGCAGCACGCGATGACCGTGCCGTCGCGCTCGACGGTCAGCAGGCGGCTGTCGGGCGACTCGATGACCGCGAGGACACCCTCCGGGTCCGTCCGCTGCCCGTGCAGGAGGTCCGCCTCGGTGGTCCAGCCGGCTCGGCTCGACTCCCCGCGGTAGGCCGACTCGATCAGGGTGACGAGGGCGTCCACGTCGGCGTCGACGGCGTCACGGAAGGTCAGTCCGTCGGGGACGGTGTGCATGGAGCGGTTCTCCGATCTCGGCGCGGCTCGGGCACCGATGAGCGTAACCCTCCCGTTAGGCTCGGGGCGCATGGTGCACGTATTGAGCAGCCGGACCTTGCTCCGCCCCACCGACCCCGAGCGTTCCCGCGTCTTCTACGGCGAGAAGCTGGGGCTGCCCGTCTACCGCGAGTTCGGCACCGGGCCCGAGCGCGGCACGGTCTACTTCCTCGGCGGCGGCTTCCTGGAGGTCTCGGGCCGTTCCGGGGAGCCGCCCTCCCCCGCCGTCAGGCTGTGGCTCCAGGTGGCCGACGTGACGGCGGCGTACGAGGAACTCGTGACCGCCGGTGTCGAGGTGCTGCGGCCACCGGTCGAGGAGCCGTGGGGACTCGTCGAGATGTGGCTCGCGGATCCGGACGGGACGCAGATCGCGGTGGTGGAGGTGCCGTCGGACCACCCCCTGCGGTACCGCCCCTGAGCGGCCCGCGGCACCGCTCCCGAACACCCCGGACGACGAGGCCCGGGCTCACGGGCACGGCGCCGGCGGTCTCCGCACTCGCGGGCTCCGGGCCGGCAAGCTCCGGGCTCGCGGGCTCCGGTCCCGGTCCCTCAGCCGGTGACGAGGCAGAACGGGTGGCCGGCCGGATCCGCGTAGACCCGGAAGCCCCGGCTGCCGTCCTTGTCGTCCAGGTCGAGCGGGGTGGCGCCCAGGGCGAGCACCTGGCTCTCGGCCGCTTCGATGTCCGGCACGGTGAAGTCCAGGTGGAGCTGCTGGGAGCCGTCGGCGCTCGGCCAGTCCGGCGGCCGGTGGCCCGGAGCCCGCTGGAAGGAGATGCGGTGCCCGCCGGGCGCGTGCAGGTCGTACCAGTCGTCACTGTCCCGCTTCACCTCGCCGCCCAGGATGGCCGCGTAGAACTCCGCCAGGGCGGGCGGGTCCGGGCAGTCGAGCGCTACGAGGCAGTATGTGGCGATGGCCATGCTGATCCCTTCGCTCCGAGCCCCTGGGTGCTGCCCCAGGAGCTCGCCGGTCGTCGACCTACAGGTTCCTCAGCGCGGGCAGCAGCTTCTTCTCGGCCCAGTCCAGGAAGGGGAACTGCTGGTCACCGCCGATCTGGACC
The DNA here is from genome assembly GCF_042889045.1 of Streptomyces sp. NPDC002701. NCBI lineage: Bacteria > Bacillati > Actinomycetota > Actinomycetes > Kitasatosporales > Streptomycetaceae > Streptomyces > Streptomyces sp. NPDC002701. Next base: position 113,613 of record NZ_JBIAQL010000017.1, read on the forward strand.
AGGGCGACCTCGGTGAAGCCGGCGTCGACGTAGGGACGGACGGCCTCGACGACGGCGTCGACGTCGTCACCGCACGGGATGCCCTGCGCGACGTCCTCGGGGCGGACGTACTGCGTGGCCGTGTCGAAGCTCGCCGGGCCGGGCAGTTCGGAGTTGACCGGCCAGCCGCCGAGCGACCAGCGGAACTGCTCGTGCGCCCGCGCCACCGCGGCGTCCTTGTCGGTGTCGAAGCAGATGGGCAGCTGGCCCACCCGGGGCTTGCCGCTGCCGCCGTGCCGGTCGAAGGAGTCGATCAGTTCGGCCTTCGGCTCGGTGGCGATCACCAGGTCGGCCAGCCGGCCGGCGAGCGCGCAGGACCGTTCGCCGGAGACGGCGACGCCGATGGCGGGCGGCTCGTCCGGCAGGTCGAAGAGCCGGGCGTTCTCCACGTCGAAGTGCGGGCCGTGGTGGTTCACGTTCTTGCCCTCGAACAGCGCGCGGATGATCTCGATGGCCTCTTCCAGCATCTCGAGGCGTACGTGCGCGGCCGGCCAGCCGCCGCCCACCACGTGCTCGTTGAGGTTCTCCCCCGATCCGAGCCCGAGCCGGAAACGGCCCTCGGCCAGCAGTTGCACGGTGGCGGCCTTCTGGGCGACGACCGCCGGGTGGTAACGGGTCGTCGGACAGGTCACGTACGTCATGAGGGGAATGGTGGAGGTGGCCTGCGCGGCGGCGCCGAGGACGCTCCACGCGTACGGCGCGTGTCCCTGCTCCGTCAGCCAGGGGAAGTAGTGGTCGGAGGTGACCGAGAAGTCGAAGCCGGCCTTCTCGGCGGCCACCACGTGCTGCACGAGCTCACGGGGTCCGGCCTGCTCAGTCATCATCGTGTATCCGATTTGCACCATATGTTCCTAGTAGCCGGTCGGGGGTACTCGAAACGTCCTCCCCGTGCGCGGCACCCGAGTGCCCGCCCCCGGGCGATCCAGTCACCTCCTTTCGTCACCACGGCATCCCCCCACCAGAGCGGAACCACGAACACCATGGACGAGCCAAGGAACGAGAACACCGCGCTCATCGTCATCGACATGATCAGCACGTACGACCACGAGGACGCCGAACAACTGCTCCCGGCGGCCCGGAAGGCGCTGCCCGGGGTCGTCCGCCTTCTGGAGCGGGCCCGGGAGAAGGACGTCCCGGTGATCTACGTCAACGACAACTTCGGCGAGTGGCGCTCGCACCACGGGGAGATGCTGGAGACCGCGCTCGCGGGGCCGCACGCCGACCTCGTCGAACCGATACGCCCCGACGACAAGTCCCTGTTCGTCGTGAAGGCGCGCCACTCGATCTTCTTCGAGACGCCGTTGCACTACTTGCTGGACCAGTTGGGCGTCGGCCACGTCGTGCTGTGCGGCCAGCTCACGGAGCAGTGCGTGCTGTACTCCGCGCTCGACGCGCACATCCGGCACCTGCGCGTGACCGTTCCGTCCGACGCGGTCGCCCACATCCACGCCGACCTCGCGGACGCGGCGCTGCGGATGATGGAGCGGAACATGTCGGCGGAGATCCGCACGGCGGAGACGGCACGCCTCTGACACCGCGGGCCCGTTGCGACGGGAGGTCCTCAGTGGTGGCCGAGGCCGCCGCTGCCGAAGCCGCCGCTGCTGTTGCTGTTCCACTGGCGGCGCTTCTGGTTCCTGGCGCGGCGCGTGGACATGTTGCCCGGCGCCCGGAGCTCGTGCGGGGTCAGGACGGTGCCGTCGTGCGGCATCTCGTCGGGCTCGCGCATCTCCGAGACCTCGTGGACCGCGCCGGTCGCGGGCAGGCGGGGCTGGTCCTCGGGCCGCGGCGGGCCGGGCTCACGGCTGCGCACCCTCATGCCCCACCACACCGCGGTGACCAGCATGGCCGTGACCAGAAGTCCCACCACGAGGGGTCCCACGACGAAGGGCTCCGAACCGGCCACGACGTCGTGCGGGACCACTGCGTCCCTGCCGAAGTTCTCCATAGAAGGTGAGTACCCGCTCATAACGGCCCAAACAGGACGCGTCGGGATTCCGGCCGCGCCGCACAGCGGATCCGCCCCGGTGGTGTGCCGAGGGCGGCGGGGGGTACGGGGAAAGGATGCGAATGGGTGTGCTTGACGTCGGCTCGAACACGGTGCGGCTGGTCATCGCGGAGACGGACGGAGCCGTTCCCCTCCCGGTGCACACCGCCAAGCGTCGGCTGAGGTTGTCCGCCCATGTGGAACGCGGCGGTCATCTGCCGGCCGAGCAGGTGGACCTCCTGGTCGAGGCGGTCAAGGAGGCCCGGGACGAGGGGAAGCGCTGGGGGGTGGCGCAGCCGTTCGCGTTCGCCACCGCGATCGTGCGGGACGCCCCGAACCGCTCCGAGGTCCTCGGGCGGATCGCCGCGGAGGCCGGGGTACCGCTGCACGTGCTGCCCGGCGAGGTGGAGGCGGAACTGACCTTCCTGGCCGCCCGGCGCTGGATGGGCTGGCGCGCGGGGCCGCTGGCCCTGCTGGACATCGGCGGCGGCTCGCTTGAGGTCGCCTTCGGCCGGAGCCGGCTGCCCGACTTCGCCATCTCGCTGCCGTTGGGGGCCAACCGGCTGACGCGGGAGTTCTTCCGCTCCCAGGACCCGCCGTCGCCGCACCGGACCAGGCTGCTGCGCCGACATGTACGCCACCAACTGCGCGATGTCGCCGCCCGCATCCGCTGGGAGGCGCCCCGGACGGCCGTCGTCACCTCACGGGTGTTCCAGCAACTGGGCCGGCTGTGCGGGGCTGCCCCCGGCCGGTCCGGGCCCTTCACCCCCCGGAGCATGACCCGCGCCGACCTCGGGAGGGCGGTGCAGCAGCTGGCGGCGCTGCCGGCGGCGGAACGCGCGCTGCTTCCGGGGATCTCCCTCGCGCGTGCACCCCAGTCGCTGGCCGGGGCGATCGTCGCGCACACCACGATGAAGCTGATGGGCATCGACGAGGTGGCGGTCTGCCCCTGGGCGCTGCGTGAGGGAGTGCTGCTGCGCTGCATCGAGGACGGCAGCTCCGACTGGTGGGACGCGTACGGTCTGCACGCCGAGGAGGCGGCGGCCGAAGCCGGGGCGACGGCGCCGATGCTGCTCCGCCCGCTGCGCGAGGCCGAGTCGGGGCGGGTGCCCACCACCGCGTCCTCGGGGCAGCGCCCCGGCTGACGGCCCGGTCCTCAGACGGGTGAGACGCGCAACCGGCCCTCGAGCTGGACCAGCAGGTCGCCGAGCAGGGTCGCCAGCTCTCGCTGCCCGCTGCCGTCGAGTCCGGACAGGACCGCCGTCTCGTACGAGAGCTGCTCGGGGAGGATGCCGTCGACGAGGCCGCGTCCGGTGTCCGTGAGGCGGACGTGGGCGACGCGGCGGTCGCGGGTGTCGCCGCGGCGCTCGACGAGACCGCGCTCGGTGAGCTGCTTGAGCCGTTTGGTGACGGCCGCGCCGGAGGAGAAGGTCTCGCGGGCCAGCTCCCCGGGCGTCAGTTCGAGGCCGGTGCGGCGCAGGGCGCCGAGGAGGTCGAACTCGGGGCGGGTGAGTCCGGCGTGCCGCAGCGGTGCGTCCTCGGCCTGCTGGAGGAGCGCGGCACACCGGTTGATGCGCCCGATGACCTCCATGGGTCCGGTGTCGAGGTCGGGATGGACCGCCCGCCACTGCCGGACCACCCCGGCGACCGTGTCCCCCACACCCGGCCTACCGACCGCCCCGTCCTCACCCACCTCACCACGGGCGGTGTCGCCGTCGCGCACCCCGTCCCAGCTCGTGCCGTCGACGCGCGTGCCGCCCAGGCCCGCCACGCCCCCGGGAGCACCGCCGTTGCCGCGCACCCCGTCCTCGTCCGCCTCGCCTCCGGGGGCACCGCCCTCGCGCACCCCGTCACCGCGCGCCCCGTCCTCGCCCGCTTCGCCGCCGGAGGTGTCGCCCTCCCGCGCCCCGTCCCGGCTCGTGCCGTCGCCGCGCGTGCCGCCCTCGTCGGCCTCGCCGCCGGGGGCGCCGCCCTCAGGCACCCTGTTGCCGCGCACCCCGCCCTCGTCCGCCACGCCGCCGAGGGCACCGCCGTCGCCGCGCGGTCCGGCCTCGTCCGTCACGCCACCGGGGGCACCGCCCTCGCGCGCCCCGTCGCCCGGGGCGCCGGCTTTGCGCCCGTTCGCTGCCGTCATGCCTGTGCGTCCTCCAGAAGGTGCGGTCCCTGCCGTCGTACCGTCGCGGCGAGCGTACGGTGTCCGCTCTGCTCGGCCAGCATCACCCGTTCCTGCGGCAGGGCGCGCTGCCACCATTCGCCGGCCGCCGCGTCGGTCGTGGCACGCAGGTCGACGAGCGCGGCGGCCAGGCGACGGCGGGCGCGCTCCAGGGCGCCGGGGCCGGGGCGCTCGGCGGCGATCATCCCCGCCGCCTCCGCACGTGCGTGCTCCACGGCCTCGAGAGCGCTCTCGATGCGGTCCGCGGCCCGGCGGTTGGTGACCGCGGCCGCGGCCGCGAAGCCGACGACGGCGCCGACCAGCGTGTCCACGACCCGGTCCGCGATCAGCCCGCCGGGCTCCTGGAACCCGGTGAACTCGGTGATCAGGAGTGCCATCGGGGTCACGCAGACGCTGCCGAGCCAGTAGTTGCGGGTGATCAGGGCTTCCGCGCCGAAGTTGAAGACCAGACAGCACAGGACCAGGGCGGCGGGGCCGAGGTGCGCGAGCGGGGCGACGGCCGCGAACAGGAGGACGCCGACGAGGTTGCCCACGACGCGCTGGACGCCCCGGCTCCAGGTCAGCGAGAGGTTCGCCTGGTAGAGCGAGGTCGCGGTGACCAGGGCCCAGTAGGGCCGGCCGACACCGAGCGCCAGTGACACGTAACCGGCGAGGGCACAGCCGAGCGCGGTGCGCAGGGCGAGCGGGAGGAGAGGGCGCAGCCGGTCGGCCCACCGAGCCCGCACGGTGGTGGCCTGCTCGACCTCCACCCCGAACAGTTCCTCGGCGTCCCGGCCGGCCTCCACCCGGGGTACGGGATGCGTGCCGCGCAGCTCGTACGCCCAGGAGCGCAGCCGGGCGGCGTCCGTGTCGGCGGGGGCGGCGAGTGCGACCTCGGCCCGCACGAGGAGCCGTTCGAGGGCGCGGCGGGGCTCCTGCCGTGCGCCGGCGGCCAGGAGGGACTGCCAGGCGGCGTGCACGGCGGCGGCCGCGGCGGCCCTGGCCCGTTCGCCGCCGCCCGTGCCGCCCACCGCACCCCCGCCGGTGCCGGTGCCCGCGCCGGCGGCGGACGCCTCGACGTACGCGGCGGCCGCGTTCAGCGCACGGGACGTGGCCCGGCGCTCGGGGCCGTGCGGGCGCAGCAGTCCCGGCGCCATGCCCACGGTCCAGGCCCAGGCGCCCGCCGCGGCGGTGAGGGCGAGATGGCCCGGGACCTGGCCGAGTGTCTGCGGGGCGAAGAGGGAGGCGGAGCTGATGAAGGTGAAGATCACCGGTCCGGGCGGGCCGATGCGTGTCACGTCGGTCGCCGCCTTCTGCGCGGCGGCGAGCAGCGCGCCGACGGCGACCAGGACCACGGCGGAGGACGTGAGCGCCGCGGTGAGCAGCGCGATCGCGACCGAGGCCAGCATGCCGAGGACGACCCCGCCGAGCGCGCGGCCGCGTGCCGCGTACGGCAGGTTGTGGGCGTAGAGGGCGCAGAGCGACCCGGCCATGGTGGAGAGGGCGAGGTCCAGCCGGCCGAGCGCCAGCAGCGTCAGGTTCGGCACGCCGACCGCCACCACGACACTCAGTGCGGGCTTGAACCAGATGTCGGAGGGGCGATGCAGCCGCAGGACGCCCGCGAGGGGCAGTCGGGGGGCGCGGGCGTGGCGGGGTCGGGCACTCCTCATGAGCTCAAGATTAACAGGTGTTTTACTCGTAAAATATATGCGTCCGCGAAGCGACGGCTCGCGGCACGCTGCCGCACGCTCCCCCGCGTACACCCTTGCGCTCGCTTGCGCTCCGTCCGGCCGGGGCATCTTCCGACCGGACAGTCCGACACCGTCGATCGGGGAGGTGCGCGGTGCACGGACCGGGGTCGCCCGGCTGGCTGCTCGTCGCGCTGTGCGCGGCGACCGGGGCCTACTGCCTGCTGCGGATGCGCAGCGGGGTCGAGGAGCAGCGCCGCACCGCGGGCGGCGAGGCGCTGATGGGGTTCGGCATGGCCGCGATGGCGGTCCCCGCGGCGGTGCTCGCACCGCCCCGCTGGGCCTGGGCCGCCTATGCGGCCGTGTTCGGGGCGGCCGCGGTGCGTGCCCTGTGGGCGGCGCGCGGCAGCGCCGGCCATCTGCACCATCTGATGGGCGCTTTCGCCATGGTCTACATGGCCGCGGTGATGGCCGGCGGAGCCCACTCCGGGGTGCCGGTGCTCACCGGTGTGCTGCTCCTGTACTTCACGGCGTACGTGCTGTGGACCGGAACCCGCCTCGTTCCGGTCGCGGCCGCCGGACCCGCCGGCGGGATACGGGCGCCCGGCTGGGGCGACCGCCTGGAACTGGCACACGCCTGCAGACTCTCGATGGGCATAGCCATGCTGGCGATGCTCCTCACCGTCTGAGCCGGCCCACCGGCGCCCCGCCAGGGGCGCGGGCACGGGCGACAGGTTCGTGGTCTGCGTCACTTGCTCCGGCGGGACGTGGTCCGCGGCGCCGCCCCCTCATAGGCTGCCTCCATGATGGTCCCCGCAGCACTGTTGCTGCTCGGCGCCCTGGCCGCCGTCCTCGCTCCGCGGCTGCTCGCCCGGACCGACTGGCAGGACCGTGAACCGGTCGTCGCCCTGTGGGCGTGGCAGTGCGTGGTGGTGGCCGTACTGCTCTGCTGCGCGCTGTCGATGACTCTCAGCGCGGCCGCCGCCTGGCAGGCGGTGCGCGGCCACGTCTTCGCCCCCGCCCCGACCGGCGTGGTGGACGCCTACGCGCTGACCGGAGGCCCCTGGGCCGCGGCGACGGCGGTGGCCCTCGCACTCGGCGGGGTGTGGAGCGCGACCATGCTGGCCCGCGAGATCGTCCGGGCCAGGACCGGACGGCGCCGGCAGCGGAGCGAACTCGCGCTGCGCGCCCCGCTGTTGCCCGGCGAGGAGCCGAACAGCGAGCGGCTGGTCGTCCTGGAGGGCGAGCGTCCCGACGCCTGGTGGCTGCCGGGGGCCGTACCCCGGCTCGTCGTCACCACCGCCGCGTTGCGCCGCCTCAAGGGGCAGCAACTGGACGCCGTACTCGCCCATGAACAGGGGCACGCGCGCGCCCGGCACCACTGGCTGCTGTACTCCTCGGCGGCGCTGGCCACCGGTTTCCCCCAGGTCCCGGTGTTCGCGGCGTTCCGCGACGAGATGCACCGACTGGTCGAACTCGCCGCCGACGACATGGCCTCGCGCCGGTTCGGCCGGCTGACGACCGCCCTGGCCCTGGTGGAACTCAACGAGGACAGCGGGGTGTTCGGCCCCTGCCCGACCCCTCGGTCCCATGTCCCGCAACGGGTCCAGCGCCTTCTCACTCCCCCGGACCGCCTCCCGCCCGCCCGTCGGCTGAGGCTCACCGCGGCCGCGGCGCTGGTACCCGTGATTCCCGTCCTGGTGGCCTTCGGGCCCGGCCTGCGGGCACTGGGGTGAACGGAAACCACCCACGAGGCGAACCCCGGGTTCGCCTCCGGGCCCCCCGGTCGGCGAGGATCGGTCCATGCACTCTCCCGTCGACTCGCCGCCCCACGCGACAGGCCCCGGGATCGCCCTGCGCGTTGCCGCCGCCCTCGTCCTGCCCACCGCGCTGCTGATCGTCCTGGTCGCGCTCTCCTGGGACCCGCTCATGGCCCTCGACGGCGACATCGCCCGCACCACCCACCGCTGGGCGGTGGACGACCCGGACCTGACCCAGGCGTTCCGCATCCTCACCGACTGGGTGTGGGACCCCTGGACGATGCGCGCCCTCGTCACGGTCGCCGTGCTCTGGCTGGTGCTGCACCACGGCGCGTGGTGGCTCGCCCTCTGGCTGGCGACCACCTGCCTCCTCGGCACGCTCCTCCAGCAGGGGCTCAAGGCGGCGATCGGCCGCGAACGCCCCGTCTGGTCCGACCCCGTGGACTCCGCCCACTTCGCGGCCTTCCCCTCCGGGCACGCCATGACGGCCACGGTGGTGTGCGGCCTGCTGCTGTGGCTCCTCCACCTGTACGGCGCCGGGCGCGTCCTGTGGCGTACCGCGCTGGCCGTGTCGGTGGTGTCCGTCGTCGGCGTGGGTCTCACCCGCGTCTGGCTGGGCGTGCACTGGTCGTCGGACGTGCTCGGCGGGTGGCTCCTGGGCGCGTTGGCGGTGGCCCTCGCGATCGCCTCGTACAGCCGGTTCAGGGGCGCGGGCGAGCTGCGCTGACGCCACGGGCCCGCCCTCGGCGAGACGATGCCACCGCGGGGTACCGCGGTTGCGCACCGGGCACCCGCCGTACTCCACTAGGGTGATCGAACAGTCGACCTGCCCCCTGATTCATCGGCGCGATGGAGTTGCCATGCCGACCGACCCACAGCGGTCCTCACAGATCACCACCGACCGGGCGCATCCCGCGCGAGTCTATGACTGGCTGCTGGGCGGCAAGGACAACTACCCGGTCGACGAGGCGGTGGGAGAGCAACTGCCGCCCGAGGCGAGGGACGCGGCCCGGCAGAACCGCCAGTTCATGCACCGGGCGGCCGCCTGGCTCGCCACGCAGGGCGTCGACCAGTTCCTGGACATCGGGACGGGGATCCCCACCGAGCCCAACCTCCACCAGATCGTCCAGGGCATCGTGCCGACGGCGAAGGTCGTCTACACCGACAACGACCCGATCGTGCTCCGGCACGCCGAGGCGCTGCTGATCAGCCGTGCCGAGGGCGTCACCGACTACATCGAGGCCGACGTACGGCAGCCCGAGACGATCGTCGAACACGCCCGGCGCACCCTGGACTTCACCCGCCCGATCGCGCTGTCACTGATCGCGCTGATGCATTTCATCCCCGACGAGCAGGACGCCCACGCGATCGTCCGCGCGCTGGTCGCCACACTGCCGCCGGGCAGTTTCCTGGTGCTGTCGCACGCCGCGTCCGACCTGTACCCGGAACTCGCCGAGCAGGTCACCGCGGAGTACGCCAAGGGCGGCATCCAGCTCGGCTTCCGCACCCGCGCGGAGGTGTCGCGTTTCTTCGACGGCCTCGAACTCGTTCCGCCGGGTCTGGTGACGGCGACGGAGTGGGACACGTCGGGCGAGGTGCGCACGGCCGAGGGCAGCGGCATCTATGTGGGAGTGGCCCGCACTTCGTGAGCGCGGTCCCCGGGGCGCCGGGGCCGCTCTTCCTCATCGGCATGGGCTGTCACGTCTGACTCAGGGGTCCCAGGGGCAGGTCATACGGGATCGAGCCCCGCGGTCCCGGCTGCTCTTCCTGCGCGCCGGGACCGCACCACGCCGAAGGGACCCCCATGCACCCTTTCCGCACACCCTCGCTGCGGCGCGCCGCGGTAGCCCTGGCCCTGACACTCGTGGCGTCCGGGTCGGCGGTCTCCGCCACCACGGCGTCCACCTCGGGCGGCCGCTCCGCGGCGGGTACGGCCGAGCACGCCTGGTTCACGTCCTGGGCCCAGTCCCAGCAGGACCTCGCCCCGACTCCCCTGCGTGACCAGTCCGTTCGCATGATCACCCGTCTCAGTCAGGGCGGCGGGGCACTGCGGATCCGGATCCAGAACACCTTCGGGCAGACCCCGCTCACCGTCGACGCCGCCACCGTCGGCCGGAGCGGCCGGGACGACGCGGGCAGCGGCGCCGGACCCGCGGTCAGCGGCGCCGTCCGTACCGTCACCTTCGACGGCCGGCGCGAGGTCGTCGTCCCGCCGGGCGGCGAGGTGTGGAGCGACGCCGCGGCGCTGCGGACCCGGGCCCAGGACGACGTCGCCGTGTCCCTCTCCGTGTCCGGCACGGTCACGCCGGGCCGGCACAGCAACGCCTTCCGCACCAACTACCTCACACCGCCCGGCTCGGGCGACCACACGGCCGACACGAGCGGCTCCGCCTACACGCAGACGGTCGACTCCACGTACCTGGTCAGCGCCGTCGACGTGCGCAACCCGGCCGTCAAGGGCACGATCGTCGCGTTCGGGAGCTCGGTGGTCGACGGGACCGGCAGCACGGACTGCGGAGCCGGTTGCACACCGGACGGAACCGACCATCGGTGGACGGACGGGGTCGCCCGGCGTATCGCGGCCGAACTCCCCCGCACCCGCCAACTCGCGGTCGCCAACGCGGGGATCGCCGGCACGACGAGCTCCGCCGCCTGCCCGCGCACCCCCGCCGGTGTCCGGGGCCTCGACGCGGCGACCCGGCTGGACCGCGATGTGCTCGGCCTGCACGGAGTGACCGGAGTTCTGTACTACTACGGCACGAACGACCTCGCCAACGGCTGCGACGCCGCACAGATACTGGACAGTTACCGGGAGGTGTTCCAGCGCCTGCGCGCGGCCGGCGTCAAGGTCTATGTCACGCCCATCACCTCACGCCCCGGCTACACCGACCGGAACAACCTCGACCGCCACGCCGTCGGCACCCATGTCAAGAAGCGGAACTCCTGCGACGGGACCTGCGACGGCGTGACGGACTTCGATCAGGTGCTCAAGGACCCGTTGAAGCCCAACAGCATCAACCCCGCCTACGACACCGGCGACGGGATCCACGCCAACCTCGCCGGTCAGCGGGCACTCGCCGACTTCGTCCCGCTGCCGATGCTCCTCTCCTCGACGACAGCGCGCTGACAGCGAAGTTGCACGGACACGGGCGCATCGGCGACCGTGAACGGCGGTACCGGCACCGGGTTGTTCGCGAACTTTTCTTCTCGCGACCAATCCGTGTGCCACCGTGGCAACGGATCCCTTGCGCAGGATGACGACGCGCAGGGAACGCACGATCTCGGTGAGAGGCAGTCGCATGACAGGCAAGGCGGGCGAGGAAGGGCACATACGCCCGGAGCGGGACACGGACGTCAGCGGGACGAGCGGGGACGGGGAACCGTCGGCGACGGACGAGGCGGCGGGCGGTGCGCCGATATTCGTCGATCCCAGCGGCCGGCGGGCCCACCGGATGCGCCGGGTGGGCTGGCTGGTGGCGGCGGCGTGCGTCTGCTCGGCCGCGACCCTGGGCGTCGTGGTCGCCGACGGCAACTCGACCGCCCCCTGGCTGAACATCCCCGGTGTGCTGGGGAGCGACGACCAGGCCCGGAGCACCGAGGTGGCCCCGCGGCCGGAGCCGAAGGCGTCCGGTGCACCGGACGCGGACGGCCCCTCGGCCACCGCCACGGGTCCACGGGCCGGGACCACGACGGGCACGGAGGCGATGAACGGCGCCCGGCCCCACGGGAACGGCACGGCCGCCCCGTCCGGCGAGCCGTCCTCGGCGGCCCCGTCCTCCCGCGCGGGCGAGACCGCGTCGGCACCCGCCGGTGGCACGGAGGCGGCCGCGGGGCAGCCGAGCGGGGCGACGTCCCCCGAGCCGGCCCAGGAGCCGTCGACGACACCGGGTTCAGCCGGTCCCGCGCCCGCGGAGACCGCGCCCGCACCCTCCCCGAGCGCGTCGCAAACCGGTCTCGTCGACGGGCTGGTGGACGCCGTCTCCGGCCTGTTCGGCAGGTGACGGACACCCGTATGACCGCCGTGCTGTCCGACTTCTCCGGCACCCCCCCGATAGCCCTGGGGCCGGGCGGGGTCGCGCCGCACGGTGTCCTTCCCGTCCGCCCGGGACGATCCCCCGCGTCGCCCCGGACGGACGGCAGCCCGGCAGGGATCCCCGCAGGGACCGGTCCGGACGCGCTGAGTATAGTTGGCTGGCAGCCAGTCAACGCAGGAGTACATAGGATGTCCCCTCGCAGCGCATCGGTCAATGAAGAGTTGCGGCGGCGGTCCCGCGAGAGGCTTCTGCAGGCGGCGATTGAGCTCGTCAGCGAGCGGGGGTACGACGCCACGACGCTGGGCGACATCGCGGACCGCGCGGGCTCGGCCCGGGGCCTCGTCTCGTACTACTTCCCGGGCAAGCGTCTGCTCGTCCAGTCCGCGGTGCACCGGCTGATGCACCGCACGCTGGAGGAGGCGCTGGAGCGCGAACCGCGTACCGAGGACGGCCGGGAGCGGATGGCGCGGGCCATCGACGCGGTCCTGGGTCTCGCCCGGGACCACCCGGTGCTGATGCGCCAGCACATGGCGGGCATCCTGCAGGGCGAGGGATTCAAGCAGTGTCCGGAGCAGCGGCGGCTGGCCGAGCTGCTCAGCGACACCGTGGCCCGCTACGGCTCGCCCGACGCGGCCGTCGACTACCCCATGCTGCGGGCGCTGTTGATGGGCTCCGTGTACGCGGCCCTGGTGCCCGGGGTGCCGATGCCGGTACCGGTGCTGCGGGCCGAGCTGTTCCGGCGGTACGGACTCGAGTGGGAGCGGGGTGCCCCGCCGGACGCCGAAGCGTCCGGCGGGGCGTACCCCGAGGACCTCTCACGGTTCTTCACTCCCGGCGGCCGCGAGCCGGAGCAGCGTCACGGCCACGGGGGTGAGCGGAACCAGGAGACGGACGCGGCCGGTCAGTCGAAGTAGTCCGGCTGCGTCTGGACGTTGAGCTCGCTCTGCCGGTTCCACTTCGCCGGGTCCGTACGACGGTCGTCGATCTTCAGGACGTCGAAGCCCTTGGCGATGTCGTTCGAGTAGATGTAGCCGTTGTAGTAGTACGCGGACCACGAACCGCCGGTGGCCAGCGTGGTGGTGCTCAGCGGGCCGCGCTCGAAGTACGCGATCTCCTTCGGCTTCGAGGAGTTCGTGAAGTCCCAGACGGAGACGCCGCCCTGGTACCACGCCTGGACCATGATGTCCTTGCCCTTGACCGGGATCAGCGAGCCGTTGTGGGCGACGCAGTTCTCGGTGTCGGCCTGGTGGCGCGGGATCTTGAAGTAGCTCCGGAAGACGAGCTTGCGCTTGTCGCCCTTGCCGACGATGTCGTAGATGCCGTCGGCGCCGCGGTTCGGACCCACGGTCTCGTTGCAGGTGGCCGCGCCGCCGCCGCCCAGCTCGTCGGTGAAGACGACCTTGTTCGCCTTCTGGTTGAAGCTCGCCGAGTGCCAGAACGCGAAGTTCACGTTGTCCTGGACCTGGTCGATGATCTTCGGGTTCTCCGGGTCCTTGATGGAGAACAGGATGCCGTCGCCCATGCAGGCGCCCGCAGCGAGGTCCTCGGAGGGCAGCACGGTGATGTCGTGGCAGCCGGTGGTCTTGGAGACACCCGGGTTGGTGGGCCCGCCCGGGTTGCCGCCGCCGTCCGCGCCCTCACCGGGGAACAGGACGGGGAAGTTGACGATCGCCGCCTTCTGCGGGGCCTTGCGCGGCACCTTGATGATGCTGATGCCGTCGTGCGGCGGCTGGCAGTCGGGGAACGTGGCGCTCGGCGAGTACGACGAGACGTACACGTAGACGTTCTTGCGCTCCGGCACCAGCGTGTGGGTGTGGGAGCCGCAGGCGGTCTCCACGGCGGCGACGTACTTCGGGTTCCGCTTGTCGCTGATGTCGAAGATCTTCATGCCCTCCCAGGAGGACTTCTCCGTCGCGGGCTGCGTGGTGCTGCTGCAGGAGTTGTCGCTGCGCGAGGAGTCCGTGGACAGGAAGAGCAGGTCACCGGAGACGGTGATGTCGTTCTGCGAACCGGGGCACAGCACCTGGGAGACCGTCTTCGGGGCCTTCGGGTTGCTGATGTCGAAGATGCGGAAGCCGTCGTAGTTGCCGGCGAACGCGTACCTGCCCTGGAAGGCGAGGTCCGAGTTGGTGCCGGGCAGCGCGTCCTTGGGGATGTTCGCGAGGTGCTGGATGTTGGCCGAGTGGACGACCTCGTCCTGGCCGGGTATCTCGCCCTTGGCGATCGCCGCCCTGGCCTCGGCCGCCTCGCTCTTGGAGACCTTTTCCGAAGTCGCCGGGGCGTCCCCGGGGTCGGGGGTCGCGACCGCGGGACCCGCCGTGAGCAGTGCGGCCAGCAGGCCCGCCGCGGTGGCGGCAACGCCCAGACGTCTGCGCCGCGTTCGGAGATTGTTCAACAGGGTCACTGCGTCCTCCCTTGTCGCCGTTCGCAGTCGAACGGTTCAGGTACCTCCGCAGTATCGTCTTCAGCATGCACAGATCAACAGGCGGCAACGCATTCGTAATGAATGTTTTTGATCAACGGCACGCCGAAGCGTGCTAGGACGGTCATCAACACCCACAAGGTGTCCGCACTCATCAGGTGTCTGCCGATTCAGGTGCCACAGGAGGTCACTGTGCTCGCTCGCCGTACGCCCCGCCGTCTGATCACGGCCTCCGTGACGGCCGCCGTCCTCGCGCTCGGCGGCTGCACGGGCTCGGACGACGACACCAAGTCCGCGCCGGCCACCGGCCCTTCGGTGATCGCGCCGGGCAAACCGGGCGAGGCCGCGGAGACGCTCTCGGCCGCGGAGGCCGCGGAGCAGCGCTCCGACGACGACACCCCCAACTCGGCGGACCTCGACTACGCGCGGATGATGATCGAGCACCACACCCAGGCCATCGAGATGACCGGGCTCGTGCCGAAGCGGGCTTCGTCGCCGCGGATCAAACGGCTCGCCGAGCGGATCTCGGCCTCGCAGGGGCCGGAGATCGAGACGATGGAGGCATGGCTCAAGAAGAACGGCGGGGCCGGGAAGAGCAAAGGTCACCATCACGACGTGATGCCGGGCATGGCGACCGAGGCCCAGCTGAAGACGCTGCGCGCGTCGAAGGGCAAGGCGTTCGACGAGCTGTTCCTGAAACTGATGATCACCCATCACAACGGGGCGATCACCATGGCCACGGACGTCCTCGCACAGGGCAACAACATCCAGATCGGCGAAATGGCCGACGACGTGATCGCCCAGCAGACAACAGAGATCACCCGCATGCGAGAAATGTGAAAACCCCCAAGCCCCGTCAGGGGCGCGGGGAACTGCGCGCTCAGCCCAGACGCACCCGCACTGATAGCAGACAGCAGGCCAACCAGGAAACCCCGCACAGCCGCCCGCTGGGCACCTGTCAGCGGCGCACGTGCCGAGGCGTCAACAACCCCGCATCCCGCGCCCCCGCAATCAGCCTGAGCGCGCGACGCCGCCCGTGCCCCGTCACGGACATCACCGCGAGCACCGGATCCCGCCCCACCTGCTGAGCCGCCACATACTCCGCGGCGACGAGGCGACGGCTCGCGACGCCGCGCGGCAGGGCGGGGCGCGCGTGCCGCTTGCCGGGGCTGCCCCAGCCGTCCGGGCCGCCCGGACGGCTCCCGGCCGACCCCGCGCACGCCTCCAGGAGCGGGCCCTCGATCCAGTCCGGGAGCACCGCGAGGTCGTCGAGCGAGAGCGCGGGCCGGGCGCGTACGTCCTCGATGAAGACGCATCCCTCGCACACCGCCACGAGCAGGTCGACACCGGCACCGTCGTCGAAGCCCAGCCGGACGTCGCACCACGTGGTCAGGGTGTCGCCCTCCCGCACTTCCCAGGCGCGCCGCACGGACACCGCACCATCCGACTCATCACGATCAGAAAGGTTCAGAAAGGATGCTTCCAGCACAGATGCAACGTAACCGCATGATCACATTCGTATAGAAAAGGCACGCACGAGGCGCGCACGCGGCACACCGTCGGCGGAGTGCCGCGTCCTGGCCCCTCCCCCGCCGCGCGGTGCGGTGCGATGCTGGAAGCACCAGCGAGCTCCTCGTTCTCCGCGGGGAAGGGGTTGTGCCGTGCTGCAGGTCGCCGTCGTCGGATCGGGGCCCAGTGGGGTGTACGCCGCCCAGGGTCTTGTCCAGCAGGAGCGGGTTCCCGGAGTCAGGGTGGACGTCCTGGACCGGCTGCCGTGCCCGTACGGCCTGGTGCGCTACGGCGTGGCGCCCGACCACGAGAAGATCAAGTCACTGCAGAGCACCCTGCGTACGGTCCTGGAGCACGAGCGGGTGCGGTTCCTCGGCGGTGTCCGGGTCGGCCCGGACGGGCTGCCGGCCGCCCGGCTGAAGGAGCTGTACCACGCGGTCGTGTACTGCGTGGGCGCCGCCACCGACCGGCATCTGGGCATTCCCGGGGAGGAACTGCCGGGCAGTTGGTCGGCGACCGATTTCGTGTCCTGGTACAGCGCCCATCCGGACGTCGTGCCGGACGGTTTCGTGGCCGGCGCGCGGGCCGCGGTCGTCATCGGCGTCGGGAACGTGGCGGTGGACGTCACCCGGATGCTGGCCCGCGGCGCCGCGGAGCTGAGTGCGACCGACATGCCCCAGGCGGCACTGGACGCCCTGTCCGGCAGCCAGGTGCGGGAGATCCAGATGGTGGGGCGGCGCGGTCCCTCGCAGGCCCGTTTCACCACCAAGGAGCTGCGGGAGCTGGGCGGCCTCCCCGACACCGGGATCGTCGTGGACCCGGCGGAGCTGGCGCTCGATCCGGCATACCTGGATCCGTCCGGGCTGCCCGCCGCACAGCGGCGCAATGTCGAGGTGATGCGCGGGTGGGCCGGGCATCCGCCGGCCGCCGGTTCCCGGCGGATCAGGCTCCGCTTCTTCCTGCGGCCGGTCGAACTGCTCCCCGACAGGGGCGGTCGCGTGGGTGCGGTCCGCTTCGAACGCACGCTCCCGGACAGCTCGGGCGGCGTGACGGGCACGGGGGTCCACGAAGACATCGAGGCGCAGTTGGTCCTGCGCTCGGTCGGCTACCGGGGAGTGCCCCTGGAGGGTCTGCCGTTCGACGCGGACCGTGGCACCGTCCCGCACCTGGCGGGCCGCGTCCTGCGGGACGGCTCGGTCGCGCCCGGTGAGTACGTGGCCGGGTGGATCAAGCGCGGCCCGACGGGCGTCATCGGCACCAACCGTCCCTGCGCGAAGGAAACGGTGACGTCACTCCTGGCGGACGCCCCGGCGCTCGTACGGCGCGAGGTCCCGCCGGACCCGCTGGCCGCCCTGCGCTCCGAGGGCCTGCGTCCGGTGGACTGGGCGGGCTGGCAGTCGATCGAACGAGCGGAGGCGGAACTGGGCGCCTCCCTCGGCAGAGGAGTGGTAAAACTCCCCGACTGGCAGTCACTCCTGCGAGCGGCCAGGGAACGGGGCACCCCTTAGAGGCACGGGGCACCCTTCAGGGGGCGCGGGGAACTGCGCGACCGACCACGACGAACCCGCACGTCACCCCACACCCCCGCCCCCTCCCGCCGAAGGCGACCCGCGGCTAGCGGCTACCGAGCCGCGCAGCCTGCCGCACAGCCGCCGCGAGCACGCTGTCCAGCAGGCCGGGGAACAGCCCGTCGAGATCGTCCCGCCGCAGCCCGTTCATCTTGGCCGTCCCCCGGTAGATCTGCCGGATCACCCCGGACTCACGCAGCACCCGGAAGTGATGCGTGGTCGTGGACTTGGTGACCGGCAGGTCGAAGTGCGAGCAGGACAGCTCGCCACCGTCGGCGGCGAGTTCCCGCACGACCTGCAGCCGCAGCGGGTCGGAGAGCGCGTGCAGCACGGCTTCCAGCCGGATCTCCCCGCGCTCGGGATGCGGCAGATCGCGGCTGCTGCCGGTCGGGGCGGCGATCGTCACGGCGGCTCCAGTCCGGTCGGGTCCCGGGGGTCTCCCCGGAGAGCCTCATTGTACGAGACCTCTCGTAGTTTGACATCCTCCGTACTACGATGCTTATCGTACGAGTCGTCAACCGGCCCCGCCCCACGATTGGAGTCCGCCGTGAGCGCGCTCTTCGAGCCCTACACCCTGCGCGAGCTGACCGTCCCGAACCGGGTCTGGATGCCGCCGATGTGCCAGTACTCGGCCGCGCCGGAGGGTCCTGCGGTGGGCGCTCCCGGCGACTGGCACCTCGCTCACTACGGCGCGCGCGCCGCGGGCGGTACGGGCCTGATCATCGTCGAGGCCACCGCGGTCAGCCCCGAGGGCCGGATCTCGCCGTACGACCTGGGCATCTGGAACGACACCCAGGTCGAGGCGTTCCGGCGGATCACGCGCTTCCTGGTGTCCCAGGGCACGGTGCCGGCGATCCAACTCGCGCACGCCGGCCGCAAGGCGTCCACGGACCGCACCTGGAAGGGCGGCGCGCCGGTCGGCCCCGAGGACCACGGCTGGCAGCCGCTCGGCCCGAGCGCGCTGGCCTTCGACGAGAAGCACCCGGTGCCGACCGAGCTGACGGTGGACGGGATCCGCGAGGTCGTCGGCCAGTTCGCCGACGCCGCCCGGCGGGCCCTGGACGCCGGTTTCGAGATCGCCGAGATCCACGGCGCGCACGGCTACCTGATCGGCGAGTTCCTCTCGCCGCACTCCAACCGGCGCACGGACGCGTACGGCGGCTCGTACGAGAACCGGGTGCGCTTCGCCCTCGAGGTCGTCGACGCCGTGCGCGAGGTGTGGCCGGACGACAAGCCGCTGTTCTTCCGCGTCTCGGCCACCGACTGGCTGGAGGAGAACGGCTGGACCGTGGACGACACGGTGCGTCTCGCCGCCGAGCTGACCGCCCACGGCGTCGACCTGGTCGACGTGTCCACGGGCGGCAACGCGGCCGGCGTACGCATCCCCGTCGGCCCCGGCTACCAGGTCCCCTTCGCGGCGCGTGTCAGGAACGAGACGTCCATGCCGGTCGCCGCCGTCGGTCTCATCACCGACGTCGGACAGGCCGAGAAGATCCTCGCCAACGGCGAGGCGGACGCGGTGCTGCTCGGCCGGGAACTGCTGCGCAACCCCTCGTGGGCGCAGCACGCGGCCCGCGAACTCGGCGCCGAGGTGCACGTACCGGACCAGTACCACCGCTCGGTCTGACGGGACGACCCGCCGGACTCGGCCCCGGACTCGGACCTGCCGGAGCCGGGCCGCCTCGGCGGGTCCGGCTCCGGCGGGTCCATCTCGGCCGGGCCTACTTCTGGCGGTCGAGCCACTGGGTGAAGCGGGTTCCGGCGAGGTGCGCGTCGGGACCCGGCAGGAGCTCGCGCCCCCGGACGTGGGCGCCGAAGTAGCCGACGGACTCGTCTGTGACGACCTCGCGCGGGTCCTTCTCGGCCGCGAGACCGGTGCGGACGAACTCGTCGAGGCGGAGTTCCTCGGGGCCCGCCACCTCGGTGGTGCCGTTCAGCGGATCCCCCAGGGTGACCCGGGCGACCGCCGCGACCACGTCGTCGGACGCGAGGGGCTGGAGGAGCGAGGAGGGCAGCCGGACCGTGTCGCCCTGGGTGGACCCGGCCGCGATGCCCTTGACGAACTCGAAGAACTGCGTGGCGCGGACGATGGAGTACGGGATCTCGGAGTCCTTGATCAGCTCCTCCTGGGCGGCCTTGGCGCGCAGGTAGCCCGAGTCGGGCAGCCGTTCGCTGCCCACGACCGACAGGGCCACGTGATGGCCCACGCCCGCCGCCGCCTCGGCCGCGAGGAGGTTGCCCGTGGACGTGCGGAAGAACTCCAGCACCGCGCCGTCCTCGAAGGACGGCGAGTTGGACACGTCGACGACGACCGAAGCGCCTCGCAGCGCGTCGTCGAGCCCCTCTCCGGTGATGCTGTCGACGCCGGTGTTCGGGGAGGCCGGGAGTGCCTCGTGGCCCTCCTCCCTGAGCCTGTCCACCAGCTTGGACCCGATGAGCCCCGTACCGCCGATCACTACGATCTTCATGGCGCGACCTTTCCGGTTTCTCGCAACGACATCCTGACGTGCTCACCAGATGGACCGGACAGCGCCCCGGTCTGTGACAGCCGGCGTGCCCCGGCCGGTCCTTCCCGGCGGGCGCCACTCGACGCGCTCGGTCGGGAAACGCCCTGACCTGCACCGACATGCTATATGAGGGTGACTGTCAGTGCCGGGGTGCAGACTGGCCGACATCTGAGACAACGACGTCCGGAGGTGGCCGGCATGACCGAAGTACTGCTCGCGGTAGGCACGCGCAAAGGACTGTTCATCGGGCGGCGCAGGGGTGGCGCCTGGGAGTTCGACGACAACCCCTGTTTCAACGCACAGGCGGTCTACTCGATCGGGATCGACACCCGTGGTGATGCGCCGCGGCTGCTCGCCGGAGGCGACAGCGCCCACTGGGGCCCGTCCGTGTTCCACTCCGACGACCTCGGCCGCACCTGGACCGAACCGGCCAGGGCCGCCGTCAAGTTTCCCAAGGACACGGGTGCCTCGCTGGAGCGGGTCTGGCAGCTGCACCCGTCGGCGGCCGAACCGGACGTGGTGTACGCGGGTACGGAACCGGCGGCGCTGTACCGCTCGACGGACCGCGGCGAGTCCTTCGAGCTGGTCCGCCCCCTGTGGGAGCACCCCACGCGCTCGCGGTGGGTGCCGGGCGGCGGTGGCGAGGGCCTGCACACCGTCCTGAGCGACGCCCGCGATCCGCGGGCGCTGACGGTCGCCGTCTCCACGGCCGGCGTCTTCCGCACCAAGGACGGCGGAGAGAGCTGGGAGCCGTCCAACTCCGGGGTCTCGGCGGTGTTCCTGCCCGACCCGGACCCGGAGTTCGGCCAGTGCGTCCACAAGGTCGCGCGGGACGCGGCGACACCGGACCGGCTGTATCTCCAGAACCACTGGGGGGTCTATCGCAGTGACGACGCCGGGACCCACTGGACGGACATCGGTGAGGGCCTGCCGTCCACGTTCGGCTTCGCCGCGGCCGCCCACCCGCACCGCGGCGACACCGCCTACGTGTTCCCCATCAACGCCGACTCGGACCGCGTCCCCGCGGACCGCCGGTGCCGTGTCTTCCGCACGGCGGACGCGGGCAAGAGCTGGGAGCCGCTCTCGGCGGGGCTGCCGCAGGAGGACCACTACGGCACGGTGCTGCGTGACGCCCTGTGCACGGACGACGCGGACCCGGCGGGCATCTACTTCGGCAACCGCAACGGCGAGGTGTTCGCGTCGGCCGACGACGGCGACAGCTGGCAGCAGCTGACGTCCCATCTGCCGGACGTCCTGTGCGTACGGGCCGCGGTGATCGATTGAACCCGGGCGGCCGGCGCTCCGGTCCGCGCGTCAACGCCCGCCGGTGGTACGGCACATACCACCGCGGGCCCCTCGGCGGGCTCGAGTTGATCGACGGCCCGTGTACGGCAGTAGGGTGACGCCGTGGCACCACGACCGTTGCATGAGATCGTCGAACCCGGCTGGGCCAAGGCCCTCGAACCGGTGGCCGAACGGATCGCCGGGATGGGGGACTTCCTGCGCGCCGAGCTCGCCGCCGGACGCACCTACCTCCCGGCGGGGCCGAACGTCCTCCGCGCCTTCCAGCAGCCCTTCGACGACGTCCGGGTCCTGATCGTCGGCCAGGACCCCTATCCGACACCGGGACACGCGGTGGGGCTGTCGTTCTCAGTCGCGCCCGAGGTGCGGCCGCTGCCCGGCAGCCTCATCAACATCTACCGGGAGCTGGGCACCGACCTCGGCCTGCCCCCGCCGTCGACCGGTGATCTGACCCCGTGGACCCAGCAGGGCGTGCTGTTGCTCAACAGGGCGCTCACCACGGCCCCGCGCCGTCCGGCCGCACACCGCGGCAAGGGCTGGGAAGAGGTCACCGAGCAGGCGATCAGGGCACTGGCGGCGCGGGGGAAGCCGCTGGTGTCGATCCTGTGGGGGCGCGACGCCCGTAACGCCCGGCCCCTGCTGGGCGACCTGCCCTCGGTGGAGTCGGCGCACCCGTCGCCGATGTCGGCGGACCGCGGCTTCTTCGGCTCGCGGCCCTTCAGCCGGGCCAACGACCTGCTGGCCCGGCAGGGCGGCGACCCGGTGGACTGGCGGCTGCCGTGACCGGACCCGGCGGCGGGTCGGGCGTCCTCGGGGTGGACTCCGGCGGGTCGGGGCTGCGGGTCGTCCTGGCTGTCGACGGGGGCCGGGTCACCGCGCCCCTGACCTCCGGGGAACCGGTACGCACCGGTCCGCGCGGCATCGACGCCGGGCATCTGCTGGAGCAGCTCCTGCCGATGGCCCGGCGGTTGATGGCCGACACCGGGGTGGGCACGCTCCGGGCCGCCGCCGTGGGCGCCGCCGGGCTCACCACGCTGGGCGACTCGCTGCGCGCCGAGCTGCCCACGGCGCTCGCCCGTGAACTCGGCGTACGGCGGCTGGCCCTGGTCGCCGACGCCGTCGCGGCGTACACGGGCGCGCTGGGGCCCCGGGTGGGCTCGGTGGTCGCGGCCGGCACCGGGATGATCGCGATCGGCACCGACCTGCGCGCCTGGTACCGGGCGGACGGCTGGGGGCACCTGCTGGGCGACACCGGCAGCGGGGCGTGGATCGGGCAGGCGGGCCTCGACGCGGCGCTGCGCGCCTACGACGGGCGGCCCGGCGGCTCCGCCCCGCTCCTGGCGCGCGTCGACGCGGTGTTCGGATCCGCCCCCGCGGTGCCGGGACAGCTCTATCCGCGCCCCGACCGGCCGGCCGTGCTGGCGTCCTTCGCTCCCGAGGTGGCCGCCTGCGCCGACGGCGGCGACCCGGTTGCGGCCGGCATCCTGGCCGCCGCGGCCCGGCACATCGCCGACACGGCCGCCGCCGTGTGTCCCGCGCAGGACGCCGGTGGGGCCGGGGAGGACGGCACGGGTGAGGTCCGGCTCGCGCTCACGGGCGGGCTGTTCAGGATGGGCGACCCCCTCCTCGTACCGCTGCGGGCCGCCCTGACGGAGCGGCTGCCGCACGCGCGGCAGGTTCCGGCCGCGGGTGATCCGCTCGACGGGGCCGTCGGCATCGCCGTCGAGCTGGCCGACGGCCGGCTGACCCTGCCGCGCGACGACAGCATGCTGCACATCGTGCGGGACGGCACGGACGCCCCGCACGCCCGTTCGACTGATCGCTCGCCGTGATCCATGGGGCACCAGGGAGATCGATCCGTACGTAACTCATCAGACAAAACCGGACGGATACCGCTCACCTGCACCCTCCCCGAACAGGGGAGCCCAGGAAACCAGTAACATTCGGCGCCATGAGCTCCCCCACTGGGCCCGCGTCCGGCCTGCCAGTACGAATGCCGCGACCCCGCCAGCCCGGCCGGCACCGCCGGCCGGAGCCGTTGGCGGCTCCCGAGGGCGCGCCCGCGCTCGTCCTCGCGGTGCCGGGCACGCCCAGCGCCGCCACCCGCAGCCTCGCCGAGGAGGTCGTGAGCATCGCGCGCTCCGAGCTGCCCGGGCTCGACGGCCGGATCGGGTACCTGGACGGGGACGACGCCGAGTTCCCCACCCTTCAGTCGGTGCTCGCGCGCGCCGCCGAGGAGCGCGCCGCACGCTTCGAGCAGGCCCGCGCCGCCGGTGTGGACGCGGTGGAGCCCGACGGGCCCGTGGCCGTGGTGGTACCGCTGCTGGCCGGTCCGGACAGCGCTCTGCTGCGCCGCGTCCGCCAGGCCGTCATGGACAGCCGCGTGGCGGCCGACCTGACCGATGTGCTCGGCCCGCACCCGCTGCTCGCCGAGGCGCTGCACGTGCGCCTCTCCGAGGCGGGTCTGGCACGCGCCGACCGGGCCAGGCTGTTCACCGTGGCGACGGCCGCGGACGGCATCATCCTGGCGGCCGTGGGCGGCGACGAGGCCGTGCAGGCGGCCGGGATCACCGGCATGCTGCTCGCCGCGCGGCTCGCCGTGCCCGTGATGGCGGCGGCGCTGGACGAGGACGGCTCGATCGCGGCCACCGCCGAGCAGCTGCGCAGCTCGGGCTCCCAGCAGCTCGCGCTCGCCCCGTACCTGATCGGCCCCGAGCTCGACCCGGGGCTGCTCGACGAGGCCGCGAAGGAGGCGGGCTGTTCCGCCGCCGAGGCGCTGGGCCCGTACCCGGCGATCGGCAAGCTGGCGCTGGCCAAGTACACGACGGCGCTCGGTATCGCGCCGCAGCAGCCGCAGGGCGCGCCGGTCCGCTGACCGGGCGGCCCGCCGCGCACCCGCACCAATCCCGAAGGGCCCGCTCCGTTCCCGGAGCCGGGCCCTTCGGGGTTGCGACGGCCGGGCGGGGGCCCTGCCCTAGTCGAGCACCACGCAGGACGCCGCCGGGGCCCTGACCGAGCCGCCGCGCCGCGGCAGGCCCGTGTCGGGGTCCACCACGAACCACGTGACGGTGCCCGAGCGCTCGTTGGCGACGTACAGGAAGCGGCCCGTGGGGTCGAGGGCGAGTGCCCGGGGCCAGTTGCCGCCGCACGACACGGTGGCGACCAGCTTCAGCCCCTCGTCGGGCGCTCCGGGGACGAGCACGGAGACGACGTCCTCGCCGCGCGTGGCGGTCCACACGTAGCGGCCGTCGGGCGACACGACGATGCCGGAGGGGTAGGCGTCGCCGGCGGGGAGGCCGGGCAGTACGGACGTCTCCCCGACCGGCTTGAGCGCGCCCCTGACGGCGTCCCAGCGGCAGGCGGTGACGGTCGGCGAAAGTTCGTTGAGGACGTAGGCGCGTTCGCCGTCGGGGTGGAACGCCAGGTGGCGGGGTCCCGAGCCGGGGCGCAGCGCGATCTCCCGGTGGAGGGCGAGGGTGCCCTCGCGCAGCGCGCACACCCGTACCGAGTCGGTGCCGAGGTCGACGCTGACGGCCCACCGGCGGCTCGGGTCGGGCTGGACGTGGTGGGCGTGCGGGCCCTGCTGGCGCTGGCTGTGCGGGCCCGCGCCCTCGTGCCGCAGCACACCGGCGACGGCGCCGAGGCTTCCGTCGTGGCGGACGGGCACGGCGCTGACGCTGCCGGAGCCGTAGTTGGCGGTGAGGACGTGTCCGTCGAAGAGGCTCAGATGCGTGGGTCCGCTGCCGCCGACCGGTACCAACGGGCCGGCCAGGGACGGTTCGTCGCCCTTCACGCGGTAGGCGGCGAGCGCGCCCTCCGTCGTCTCGCTCACCGCGTAGAGCATGTCCCCGCCCGGTGACAGGGCCAGGTACGAGGGGTCGGCGACGCCGTTCACCGCGCTCAGCAGTGTCAGCGCGCCCGTCTCCCCGTCCACGGCGGCGGTGAGTACGCCGAGGCCCCCCGCCGCGGTGAAGGATCCGATGTACGCCCGCCGCTGCCGTCCGCCGTCCGTCACTGCGTCCCCTCTCGGTGCCCGACTGCACGTCCTTGGGGCGACGGTAGCAGCGAATGGCCTAGACCAAACGGGAACCCCGCTGCGCCGCGTCGCGCGTCCGGGCGTGCACGGTGGGTGTCAGGCGCCCGTGGGCGAGCCGCGCAGTGGTGCGGCCAGCGCGGCGAGCGCCCGCTCCAGGCCGTGGAGGTGGGCGAGGGCCTGCTCGGCCCCGGGATGGTGGCCGGGCACGCCCGCGGTCGATGGCACGGCGCGTTCCGGCACCGCGCCGACCAGGACCTCCACGGCCGTCTCGACGCGGCCGCAGGCGGCGGTGAGGCGGGCGTCGTGCGAGGCGTCCGGGTCGGCGGCGACGGCCGCGAGGCCCCGTACCTCGCGGGCGCAGTCGTCCAGGAGGGCGAGCACCTGGCGGGCGCGTTCCTTGCGCGCCCGCACCGGGTTGAGGGGGTGCACGAGCGGCGCGAGCGCGAACCGGACCCGGCCGAGCACCGCCTCCAGTTCCACGGCCTGCGGCGCGGGGTCCGCGGCGGGATCACCGGCGAGGCGGCGGGCCGCCGCGGCGGTGCACCCGTGCACGGCCCGTACGGCCTGGCCCACCCAGCGGTCGGTGACGGCGTGCGTGGTGACCGGCAGGACCAGCGCGACGGCGAGTGCGGCGCCGAGCGCGCCGACGGCGGTCTCCGTGACGCGCAGGCCCAGCAGGGCCGGGGTCAGCACACCGAGCAACCCGTACAGCAGGCCCGCCATCACGGTGACGAAGAACATCATCCAGCTGTACGAGAGCGGCGCCGTGTAGAAGATGCCCCAGACGCAGACGGCCACGATCGCCGCCGTGGGCGCGGGGGCGCCGTCCAGGGGCACGGCGACGAGCAGCCCGGCCGCGATCCCGGTGACCGTGCCGACGACCCGCCGGAAGCCGCGTACGAGGGTCTCGCCGCGCGAGGACGTGTTGACGAAGATCCACCAGGCGGTGCCCACCGCCCAGTACCAGCGCTCGTGCGAGAGGAACTGGCCCGCGGCGATCGCGAACGCGCAGGCGGCCGTCGCCTGGAATGCCTGGCGGGTGGTCGGCCGGGCGAGACCGCGGCCGGCCGGCGCGGCGGGCGTCACCGGGGGCGGCGTGCGCCGTTCGATGCACCAGGCGCCGAAGCGCACCGCCGAGGACGCGGCCAGGGACAGCGCGGTCGCGGCGTACAGCTCCGGGAGCTGGGCGGGGACCGCGTGCAGGAACTGGGTGACGAAGAACGTCATGAACGCGAAGATGCCGAGCGCGTGGCCGCGGGGTCCCCAGCGGCGGGCGTACACACCGCAGAAGACCACGGCGAGCCAGAACGCGTCGCGCAGGGTCGGCACCGCGTGCAGGACGGCCGCGAGGGCGAGGACGGGGAAGCCGACGGCGGGCAGCAGGGCGGTGGTGACCGCCTGGCCGCGTACGGTCGCGTCGCCGACCGTGAACAGCGCGAGGAGCGCCGTGAGGCCGCCCGTGATCGAGGCCGTCAGCGAGAGGCCGGCGAGTTCCGACGCGGTCACCGCGAGGCCGATGCCGAGCACCGCCCGCAGCGAGATCCGCAGCCGCAGCAGGCCCGGATCCGGAGCCATGAACATCCTCTTCACCGTCGGCCGCCCGCCTCCGTCCCGATTCGTCGGTCGCATGGGAATGGCGCCGCGGGGCCGGTACGGCGTCGTCGCCGTCCGGCGCTGCACGGCGCCATCAGTGCCCACACGTTAGCCAGAAGGCGGATCATGGCTCAACAGGGCGCCGCTCCACTGAGCCATTGGTACAGTCGGAAACGATCACTGACGACCGTGGGGAGGCCAACGGACCATGGCCGTGGACGAGCTCGACACCCGGATTCTCCGGCTGCTGCTGGAGCAGCCGCGCACCAGCGTGCGGGAGTACGCGCGGATCCTGGGGGTGGCCCGCGGGACCTTGCAGGCGCGGCTCGACCGGCTGGAGCGGGACGGGGTGATCACCGGCTCGGGGCCTTCGCTGTCGCCCGCCGCGCTGGGGCATCCGGTGCTCGCGTTCGTGCACGTGGAGGTGACCCAGGGGCATCTGGACGAGGTGGGCGACGCGTTGGCGGGCGTGCCGGAGATCATCGAGGCGTTCTCGATCACCGGTGGCGGGGATCTGCTGACGCGGGTCGTGGCGCGGGACAACGCGCATCTCGAAGACGTGATCCAGGTGCTGATCAGTCTGCCGGGGGTGGTGCGTACGCGGACCGAGGTGGTGTTGCGGG
Organism: Streptomyces sp. NPDC002701; assembly: GCF_042889045.1. Classification (NCBI taxonomy): domain Bacteria; kingdom Bacillati; phylum Actinomycetota; class Actinomycetes; order Kitasatosporales; family Streptomycetaceae; genus Streptomyces; species Streptomyces sp. NPDC002701. Next base: position 140,830 of record NZ_JBIAQL010000017.1, read on the forward strand.
AGCGGGTGCCCGCGCGGGTGCTGCCGCTGGTGGAGGCGGTGGGGCGGGTGGCCCGGGGCTGATCCTCAAGTGCCCCCGCCGTGGTGCCGGTGCGCCGCGCCCCGCGCCGTCGTGTGCGGTCAGTTCATGCCGGAGGCGTCCAGCAGGGTCTGGGCCGTTGCGGTGGTCAGGCCCTGGAGGGTCTCCGCCCGGGCGCCCGCGCGGGCGCTGGCGCCGTCGAAGACCAGGGTCAGCTGGCGGGCCAGGAACTCGGGGTCGCGGGCGCCGCCGCGCTCGGCCTCCGCCCGGAACGCCTCGATCAGCGTGTTCTTGGCCCGCAGGGCGACGACGCTCGCCGGGTGCCGGGGGTCCTTGAGCTCGACCATGGCCGAGAGGAACGGACAGCCGCGGTAGTCGTCCCGCGTCGACGCCCGCTCCAGCTGTTCGAAGACGTACAGGATGCGCTCCCGGGGCGGCCGGGAGTCCTCGGCGCCGAGGCCGAGCATGCGCCCGTACTCCGGCGCCCGCCGCTCCAGGCTCGCCGCCAGCACCTCGTCCTTGCTCGCGAAGAGCTGGTACATCGAGCGCTTGGACACCCCGGCGGCCCGGCACAGCGCCTCGACGCCGATGGAGACGCCGTCGCGGTAGAAGAGCTCCATGGCGGCGTCGAGCAGCCGGTCCCTGGTGGATGTCCTGTCCGTGGTGGTGGCCATGTCGGCGAGATTACCTCCGTCGGACCGCGATCTGAAACCGATCGGTATACCGCCGCGTAGGTCAGGCGGCGAGCTGCGGGTACAGGACCGACAGGTCGGCCGAGAGGCCGGCCTTCACCTGCCGGGTCAGGTCGTCGGCGAGCACCTCGAACGCCCCGCTCTCGATGCCGTCGAGCGCCTGCGCCGCCACGTCCGCCGGCTGGGACTTGGGGGCGTCGATGGCCGCGGTCATGTCGGTGTCGACGTATCCGACGTGGAGTCCCGTCACACTGATCCCCCGCGGGGCGAGGTCCAGGCGCAGGGAGTTGGTCTGGGACCAGAGCGCGGCCTTGGACGCGCTGTACGAGCCGGCCAGGCCGATCCACGAGAGCACGGAGTGGACGTTCAGGATGTGGCCGCCGCCGTTGCGCTCGATGACGGGGACGAACGCCCGGGCGGTGAACAGCGGCCCGTAGAAGTTCGTCTCGAAGTCCTTGCGCACGTCGTCGACCGGCGATTCCAGGAACGACGTCTGCAGGGAGACACCCGCGTTGTTGATCAGGACGGTGATGTCCCCGGCCCGCTCGGCGGCCGCCGCGACGGACGCGGGGTCGGTGACCTCCAGGGCCAGCGGTACGGCCCGCGGGTCGGTCACCGTCCGCGGGTCACGGGCGGTGGCGTACACCTTCGCGGCCCCGCGCTCGAAGAGCCCGTCCACCAACGCCTTGCCGATTCCCCTGCCGCCACCGGTCACCAGGACGACGGAACCCTCGATTGCGGTCATGACCTTCTCCGATCCAGTCGGCGGAAACCGATCGGTTTCCTGTTGCCAGAACAGTAAACCGATCGGTTTCACAAAGCAAGCGGCACGGAAAAGGGAGTGGCCCCGCCGTGTCGGCGGGGCCACTCCCCTGGGATCGAAGACTGCGGGCCCGCGGCTACGCGCCGCTCGCCCTCAGCATGTCCTCCCGCTCCACGAGCTTCACCCGCTCGCGGCCCTGCGGCTCCCCCAGCGCCTTCTCGGCGGCGTCCAGGCGGTACCAGCCCTCCCACGTGGTGAAGCGGACGTTCCGCTCGGCGAGGAACGCGTCCACGGCTTCCGGGTCCGGCGAGACGGGGGTCACCAGCCGGCCGTTCGCGTGGTCGTCCAGGAGGCTGGCGACCGTCTCGTTGGCGTCGCCCTTGGTGTGGCCGATGAGGCCCACCGGGCCGCGCCGGATCCAGCCCGTGACGTACGTCGAGCCGAGGTGCTCGCCGGTCTCCTCGATCACCCGGCCGGCCTTGTCCGGGACGGTGCCCGACTCGACGTCCCAGGGCAGCTTGGGCAGCTTGTCGGAGAGGTAGCCGACGGCACGGTAGACCGCGCCGAGGTCCCAGTCCTTGAACTCGCCGGTGCCCTTGACGTTGCCGGTGCCGTCGAGGGCGGTGCGCTCGGTGCGCAGCCCGACGACCCTGCCGTCCTCGCCGAGGATCTCGACCGGCGACTCGAAGAAGTGCAGGAACAGCTTGTGCGGCCGGTCGCCGGTGTCGCGGATCGCCCAGTTCTCCAGGGTCTTGGCGACCATGTCGGCCTGCTTGTTGCCGCGCCGGGTCGCGATCGAGCCCTCGTCGTAGTCGATGTCCTCGGGGTCGACGATGACCTCGATGTTCGGCGAGTGGTCCAGCTCCCGCAGCTCCAGCGGGCTGAACTTCGCCTGCGCCGGTCCGCGCCGGCCGAAGACGTGCACCTCCAGGGCCTTGTTGGCCTTGAGGCCCTCGTGGACGTTCGGCGGGATCTCGGTCGGCAGCAGTTCCTCGGCGGTCTTGGCGAGGATCCGCGCCACGTCGAGCGCCACGTTGCCGACGCCGAGGACCGCGACCTTCTCGGCCTCCAGCGGCCAGGTACGCGGCACGTCCGGGTGCCCGTCGTACCAGGAGACGAAGTCCGCCGCGCCGTACGAGCCGTCGAGCCCGATGCCGGGTATGTCGAGCGCCCGGTCGGCCGTCGCCCCGGTGGAGAAGATCACCGCGTCGTAGAAGGCGCGCAGGTCGTCCAGGTTGATGTCGCCCGGATAGTCGACGTTGCCGAAGAGGCGGATCTGCGGCTTGTCGAGAACCTGGTGCAGGGCCGAGATGATGCCCTTGATGCGCGGGTGATCGGGGGCGACGCCGTAGCGGATCAGCCCGAAGGGGGCCGGCATCCGCTCGAAGAGGTCGATGGAGACACCGGGCTCGACGGCCACTGCGGACTTCAACAGCGCGTCGGCGGCGTAGATCCCGGCGGGGCCGGCTCCGACTATGGCTACCCGCAGGGGGCGAGGCATGATCAGGTTCCCTTCGAGCGGTGATCGGGAGTACTCACCGGGGAGCCTAAACTAAGGGTCACCTAAGCTTGTAGCCGGGCTGGATCTATGACCTCATAACGCCGACTTATGAGGTCCTTCTCACACCGTCACGAGGTGTGCGTTCCAGGTGCCTCCTCAGCTGTCGTAGTCCACGGTCAGGGTCTCGGACACCGGGAACGACTGGCAGGTCAGGACGTATCCCGCGTCGACCTCCGCGTTCTCCAGGGCGAAGTTGCGGCGCATGTCGGCCTTGCCGTCGGTCACCAGGGCACGGCAGGTGCCGCAGACCCCGCCCTTGCAGGCGAAGGGCAGGTCGGGACGGGTCCGCTGGGCGCCTTCGAGGATGCTTCTGTCCCTGACCAGGTCCGATGTCGTGGAACGGCCGTCGAGCGTGACGGTGACCCGGCTGACGGGCCCCCGCACGGCCGTCTCCTCGTGACGTACCTCTCGTACGGGCTCGTCGTCGGCGAAGAACAGTTCCCGGTGCACGCGGTCGCCGGGCACCCCCAGGTCCCTCAGGACCCGCTGGGCGTCCGCGACCATGCCCTGCGGTCCGCACAGCCACCAGTGGTCCGCCGCCCGCACGTCGACCAGCGAGCCGACGAGCACCGAGAGCCGTTCCGCGTCGATACGGCCGGACAGCACCTCGGCCTCCCTGGGTTCGCGGGACAGCACATGGGCGAGCTGGAACCGGGCCGGATACAGGTCCTTCAGGTCGGCCAGCTCGTCGGCGAACATCACGGTGTCCGTGCGGCGGTTGCCGTAGAAGAGGGTGACCGTCGAACGCGGGTCCGCGGCCAGGACGGACTCGGCGATGGAGAGCATCGGTGTGACCCCGGAACCGGCCGCGACCAGCACGTGATGGCCGGGCACGGCGAGGTCGGGCGTGAACGTGCCGGTGGGTGCCATCACCTCGACCGTGTCGCCCGGACGCACCTCGCGCACCAGCCAGGCCGAGAAGAGCCCGCCCGGCACCACCCGCACGCCGATGCGCGGCGCCGAACCGGCCGGGGAGCAGATCGAGTACGAGCGCCGCTCGTCCCGTCCGTCGACCACGCGCCGCAGCGTCAGCGACTGACCCGGCGCGAAGGCGAACTCCGCCGTCAGTTCCGCGGGGATCTCGAAGCTCACGGCCGCCGCGTCCTCGCACAGCGGCCGCACGGCGGCGACGCGCAGGGGGTGGAAGGCCGGGCGGCGGCGCACGCGCGCGGCCACCGGCCGCACGGGGGCGGCGGCCGGTGTCCCGGCGGCACGGTCCGTCAGGCGTGCCGCCGGCTCTTCCCTCGTGCCTTCCATCAGATCTCCTTGACGTACTCGAACGGCTCGCGGCAGGCGCGGCAGCGGTACAGCGCCTTGCAGGACGTGGCGGCGAAGCGCGAGGTCTCCTCGGTGTCCGCCGCACCGCAGCGCGGACAGGCCACCGTGCGGCGGGTGGGGGTCAGCACGAGGGGGACCGGGCCCGCGGCGTGCCGGGGTGCGGCTCCGGGCGGCGCGATCCCGTGCTCGGTCAGTTTGCGGCGGCCCTGCGGGGTGATCCAGTCGCTCGTCCAGGGCGGGTCCAGGACCGTACGGATCTCCACACGCGTGTACCCCGCGCCGCGCAGCCGTGCCGCCACGTCCGCGCGCATCTCGGCCATCGCCGGACAGCCCGAGTAGGTCGGCGTCAGGCTCGCGACCACGGTGCCGTCCCCGGTCACCTCGACCGCACGCAGGACGCCGAGGTCGGCCAGGGTGAGCATGGGCAGTTCGGGGTCCGGCACCTGTTCGGCGAGGTGCCGGGCGCGCCGCACGTCCGCCGGTGCCGCCGGTACCGTCGTGGCCGCCTCGGCCGCTCCGGACGTCACCATGTCGCCCCCGGGTGCGCGCGGGCCACGCTCTGCAACTCGGCGAGCAGCGGCGCGAGATGCTCGGTGTGCTCCCCGGCGCGGCCGGAGCCGGGCAGCGGCCGGTACACCGGCATGGGCAGCCCGGCCGCCTCGGTGACCTGCCGCAGGACGGCGGCCACCTCGTCGCGTACGTCGTACGCCGTGAACAGCTCGCCGAAGTATGGCGCGACCTGTTCCACCGCCCTGCGGGTGCGGCGGTGCGACTCGTCGGTACCGTCGCCCAGGCGCACGACCCACTCGGCCGCGTACTGCCGGTGGTACGTCAGCTCCTTGACGCCCTTCGCCGCGACGGCCGCGAGGACCGGGTCGGGATGCGACGACAGTTCCTGGAAGTGCGCGAGCCGCCAGCTGGAGAGCACCAGCAGCCGCACGACCGTGAACGCGAAGTCGCCTCCCGGGAGTTCGGCGAGCCGTACGTTCCTGAAGTCCTCCGCGTCGCGGAAGTAGGCGTACGCGTCCTCGCCGCGCCCGGTGCCGTCGCTCTGGCCCGCGCGCGCGTACAGCAGGCGGGCCTGGCCGAGGAGGTCGAGGCCGATGTTGGCGAGCGCCACCTCCTCCTCCAGTTCGGGGGCGCGGGTGGTCCACTCCGCCAGCCGCTGGGCGCTCACCAGGGCGTCGTCGGCGAGGGCCACGCAGTCCGCGGCCAGCCGGGCGGCGTCGATCCCGGCGGGCACGGTGGTGTCCACACCGTGCAGGGGGTCCTCGAAGCCGGTGCCGTACGCCCAGCGGGTGTCGTCCTCGTGCCCCTCGGCGAGGGACAGGTAGACATGGTCGTCGCTCATGCCCTGCTCCTCAGATGTGCGGGACGTCGTCGGGGATGTCGTAGAAGGTGGGGTGGCGGTAGACCTTGTCGGCGCTGGGCGCGAAGAACGGGTCCTTCTCGTCGCGCGTGGACGCGGCGATGTGCTCCGAGCGCACGACCCAGATCGAGACGCCCTCGTTGCGGCGGGTGTAGAGGTCGCGCGCGTGGGTGAGGGCCATCGTGTCGTCGGCGGCGTGCAGGGAGCCCACATGGACGTGGTTCAGTCCGCGCTTGCCGCGCACGAAGACCTCGTACAGCGGCCAGCCGCCCGACGGGGTGTCCTGCGCGGGGTGCTCGGCGGTGTCCTTGCCGATGTCCCGGGGGGTCTCGCTCATGCTCTCGCTCCTTCGCGGTCCGCCGCACGGTCACGCGCGCGGCGCGCCTGCTTGGCCGCGTGGGCCGTGGCCGCCTCCCGCACCCAGGCGCCCTCCTCGTGGGCGGACCTGCGGCGCTCCGTCCGCTCGGCGTTGCACGGTCCGTCGCCGCCGATGACCCGCTTGAGCTCGGACCAGTCGGGGGTGCCGAAGTCGTGGCTGCCGCGCTCCGCGTTCCAGCGCAGGTCCGGATCCGGGAGGGTCACACCGAGCTTCTCGGCCTGCGGAACGGTCATGTCGACGAACCGCCGGCGCAGTTCGTCGTTGCTGTGCCGCTTGATCTTCCAGGCCATCGAGGCCGCCGAGTTGGGCGAGTCGCCGTCGGGCGGGCCGAACATCATGAGCGACGGCCACCACCAGCGGTCCACGGCCTCCTGGACCATGGTCCGCTGGGCCTCGGTGCCGCGCATCATGGTCATCAGCAGCTCGTACCCCTGCCGCTGATGGAACGACTCCTCCTTGCAGATCCGCACCATCGCGCGCGCGTAGGGCCCGTACGAGCTCCTGCACAGCGGGACCTGGTTGCAGATCGCGGCGCCGTCGACGAACCAGCCGATCACTCCGACGTCGGCGAACGTCGGCGTCGGGTAGTTGAAGATCGACGAGTACTTCTGCCGCCCCTCGATCAGCCGCTCGGTCAGGTCGGCGCGGTCGGCGCCCAGCGTCTCGGCGGCCGAGTACAGGTACAGCCCGTGTCCTGCCTCGTCCTGGACCTTCGCGAACAGGATGGCCTTGCGGCGCAGCGACGGGGCACGGGTGATCCACTCGCCCTCGGGCTGCATGCCGATGATCTCCGAATGGGCGTGCTGCGCGATCTGCCGGACGAGTGTCTTCCGATAGCCGTCGGGCATCCAGTCGCGGGGCTCGATCCGCTGGTCCCGCGCGATCGTCGCGTCGAAGTGCTCCTGCACCGACTGCTCCGGGTGGGCCGTCTCGGCGGAGTGTGTCGTGGTCATCGATACCAGCTTCCCTACCGACCATTCGTTCGGTGTCAGTGTGCCGCCTTTCCGGCGGCCGGGCAAGAGGTGGTGGCGATGGACCGCGCCCACACCACCCCTCAGTGCCCGTGCGTCCCGGAGCCGCCGTCGCCGCCGCTCCCGCCATGCTCGCCGTCCCCGGCCCGGACGGTGAACGCGGCGGTACGGACCACTCCCTCGTGCTTGAAGTCGAGGAAGAGGCGGTACGAGCCGGCGCTGGGCGCGGTGGCCGTGAACGAGATGCCCGGGCCGGGCTCGGTCCTGCCGTCACCCGGCTCACCGTGCGGGTGGACGTGGAGATAGGCGAGGTCACCCGAGCGCAGGGCCACCAGGTGGCCGTAGGCGCCGAGGTAGGGCTCAAGGTCCGTGACGGGCCTGCCGTCGCGCAGCACGGTGAGTTCCAGTTCGCCGGACGCGCCCGGGCGCAGTTCCCCGGCCAGCTCGACCTGATAACCGTCGACCTCGGCCGTGCGGGCGGGGACCGGCAGGTCCTTCGGCTCGTACGGGCCCGAGGCCGCGAGGTCGGCACCGAGGGTGAGGTTCTCGGCACCCTTCTTCGCCGGGGTGAAGTCGGCGAAGACGCGGTAGCCGCCGGCCCGGGGCAGTTCGACGGGGATGCTCCAGGTTCCGTCGGCGGCGCGGGCGGGGTGCAGGTGGCGGTAGGTGACCAGGTCGCGGGAGGCGACGATGAGATGCAGTTCCTTGTCGTGTTCGCGCTGGTACGAGGTGACGGCGCGGCCCTTGCCGTCCCGGATGGTGAAGCGCAGGTCGGCGGGCCGGCCGGCCTCGATGCGCCGGGTCCGCAGGTCGAGGGTGTAGCCCCCTTCGGTGATCTGCAGCCCGCCGGCCTGCGCCGCCTGCCCCTCCCGGGCCGGCTCGTGCTCGGCGTGACCTCCGCCCTCATCCGCCCGGGACGGCGCCCCGGACGCTCCGGATGACGCCTCGGCGTGGGTGTCGTGGCTCGCGGGCCTGCCGTCCGCGACGACGGGATCGACGCCCTGGCCCACGCCGTAGGCAGCGCCGAAGGTCGCGGCGAGGGCGGCGGCGAATGCGGTGATCTTCGCTCCGGTCTGCATGGTCGACTCCTGGGGATCTGGATCGCTGATGCACCTCAACATACCCCCACGGGGTATCAAGTCAAGGACTTCGTGCCACTTGCTCGCAATACCCCGAGGGGGTATACAGGAGGCGATGACGAACATACCCCTGGCCCGTATACGGATCCAACCGGAGCAGCCATGACGAACACGACGACCGGCGCCGAGGTGGAACTCGACATCGGCGGCATGACCTGCGCCTCGTGCGCGGCCCGCGTCGAGAAGAAGCTCAACCGCATGGACGGGGTCACGGCCACCGTCAACTACGCCACCGAGAAGGCCAAGGTCGTCCACGCCGGCGATGTCTCGGTGCGCGACCTCGTCGCCACCGTCGAGAAGACCGGGTACACCGCGCACGAGCGCGTCCCCGCGCGGGCCAGGAGCGAGCACGACGACGCGGCGAAGCGGGCCGACGACGAACTGCGGCCGCTGCGCCAGCGGTTGGTCACCGCCGTGGTGCTGGCGCTCCCGGTCGTCGCGATGGCGATGGTCCCGGCCCTGCAGTTCGCGTACTGGCAGTGGCTGTCCCTGACGCTGGCGGCGCCGGTGGTGACGTATGCCGCCTGGCCGTTCCACCGAGCGGCCCTCACCAATGCGCGGCACGGAGCGGCCACCATGGACACGCTGATCTCGGTCGGGGTCTCGGCGGCGTTCGCGTGGTCGGTGTGGGCGCTGTTCCTCGGCACCGCGGGCACCCCCGGGATGACGCACCCCTTCGAACTGACCATCGCCCGCGGTGACGGGGCCGGGAACATCTACCTGGAGGCCGCCGCCGGGGTGACCGCGTTCATCCTGGCCGGGCGGTACTTCGAGACCCGCTCCAAGCGCACGGCGGGTGCCGCGCTGAGGGCGCTGCTGGAGCTGGGCGCCAAGGAGGTCACCGTCCTCCGGGACGGCCGGGGTGAGGGGGCCGGACGGGACGAGGGCGCAGGACGGAGTGAGGGGGCCGGCTCGGGTGGCCGGGAGGAACGGATACCCACCGAGGACCTGAGGGTCGGCGACCGCTTCCTCGTACGTCCCGGCGAGAAGATCGCCACCGACGGGACGGTCGTCGAGGGGTCCTCGGCGGTCGACGCCTCGATGCTCACCGGCGAGTCCGTGCCGGTGGAGGTGTCCGTGGGTGACCAGGTCACCGGCGCCACCCTCAACGCGGGCGGCCGTCTGGTCGTCGAGGCCACCCGGGTCGGCGCCGACACCCGGCTGGCCGGGATGGCGAAACTGGTGGAGGACGCGCAGAACGGCAAGGCCGCGGCCCAGCGCCTCGCCGACCGGATCTCCGCCGTGTTCGTGCCGGTCGTCATCGCCCTGTCCCTGGGCACGCTCGGCTTCTGGCTGGGCAACGGGTCCGGGCTGACGGCCGCCTTCACCGCGGCCGTCGCCGTACTGATCATCGCCTGCCCGTGCGCCCTCGGGCTCGCCACACCGACCGCGCTCATGGTCGGCACCGGCCGTGGCGCGCAGCTCGGCATCCTGATCAAGGGGGCCGAGGTCCTGGAGTCCACCCGCGAGGTCGACACCGTCCTCCTGGACAAGACCGGCACCGTGACCACCGGGCGCATGACCCTGCTGGCGGTGCACACGTCCGCCGGCACCGAGGAGTCCGACGTCCTGCGCCTGGCGGGTGCGTTGGAGCACTCCTCCGAGCATCCGATCGCCCGTGCCGTCGCCGACCGCGCCCTCGAGGAACTGGGCTCACTGCCGGCGCCCGAGGACTTCGCGAACGTGCCGGGGCTCGGTGTCCAGGGCGTCGTCGAGGGGCATGCCGTCCTCGTCGGCCGGGAGCGGCTCCTCGACGAGTGGGCCATCGCGCTCCCGCCGGGTCTGGCGGCGGCCAGGACCGGTGCCGAGGCGGCCGGGCGTACGGCCGTCACGGTCGCCTGGGACGGTGCGGCACGGGCGGTCCTGGAGATCGCCGACGCGGTGAAGGAGAGCAGCGCCGAGGCGGTCACCCGGCTGCGGGCGCTGGGGCTGACCCCGATGCTGCTGACCGGTGACAACCGGGCCGTGGCCGGGTCGGTCGCCCGCGAGGTCGGGATCGCGCCCGAGGACGTCATCGCCGAGGTGCTGCCGCACGAGAAGGTCGAGGTGGTCGAGCGGCTGCAGGGTGAGGGGCGTTCGGTGGCGATGGTCGGGGACGGCGTCAACGACGCGGCGGCGCTCGCGCGGGCCGACCTGGGGCTGGCCCTGGGCACCGGGACGGATGCCGCCATCGAGGCGGGTGACCTGACGCTCGTACGGGGTGATCTGCGGGCGGTGGCCGACGCGATCCGGCTGGCGCGTCGCACGCTCGCCGTCATCCGGTCGAACCTGTTCTGGGCCTTCGCCTACAACCTCGCGGCGCTGCCGCTGGCCGCGGCCGGGCTGCTCAATCCGATGATCGCCGGCGCGGCCATGGCCTTCTCGTCCGTCTTCGTGGTGGGGAACTCGTTGCGGCTGCGGTCCTTCCGGGCGGCGACCTGAACCGGGCGGTGGCGGGGTGGGCCCCGCCACCGCTCTTGCGCTCTTGTGGGTTGTCGGGTGGCTGCGGGTCGTGGGGGCTGGGCGCGCAGTTCCCCGCGCCCCCGAAAAGCGGGCCTCGCCATGGCCGGCACCCTCGGCTGTTGCGGGTGCCCGGCGCCGCTCCTGTGCGTTGTCGGGTGGCTGCGGGCCGTGGGGGCCGGGCGCGCCGTTCCCCGCGCCGCTCGGCGGTGGCCTTGTCGTGTTCGGGGTCAGGCGGCTTTTGCTGGGGTTGGCTCCCTTCGGTGGATCGGGGTGTCCGAGGTCGTGAGGGGGGTGCCTGTTCCGCCGCGGCGGGTCGCGACGATTTCTGCCGCGATGGACAGGGCGGTCTCCTCGGGGGTGCGGGCGCCCAGGTCGAGGCCGATCGGTGACCTGAGGCGGGACAGCTCCGTCTCCGTCAGGCCGGCTTCGCGCAGGCGCCGGGCGCGGTCCGCGTGGGTCCGGCGCGAACCCATCGCCCCGACGAACGCGACCGGCATCCGCAGGGCCTGTTCCAGCAGGGGGATGTCGAACTTGACGTCGTGGGTCAACACGCACAGGACCGTACGCGCGTCGGTCTCCGTGCCCCGCAGATAGCGGTGCGGCCAGTCGACGACGAGGTCGTCGGCCTCCGGGAAGCGGGCCCGGGTGGCGAAGACCGGCCGGGCGTCGCACACCGTCACGTGGTAGCCGAGGAACTTGCCGGCCCGCACGAGCGCCGCCGCGAAGTCGATCGCGCCGAACACGATCATCCGGGGCGGCGGCACCTTCGACTCGACGAGCAGGGTGAGCCCGCCGAGGCAGTGCGATCCGTCCTCGGCGATCTCGACCGTGCCGGTGCGGCCGACGTCCAGCAGCGCCCGCGCCTCGGCCGCCGCCGTCCCGTCCAGTTCCGTGGACCCGCCGTCGCCGGGCGGGCCGAACGACCCCTCGTACGAGCCGTCGGGGTGCACCAGCAGGGCTCTGCCGAGGAGTTCGGCCGGGCCCCGGACGACCCGGGCCAGCGCCCTCGGTTCACCCGAGGCGGCGGCCGACAGGGCCGAGCGGAACACCTCACGGTCGGGTGCGTCCGCCCCGACCGGGGTGACCATGATGTCGAGGACCCCGCCGCAGGTGAGTCCGACGGCGAAGGCGTCCTCGTCGCTGTAACCGAACCGTTGGACGACGCTCCCGCCGTCCTGGAGGGCCTGCACGCACAGGTCGTACACCGCCCCCTCCACGCAGCCGCCGGAGACCGAGCCGATCACCCTGCCCGCGCTGTCGACGGCGAGGGCGGCGCCCGGCCCGCGCGGCGCGCTGCCGCCGACGGCCACGACGGTGGCGACGGCGAACGCGCGGCCCTCCTCGGCCCAGCGCGCCAGTTCGTCGGCGATGTCAAGCATGGGCGCCCGCCCCGATGACGCGGTCGGGCCGGATGGGCAGGCTGCGGTGGCGTACGCCGGTCGCGTGCCAGACGGCGTTGGCGATCGCCGCCGCGGCCCCGACGATGCCGATCTCGCCGATGCCCTTGATGCCGACCGGGTCGTCCGGGTCCGGGTCGTCCACCCAGTCCGCCTCGACCAGAGGTACGTCGGCGTGCGTGGCGACGTGGTAGCCCGCGAGGTCGGCGCCGTACTGGGCGCCGGTGACCCGGTCCCTGACCCCTTCCTCGTGCAGGGCCATGGAGATGCCCCAGATCATCCCGCCGGTGAACTGGCCGCGGGCCGTGAGCGGGTTGACGATCTTCCCGGCGGCGAAGATGCCCAGCATGCGGCGCACCCGTACCTCACCGGTCAGCACGTCCACCGCGACCTCGGCGAACTGCGCCCCGAAGGAGTGCCGTTCCTTCTGGGCGAGGGCCCCGACGGCCTCGGTGGTGTTCGACCGGACCGTGATGCCCTCGGGCGGGATGCCGTCGCCCAGGGCGAGCCGCTCCCGCAGTTCTCCGGCCGCCGCCGTGACGGCCCAGGCCCACGAGCGGGTGCCCATCGAGCCGCCGGCGATCATCGCGGGGCCGAAGTCGCTGTCGCCTATCCGCACGCGTACCCGGTCGGGCGACACCTGGAGGGCGTCGGCAGCCACCAGGGTGAGCGCCGTCCGGGCGCCCGTCCCGATGTCCGCGGCGCTGATCCGTACGGTGAAGGTGCCGTCGGCCTCCGCGGTGGCCGCCGCCGTGGACGGCATGGCTCCGGCGAAGAAGGAGGCCGCAGCCGTCCCGGTGCCGACGAGCCAGCGTCCGTCCCGGCGCAGGCCGGGACGGGGGTCCCGCTCCGCCCAGCCGAACCTGCGGGCGCCCTCCCTGAAGCAGGCGGGCAGGTTGCGGGAGCTGAAGGGCAGCCCGGAGACCGGGCCCGCCTCGGGTTCGTTGCGCAGGCGCAGTTCGATCGGGTCGATGCCGCACTTCTCGGCGAGTTCGTCGAGCGCCGACTCCAGTGCGAACGAGCCGGGCGCCTCACCCGGGGCGCGCATGAACGTCGGCGTGGGCACGTCGAGCCGTACGACCCGGTTCGCGGTGTGGTGGGCGGGGGCGTCGTACATCACCCGCGCCGGGCCCGCGCTCGACTCGATGAAGTCGTGCACGGTCGAGGTGAGGCTCAGTGAGCTGTGCTCCAGCGCGCGCAGCCGTCCCTCGGCGTCGGCGCCCAGCCGCACCCGCTGGGTCGTGGGGCTGCGGTAGCCGGCGAGCGAGAACATCTGACGGCGCGTCATTACGACGCGTACCGGGCGGGACAGGACGGTCGCCGCCATGACCGCGGCCACCTGGTGGGCGCGGATGCCCTTGCTGCCGAAACCGCCGCCGACGTGTTCGGACCGCACCCGCACCGAGGCGGGGTCGAGGGAGAACATCTTCACGAGTTCGTCCGCGACCCACCCCGTGCCCTGGTTCGAGTCCACCACCTCGAGCCGGCCGCCGTCCCACAGGGCGGTCGCCGCGTGGGGCTCCATCGGGTTGTGGTGCTCCTGCGGCGTGGCGTACTCGGCGTCCAGGACGACGGCGGACGCGGCCAGTTCGGCCTCCAGGTCGCCCTTCTCCGTCACTCCCGGGCCGCCGGGGCCGGGGATCGAGTAGGCGTCCGGGTGTTCGCGTCCGCCCGCGAAGGTGACGTCGTGCGGCTCCTCCTCGTAGTGCACCACCAGCGCTTCGGCGGCCTCCCTGGCCTGCTCGGAGGTCTCGGCGACGACCAGCGCCACCGGCCAGCCGGCGTGCGGCACCCGGTCGTGCTGGAAGACCGCGGCGGTCGGGTCCGGAGGCATGCCGAGCATGCCGACGTAGTCGATGTCGACCCGCGGGGCGTTGCCGTGGTGCAGGACGGCGAGGACACCCGGCATCTCCAGGACCGCGGCGTCCTCCACCGAGCGGATGCGGCCACGGGTGGCCGTCGACACCACCAGCCAGCCGTGCGCCAGTTCGGTGAAGGGGATCTCCGCCGCGTAGCGGGCGGCTCCGGTGACCTTGTCGCGGCCCTCGACGCGGATGTGCGCGGTGCCGACGGCGTTCTTCGTCGCCGTGGTGCCGGTCGTGGTGGTGGTCATCGGGTGGCCTCCTCGGCGAGTTCGCTCAGCACGGCCACGACGAGGTTGCGCATCAGTGGCACCTTGTATCCGTTGTGCGGCAGCGGCCGGGCGGCCGCCAGTTCGGCGTCGGCGGCGGCCGCGAAGGCCGCGGCGTCGACCGGACCGCCGGTCAGTGCCTGTTCGGCCGTGCGGGCCCGCCAGGGACGGGAGGCGACCGCCCCGAAGGCGAGGCGCACCTCGTGCACGGTGCCGTCCCGGACGTCGATCGCCGCGGCGATCGAGCCGATGGCGAAGGCGTACGAGGCCCGCTCGCGCACCTTGCGGTAGCGGGAGGTGGCCGCCACCGGGGCGGGCGGCAGGGTGACGCCGGTGATCAGCGCTCCCGGCGGCAGGGCGGTCTCCAGGTGCGGGGTGTCGCCCACCGGCAGATAGAACTCGGTGAGGGGCAGTTCGCCCGGTCCGTCGGGCGTCTCGTAGGAGACGACGGCGTCGAAGGCCGTGAGGGCCACTCCGAGGTCGGAGGGGTGGGTGGCCACGCAGTGGTCGGAGGCGCCGAGAATCGCGTGGTTGTGGTGCTCGCCCTCGATGGCGGGGCAACCGCTGCCGGGGACGCGCTTGTTGCAGGGCTTGGTCACGTCGGTGAAGTAGCCGCAGCGGGTGCGCTGCAGCAGGTTCCCGCCGACGGTGGCCATGTTGCGCAGCTGGCCCGACGCGCCCGCCAAGACCGCCTGGGTCAGGGCCGGGTAGCGGCGGCGCACGTCGGGGTGGGCGGCGAGGTCGCTGTTGGTGACGGTCGCGCCGATGCGCAGCCCGCCGTCCTCGGCCGGCTCGATGCGGTCCAGCGGGAGGTCGCGTACGTCGACGAGGCGGGCGGGGCGTTCGACGCCGGTCTTCATCAGGTCGACGAGGTTGGTGCCGCCGCCGAGGAACCGGGCGTCGGGGTCGGCGTCGAGCAGGGCGAGGGCGCCGGAGACGTCGACGGCGCGCTGGTATGCGAACTCCTTCATGCCGCCGTCTCCTCGCGCTTGGGGTGCTGTCCGGCCCGGGCGGTGCGTGCGTCGGTCTCGGCCGCGCGGGCGACCGCCTGCACGATCGAGACGTAGGCGCCGCAGCGGCACAGGTTGCCGCTCATGCGCTCCCGTATCTCCTCGGCGGTCAGGGGCGGTGGTCCCGCTTCGGGACGTACGTCGTCGGTGACGGCGCTCGGCCAGCCGGCGGCGTGCTCCTCGATGACCGCGACCGCCGAGCAGATCTGGCCGGGCGTGCAGTACCCGCACTGGTAGCCGTCGAGGTCGAGGAACGCCTGCTGCACGGGGTGCAGTTGCTCGCCCTCGGCGACCCCTTCGATGGTGGTGATCTCCCGGCCTTCGGCCGCCACCGCCAGTTGCAGGCAGGCGACGGCCCGGCGTTTGTCGAGCAGGACCGTACAGGCCCCGCACTGGCCCTGGTCACAGCCTTTCTTGGTGCCGGTGAGTTCGAGCCGCTCACGCAGGGCGTCGAGCAGGGTGGTGCGGTGGTCGACGGTCAGCGTGTGCTTCTCACCGTTGATGTTCAGGGTGACGGCGCTGTACGTCGACGGGGGCGCTGTGGCCATGATCAGCCTTCTTTCGCGTTCCGGTGTCCGTCGCGAGGACGGCCCGGCAGGCAGAGAGAACAGAGGCAGGAGGACGGGAGGGCACCGCCGGGTGTAGCGGCGGCGGGCCGGGAGCGTGCAGGATGCATGGAGGGAGGACCGGGGGCGACCACCACCGGCTGTCCGCGCGCGGACACGGGCCGGTAAGGTGCACCTAACCGGACAGTTGTCCGCTCACTGGAAAACGTAGTGGACACCTGTCCGCTTTATCAAGGACGTTATTCGGCCACACCCCACGAGGAGGACGAGTGCAGCACAAGAAGCACGCTCCTCTGCGCTCGGACGCGCAGCGGAACCGCGAGCGCATCCTGGAAGTGGCCGTGGCCGAGCTGACGCGCTGCGCGGACGCCCCCCTCAGCGTGATCGCCAGGAAGGCGGGCGTCGGACAGGGCACGTTCTACCGCAACTTCCCCAACCGTGAGGCGCTGGTCCTGGAGATCTACCGCCATGAGATGCAGCAGGTCGCCGATGCCGCGGCCGAACTGCTCGCGACCCACGAGCCCGACCGGGCCCTGCGCGTGTGGATGGACCACCTGGCCCGGTTCGCCATGACCAAGGCGGGACTGGCGGAGGCGATCCGGCAGGCCACCAGCGCGCCGGGCGGCCCGGCCAAGCCGGGGCACACCCCGGTGACCTCCGCGGCCGAGCTACTGCTCCGCGCCGCCGAGGAAGCCGGGACCATCCGTCCGGGGATGACCGGGGACGACTTCGTCCTGGCCATCGCCGGCCTCTGGATGATCGACACGCAGGGCGACTGGCAACCGCGCGTCGACCGCCTGCTGGACTTCGTCATGGACGGTCTGCGCGCCGGAGCTCCCGGCCGGTAGGGACAGCGGGTGCGCGGTCGCGCGGAGACCACGAGGACATGGCTGCCGCCAGGCGTCCAGGGCCACGAACAGGCGGGCCTGGACGCAACGGCGGCGGCGCCGGCTCGGCCGGTCAGGCGGGGTGGTCCCACAGGACGTGCAGAGCGCCGGGTTTGCGGAAGACCAGACCGTGTGCGGCGCAGGGGCGGGCCGGATCGAGGCGCAGGGCGGGGAGGCGTTCCAGCAGGTACTGGAGGGCGATACGGGCCTCCAGGCGGGCGAGGTGCGCGGCGAGGCAGTAGTGGGGGCCGTGGGCGAAGGCCAGCTGAAGACGCGCGTTCGCACGGCGGACGTCGAACCGGTCGGGGTCCGTGAAGACGGCGGGGTCGCGGTTGGCGCCCGCCAGGGAGACGGTGACCAGGTCGCCCCGGCGGATCGTGGCCGGGCCGAGGCCGGTGTCCCGGGTGGCGTAGCGGTCCACGACCGCCGCGCCGGGTTCGAGGCGCAGCGACTCCTCGATCGCGCCGTCCAGCAGGTCCGGATCGGCCAGGACGAGGGCGAGCTGGTCGGGATGGCCCAGCAGATGCAGCAGCGCGTTGGTGATCATGCCCTCGGTGGTCTCGATGCCGCCGAACATCAGGACCGCGGCGTTGGACGCCACCTCGGGCACGGTCAGCCGCCCGGCGGCGGAGACGAGGAGCGACGACGCGTCCCGGTCGGCGACGGTGGCTTCCACCGCTTCCCGGAGCCGGGCGTACGCGGCGGTGCCGGCGGGACCCGCCGCGTGTCCCGCGGTGATGTCCGAGACCGACGCCACGATGGTCTCGTACCAGGAGAGCACCGTGGCCGTGCTCGTGCCGACGAGACCGAGGGCTTCGGTCACGACGGCGACCGCGAGCGGACCGGCGAAGGCCCGGCGCAGGTCGGCGGCGCCGGCCGGTGCCAGTCCGGTGACGAGCCGGCGGGTCTCCTTCTCGATGAAGGACGCGAAGCCTACCCGTACCTCCCTGGGGCGGAAGGGAGCGGTGAAGGGCTCACGGTGGCGGGCGTGGGGTTCGCCGTCCAGGGACAGCATGCTCGGTCCCACGACCTGTGCGGTGGAGAAGCGGGGGTCGTCGACCGTGAAGGTCGCGGCGTCCCGCATCACGCCCAGCGCGAGGTCGCGGCGGGTCACGAGCCAGCCGTCCAGTTCGGGCAGCCAGGACACCGGCTCGTGCTCGCGGAGCAGCGCCAGTCGCGCGTGGGGGTCCCGGGTGAGTTCGGCGAGGGTCGTCGCGGCACCGAGCGGGAAGGAACCGACGGCGCTCATCGCGGAGTCCGGGCGGGTATGGGGTAGGCGATCACATCACAGGCTAACAACCGCCGCCGTCCCGGGATCCTGCCGTGGTCAGGTGAGCCGGTGCGCGTGGTGCTTGGTGAGCACGGCGGTGACGACGTCGGTGCGGGAGCGCAGCCCGGTGCGGGCGAACAGCCGGGTCAGGCGGTTGGCGACCGCGTCCTCGCTGAGCCGCAGCACCGTGGCGATCTGCCGGTTGGTGAGCCCTTCGGCGATCAGCGTCGCGAGCAGCCGCTCGTTCTCGGCGGTGGCCTGCTTGCGCCCGGGGACGGTGATCCCGGCCGTGCGCATGGCGGCCCTGGTGCGGAAGCGTGCCAGGGCGGCGCCGGCCGTCCCGAACAGGTCGTACGCCTCGTGCAGCAGTGCCGGCGGACCCGCGCCCGCGTCGACCGCGGCGACCAGGGTCACCGCCGTCTCGAAGGGCTGGTCGCGCGAGCGGGCCAGTTCCACCGCCTCGCGCAGGTTCTCGGTGGCAGTGCCGGGGCCGTTGCCCGAGCCATTGCCCTTGCCGACGCCGACGCCGTTGCCGGGGCCGGTCCGGCGCTGGACCCGGGCGGACGCGAGCAGATACCTCAGCCGGGTCCGTCCGCTGCCCGTGCGCTCGGCGATCCGTCCCAGGCGCTCCAGGCAGGCCACCGCCTCGCCCGCGCGCCCTTCCTCCGCGTGCACC
This sequence comes from Streptomyces sp. NPDC002701, assembly GCF_042889045.1. Taxonomy (NCBI): domain Bacteria; kingdom Bacillati; phylum Actinomycetota; class Actinomycetes; order Kitasatosporales; family Streptomycetaceae; genus Streptomyces; species Streptomyces sp. NPDC002701. Next base: position 159,379 of record NZ_JBIAQL010000017.1, read on the forward strand.
TCGGCCAGTGACGCCCACAGTTCGCCGGTGCCGGCGACGTGCCCCTGGGCGTCCGCCGCCTCCAGACCGCGACGCAGCGTCTTCTCGGCGCCCGTCAGGTCGCCGAGGGTCCGCAGTATGTCGGACTCGGCGGCGTCGAGTGAGTACTCGAGGGGACCCCCGGCCGGGCCGCGCGCACTGTCGACGAGACGGCGGGCGCTCGTGAGCCGGCCGCGCCCCAGGAGGACGGCCGCGATCCGCGCGGGAACAAGATGGCTGTCGGCCGCGGGCGTGCTGGTCCGGTTGTTCGCCAGCATCCAGCGGGCCGGCTCCAGTGCCTCGTCCCACCTGCCCTGGAGGTGGCGCCAGAGGAACAGGCTGCGCGGGGGCAGCACCTCGGGGGTGAGGCCCTGGGCGGCCAGCAGGGCTTCCGCCGCCCGCAGGTCCCGGCCGCTGAGCAGCTCGTCGAACATGCTGGTGGCGAGCGCGTAGACGTGTCCGGGGTCGACGTACGGGGCCTCCGTGAGGGCGAGCGCCTCCCGGAAGCGGTCCGGGCGGCCCAGCGCGAGTTCCGCGACGGCACGGAAGTAGGCGGGCAGGGCGCGGGAGCGGGGACCGGTGTTCCAGACGGGCTCCGTGTGTGCCAGCAGGTCCAGTGCCTCGTGCCACCGCTCCAACTGGCTCAGGGCCAGCGCCCGGCCGGTCACGGTGACCAGGGCGGGCAGCCGCAGCTCGTCCCACCACTGCGCCGTGCTGAGCCGGGACAGCGCCCGCCAGTCCAGGTCGTTGGCCGTGGCCGCCGTGAAGAGGGTGGCGATGTCCTGCAGCGCCGACGGGTCGAGGACGTCCGCCGGATTGCGCAGGATCGACTCCGCGATGGTCCGCGCGGTCCGGTCGTCCCCCGCGTTGTAGGCGGCCTTGGCGTACCGGTGCAGGGCGGCCACGCGGTCGGCGGGTCTCTCGATGAGGTGGCAGACCGCCCGGCACCACCGGAGCACTCCCCTGCCCTCCGGGTCGGGGTGCAGCTGCTGCGCGGCGGCGGTCAGCACGGTGACCGCGCGGTCGAGGTCGACGAGGGATCCGGCTTCCGCGACCCGGTCCGCCAGGTAGGCCACCGCGTCCGCGTCGTCGAGCAGCGCGACCGAGGGGGGTTTGCCCGCGTACGTGGGGTCCGCGTTGCGGGGGGCCGCGGGGATGGGGCCCACGCGTATGGGGTCCGCGTGGATGAGGTCCACGTACTCGGGCTCCGCGTGCGCGGGGTCCGCCGCGTCCTGGGCCGCCCACAGGGCCTCCACGGCGGTGGCGGACAGCCGACCGCGCTCCAGCGGGCCCAGCCGCGCCCGGAGGGCGTGTTCCGTGAGCGGAAGACGGAGCCGCCAGCCCCGTATGCCGGGCGCAAGCGGCCCGGCGGCACCGTCGGGGGTGGCGCCGTCAGGGTCGGTCGCATCGCCGGGTTCGGCCGCGCCGGCAGGGGTTGTCGCTCCATCGGGGGCGGCCACTCCGTCAGGGGCGGCCACTGTGTCGGGGGCGGGCACTTCGGCGGGGTCGGTCGCTGTGCCGGGGACGGCCACTCCGCCGGGACCGGTCGCTCTGCCGGGACCGGCCACGCCGTCGGGGTCGGCCCCTCCGCCAGGATCGGCCGCGATGTCGGGGGCGGGCACTTCGGCGGGGTCAGCCCCTCCGTCGGGACCGGCCACCCCGCCGGGACCGGCCCCTCCGCCTAGGGCGGCCACTACGTCAGGATCGGCCGCTCCATCGAGGTCGGCCACGCCGTCGGGGGCGGCCGCTCCGTCGAGCGCGGGCAGGTGCTCGATGATCTCCGCGTCGGCGAGGTCGCGGAGCGCCTCGTCCACCGCGGCGGCGGACAGTCCGGTCGAGGCCGCGATCAGTTCCGCGGCCCGCGCGCCGAGCGGCCACAGGATGCTCAGCGCCCCGGCCACCGTGCGGCACGGCTCGCTCAGCGCGTCCAGCGCCGCCACGAACCGGTCGGTGTCCGCCGGGACCGGCGTCGGAGTCAGCACTCCGACGAAGGCGTGGCCGTCGGCCACCCTGATCGCCCCGTCCCGCGTCCATCCGGAGAGCAGGGCGTCGATCGCCCCCGGGACCCCGCGCGTGAGCTCGTGCGCACGCCGGGCGAGACCCGTGTCCGGCGTCGCCCGCAGCCTCCTCGCCATCACGGCGGTGGTCCCCTCCGGCCCGAGCGGGGACAGGACGAGCGTGTGGACCCCTTGCGCGCCCGCCCACCGTGTCACGTGCTGCCACACCGGTCGTTCGGCACGGGCGCCCGCGCCCGATCCGCCGCGCCCCGCCACCGAGGCCAACAGCCGTGCTGCGGGCGGCAGTTGAGCGAAGTCGATACGGCCCAGCACGGCCAGCGAGCCGGCGTCGGCGTGCTGGATGTCGTCCAGCACCACCAACACCGGCGCGGTCACGGAACGCGTCAGAGCCGCGCGCAGCAGTCCGGTCATCGCCGTTCCGTCGCCCTGCTCGGCCCCCCGCAGCGCCTCGGTGGCGGGCATCGCCGACCGCTGCCGTGGTGCGGCGGGCCGGTGTTCCTCCAACGCCCGGACCAGCCGCAGTGCCAGCAGGAGCGGCCGGGTCTCGTCGCCCGGGACGCAGTCGAGTGTCAGCACGGACGCCCCGTCCGCGCGCAGTCGTTCGCCGGCCGCGTGCACGAACGCGGTGCGCCCGGCGCCGCGTTCGCCCCGCACGAGCACCAGGCGTGCCCCGCCCGGGTCGCCCAGGAGGCGGTGCACCTCGGACAACTCCCGGTCGCGGCCGACGGGTTGTCCGGCCGTACGGTCCAGGCTCCCGGCCGTGCCCCCGTGGAACGGCCAGGGGGTCTCGGACGGAGCGGTCATGGTCCACCGTGTTCTCTTCGACGACAAACGCCGGACGGACGATGACGAACCCGGGTGCCGAAAGTGTCGCCGGCCTGCCCGGTGTCCAGGTATTCGACCGGCGACAGTCATTATGGTCATGTGCCGGTAGTGGTTCCCCCAAAGTCATTCCGGTCGGTTCCGGTCGGGGCAGAGGAGCGGGCGTGCGTGACGGCGGACCTGTCATCGGCAGGGACAGTGAGATCCGTGAGGTGACCCGGACGCTGCTGTCCGCCGGTGCCCCGGCGCGCACCCTGCTGGTCGTCGGCGCGGCCGGAACGGGCAAGACCGCCGTACTGGAACAGGCCCGGCGCGCGGTGGTCGAGGAGGGCGCCAAGGTCCTGCGGTTGCGCTGCCACGACGGTGACGGCGCGTCCGGTGCGGCCTCCCTGGCCGACGGCGTGCACAGCGCACTCACCAGGATCCACAGCCGTCGCGGCACCGTCCGTACCGGCGCGGTCCGCCGGACACCACGGCAGTCCGGCGGCCGGCAGGGCGAGTTGACGCTGTTGTCCGCCCTGGGCGAGGCGTTGACGGAGGCGGCCCGCGCCACCCCCTTCGCGCTGGTGATCGACGAGATCGAGCGGTTGCCCGCGCCGACGGCCGAGGCCCTGGGGCTGCTGCTGCGCGTCTTCCGCCCGGCCGGCGTACCGGTGGTGATGGCCGGCCGGCCGGTCCGCCCGAGGGACGGCGGCGCCCCGCAGCTGACGGCCGCGGCCGACCGGTTGCTCGCGCTGCCGCCGTTGCGGCCCGCCGACGTCGAGGCCCTGGTCGTACGCCGGTTCGGCCGCCCGGTCGAGCCGGCGCTGGTGACGGCGGTACTGCGTGCGCTCGGCCCGATGGCCGGCACTCCCGAGGCCGTGCTGTCGGTGCTCGACTCGATGGACGAGCGCGGCGAGTTCCTGGAACTCGGCGGTCATGTGTGCCTGACCCAGCCGGAGCAGGCACTGCGGCTCACCACGGACCTGGCCCGGCTGAAACGGCTCTGCTGGCCGGGTGGCCCGCCGGACGCGACCGCCCTGGCCGCGGCGGCCGCGGTGGCCCGCACCCTCGAACACGCCGAGATACGGCTCGACGACCTGCACCGGCTGAAGCCGGGAGGTCCCCGGCGGGCCGGCCTCCTCGACCGTGCCCTGACCCCGCTGGTCGCGGACGGCATCCTCGTCGTGGACGAGGACGGCCGGGCGTCCTTCGCCGTCCCGGCCCTCGCGGCGGCTCTGCGCGCGCTGCCCACCCACCACGACGTGTCGTCGCTGCACGCCCTGATCACCAGGTCGCTGAGCGACCGGCTGGGCGCGGAGACCGCCGGGGGCGGCCATCCCCGGCTGGCCGACCATGTGACCGCCGCCGGGGCCGTGCTGGACGACGCGCCGGCCGTGGAGGTGCTGCTGGCGGCGGCCCGTACGGACGCCAGGTCCGACTGGCCGCGATCGGTCCGCGCCTACGCCTCGGCGCTTCGGCGCCTCGCTCCGGACGACCGCAGGACTCCGCACGTGCTGTACGAGTCCGCGGAGTTGAGTCTGCGTCACACCGACCACGCCGGTGCGCTGGCCCTGGGCGAGCCGCTGCTCGCCTGTCTGGGCGCTTCGCCCGCCGAGGTGGACCGGGACCGTCTGGCGTACGTCACCGAGGTGTGGGCGCTGGCGGCACTGCACGAGCACCGGCTGCCGTACGGGCGGGGCGGTGGTCCCGAGGACGGCGGCCCTCAGAGCAGCGGCCCTCAGGACGGCGGTCCTCAGCGCGGCGGCCTTCGGAGCAGCGGCGTCCTGGAGGAGCTGCCCGGCGTGGCCGCCTTCACGGATCTGGCCGGCCCTTACGGACTTCCGTACGAGCTGCCCTCAGGGCTGGAGCACTCGGTGCCTGAGTACTCGGTGCCCGAGCACGGAACTCCGCACGGGCGTCCCGCGTCCGTACGCGGCCTGTCGGCCCCTCGTCCGGCGCACGAAGCCCCTTCTGTGCCGGGCGCCGGCCGCCGGTCCGGGTCGGGGCCCCTGCCCTCGCCCGCGGAACTCCGCCTGCTGGCCGCCGCCGCGGGCAGCCGCGACGGCCTGCTGGCCGCTCGCCGGGCGCTGCCGCCCGACACGACCAGCGCGGACTCCCTGGACCGGCTGCGGAACGCGGCCGCACACGCGGACCTGGCCGACGCCTTGGCCGCCGTGCTCGGCGACCGTTACGCGGGCTCGGGGAACAGCACCGCAGGGCACTATCACGCCATGGTGCGCTCCTATCTCCAGGGCGACTGGGACGGGGCCCTGTCGACCGCCCGCCGGATCGAGGCACGGAGCCGGACCCCTGGCACGGCGGCCGCCACCGCGCAGCCGGCCCGCGCGCTGGCCGCCGAGATCCACTGCGCACGGGGGGAGTCGGGGCACGCCCGGGCATGGCTGGACCTGATCCCCGGCACCGTGACCCACCCACTGGTCGCCTGGGCGAAACTGGGTCTGCGGTACTGGTCGGGCCAGGCGGAGGAGGCGTTGGAGGGCGCGCGTACGGACGTACGACGGGCTCGCGGGAGCGGTCTGCTGTCGGGCGTCGAGAAGGTGCTGCTGCGGTACCTGACCTACGCCCTGCTGGAGGACATGCCCCAGGCCATGCGGGAGGCCATGGACGAACTGGAGGCGCTGCACGGGGAGGTGGCCTCCCCCATGACGCGCGAGGCGGTGCTCTTCGGCCGGGGTCTGGTGCACGGCGACGGGGACAGCGCGCTGGCCGCCCTCCGGTCGGCGCACCGGCGCGGCGACGTCTACATGGGCCTGCTCTGCCGCCTGTGCCTGGTGGAGATCGACGTGGACTCCGACCGGCGGCTGGCCGAAGCCTCGCGTACGGCACAGGAGTTGGGGATCGGGCGGGCCACCCGTACGACGCTCGGCCACATGGCGCGGCGGCGCAGCCTCGCGCTGCCACGGCTGCGGCCGGCCAGGGACCGGCTGAGCGAGGCGGACGTCAGGCTGGCCGTGCTGGTCAGCGAGGGGGCGACCAACCGGCAGATCGCGGCGCGGCTGGCGTCGAGCGAGAAGACCGTGGAGCGGCGGCTCACGCAGCTGTTCCAGCGCGTCGGATGCCGTTCCCGGGCGGAGCTGGCCGCGGCCTGGCTGGACGGGAGCCTCGCCGACCGCGGCCTGGTACCGGACGGGGTGCCCGGCCCGGTCGGAAGTGCTCTTCCCCGCCCGGCCGGGCGACACCGGCCCGACGTGACGGACCGGTGTGACGGACCGGTGTGACGGACCAACGGTGGTGGCCCCGCCGAACCCCGCATGAGGCACCGGCGGATCAGGGGCCCGCGGGTCAGGGACCGGCGGGTCCGGAGAAGCGGGCGAGGTGCGTGTCGATGGGCACACCGAGCCGGGCGGTGTCCAGGGAGCCGTCGACGTTCACGGCGAGGTGCCAGACCGCGTCGGTGATGTAGCCGAGCACGAGGAGCGCGTCGGTCGGGCGCAGCGGGGCGTCCACCCATCTCTCGTCGCGGAACTGGGCGGCGGTGACCACGAAGAGCCGGCGGGCGTACGTACCGGCGGCCGCCACGCTTCTGTCCTTGTTCCACTGCGAAACCGGCTGCGAGGTCGGCTTCGACATGGACTGCGACATGGGCTGCGAAGTGTGGACGTCCGGCGAGGACGGCCGCCCGCCCTCGTAGGCCAGCGCCTCCTTGCGGTTGGCCGCTGTGTGCAGGCGGGCCGACCGCACGCCCAGTCCGTCGGTCACCGAGGGAGTGGTCGCCGAACCCACCAGGACGACCGTGGCGAGTTGCCCGACCGGACCCGAGACGATCTCGGTGATGAGGGCCTGCGCCAGGCGCAGCACCTCGCTGTCGTCGCCCGTCAGGGCGATCGTCCCCGACAACTGCGCGAGGTCGACCAGGATTCTGTCGCCTCGGTGCAGGCCGAGGGTGACGGTCAGGGAGTACGGGTGCATGGACCTGTCCCCCGCGCTCCCGGTCCGGCGCAGGTCCGCCGGGTCGAGCAGCCATTCCTTCCCGGAGACGTCCGACGTCCAGGGCGAGGGCGCGGCCAGGTCGGCCTGCGCGAGCTGCAGGGTCAGCCGCTTTCCCGAGTGGATGACGGCGTGCACGTCGGGCAGCGGGCGCCCACCGAGCGCGCGTCCCTCGGCCACGGCCTGCAGACCCAGGGCGACCGTCTCGAGCGCCTTCCGGTCGGCGCCCGGCCCGACGACCGCGGGGGCCTGTCCGGAGAGGGAGAAGGAGGTGCGCCTGCGCCGCGTCAGTACGGCAGCGGCCCCGATCAGCACCAGGCCGATCACCACGAACAGGACAAGGTACGCGATCATGCGACTACCTTTGTTACTAGAAGTTGCCAAGTTGCCAGAAATGGCCGAGGGGTGCACGGCATCCCGCGGACCGGTCCGCGCTGTTCCCCGGTCGTGCCGGATCGCCGGTGGTACGCGCGAAGGCCGGGCGCACGCGCTCCGCTCCTGCGCCATGTCGGCTCAGCCAGGTCCGGGCACCCTGCGCCGCCACCCGCCGGGACGGCCCCACCAGCGGTTCGGCCCGACGCAGGCTCCGGCATCCGGAGTGCGTCAGAACACGCTTCCGCACCATCGTTGTGCGGCCTCCGTCTCCGGTGAAGCCGTAACCGCAAACCTTGCCGGTCCGTACAAAAGGTTCTCGCGTACCGCTTCCGTGCGGACGGGGCGAGGGCGGGCCGGGTAAACGCCCAGGCCGCGGGCGCGGGAAGCCCGTCGGCCGCTCGCGCCAGGTTTCCCTCGGTTGAAGCACGGCAGGCCCGTGACAAGCATGTTCGGTCTGCGTGGATGGCACCATCGGCCCCTGAACCACACGGACGCCCACATTCCTCATGGACGACTACATTCCGCATCCCGCGCCACGCCCTGTTCACGGCTCCTCGCGCGGGGCGGTGTTCCTCGTGGACGACCGCGTCCTGGAGGGCGATCACCGTTGCGAGTTGGGAGGGCGCATGCCTCAGCACGTACTCACCGAGACCGTGGGCGTGGCGCTCCACGCGCCCGACGCCCTGGTCCGCGCCGGACTGGCCGGCTTCGTCGCGCTGGACCCGCGCCTGCACGAACTCCCGCACGACAGGATGCGGGAGGCCGACGCCATCGTGGTCGCCATGGAGGTGGCGGACACCCCGGCCCTGGACGTACTCCCCCGCCTGTGCGACGAACCCGACGCGCGCTTCCTCGTGGTGGTCGGCAAGCAGTGGCGGGCCGACGTGACGGCGGCGCGCAGGCGGGGCGTCCGCGCCGTCGTGTGGTGGGACTTCTGCAGTCCTGACGTCTTCACCCGCTCCGTGCGCGCGGTGGCCGGCCGGGACGGCGGCGAACCCGCTGCCCCGCGCGTTCCCGCCCTCCGTCAGGTGGGGCACGGTGAGAGCGGCACGGGCCGGCACACCACCGTCACCGGCCGGCCCCGGACCGTGCCCCAGCTGAACTCCCGCGAGGTGGACGTGTTGCGCCTGATCGCGGAGGGCAAGCAGCTGGACGAGATCGCGACGGCCCTCTCGTACTCCGAACGCACGGTGCGCTACATCCTGTACGGCGCGATGAAGCGCACCCGAACCCGCAACCGTGCCCACGCCGTCTCGTACGCGATACGGGCCGGCCTGATCTGAGCGGGTCGGATCCGGTTCAGAACGGGAACGTCGACAAGACCTTCACCAGGTAGTCGGCGAGGGACAGGTCGCGGACGACGGCCAGCACCAGCCCGACCAGGCACCACGCGATCCCGGTGGCGAGGACGGCGGTGCCGTACGCGTGGTGGTCCCGGCGGCGCCGGACCATGCTCTGGCGCCGGCACAGCAGTACGTCACCGGGCCAGGGCGTCCCACCGAGGTCGATGCTGTATCAGTCGCGGTGGCGCGAGTCGTCACGGACGCGCCACGCGGCCGCCACGATGTCGTCGGGCGAGGGGTGGCCGGCCGGCGAGGGAGCGGTTCCAGGTCAGGTGGAACAACGTGGTGTCGTACAACTCCTGGACCCGCGCGGCCCGCTGTATGCCGCGTTCCTCCGGCCGGACCAGTGCGGTCCGGCCGACGACGAGCCATGCGGCGCTGACGGCGGCGAGTACGTCGGTGGTCGCGGGAACGAACACGGCGACCACCGGGGCGACGGCCACGAGCCCGAGCGTGCCCACCGCTCGTGCCCGCCGTGCCGTCCCGTGTTGCTCGGCGCACGACGGAGGAGAAGAGGAGGTACGAACCCTCTCCCGAGGTGCGCCTCAGGCCGTCCCGGCCTGCTGGATGCTGTCGCCGTTGTTGCCCAGGGCGACGTGGGTGGCGATGCGCCGGAAGTCGTTGATCACGCCGAACATGCTCTTGTTGGAAGGCAGGAGGGACTGGACGGCCTGGAGGACTTGGCGGCGCCGCTGATCCTCCAGGCTCTCGGGGTCCTGGGAGTCCTGAGGGTCCTGAGGCGTTGTGGCTGCGGTCAGCTGAGCCTGGAACAGGTCCTTGTAGGCGTTGTAGACGCGCGCCGTGTAGCTGGGCTCCATCGCCGCGTTCGTACGGTGGTCGTTGGTGAGGGCGATGGAGGCCAGGTCCATCAGGTAGCAGTCGATCAGGTCGGTGACGTCCTGCGGCTTGGCGCCCTCCTCGCCGGCCTGCGCGTCCTCCGCCAGGAGCCTGGCCATTCCCAGGACGATGTCGCGGTAGATGCCGTGCCGGATGGTGTGGGGGAAGGCCGCCATGACGTGGTCTTCCTGACCGGAACCCTCGGTGTTCATGAAACGCGGCGTCTTCAGACCCTCCAGCCCCGGAACCATCAGCGGCATGCCCCGGTAGAGATCCTCCTCCTCGGGAATCTTCGAGTTGCGGGACGCGAGAGGGTGCAGGCCGATCTCATGGGACAACATCCCCATGACGTAACCGACGTCGTACTTCTCGAAGTAGTAACTCGCCAGATTGATGTCCACACCCGCGTCACCGCGGTCCGTCACATCCGCCGGCGTCTCCCCAGTCCGCACATGCAGGGTGATCCGGACCGGACGGCCGCCTATGTAGTCACGGATCGTGTCGTGCTTCCGCAGCAGCTCGATGATGCGGACCGCCTTGTCGCGGTACACCTCGTTCGTGTGCTTGAGGTTGGTGAACTCGAAGTTCCCCGACTTGAAGGGGGTGAGGGCGGATGCGTCGGCCGTGGTCGAGGTCGCGTTCGGGTCCTGCCGCACACGCGCCGGGACTTCGGTGGGGGCGGTGCCGTCGGTGTCCTGGGTGCCGTCGGACGGGCGGGGCAGGGAGACCGGGTCCACCCAGATCGCTTCGCGAAGGACCGGGTCGGTGCCGGTGCGTACGGCCTCCCAGCTCTGCTCGCTGCCCTCCCGCGTGTTCGGTTCCGGCTGCGGGGTCAGGTCCCCGACCAGCGCACCGAGCAGGGCCAGGTGCCGGCCCCGCAGCCCGGCGACGGCGAGCGAGGAGTCGTCGGGGTCCGCGTTCAGGTCGCCGAGAAGGCTGCCCGGGATGTGCGGACGGTGCGGCGCATCGGCGTCGCGGTACTCGTCCCGCAACCCCAGTTGGTGGGTCAGCTCGTGGACCAGCTGCACCGGGTCGGCATCCGCCCACCAGGTGTGCTGATCCATGGTCTGATCCCTGTCGGCCAGGTCGACGGTCAGGTGCGGGGAGTTCGAAGGCGCGACCAGTTCGACGGACACATGCAGCACATCCCCGTTCGGCAGCCGATGACCAGGAACGTTCAGGAATTCGCTGACACCTGACGAGAGCCGGTCGAACACGCGCGAGGCTTGCCCGTCCGTGCCCCGTATCGCGACGCGGACCGTGAGGTCGGTGACGGGATCGCCGTCGTAGGTGAACCGTCGCGCGTCGAAGCCCGACCGCACCACGAACCGCGGCCGACTGTCACGCGGCCCCGTCGGTCGCGATGTGCCGGGGAGTTGCGTCCGAGGCGAGGAGTCGGCGCTGCCCTGCGGAAGCCGGGGACGGGCTTCGCCGGTGTCAGCCGCGGTCTGTGCCGAGGTTCCGGTCTGCACCGGAGCAGCGGTCTGGATGCTGGCGCCCTGGTTGTTGAAGGCGACGCTGCTGCCCAGGCCCAGGAAGTTGCCCGTCACGTTGTACCAGCTCTTGTCCGCCGGCAGCAGACCCCGCACCGGACTGTCCTGCGCCAACCGCGCCGCGAACTGCGCCTTGTACGCGTTGTAGACCCTCGCCGTGTACCGCGGCTCCCACGCCGCATCCTTACGACGGTCATTCGTCAGCGCGATCGTCGCCAGATCCATCAGATACGTGTCGATCAGATCCGTGACATCCTTCGCCTTCGCACCCTCCTCCCCCGCCCGCGCATCCTCCGCCAGAACACCCGCCATCTCCGACACGATGTCCCGGTAGATACGGTGCCGCGT
>NZ_JBIAQL010000018.1:0-148528 GCF_042889045.1 Streptomyces sp. NPDC002701
CCACCTGTTCTCCGTCGGCCGCGACGGCCGCACCGTCACCCTCGTCCGCTGGGGCCAGATGGGCGACCTCGAGGACGCCCCGCTGACCGCCTTCCGCACCACGACGAAGACCGCCGTCAACAAGCTCCACTGACCCGGGGGCTCCTCCGAGGGCTGACCACAGCTCGACAGCGGCGCGGCCGGAACCCGGGCGCGCCGCTGTCGTGCCCACCTGCTCCGCCGGCGGCGACCACTTCCTGGCCTTCACCAGCATCGCCTGCACCCTCTTCTGCTACCGCAGACTCGCCAAGTGGGATGGTCTCTCAGCGTCAGGAACGTAGCCGCGCTTCCTGGAGCAGCTACGTCGAACAGCCGACACCGAAGAAGGCGACGATGTCGTTGCGATGTGCGGGCTGCTGAAGACGATCACCATCCGCATGCCACACACCGATGGTCCTCTCCTGCTGGCCGGGCAGGTACGGGTGAGGCGGCGATGGACCTGTGCAGTGCCGTGCTCGCCGCCGTTCTGCCTTGTTGGCAGGCTGGTCGGAGTCGGTGCGTTCGCCGACGCGGCCATCGGCGAGAGGCGTGGCTGGAGTTGATGCGCCCCAGCGCCATGCATTTTCCGGCCTTTACGGACGCTGGCTTCGTCGCCGAACGCACCGCCGTTCACCCCGCCCTGGGGACGTCCCTACTTGTCGACCGTGACGCTCGTTTGACGCTCCAGGCACTCACACGCAGGACGGCGAGCTCAGAAACTAGCTCTGACCTGGACTTTTCCGTGACCCGCTCAAGGTGACAGCTTTCGATGACGCCGCACGTGGTGCCCTTCCATGCGCCGGGACGGCCTCCACCCGCTGCACGGTATGGGCGCGATCCACCGGCCGCCGGGTCCTGGTCGTCGGCCTGGGGGGACAGGGACTGTGTCGTCGTAGGCGCGATGCCATCCACTCGCCCTGCGGGGGACGCCGCTGAAGGTCCGAGCTCCCGGGGCCCCGTCAGCTGGAAGCGTGCCCTCTGCGGAGTGTGCCGGTCGTGCGGTCGCCCACGCGGGTGGAGGGAAGGGGGACTCGCACCGCCTCGCGCCGTAACGCGCGCGCGATGGCGCGCGCTTCGATGCCGGCCTGACGAAGGACACCCGTGAGTGGATTGGTGTATCCGGTGAAGTACAGGCGCGCGGCTTCGGGATGGGTCAGTGCCCCTACGGCGAGGGGTTGCCCGTCCTCGTCGAGTACGCCCAGGGACCCGACCAGGTTGCGCAGGTTGGGCTGGTACCCGGTGGCGGCGATGACCGTGTCGGGTCGCAGGCGGGTGCCGTCGGCCAGTAACACGTCGGGGCCGTCGAACGCCTGGACGGCCGCGACCGGCTCGACCCGCCCGGACCGGACGGCGTCCACGAAACCATGGTCGAGCACCGGGTTGACTCCTTCGCGGGCATTGCGGGTGTACAGGCCCGTGCGGGGCCGCGGCAGTCCGCGGGAGGTCAGGTCGGGCACCGCGAGACGTTGCGTGAGCAGGGAGGTGCGGTCGCGCCACGTGAGCGGGAGGATCTCCGTCAGCCGGCCGACCGCGTGCCATCGGGCACTGGAGCGGGGAAGGATGTTGGGTGGGGTACGGACTGCGATCCGCACCCGTTCGGCTCCCTCCCCGGCGAGGACGCCGGCGATCTCGGTACCGCTGTTACCGGCGCCGACCACCAGGACGTGCTGCCCGCGGTAGGGGGCCGGGGAGAGGTAGTGGGCCGAGTGGAGCAGCGTGCCGGTGAAGGTCGAACGCCCCGTCCAGTGCGGGACGTTCGGGGTGTGGCAGCGGCCGGTGGCCACCACGACCGCATCAGCGGTCATTGGGCCGTCGTGGGTGTGAACCAGCCACTGTGCTCCTGAACCCGGCTCGGCCCGTTCGATGCGCTGCACCAGGGTGGTCACCCGGACGTCGAGTCGGTGATGGGCGACGTAGCTCTCCAGGTATCGCACATAGTCGTCCCGGCTCACCCACGGGCCTGCTTGGCGCGGCACCGGCAGGCCGGGGAGGCTGGAGGTGCCGGGAGTGGTGTGCAGGCGTAGATGGTCGTAGCGCTGCGCCCAGCTCGCTCCCACCCGGGCCGATCGTTCCAGGATCACGGTCGGCACCCCGGAGCGGCGCAGTACTGCGGCGGCCGCCAGGCCGTGAGGGCCCGCTCCGATCACGATCGTGGGAGGGCTGAGGTTTTGCTGCGGTGTCGAGGGCATCGCCTCCTACAACGGCGGACCGCGGAGCGGGTCACGCTCGACGGGGAGGTGCCGAGCCTGTCAAGTCGTGATGTCGGCTGCTCAACGGAACAGCGGAGGGCTGCCGTTACACCAGCGGTACGGACTCGTTGGACACCGGGCAGCAGCGCGCCGCCTCGCGCGGCGGATCGGTCCGCCGAGGGCCGGACCGTCCGGGCTGTCCGGGCCGCGCGCGGATGAGCGTTCATGAGCCGGGCAGGCCAGGGGACATGAGCCTGCGCGGCCTCGGCCTCTGCGGCGGGCTCCGGGTCGGCTCGCTCCACCTGTCCGGTCATTCGAGGGGCTCATGTGCAGGCAGTAACGACGCCCCACCGGCCACGGCTGCGGATCAGCGGAGTCTGCAAGGCGTACGGCGACAGGCAGATCCTGCGCGATGTGGATCTCGACGTGCCTGCCGGGACGTTGGTGGGAGTCGTCGGCGAGAACGGCGCGGGCAAAAGCACTCTGCTGCAGATCGCCGTAGGAAACCTTGCGCCCGATCGTGGAACGGTGACACGGACCGGAGCGGTCGGGTACTGCCCGCAACGGGCGGTGCTCAACGACGCGTTCACCGTCGGACAGCATCTGCGGTTGTTCAAGATGGCCTACCGGCTGCCGACCCTGGAGCGCGCCGGCGAGCTGATGGAGCTGCTGGCGCTGACCGGTTGCCGTCGCCAGCAGGTCGGCGAGCTCAGTGGCGGAACGCGACAGAAGCTGAACCTGCTAATCGCTCTCATGCACGATCCGCAGTTGCTGGTCCTGGACGAGCCCTACCAGGGCTTCGACTGGGACACCCATCAGCGGTTCTGGGCCCTGGCCGCCGATCTGCGTGATCAGGGCCGGTCGATCATCGTGGTTTCGCACCTGCTGCACGACCTGCACCACTTCGATGCGATCGCTCATCTGCGCCAGGGGCGTCTGCACTTCGAGGAGTCGAACCGTTGAGGCTTTCCTGGACGGCATTCACCGAACTGCTGCGCTGCACCCTTCGGGGCCACCTGCGCAACCGGCTGGCCCTGGTTCTGGCGGTCGCGTTCATTCCCATCTGGATTTTCGTGGCGCGTTTGTGCACCTCCGACCAAGTGGTGCGTATCCGGCTGGACGCCATCAGCACCCCGGTCTTCGCCCCGGCCAGCCAGGCGGGCCAGGTGGCCAGCGCGCTGGGCGCCATCACCATGGTCGCCGGCTTCATCGCCTTCACCGAGACCTTCCAATCGCGGGAGGTGGACCGCCGTCTGCTGCTGGCCGGCTACCCCCGGCTGCCGATGCTGCTGGCGAAGCTTGCCGCCGTCGCCCTCACTGCCGCGCTGCTGGCCCTCTACACGACGATCCTGCTGTGGATCTCCCTGCCCGTACGCCACGCAGTACCCCTGGCGCTGGCCCTCGCGGGCGCCGGCCTCGTATACGGCGGCATCGGCCTCCTGCTCGGCTCTCTGGTCCGCGGCGAGCTGGAGGGCTTCTTCTTCATCATCATGTTCAGCCTGGTCGACACCGGCCTGCAGAATCCCGTCTTCAACACGCTCATGGATGTGGCAGGGGTGTCCGCGCTTCCTCTGTACGGCGTGAACCAGCTGGCGCTGAGCTCAGCCCTCACCTCGCAGAGTGCCTGGTCCCACAGTCTGCTCTCCCTCACCTGGTCCGCAGCGACCGGTGCCCTGGCGCTGCTCGTCCTCCACACCCACCGCCCTTCCCGCGCCTCGTGGTCCCGCAGAACAAGAGTCCGGACAGGGCGATCACGGTGAGGGAGTCTTCCTCCAGGCCCCCTGATCGGTGGCAGGTTCCGCGCGATGGCGCCAGGACCTCAGGTTGACGGTGCCGAGGTCAACACCACCCAGGAGATGTGCCGCCTCATGACCCGCCACACCGCAGCCCCGGCCCAGCCCTCACGCCCGGCACATGAACCCGTCCCGTCGCTTCGACCTGCCGGCCTCTGGCCTCAAGACGATCGAGGAGGGCGGAACATCCAGGTCGGCGTGGCCGCGGCGGCGGTAACACGACGGTCGGCAAAGAGCCGGGGCGGGATGGTGCCTCTCCCCCCGCACCGCGATCTGATGGTGCGCATCGGCGACTGTTTCGCCGACCACCACAACGGTGACGGTGGCTGGCCCTGCCCGCCTCACAGAGCAAGTCAGTTGAGATGTCACCCGATCGTGCGGCAGATCCGTGTGTTCCACTCACTGGGAGGTTCTAAGCCTCCGCGACCACGGGCGTGCCGGACAGTTCCACGCCAACCTGGCTGAGTTCGTCGCGAGCCTGCTGGATCGTGTCGTGGTGTACGCCGGCGGTCAGGCCCAGCAGGACTCGGGTGGTGAATCCTGCTGCGGCGGCGTCCAGGGCGGTGGCCTTCACGCAGTGGTCGGTGGCGATACCGACGACGTCCACGGTGGTGACGCCGTGCTCGCGCAGCCACGCGGTCAATCCCCTCCCTTCCTCGTCGGCGCCTTCGAAACCGCTGTAGGCGGCCTCGTAGGCACCCTTGTAGAAGACAGCGTCAAGGGCTCCGGCGTGGACGGCGGGGAGGAAGTCCGGGTGGAAGTCGGAGCCTTGCGTGCCGGCCACGCAGTGCACGGGCCAGGAGGTCTTGAAGTCGGGGGTGTCGGAGAAATGGTCTCCTGGGTCGATGTGGTGGTCCCGGGTCGCCACGACGTACTGATACCCGGCTTCTGCCGCGCGTCCGGCCAGGTCGCGGACTTTGACGGCGACCAGGGCGCCGCCTGCCACGGGAACACTGCCGCCTTCGCAGAAGTCGTTCTGCACGTCCACCACGATCAGTGCTCGTCCCATGTTCCTGTCCTCCGGTTCGGCGTTCACGTCGTTCATGGATCTACTGCTCGCCGTCGGCATCTGGCCTCGGCGTCTCGTAGGCGTAGGCGAGGGCGGTGTCGAGGAGGTGGCGCAGCTGGGCCGGTGTCGGGGCGACGGCGGTGGCGATGAGGGCCTTCGGGTCGGCGAGAGGGGTCAGTACCGCGTGTCCCTCGGCCGGGTCGTCGCCGATGACATGCGGCTCCTGGGGCGTGCCCAGCCCAGGATCGACCAGGAGGAGCTGCCCCGTCGCCCGGTGGGATCCGAGGACGGCCGGGCCGTCCCACGCCGGCGCCGGGTAGCCGTAGGCGGACTGCTGGTCGAGGAGCGGTCGTCCGCCGCGGCGTACGGCCAGGCGGGTGGTGAGGTGGCCCGGCACCTCGCCCGAGCGGCCCAGGAGTTGTTCCTCCCGCATGACCAGACGGGAGGTGGGGGCGAGGTCGACGGTGAACGTCTGGTGCAGGGTGCTGCCCCGGGTACTGATCAAGGGTTCGGGCAGCCAGTGCAGGGTCGCGTCGTCGTCCACCCTGATCCGTACGTCATACGTAGCGGGGATGGTGGTGGGGCCTCGCAGGGCGATGGTGGCGGCGGCCGTGGTCACCTCCAGTCGGGCCCGTGTCCCGGCGGTGATGTCGAGGGCGAGCCGGTCTCCGCCGAGTGGTGCGCTCATCGCGCCGAGTACACAGACACGTGCCTGCTCTCCGCGGGCCCGTAGCCGGCGCAGGTGGAAAGGACCGTCGCTGTGCAGGAGCGGAACCGTCGTGGTGCGGCCGTTGTGGGCGGCCCGGATCCGGGCGGTCGCGGTGACGCCGGACGGGTCCGCCGGGGCGGATTCGGTGGAGTGCCGACCGTGGGGGCCACCGTCGGCCCGCAGCGGTTCGTCGGCCGGCGCCGGAATCACGGCCTGCGTCTTCGCGGTGGTGAGGTTCACCGGGTGGATCCGGTGGAGTGCCAGGTGGCGAGGCAGCTGGTGACCCAGTCGGCGATTGGTTGGATGCCGTCGGGGGTGGTGAGGCTGGTGAAGGCGTACGGCAGGTCCCCCCGCTGCCGGCGGGTGTCGGCCCTCATGGTGTCCAGGTCGGCTCCCACATACGGTGCCAGGTCGGTCTTGTTGACCACGAGGAGGTCGGCGGTGGTGATGCCGGGGCCGCCCTTGCGGGGGATGTCGTCACCGCTGGCCACGTCGATGACGAAGACCTGGCTGTCGACGAGCCCGCGGGAGAAGGTCGCGGTGAGGTTGTCTCCTCCGGACTCGATGAGGATCAGGTCGAGCGGGCCCAGGTCCCCTTCGAGCTGCTCGACGGCTTCGAGGTTGGCGGAGATGTCGTCGCGGATGGCGGTGTGCGGGCAGGCTCCGGTCTCCACGGCGGTGATGCGCTCCGGTGGCAGCACGGCCTCACGGCGCAGGAAGGCCGCGTCCTCCTGGGTGTAGATGTCGTTGGTGACGACGGCGATGGACAGCCGGTCGCGCAGGGCGCGGCACAGGGCGGCCACGGTTGCGGTCTTGCCCGAGCCGACGGGCCCGCCGAAGCCGATGCGCAGGGCGCGGCGGCCGCCGTCAGCGAGCAGCGGTTCGACGCTGTGGGTGTGGCGGTGCGGCATCGTCACGGGGTGGTCGAGGTGCACGAGGAGGCTCCATGCGTCGGTCGGGGCTGGTCAGGAGGCGAAGAGCCGGACGGTCCAGGCGGCGTGCTGCTCGCTGGTGATGTCCAGCAGGGGAGCGGAGGCGGCGGGCAGGACGCCGACGCCCTCGGCGGTGACGCGGCGCGCCGCGGCGTCCGCGGCGTCCGCGACGGTGTCGAGTTCGCCGGCGAGCCGTGCCAGGACGGCGGTGGCGTCGAGTGGGTCCAGGCTCAGCAGGCGTACCGCGGCGGTCGCCGGGCCGCCGACGCTCTCGTAGGCGGCGGCCCGGGCGGCGTCGAGCGGGGCGAGTCCGGCGGCGCGGGCGGTGACGCCGAGCACGACCGGCTGGTGGGCGCCCTGGGGCCGGTGTCGGGCGAGGTGGTCGAGGTCGGTGCTGGGCCAGGTGGCCCGGGCCGCGCGCATCAGTTGCCGGCCCAGACGGCGTGCGATGCGGCGCAGCGCCGCTACGGGGGCGCGGGTGTTGGCGGCCTCGTCCAGGGCGAGGGCGTCGTAGCCGTCGGCGGCGGCTGCGGCGAGGCCGGCGGCGACCAGTCCGGCGGTATGCAGCCGGCCCCGGCAGAACGCCTCCAGGCTCGCGGTGTCGTGGACCCGGCCGGAAGCGACGGCGGCCTCCATTCCGCCCGAGTGGGCGTGCCCGCCGGCGGGGAAACGGCCGTCGGCCAGGACGAGTAGGGCAGTGCGGCTCATGGGGTGACGGGACCGCCTTTCGCGAGGAGGTGCCGGAATCGGTCACGCGGGCCTGACCGGCCCCGGCCGTGGTGGTCGGAATCAGAAGCTGTGGTGGTCAGAAGAGGAAGTACCGCTGTGCCAGGGGCAGTTCGGTGGCGTAGTTGCGTCCGACTTCCTGCCCGTCGACCGTGGTGCGGACGTCGGAGGTGGTGGCGCCGCCGATGGTGACGTCGAAGGTGTCGGGGTCGATGTCGATCTTCGGGACGCCGTTGTTGTGGACCATGTCGGCCTTGGTGACCTCCCGGGTGGAGCGGATCGGGCGCAGGGGCTTGAGCAGCCCGATCCGGGAGAGTTCGCCGTCCAGGGCTGCCTCGGCCACGAAGTTGAAGGAGTTGGCCGCCGGAGCGCGGCCCTTGAAGCCCCAGACGGGGCGCGGGAGGTAGGGCTGCGGGGTGGGGATGGAGGCGTTGGCGTCGCCGATCTGGGCGTAGGAGATCTGGCCGCCCTTGATGACCATGTGCGGCTTGACGCCGAAGAACTTCGGTTCCCACAGCACCAGGTCGGCGAGTTTGCCGGTTTCGACGGAGCCGACCTCGTGGTCGATGCCGTGGGTGATGGCCGGGTTGATCGTGTACTTGGCGACGTAGCGGCGGGCACGGAAGTTGTCCGCGCGCGCGTCGTCCTCGCGCAGGTGGCCGTAGCGGGACTTCATGACGTGCGCCGTCTGCCAGGTCCTCATGATCATCTCGCCGATGCGGCCCATGGCCTGGGCGTCGGAGGACATCATCGAGATGGCGCCCATGTCGTGCAGCAGGTCCTCGGCGGCCATGGTGGAGGGCCGGATCCGGGAGTCGGCGAACTTCATGTCCGCCTCGACCTCCGGGTTGAGGTGGTGGCACACGATCATCATGTCGACGTGCTCCTTGACGGTGTTGACCGTGAAGGGCCGGGTGGGATTCGTCGACGCGGGCAGCACGTTCGGCTTGCTCGCGAGGCTGATCATGTCGGGGGCGTGGCCGCCGCCGGCGCCCTCGATGTGGAAGATGTGCAGGCTCCTGTACGTGGCGTCCTTCGTCCTGCGGTCCTTCTTGGTTGCGGCGAAGGTGTGGTGCACGAAGCCGGACTCGTTCAGGGAGTCGGCGTGCAGGGCGACCTGGACCCCGGTCTCCTCGCACACGTTCAGCGCCGCGTCGATCACGGCCGGCGTCGCGCCCCAGTCCTCGTGGATCTTGAAGCCGAGGGCGCCGGCCGCGACCTGGTCGTGCAGCGCCTTCTCGGAGACGGTGCTGCCCTTGGCGAGCAGGCCGATGTTGACCGGGAAGGCGTCGAGCGCCTCGAACATGCGCTGGATGTGCCACTTGCCTGGTGTAACGGTCGTGGCCGTGCTGCCCTCGGCGGGCCCGGTGCCCCCGCCGATCAGCGTCGTCACTCCCGAGGGGACCGCCTCGTGGATTTGCTCCGGGCACAGGAAGTGCACATGGGTATCCACGCCGCCCGCGGTCAGAATGCGGCCCTTGCCGGAGATCACCTCTGTCTCGGGCCCCACGACGAAGGCCGACGCGCGCGGGTCGCGGCTGGCCGGCGGCGTCATGGTCTCGGGGTTGTACGCCTTGCCGATGGCCCGGATGCGGCCGTCGCGCAGCCCGACGTCGGCCTTGACCACGCCCCAGTGGTCCAGGATCAGAGCGCCGGTGATCACGGTGTCCACCGGTTCGCGGGGGTCGTCGCGGGGGATGTGCGACTGGCCCATCGACTCGCGGATCACCTTGCCGCCGCCGAAGACCATCTCGTCCCCGCTGATCCCCGGGCCGCCGCACCAGTCGGCGTCGATGCGCAGGACGAGATTGGTGTCGGCGAGCCGGACCCGGTCGCCGGCGGTCGGCCCGTACAGGTCGGCGTAGCGGGAACGCAGCAGTGGGTCCCAGGGCTTGTCCTTCTTGGCCTTGTTCTTCTCAGTCCTGTCCGGCATCGAGGTGCTTCTCCTCTTCGCTCTTGTCGGCCTGCAGCCCGTGGACGATCCGCTCACCGGCGATCGGCACCAGCATCACGGTGCGCTTGTCGCCGGGCTCGAACCGTTCGGATGTACCGGAAGGAATGTGCAGCCGCATTCCGTGGGCGGCCTCACGGCGGAACTTGAGTCCCTCGTTGGCCTCGGCGAAGTGAAAGTGGGAGCCCACCTGGATCGGACGGTCCTTGGGGTTGCGCACCACCAGCGGCACGGGCGTCGTGCCTTCGTTGAAGACCACCCGGTGTTCGTCCTCGTCCGGCAGCAGTTCCGGCTTGCCGGGATGAATGTCCACCTTGGTGGACGCCTCATCGAACGGATCGTGGATGGTCACCAGCTTCGTGCCGTCCGGGAACGTCGCCTCGACCTGGACGTTGTCGATCATCTCCGGCACGCCGTCCATGACCTCGCTGCGCTGCAGCACACGGCGCCCGGACTCCATCACCGCATCAACCGTTGCCCCGGCCCGTGCCTCCTCATAGACGTGCGCCGTCAACAGCGCCATGACCTCGGGATAGTTCAACAGCAGACCGCGTTCACGCCGCCGCTGGGCGACATCGGCCGCCACGTGGATCAACAGACGTTCCTGCTCATGCGGAGTCAGATGCACTCCGGTCCCCCTTCTCCTGCCCGTCGCTGCGCCCGCGCGGCAGGCATCACAAAGCGGAACAAAGGGATGCCACCGGTCGCGCCTGTCGTAGACCGATCCTGAAAGAGGGAGGGAACCCATGGACAGTGAAACGGTCTGGTCGGCCCGGATGGAGTGAACCGGGGTCAAAGGGAGCATGCGGGGCGCAACACCCGCGTGCGGGGCGGAGAGGCATCGGCTGATCCCGTGAGCAAGCCCTCACTGTCTTGGCAGGTAGAGGTTTCCCCCCCCGGCGGATCCTCCGCCAGGTCGGCGAAGAAATCGGCGCTGGCACGCGTCGGCGGGCAGCCGGCAGGAACGGGCGAACTGCTCGTCACCACCACCTGGCTGCACCAGGCCGGTGGTGAGCATGGTGAACGGCCAGGTGAGCTGATCGATGTATGCCTGGTAGTCGGATTCGTCGACGAAGCCGGGGAAGCCCAGATCGATCTGCGTACTCTCCAGATAGGACTCGACCCATCGCCGCGGCAGGCCACGCTCTGCGGAGGTGTGCAGGAAAGCCCGGAGCAGCGGGTGCCTCACCCGGCCGGTGTCCAACCCCGTCCGCACCAGGCCCACCCACCGCTCGAAGCGTCGCCGGCGCTCCTCAAGGGCGCCCGAATCACACACATCGTCGGTGAAGGAAGCGAACGCGAAGCCGACGAGCAGATGCGGCTGGGGATGCCGCCGGCGCCAGAACCCGAGCAGCCGCGTAGGCCGCCGGATCACTACGTATGAGGAACCGCGCCACGTGACCGTAGTCGGCTCGCAGCCGCCGCCCTTCCACTCCTGCCGCATCCAGACACCGCCGCCACAAGCGCACGGGCTTCCCTCGCTCACATGCAGAGGTGTGCAGGCAGGACTAGGGCTCCGGTTCGGGGCCGGCTGCGCCTCGCCGGCGGCGGTGCGTGCTATTGCCTCGTACGCACCTGGGAACCGAGAGTGCAGCTCGACCGAGCCACAAGGGCTACGCCGTGGTCCGAGGTCTTGGGTGGCTGGTATCACCTCGCCACCTAGATACCAGCCCGGTATCATCCTTGTATGGCGATGACACTCCGACTCCCCGACGACCTTGACGCGAAGCTCACCGAGCGGGCTCGCCGGGAGGGCCGCAGCAAGCAGGAACTTGCCATCGAGGCCATCCGCGACGCCCAGAACCGGGCCGAGCTGAAGGTTGATGACGTCCTGGCCGAACTCATGGACAGCGATGCGGAGATCCTGGACTACCTGAAGTGACGGACGTGCGCTACATCCAGCTCGACGAGATCCTGGCCATCGCCCGCACGGTCAACGGTACCGAACACAGCGTGCGTGACATGGGGCTTCTGGTGTCGGCGATCGAGCGACCCCGGACGAACGTGTTCGGAACCGAGCTGTATCCCACGCTGCACGAGAAGGCCGCAGCGCTGTTGCACTCCGTCGCCCGCAATCACGCGCTGATCGACGGCAACAAGCGCACCGCCTGGCTGGCCATGCGCGTCTTCCTACGGTTCAACGGCGTCAGCGCCAGCACCCTCCCGCCCCCCGTTTCCATTGCCGGCCCGTTCGTCGAGGACGTGGCGCAGGATGACATCGATGTACCGGCCATTGACAAGCGGCTGTCGGCCTGGTTCCCCATTTCCTGACGTTCGACTTCCTGACGTTCGACGTCGTGAGGTACGGGACGGAATCAGGTTCCGTAAGCAGCGCCGCCTTCGCCGTCGGGTCCGAGAGGGCATCGGGCCATGGCACCGCCCGATTGTCGCCGGTTGAAACCACTGTTCCGTGACTCGCCCCTGAATGTCGGCGCCGCCCTCTACGGTGGGGATCCGGATGCCATCAGGACAGCGGGGAGGAACGACAGGCGTGCGCAGGGTGCCACCGGAGATGTTCCGGTTCGCGACGGTGGAGAGGTCCGATCTGTACGGGGCGGTACTGGACGTCTTCGGCGTGGCCGGTGAACACCTGGAGACAGCGCTGGGGCTCGACGCGGTGCGGGAGCGGCTGCGTGGAATCGGCTGGGTGGCGGCGATCGAGGACGAGGATCTGCATGAGGCACTCAGGAAGCTCGTGCAGTGGGAACTCCTGGACGTGGTGCACAACCATGCGGAGAACTACCGCACGGCCGAGGAATACGAACGGCGCAACCTGCAGTATTCGCTGACCCGCCGTGGCGAGGCCGCTCTCGCCGGCCTGCGGCACGCACTTGAGGTTCTCGCCTCCACGGGCGCGCTGCAGACGGCCGTACTGGAGGCGATCGCCGACCGGCTCGACGAACTGTGCCTGCTCTCCGCCGAACCCGCGTCGGCTGATCGGCGGATCTTCAGCACCCTGCGGGAGCTGGAAGGGCATCTGGACGCTCTGATGGAGAACACCAAGGCGTTCAACGGTGAACTGCAGCGCCTTCTGCGCGCCGAGGGCGCGGATCTGGAGGTGTTCCGCGAGGTGAAGGCGGCCACGGTCACGTATCTGCAGGAGTTCCTGGTCAACCTCGACCGGCGTGGGCAGGCGGTCGCCGCTGCCCTGGCCCGGGTGGAGGAGCGGGGGACCGCCGTACTGCGTGAGCGGGCCCTGCGCGGGGCTGAGCTGCCGCCGATGGCCGGTGAGGATCCCGCGGCCGGCTGGCTGGAGAGCAGGCGGGCTCGCTGGACGGGCCTGCGCGCGTGGTTCCTGGCGGACGACGGTGCACGGCCCCGGATCGAGCAACTGCACGACATCGCCCGGCGGGCCATCGTCTCACTCTTGCAGGTTCTGGAACGGATCAACGAGTCGCGGCGGCGCTCCTCCAGCGCCGTGCAGGACTTCCGGGAACTGGCACGCTGGTTCGCGGCGGCCCCTGTGGAAGAGGACCTGCACCGGCTGTGGTCGGCGGCCTTCGGACTCGGTTCTGCCCGCCACGCTCATCTGGCCCACTCCGACCCCGAGCTGATCCCGTCGTCCCGTTCCTGGTCCGAGGCCCCACCGGTGGAGGTTTCGGCGCTGCTGCGGACCAGCGGACGGACGGAGCGGTTCACTCGCACGGCCAAGGTGCGGGACGTTGCGGCCGTCAGAGCGGAGCGTGCCGAGCGGGCTCGTGCGGAGCGGGCGGAACTCGCCCTCGCCTGGCAGGCGCTGGAGACAGACGGACCTGTTCGGCTGTCCTCCTTCGGCACGTTGGATCGCGCCGTCTTCGACCGTTTGCTCGACCTGTTCGGCCGCGCCCTGGCCGCCCGGCCGGACGCGAGCGGCTTGAGGCGCGCCACGACGGGAGACGGCCGAGTGGAGATCACCCTGGCGCCGCCTTCCGATGGGCGCACCGCCGTACTGCACACGGCGAAGGGCTCACTGACCGGACCGGACTACGTCGTCCACATCACGGCGGCGGGTGGAGCGAGCGCCTCCTCGGCCCTGCGTGCCGCGCCGCAGGAGGCTGCGGGATGAGTAACCTCGCCAACCAACTGGCGGCCGTGGAAAGGGAGGAGATCGCCCGTGCCATCCGGCTCCTCCTGGCCCGACCCCTGCTCACCGAGACCGCTGACCCGGCCGGCTTCGAACTGGTACGACGCCGTCGCGAGCCGCTGGCCCAGTGGTTCGACTACACCTGCGGCTGGAGCCTGGTGGTGGAGCCCCGCCGCGGTTACGCCCGCCTCACCAAGGTGCGCGCCGACCCGGACGGCTCCCGCCCGGCTCGCAGGGCGCGTTCTGGCCGGGCTCCGTTCGACCGCCTGCGGTACGTGCTGCTGTGCGTGACCGCGGCCGAACTGCTGTCGATGCCGATGACGACCATCGGCATGCTCGCCGACCGTGTCGTGCAGGCCACAGCGGCCGACCGGGCACTGGCCGCGTTCGACCCGGTCCGCAAACCGGAGCGGATGGCGTTCGTCGACGTACTCAAGCTGCTGGAGTCGTACGACGTCCTGCGCGCGGTGGACGGCGCGACCGATGCGTACGTCGAGTCCGCGGAGGCCAAGGTCCTCTACCGCGTGGACACCACCCTGCTGATGCGGTTGCCCGCCGCGCCCGTCGGCGCCTCCCGGCTCGCCGTGCCCCCGGACGAGGTGCCCGCGCGGTTCGGCGAACTCCTCACCGGCCTGGTACGGGAGCGCCGCTACGGCGGCGCGGTCGTCGACGGGACGACCGACGACCCACCCGGCGAGAGCGCCGCCACCGACGCACAACGCAATCTGCGGCTGCGCCACTCCGTGCTGCGTCGCCTCTTCGACGACCCCGTGCTGCACCGGACGGACCTCACCGAGGACGAGCTGGCCTACGTCTTGTCCCTGACCGGACGACAGATCATGCGTCGCTCGGTCGAACAGGCCGGCTTCCTCCTGGAGGAACGCGCGGAGGGCTTCCTGCTCGTGGACCCGGACGGGATCGCCACCGATGTCCGCTTCCCCGACGACACCTCCACCGCCAGGGTCGCCGCACTGCTCCTTCTGGAGCCGCTCTGCGCCACACCCGCCGGAATGCTGCCCGAACAACTCGCCGAGGCCGGAGCGGGTCTGCTGCGCCGCTTCCCGCGCTGGGCCAAGGCGTATCAGTCCGAGGACGGCGCGGTGCGGCTCTCCGACGACGCGGTACGCGTCCTGCGTGATGTCGGACTCGTCCGCGCGGCTGGAGGACGTGTCGTCGCCTGCCCGGCCGCCTACCGCTATCGGCTCACGGAGACGACGAGTCCGGATCCGGATGACGAGCGCGGGTCGGGGCGGGATGTGAGCCGGCGCGAGAAGTCGGGCGCCGTGGTTTCCAGTGGCGTTGAGGCAGAAGAGGAGCAGCAGTGAGTGTGACCGAGCTTCCGGTTCCGCGGCGGCCCGAGTCCGCCGAATCGCACGCGGCAGCGGCGACGGCGGTGGATGCGGCCCGCAGCCGCTGGCAGCCGCATCGCGCGGGCATCCTCAACGTCTGGCGCTACTACGACGAGACCTTCACCTTCCACCAGGGCCGCCTGCTGCTCCGCGGCCAGAACGGTTCGGGCAAGTCCAAGGCCCTGGAGCTTCTGCTGCCCTTCCTCTTCGATGCCAGTCTGCGCCCCAACCGCCTCTCCACGTTCGGCGGTTCGGAACGCACCATGCACTGGAACCTGCTCGGTGAAGGCGCCTCCGGCAAGACCCGTGTCGGGTACGTGTGGATGGAGTTCTGCCGCGTCGGCGAGGACGGCGCCGAGCGGTGGTTCGGCTGTGGTGCGCGTCTGCAGGCGAGCGTGCACACCAGCGGGGTACATGCCGACTACTTCACCACCGGCTCCAGGATCGCCCACCCTGCCGGCGTGTTCCTTGTCAACGAGGCGGGACAGCCGCTGACACGCGCGGCGCTGATCGAGGCCCTGCGCGACCGTGGCGACGTCCATGCCTCGGCCACCGACTACCGCACGGTCGTACGACGTGAGTTGTTCGCCGGCATGGGGGAGCAGCGTTATGAGTCGCTCTTGTCCGCCCTGCTTCAGCTGCGTCAGCCCAAACTGTCCGAACGGCTCGATCCGTCCCTGCTCTCCACCCTGTTGTCGCGCGCCCTTCCCCCCTTGGGCGAAGGCGAGATCGCTGAACTCGCCGAAGGCTTCGAGCGACTGGACCGTCAGCGTGAACACCTCAAACAGCTCGACGACGAGGTGACAGCGGCCGAGACCGTCGCATCCCTGCAGCGCGCCTACGCACGACGGGTCCTGCGTGCCGGCTCGGCCGCGCTGATCTCGGCGACCACGGAGATGGACGACCTCACCCGCGCCGCCCGCCAGAGCGCCGCAGAACTCGAACAGGCGCTGACGGAAAGGGAGTCGGCTCAGGCCAGGCGCGAGGAAGAGGAACTGCGCGCGCACGCCCTGGAGGAGACCGTCGAAGGACTGCGTGAGAGTGACGCGTACAAGCAGGGCGAGGAACTCGACCGGCTGCGCCGTCGTGCGGAAGAAGCGGCAGCCGTCGCCGGGCGACAGCGTGCCACCGCACAGGCCACGCAGATCAGCGCCGAGGATGACCAGAGGTACGCCGACGAGGCGGCGGCGCAGGCCCGCACCTTCGACGAGCACGCGCGCGAAGCCGCCGAGGAAGCACGCCGGTCGGCTCGAGCGGCGGGTATGGATTCGATTCATCATGAGGTGAAGACGCTCCTCGACAGGGATTCCGTAAGAAACTTCGCAGACAGCCCATGGCACGGGACCGGTGACCGTCGGCCCCTGGGCTCGGCCGGTACACCCACGGCGGGCAAGGACGGGGCACGACAGGCCCGCCGGCTGCTGCGGGGAGCGGTCACCGCCCGACACCAGCAGGTCGTCCTTGTCACCGAGGCGATGGACGAGCACGATCGCGCGGTACGCGACCGGGGTGTGGCCGAGGGTCTGCTGGAGGATGCCCGCAGCCGGCTCGCGGAGGCGATCGCCCGACGGGACGAGGCGTCCCAAGCCTGGGACGGTGCCCTTGTTGTACACGAGGAACGGCTGTTCGCCTGGGCCGAAGACTGCGCGGAACTGCACATCGCCGACGCCGGGGAACTGGCGGCCAGAGCCGCGACCGAGGCCGAGGTCACGGCGCTGGTCGATGCCGCGGCACGCCCGCTGGAACAAGAGATCGCCACAGCGGAAGCCACCGCGCGAGCCGCACGTCTGAAACTGCAGGACGAGCGGCGCCGACTTGAGGACGAAGTCCGACGGCTGAGCGTCGAGACCGACCTGCCGCCTTCGCCCCCTCCCACCCGCACCGCCGTCCGCACGGTGACGGCGGGCGCACCCCTATGGCGACTGGTCGCCTTCCACGAGGGTGTTCCGCTCCCCGTGCAGGCCGCGGTGGAGGCGGCACTGGAGGCATCGGGCCTCCTGGACGCCTGGGTCAGCCCCTATGACGGAATCGCCCTGCCGGGGCACGACACCCGGGCCGAGGCCGCCCTGGCCCAGACCGCCCCGGGGACCAGCCTGCTGGAGGTGCTGAAAGCCGAGGACGACATTCCCGTCCCGGCCGACACCGTCATCCGCATCCTCGCCGGTGTCGCGTACGGCACCTCACTGCCCGGCGGTCACCCCGCGGCCGTCTCAGCCGACGGTGCCTGGCGTCTCGCGCTCGCCACCGGAACGTGGAGCAAGCCGGAACCCGCATACATCGGTACCCTCGCTCGACAACGGGCCCGGCAGCACAGGATCGGTGAACTGACCGAGCACATCAGCGAGACGAACGCCTCCATGGCCGCGCTCGACGACCAACTGCGGGGCCTCGGCGCCCGCCGCGCCCGGCTGGACGCAGACCGCGAGGCCCGTCCCGACCACCAGGAACTGGACTCCCGTCGGCGTGACTGGGACCGAGCCGAGGAGAAGGTGGCTGCCAGAGACGATGCCGTGCGCGACGCGGCCGCCCATCTGTCCCGGTGCGAGACCAAGGTGACAGGCGCTCTGCGCACGCTCGACCGTCGGGCGGCTGAACACGGACTGCCCACCGACCGCGACCGGTTGCATGAGCTGTCCTCCGACATCGACAGGTTCAGGGACACCAGTGACGGCTGGGTGGATGCCCGCCTCACCGCGACCGCTGCCGCCGACAGGGACCGTCAGATCACCGCGCAGGCAGACCGCTCACGCCGAGCCGCCGAAGAGCAGTCCGAGAACGCCGCCGCCGCCGAGACCGAGGCGGCGGGACTCAAGGCACGCTTGGAGGCGGTGGAGGCCACCGTCGGCGAGGACTACCGGCAGATCGTCGCGCGCGTCGCCGAGGCGCGTGCCGAACTGCGGCGCTGCCGTGAGGAGACCCGCCGGGCGGCCGAGCTCCTCCTGAGCCTCGAAGGCCGTATCGGAGGTCTGCGGGCAACCAGCGGCCAGGATGCCGCACGGCGGGAGCGAGCCGTCGCCGACCGTGACCGCGCGGCGCACCGGTTCCGGCATCTGTGCCTGGTGGGACTCGCGGAGGATGCGGGCATCACACCGGAACTCGACGCCGCAGACGGCACGAAGGCCACCCTGGAGGCCGCCCGTGCCACAGCAGCGAGGTGGCCAGGCATCCCGTACGCCCCACGCAACCTGGGTGATGCCGCGACCCGCCTTTCCGAAGCGGTCCATGGAGCACGCCAGTGCCTCGGCGCCCGTGCCGACCTGGATCTGGAGCCCGACGACGACATCCAGCTGTTCACCGCCACTCTGGACGGCATGCGGGTGGGGGCAACGGGCCTGCTCGCCACGCTCACCCAGGAGCGCGACCGCAGTCGTGACGACATCACCACCGCCGAGCGGAGTCTCTTCGACCAGATCCTCACCGGCGACATCCGCCGTCACCTCGCCGCCCGCATCCGACAGGCCGGCGAACTCGTCCATCGTATGAACGGGCATCTGGAGCGGGTCCGAACCGCCTCCAACGTCGCCGTCCAGCTCGTCTGGGACGTCCGTCCGGATCTCCCTGAAGGCACCCGCACCGCCCGTCAGCTGCTGCTCAAGGACCCCGGCCGGGTCAACGAGAGCGACCGGGAGGCCCTGCACCGCTTCTTCCGAGCCCGTATCGAGGAGGCCAAGAGCAGCGACACGGCCGCGAGCTGGGAGGAGCAGCTCGGCGAGGTGCTCGACTACACCGCCTGGCACCGATTCACCGTGCGCCTCGATCGGGCGAACGGAAACGGCTGGCAGCCGCTGACCAAGAAGCTGCACGGCGCACTCTCCGGTGGGGAGAAGGCCATCGCCCTGCACCTGCCACTGTTCGCCGCAGTCGCCGCCCACTACGAGGCCGTGCCACTGGCACCACGACCCATCCTGCTCGACGAGGTCTTCGTCGGAGTGGACGCAGTCAACCGCGGACAGGTCTTCGCCCTGCTCACCGCACTCGACCTTGATCTCATGGTCACCTCCGACCACGAGTGGTGCACCTACGGCGAACTACCCGGCATCGCTGTCCACCAACTCCTCATCGACGGGGACGACGACGCTGTCACCAGCGCTCGCTTCGTCTGGAACGGCACCGATCTGGAGGCAGGATGACCCACACGGAAGCGGCCCAGGGCGAACGCACCCTGAGCCGTCCCGAACTCCGCCCGCTCTGGCAGACGGTCCACAGCCGGCTGTCCTCCGGCCGCCCCGTCACACGGGTGCGCCTCGGACCGCTCGACGAAGCTCAGCGCGAGGCGCTTGCCGACCTTCTCGGCCTGGATCGTCTGCCGGATCCGCGCCCCTTCGTCGCTCTGTCGCGCCTGGAGGAGGCCGTCACCGAACTGTCCGGCCGCACGGTCCGTGAAACCGTCACCGAACTTGTGGGCCCCCTCGGGGACCGCGCGTCCGACCGCCGCCGCGAAGAAACCGAACGCGCCGAGCTGTGGGCATGGTTGGACGATCACGCCACCGTGCGGGCCCAGCCCGCGCTCGCCGAATGGACCGCGTCGTGCCGAGCTGCCGGCCTGGTCGGTGGATCACCGGAACTGACCCGCACTCTGCTCGCGGACGCGTTGACCGTACTCGCCGAATGCCCGGCTCAGGCCGAGCCCCTGCCCGTCTTCGCTGCCCGGATCCTGAAGGGCGATTCCCACGCGCTCGACGACGGCACCCGCCTGTCCACCCTTGTCCTCCGTGCCCTGGCGACCCTCCATGACACCGCTGCGCCCGAGTCCGCGGCGGACCGGCGCGCCTTGTGGACTCGCGCGGGCATTGCCGACGACGACCTGTCGGCCACCGTCCTCGTCGGTGGACTACGCCCGGTCGGTGAAGGTCCGCTCGCTCGTGTGACCCGGGCTTGTGCCCAGGCCGGTCAGGCCGCCAGCCTGACGCTCGCCCAGTTGCGGGCCCCGGGCGAGTTCACCCTCGCCCTGGATCCCGCACCCGTCGTCCACGCCGTCGAGAACCCCAGCATCCTGGCTCTGGCCGTACGCCGCTTCGGCCCGGACTGCCCTCCGCTTGTGTGCACATCCGGCTGGCCCAACAGCGCGGTCATCCACCTCCTCCGCCTTCTCGCAGACCACGGCGCCGTCCTCCGCTACCACGGCGACTTCGACGGCGAAGGCATCCGCATCGCCGCCTACCTCCTGGACAAGACGCCGGCCCGCCCCTGGCGCATGTCGGCGACGGACTACCGGGCCGCAGTCGCCCGCACACCGCACGGACCTGAGCCGGGCCGCCTCACCGAAGCTCCCTGGGATCCAGAGCTGACCCGTGCCATGGCCGAACATGGCACCGCCGTGGTCGAGGAACTGGTGGCCGACGCCCTCTTGGCGGACCTGATCGAAGCGGCTGGTTGAGTGAGCTGATCCGGCCGGTCGTGACGCTCATTTGACGCTCTGGGCGTCCTCACGCTCCTCGGCGAGCTGAGAAGGCTGCTCTCACCTGGTCTTTTCCACATCCTGCTCAGGCCGACATCTTCTCGATGACGCATCATGTGGAGTGCGTGGCGATCTTGGAGCCGGTGGCGAAGGGGGCCTGAGCTGCGGTTTTGCGTGTGTGCGTTATGGGCGGTGTGGGCGTTACCGGCGATGTCTCGGCGCCGGAATGACGCCGTGACGTTCATTTGGCGCTCGTTCTGATAGCCCTCGTGCCCCGTCGGCGTCCTCCGGTGTCACGGGGGACCGCCGTGACCGGTGGTCGGGTCGTGGTCATCGTGGTCGTGGGTCGTTCTTGAGGCCGGTGGTGTCCGTGCGGGCCCGGATGCGGGCCGCCGCGACCTCCGGGGAGGACACGAAGGCGGCCGTGACCAGCAGGAGCCATGCCACCTCGGCGGCGACGGTGCCGGCTATCTGCTGCGACACGGGGCCGGCGGGGTGCACGCCGGCCGGGGTCCGTCCGGCCCGTTTGCCCTCCAGGGCGGCGGCGATCGTGGCGGCCTCCATGACCGCGCGGACTTCCGCCGACCGCTCACCGGGGCCGACGGAAGCGGTGGCCGTTCCGTCGGTCCCGGTGAGCGCCGCCCGGCCGGTGGCGTCGGCGGGGAAGTACGGGCGCAGGGCCAGGTGCCCGTCGCGGATCTCTATGACCCGCCGGTAGAGGTCGAACTCCGCCCGCCACAGCACCGGACGGCGCGGGGCGGCGGGATCGAGCGCTATCTGCGGCAGTTCGGTGCGCAGCGCCGACCACAGCGGCTCCAGTGCCCGGTGCGTGCGGTACGCGGACAGCCAGCGGCCGGGCGCGGCGAGGGGCCCGCCGGACGCACGCGCCCACCAGGTCGCGGTGGCCCCGCCGGTGGCGAGGGCGGCGGTGACGGCGCCCAGCACGCTGCACACCACGTCCTCGCTGGCCGTGTGGAGTCCCTGGGTCAGGTTCATGGGCACGTACGTCAGCACCCACAGGGTCCACACGATGCCGAGGAGCGCGGCGAAGGTCATCAGCCGCAGTCCCGTCCGCATCGGTCCGGCGGCCACCTGCCGCGTCTGCCGGACGAGTTCACGGGTCAGGACGAGCAGGCACCAGGTGCCGTACGCGGCGAAGAGCACGTTGTACACGGCGAGGAACCACCGGCGGTCCGGCGGGGCGGTCGCCAGTCCGCTCTCGGCCCTGACGCCCGCCATGAGCAGGACGGCGGCTTCGGCCACCAGGACCACCACCGCGAGCCGGATCTGCCGCCCCTGCGCCCTGTGGTCGGGGCCGGCGGGCCTGAGCGACAGCCCCACCAGCAGCAGCAGGACGTGCGCGAAGCTCTTGAGTTCGTGGGTGATCAGCATGACGACGGTGTCCAGCGGGGCCAGGTCCCGCAGGGCGGACATCACGACGGGGGCCCTGAAGAGCATCGCGGCCCCCATGCACGCGGCGAAACCGGCGATGTACCGCTGGGCGGGGTCGGAGCCCCGCCAGATGATCAGCGCACGGTAGAGGGCGAAGGACAGGAAGAGGGTGGCGGCGACGAGACTCCCCAGGTCAGCCATCGGCGCCGTCCGGGCCGGCGGGGGTGTCAGGGGTGTCGGGGGAGCCGGTGGGCTCCTGGTTCCCGGCCCCTCCGAACAGGGTGCGCAGCCGCGGCCACTCGGGCCCGGTGGGTCCCGTACGGGCGAGGTGCGCCGCGCGGGTCAGGATGAGCGAGGCGACCAGTTCGGCTTCCTGCTCCTGCGGTTCGGTGTACACGCTGCGGCTGAGGACGCGTCGGACCAGTGCCGGGGGTAAGTCGGGCAGCAGGACCCGGGCGGCGGCCGACGAGGCGGGCGCCGTCTCGTAGTGGCCGCAGATGACGTGTGCCGCCTCGTGCAGCAGGATGTGCTGCTGGTGCAGCGGCGTGGTGTCGGCGGCGTAGACGATGTAGTCGGCGCGGTCGGTGGTGATCAGCACTCCGCACGGGATGTCCGTCTCGGAACGGACCGGTATCAGTTCGATGGGCCGGCCGCGCAGCCGCGCGAGCGCACCGATGAAGTCGGCCGCGTCGAAGGGGCTGGGCAGGTCGAGTCTGTCGACGATGCGCCGACACCGCCGCCGCTGCCGCCCTCGCCGGTCACTACGCACACGCCGTCCTCTCGTCGCCGCCGGAACTCGCGAGTCCACCGCTCCTGAGCACCCTCGCCGGTTACGGTCCGGCGCCGCCGGCGTCCTTCTCGCGGCGGGCGATGACGTCGATCATGTCGCTGATCGTGCCCATGCCCTCGGGTGAGAGGTTGACCGCGCGCAGCGCCACGCTGCGCACCTCGGCGTCGCGCAGTGCGTCGAGCAGTTCCAGCTGTTTCGCGATGACGTCGCCCTGCTCGTCGTCGAAGAAGTAGACGACGGGTACGTCGAAGAACTTGGCGAGGGCTTCGAGGTGGCGCTTGGTGGGATTGCCGCGCCGCCCCGTCCGCAGTTGCCACAGGTAGGTGGCGGAGAAACTCTCGCCCGTCGCCTCACGGCACGCACGGGCGACCTCCTCGTGGCTGTACTGCTCGCGGTTGGGCCGCCGCACGACCCGGAACAGCGCGTCGATGCGGTCCGCCAGCATCGAATCCGACGGTGTCGACGCGGATCCGCTCTCGTCCATCACGTGCCTTCCGCCCTTCCGTGCCGCCCGGGTGGACCGACCGTACGCGTCGTTCATCCTAGCTGACGACCTTCGTCGACGGACAGACGACGGACAGACGACGAACGGACCGAAGGTGAAGACGGACCGGGAAACCGTGGCGACACACGCGCGACAACTGCCGTTTATTCGGCGACAGTTGAGCATGATCTTCGCTGAGTGATCACTGTAGGGAGCGTGGCGCATACTTACCGTTTACCCATGACCAGAGCATCTGGTATATGTCAGCGTCTTGATGCATTCATCTCAGCTCATGACCGAAGGGTGGACCGGATATGGGCGAACCACCGTGCACCGGCTTGCGGTTCTCCGTCCTCGGACCGTTGTCCGCACACGCGGCGGACGCGGCCGGCGGACACGTCCTCCCCCTCGCGCTCGGACCGCTCAAACAGCGGCTGCTCCTGGCCATGCTGCTGTGCCGCCCCCGCACACCCGTCCCCCTCGACCTGCTGACCGACACGCTGTGGGACGGCGAGCCGCCCCGGACGGCCCGGAAGAACATCCAGGTGTACGTGTCGGCCCTGCGCCGGCTCCTGGACTCGGTCGGCGCCGGTGACCGGCTCGTCCACCAGGCGGGCGGCTACCTGCTGCGGGCGGACGACGAGGAGCTCGACGCCCTGCGTTTCCAGCGCCTGGTCCGCGCCGCCCGCGAGGCCACGTACCAGAACGACCTCGTCCAGGCTTCCGGCATGCTGCGCGAAGCGCTCGGTCTGTGGCGCGGTCCCGCTCTGCACGACCTGCGGGTTTCTCCCGCACTGCGGTGCGAGGCCGACCGGCTCGACGGCCGCCGTCTGCAGGCGTACGAGAGCTGGGCCGAGACCGAACTGCGGCTGGGCAACTCCTACGAGGTGGCCGAGACCATCGGTGAACTCGTCGAGGAGCATCCCGAGCGCGAACGGCTGAGAGCCGCCCAGATGAACGCCCTCTTCGACCAGGGACGCCAGACCGAGACCCTCGCCGCCTACGAGGGTCTGCGCCAACTCCTCGCCGCCGAATACGGGTTGCAGCCCAGTCCGGCGCTCCAGACGCTCTACCGGTCGATGCTCTCGGGCGGGGGCGGCGCCACCGGCGGAGTGTTCGGCCAGGCCGGCACCCGGCACGTGCCCCGTCCGGACCGGCGCCCTGCCGCCCTGCTGCCGCCCGACCTGCCCGACTTCACCGGCCGCCGGGAGCAGGTGCGCACGCTGCTCGCCCTCTTGGCCCGGGACGACGCGGGCCCGCGACTGGCGGTGGTGACCGGGCCGGCCGGGACCGGCAAGACCGCGCTGGCGGTCCACGCGGCGCACCGGCTCGCCGGCGCGTTCCCCGACGGCAGGGTGCTGATCCGGATGCGGGACACGGCGGGCCGGGCCCGGCCGACCGTTTCGGTCCTGGCCGAACTGGCCGAACTCGTGGGGTCGCCCGCGCCGTCCACCGCGCGGACCGGCAGCGCGTCGGAGCCGGACCGCACGGCGGCCGCCTGGCGCGGCTGGCTCGCCGGGCGGAAGGTCCTGGTCGTGCTGGACGGCTGCGCCGACGAATCGTGTGTGCGACCGCTCGTGCCCGACACCGGGGCCAGCGCGGTACTGGTCACCGCGCGGACCCCGCTGGCCGGCCTGACCCCGGCGCACCGGCTGGAGGCGACGGCGTTCGACACCGCGGAGTGCCTGGAACTGCTCGGCAGGATCGTCGGCCCCGCCCGGCTCGGCGACGGCCGGGAGGCCGCGGCGCACATCGTCACCGCCACCGGGATGCTGCCCCTGGCGGTGCGCGTGTGCGGTCTGAAACTCGCCGTACGACGCCACCTGCCGCTGGACGAGTACGCCCGGCGGTTGGCGGACAGCCGCACGGTGCTCGACGAACTGGTCGCCGGCGACATGGACGTACGGCCACGGCTGGCGAGCGGCTGGCAGGACCTGTCCCCGGCGGACCGCTCGGCGCTGTGCGACCTGTCCGGCCTCCCCGAAGGCCCCTTCACCCTCGCCCAGGCGGCCGCCCGGCTCGGCCACGGACAGCACGAGGTGCTCCGCCGGCTGGAGTCCCTGATGGACTCCGGTGTGCTCGTCGTCCCGGACAGCGAGATCACCGCCCATGCCGCACGGTACGAACTGCCGCGGCTCATCCGGGTGTTCGCCCGTGAACAGACCGCCCTGCAATCGCCGCCGGTCACTCGGATACCCGCCTGACCCCCCGTCGGACGTCCGCCTGACCCCCCGTCGGACGTCCGCCTGACCCCCCGTCGGACATCCGCCTGAACCTTCCGCCGGGCTCCGCAGCCACCTGGGCCTTTACCGGATCCCAACCGCTTCGGTCCGCGTCCCGAACCGTCCTGGCCGACGCTTCGTAGGAGGCCGGCCCCACCGACGGAGGAGGCCGACCCACGGACGGAGGGTGAGCACGCCATGCAACTCGCCGAGTTGATGTCCCTTCGTCCGGTCCCGTCCGCGGGCCTGCTGGTCACCGTCACCGGGCGCTGCCCGCTGCACTGCGCGCACTGCTCCACCACCTCGACCATGGCCTCGCCCGAGCCGGACTCCGCCGGGCTCCTGAGGTTCGTCGGTTCCTTCGGGGCCACCGACCGCCCCGAGGTCCTGATGCTGACCGGTGGTGAACCACTGCTGCGCAGCGACCTCACCGCCGAGCTGGCCGGCCGGGCGCGCGCCGCCGGCACCCGGGTCGCCCTGCTCACGGGTGCCTGGTTCGCCGCCCGCGGCGGCGGGATCACGGCACGGTCCGGCCCCGGGGAGCCGGACCGTGCCGTGATCCCGCCCGCCGTCATGCGGGCGATCGACGCGCTCGACCACTTCTCGGTGAGCGTCGACGCCTTCCACGAACGCGAGGTCCCCCGCGCCCGCGCCTTCTCGGTGGTGCGGCAGGTCCTCGACCGGGGGATCGCCTGCAGCTTCCACGTCGTGGGCGACGGACCACGGGACCCCTACCTCGCGGACGTCACCACCGACATCCGCCGCGCGTTCGGCGACGGCGTCCCCATGCTGGTCAACTCGCTGCGCCCGGTGGGACGCGCCGCCTCCTGGGCCGCCGCGAGAGCCGTCCCCGCCCCGGACCCCGGCGGGGTGCGGCCCTGCTCGATGGCCGCCTGGCCGGTCGTGGCGGCCGACGGCACCATCCTGGCCTGTTGCAATCAGCACACGGTCGACCGCCGGCCGGCCCCCGCCCACCTGACGGTCGGCCACCTCGACGAGAGCGACTGGGCCTCCGTGAGCCGGCGGGTACGCTCGGCGCCCGCCCTGCGGATGATCAGGACCGTGGGGCCGGGCCATCTGACCGCCCGCCACGGCACGGCGGCCGGTGCCGGTCCGCGGCCGGCGGGGTACTGCGACGGGTGCCGCGCTCTGGGCGAGCACCCCGAAGTCCTCGCCGCCGCGGACCGGCTGGCCGGTGGCCCGGCGGGTGCGCTGCTCGACCTCCACATGGCGCAGCGGCAGCGGGAGGCCGGTCCGGTGTCCTTCGTACGCCGGCACGGCACGGCCGGGTACGAGGACCTGGTCGCCCTGCCCGGAGCACCGCGATGAATACCGCGAGCACCGCGACGAGCACCGCCGCCGGCCTCCGGGCGCGGCTCGCGCTCACCGAGCCGATGATGCGGGCGGCCACCGCCGCGCTGTGGCGGCCGACCGGACTCGGCCCGCGCTACGCGACGTACCTCGCGGTGATGCACGGAGTGATCCGGGCCTCGGTCCCGCTCATGGAACGCGCGGCCACGCTGTGCGCCGCGCTGCGCCCGCACGATCCGGTCGCCGCACCGCTGGAGCGCTACCTCCGGGTCCACGCCGAGGAGGAACGCGGCCACGACGACTGGCTGCTGACCGATCTCGCCGCGCTCGGCGACACCGCGGCGGCCGTCGCCGGCGAGCAGCCGCCGCCGTCGACCGCCCGTTTCGTGGGGGCCCAGTACTACTGGATCGAGCACCACCACCCGGTCGCCCTGCTCGGGTACATCGCCGTACTGGAGAGCAACGCCCCCGCTCCCCGGCTCGCCGACCACATCGCCACCTCGGGCGTCCCCGAGACCTCGCTGCGCACCGTCCGCGCCCATGCCGAGCTGGACGACGGACACACCGCCGACCTCTTCGAGCTGCTCGACGCCCTTCCGCTGACGCCCGTCCTGCGGCGGGCCGTCACCACGAGTGCCCTGCACACCGTTGACGGCCTCATCGGGCTGTTCGCCCGGATCGCAGGGGAACCACGGATCGCAGGGGAACCACGCCCGCTCCACCGCCTCCCGGGAGGAACGTACCCGTCATGAGCGAACGCCTGGAAGACTCCGCGGCAGCCGGCGGTCCCGACGACCGCGGGGACGACACGCTCCGCGCCCTAGAGAGCCACGGCTTCGGACTCGCCGCGCTGACCGACGAGCAGCGCCACGTGCTGCGGGAGCTGAGCGTGGCGGAGCTCGAACTCGTCCTCGACCTCAAGGAGCGGCTCGACGAGGCGGGCCCCGAGGTGCAGGCGCACAGCGAGATCGCCGGCGGAGCGCTGTTCTGACGACCGGGACCCGTGCGGGCCCGGTGTCCTGACGACCGGGGCCCGTGCGGCCCCGCGCACCCGCGCCGACCGTCCGAGAACCGCCAGCCAGGAGGAGTCAGCCATGCGGTGTGCAGACTGCGACCGCGCGATGCCGTCCGGAGCACGCTTCTGCCCGTCCTGCGGCGTGCCCGTCGGCCGCGCGGGCGCGGCCGCCCCCGCCGAGGAACGCAAGATCGTGACCGTCGTCTTCTGCGACCTGGTCGGCTCCACCGCGCTCTCGGGCGTCCTGGACCCGGAGACCCTGCGCACGGTCGTCCTCAGGTACTTCGACCGGATGCGGGCGCCGCTGGAGGACTTCGGGGGCACGGTCGAGAAGTTCATCGGGGACGCCGTCATGGCCGTCTTCGGGGTGCCCGTCACCCACGAGGACGACGCCCGGCGGGCGCTGTCCGCGGCGCTCGCGATGCTCGACGCGGTACGCGACCTCAACGAGAACGAACTGCACCCCACCCTGGGCATCCGGCTGGCCGTGCGGATCGGCGTCAACACCGGACCCGCCGTCACGAGCACCGACGTGTCCACCCGGCAGGCCCTGGTCTCGGGTGAGACCGTCAACGTCGCCGCCCGGCTGGAACAGCACGCCGCCGAGGGCGAGGTCCTGATCGGTCCCGAGACCCGGCGGGCGGCCGGCCCCACCGCCCGCTGCGAGCCGGTCGGCCCGCTGCGGCTCAAGGGGAAGACGGTACCGGTGACCGCGTACCGGCTGCTCGCCGTCGCCGAGGACGACCCGCGGCTCTCGCGCCGCTTCGACGTGCCCCTTGTCGGCAGGACGGCCGAACTCGACGTGTTGCGGCAGGCGTTGCGGGATGTGACCGGGCGGCACGACGCACCGAACGTCCTCGTCGTGCACGGCGAGGCGGGCATGGGCAAGACGCGCCTGGTCCACGAGTGGCTCAGGGACACGGGCCCCGCCTGCGCCCAGGGCTCCGGCCGCTGCCGTTCCTACGGTGAGCACGGAAGCCTCGCACCGCTGGCGGACGCGGTGCGGGAGGTGCTGCGGCACTTCCCCGACGTACGGGATCTGGCCGGGGCCGGCGGGGCCGGCGGGGACGCCGATGAGCGCGACGAGATCAGGCAGGCGCTCGCGCTGCTGGCCGGCGGCCTGCTGGAGGACGGCACGCCGAACCCCTCCGTGGACGACACCTGCGCCGCGACCGGCGACCTGCTGGCCGCGCTCGCCCGCAGGCGGCCGGTCGTGCTGGTGGTGGACGACTGCCAGTGGGCCTCGGACGTGCTGCTCGACGTCCTGGGCACACTGGCCGGGGACCTGACCGCCTCGCCCGTGCTGTTCGTCTGCCTGGCCCGTCCGGACCTCCTGGACCGCCGTTCCGACTGGGCGTCGACCGGGCGGGCCACCAGGTCGCTGCCCCTGCCCGGGCTGACCACCCACGAGGCCGCGACCGTGGCGGAGACCCTCATGGAGGTGGGTGCGCACGGTGTCGGCGGGGCTGTCGCCGGGGACACCGCGGCCGGGACCGGCGTACCCGCGCACGTGCTGGAGGCGGCGGGCGGCAACCCGCTCCACCTGGAGCACCTGGTCGCGGCCGCCATGGAACACGGGTCCGGCTACCGGGCCCTGGGCGCCGACGAGTTGCCGACCACCCTGCAGGCCCTGCTCGGCGCGCGGATCGGTGCGCTCGGCCGGGCCGAGCGCACCACCCTGGACCTCGCGGCCGTGGTGGGACGGGAGTTCACCGCGGACGACGTGGCCGCGCTGGCCGAGCGCGACCGCGACGGCGTGCCCGCGGACGTCCTGGCCGGCGCCCCGGCGAGCGCCTCGACGGTCGGTGACGCCGTGCCGTCCCTGCGCGGCGGCGTCGAGGCCGCGCTCGTGCGCCTGCGCGGGCACCGGCTCGTGGACGCGCCGGACGCGCCGGACGCGCCGGTCGCGTCGGACGGAAGCGGACGGGAGACGCCTGTGTTCCGGTTCAGCAGCGGTCTCCTCCACGAGGTCACCTACCACTCCATGGCTAAGCGCGCCCGGGCCGAGCGGCACGAACACCTCGCCGCACACCTCGCCGCACAGCTCGCCGCCCGGCCGCCGGACGCGGCCGTACGGGGCGAGGACCGTACGGAGGACCGCGACCGTACGGAGGACCGTACGGTGGAGGCGAGCGCGGCGATGGCCGGTCACCTGGAGCACGCCTACCGCTACCGGACCGAACTGGGCATCGCCGGGCCCCGTACCGAGGCGCTGCGGCGCGCCGCGGCCCACCGCCTGGTCGAGAGCGGCACTCGCGCCCTCGCCCGCTCCGACCTCGCCTGGGCGGACGGCCTGTTGCGCCGGGCCCTTGACCTGGCCCGCGACGGTGAGCCCGAGCGGATCGCCGCCACCCGTGGACTCGGCGAGGTCTGCCTGGCCACCGGTCGCACGGACGAGGGGTGTTTTCTGCTGCGGGACGTCCTGACCGCGCCGGTCCCGCACACCGTCGAGACCGCGCACGCGCGCCTCGCGCTCTCCGTGGTGTCCGCGGACCTCGCGGGCGGCACCCCTGGGGAGGTCGCTCAGCGGACCATGGAGGTCTTCGAACGGGCCGGCGACGAACTCGGCCAGGCCAGAGCGGCCGTCCGGCTCGCACAGGAGCGCCAGTTCGAGGGGCGGCACGAAGCCGCCGACCTCCTCCTGAGCCGCGGTCTCGAGCACGCACGGCGTTCGGGCGCCGAGCCCGAGCGCGCCCTGGCGCTGGGCGCCATGGGCATCTCCCTGTGGCGTGGCCCCGCGCCCGTGCCCGGGGCGACGGCCCGCGCGCGCAGACTGCTCGCCGAGCACGGCGAACAGCGGCCGACGGTCAGACTGACGCTGAACTGCCCGCTGGCCGTGCTGTTCGCACTCGGGGAACGGTGGCAGGACGCGCACACCTGTCTCACCCGGGTACGCCGACTCGTGGACGGCCTCGGCTACGCCGAGGGGGCGGTGGTGCTGCCGCTGTTCCACGCCACCGTGGAGTCCCTCGCGGGCGACGGGCGGCACGCGCTGGAGCTGCTCGACGAGGCCACCGCCGCCGCGCACGCGCTCCGGGCCGACGGACTGCTGGCCGCGCTGGACCGGGAGTCGGCGCGGCTGCTGCTGGACGCGGGCCGGGTCGACGAGGCGGTGGCCCGCCTGACCACGGCCACTGGTCCGGACGGCCCGGACGGTCCGGACGGTCTGAACGGTTTGGACCGTCCGGGCACGGTCTCGCCCGCCCCGGCGGCACCGGCCCGCTCCGACGCCGCCGACCTCGACGGACTGCTGGCCCGCATCGCCGTGGCCGAGGGCCGGCCCGCGGACGCCGTCGCGCTCTCCGAACGTGCCGTGCGCCGCGCCGCCGGCACCGACTCGCCGGTCGTCAGGGCGAACGCCTGGCTCGACCGGTCCGAGGTCGTGCGGCGGACGGGCCGGGCAACGGAGGCGCGCGCGGCGGCGGAACGGGCCGTCGCCTGCTTCGAGGCGAAGGGGCACCTGCCCGGTGTGCGCCGGGCCGCGGCGGCCCGCGCCACCCTCGACGCCACTCCCGCGCGCACCGGCAACGGCTCCCGCCCGGGTTTCCGTACCGGCCCGGCTCCCCTCCCCGACCGGACACCGAAGGGCCCCTGAATGGACACGGCACAGACGGCGGCACGCCGCCCCGAACTGGTGTGGAGCCTGCGCGGCAGGCGGCCCGAGGACATCGGGGTCACCGCCGACGAGGAGCGCCCCGGGTCGGCACGGGAGGGGGAGAACGCACGCGGACGCGGTGTCCGCGTGTGTGTCGTGGACTCCGGTGTGGAGACCGGCCATCCGCTGGTCGGCCGGGTCGACGGCGCCTGGGCCGTGGTGAAGGACGAGCACGGGATCAGCGTGACGGAGACAGAGGCCACGGACAGCTGCGGTCACGGCACGGCCTGCGCGGGGATCATCCGCAGGACCGCGCCGGAGTGCGAGCTCTACAGCGTGCAGGTGCTGGGCAGGACGTTCGGCGGAACCGGGGACGTCCTGCTGGCGGGCCTCAGGTGGGCGATCCACGAGGGTTTCGACGTGATCAACCTGAGTCTGTCCACGACCCGGGCACGGTTCGTCGAGGAACTGCGAGCCCTCGCCGACGAGGCGTACTTCCGCCGGACCGTCATCGTCGCCTCGGCCCACAACTCCACGGTGGAGAGCTTCCCCTGGCGGTTCGCGTCGGTGATCTCCGTGGGCAGCCACGCGGAGGACGACCCCGACCTGCACCTCTACAACCCCAGTCCGCCGGTGGAGTTCTTCGCCCCGGGCCAGAACGTCCAGGTCGCCTGGCTCGGCGGCACGACGATCCGTACGACGGGCAACAGTTTCGCGACGCCGTACATCACGGGACTGTGCGCCCGTGTCCTGTCCCGGCACCGCAGGCTGACGAGCTTTCAGCTCAAGAACGCGCTCTACCTTTCCGCGGCCAACGTACACACCGGCATGAGGGGTGCTTCGTGAACGACGACAACGCTGAGACCGACGCGGCGAACGACCTGCTCTCGCAGGAACTCCTGCGGTCCGTGGTCGACGTGGCGCGCGCCATCTTCGGTGCCGCCGCCAGCTCGGTGTTCCTGCTGGACGAGGCGCGGCACGAACTGGTCTTCCAAGCGGTCTCCGGCCAGGGCGAGGACGTTCTGGTCGGCCGGCGTTTCCCCGCGAAGAGCGGTGTCGCCGGGTGGGTGGTGATGTCCGGCGAGCCCGTCATCGTGGACGACCTGTCGCACCGCTCCGACTTCGACCGGGCGTTCGCCGAGTCCACGGAGTACGTGCCCGACGCCCTGATGGCGGCTCCGCTGACCCACGAGGACCGGATCCTGGGCGTGCTGGAGGTCCTGGACCCGGCTCCCCAGTCCCGGTCCAGCCTCGACGAGCTGGATCTGCTGGCGCTGTTCGCCCGGCAGGCGGCCTTCGCCCTGCGGGTGGTGCTCGACCGCCGGCGGCGGGCGGCGGGAGCGGACCTCGGCGGCGAGGACCTCGCGGCGGCCCTGCGCATGGCGGAGGACCTGCGCCGCCTGCTGGGAACGTCCACCTGACGGTCCGCCGACCGTCCGTCGACGGATCACCGGGGCCCGTCCCATCCCGGTCCCTCCGGCGCCCGCCGGCCGACGGGCACCGGGACGGGTCCCGGGGGTCCCGCAATCCTGGAACAGCCAGGCAGGAGCCTGAGAGGGAAGCTGGCCGAGGGCCTACGGGGATCGGTGCGGACTTGCGGATGGGGGCGGCGCGGGTCTGTGGGGGGAGCGGCCCGATGGGGCGTAGACCGGTGGGGCACGGACCCGAAGGGTGTCTGGTGTCTGGGGCCTGGGGGGTCGGCGCGGATCCGAAGGGCACGGGCTGAGGGCTGGGGCTCTGGCTGGGGGAGGTGGGGAGAGCTTTGTGGGGGGCGCGGCCCTGTGGGGGGGCGGTTCTATGAGGGTGCGGCCAAAGGGACGGCGCGGGCTTGGGGGATCTTGTGGGGGCACGGCCCTGTGGGGGAGGTGGCCCGGTAGGGGCGCGGAACATGGCGCGGCCTGAGGAGGGCAGCGCGGCCCTGAGGGAGGCGGTTCTACGAGGGCGCGGCCAAAGGGGCGGCGCGGGTCCGGGGGATCTTGTGGGGGAGAGCCTTGTGACAGCGCGGCCCTGCGGGGGAAGCGGCCCGGTGAGGGACCCAGATCCGAAGGGCGCGGCCCGAGGAGGGGGCGGCCCTATGAAGGGCGCGGCCTGGGGGCGGCACGCCCCCGGGCATGGGCGCGGCCCCACGCGGGCCGGGGGGCGCGGTCCGGGGGCGGCACGGTCCCGTGCATGGGCGGGCCCCACGCGGGGCGGGGGGCGCGGCCCACGCAGGGCCGTGTCGGCGGTCCCCTCAGTGGGTGAGCCGTCGGGGCGGGGCCGTGGTCGGCCGGCGGAGCGGTTCCCGCGGGGGTGTCTGCCGGGCGGTCGCCGCCAGGCGCAGCGTGCGGCAGCGTGCGGCGCCGGTGAGTTCGTACGGCACGAGCATCAGCTCGTCCGCGCCCAGCCTGCCCGCCAGCGCGTCCAGTTCGGCGTTCACCTTCGCCGGCGCGCCGTGGACCACCTGGTTCTCGTCCAGGGTCCGGCGGGCCACGTATAAGGCCCGGTCCGGGGACAGCGTGGTGTCCGCGGCGGCC
This sequence comes from Streptomyces sp. NPDC002701, assembly GCF_042889045.1. Taxonomy (NCBI): domain Bacteria; kingdom Bacillati; phylum Actinomycetota; class Actinomycetes; order Kitasatosporales; family Streptomycetaceae; genus Streptomyces; species Streptomyces sp. NPDC002701. The sequence continues at coordinate 33,460 of NZ_JBIAQL010000018.1, forward strand.
TCCCGGTGCGGGCCGCCCAGCCGCGCCGAGGCGTCTAGGGCCAGCGCCTCGGCCTCCTCGTCGGTCTCCGCGCAGACCACGTTGACCGCGACGACGAGGTACGGCCGCCCGCCCGCCCGTGCCGCCCGGAAGGCGGAGCGGTAGCGGGCCGTCGCCGCCGGCCGGCACTTGGACCGGCCCAGGTGATGGCCGTAGGCGAACGGCAGCCCCCGTTCCGCGGCGGTCCGCGCGCTCCCCTCGCCGGCGCCCAGGACGTGCACCTCGGGCGGGCTCGACGGACGGGGCGTCAGCGGCAGCGCATGGAAACGGTGCTGCTCCGGCCCGCGGCCCAGCAGGAAGCCCAGGAGTTCGTCGATCCGCTCCGGGAACTCGGCCGCACCGAGCGGATCGCGCCGCAGCGCCGCTTCCATGAGCCCGTCCGGCGTCACGGGCCCGGCCAGGGACCGGCCGAGGCCGAGGTCGATCCGTCCGGGATACAGCGCCTGGAGGGTGGCGAACTGCTCCGCGACCGTCAGCGGGGGGTGGTTGGGCAGCATCACCCCGCCCGACCCCACCCGGATCCGCTCGGTCCGCGCCGCGAGGTGCGCGATCAGCACACTGGGGACACCGCTCGCGGTCCGGTGCGAGGAGTGGTGCTCGGCGACCCAGAAGCGCGCGTAGCCGTACGCGTCGGCCGTCTGGGCCGTGTCCACCATGTCCTGGAGGGACCGCTCGGCCCCGGTCTCCGGGAGGCGGCCCCCGAGTTCGAGCACGGATCGGGGCACGGGCGGGACGGACGGGTCCGGAGCGTCCTCGGTCATCGGGTCGGCCACGCCGGTCGTCGGGTCGGCCACGCTCATACGTCGCTCCGGAGTGTGTGGTGGTCTGTGGTGGTCGGATCGGGTCACGGCCGGAAGGAGCCCGCGAAGTACGTCAAGGGCTCGCCCGGGGTGCCGCGGGCGAGGTCGCGCACCTCGCCGAGCAGGATGGAGTGGTCTCCGCCCTCGTACACGGCGGCCAGGGCGCACTCCAGCCAGGCCAGCGCGCCCGCGAGCAGCGGGGCCCCGGTGACGCGCCCGGTGAACGCGTCCACCGCGTCGAACGCGCCGGGTCCGCGCGGTCGGCGGTGGTCCGCGAAGTACCGGGCCACGTGGTCCTGGCCGGAGCGGAGGATGGAGACCGCGAAGTGCCGCTCCGCGAGCACGGTCGCGTGCACGGCCGCGGTGCGGGCCACGCAGACCAGGACGAGCGGGGGGTCGAGCGAGACCGAGGTGTAGGAGTTCGCCGTCATCCCCTGGGGCAGGTCGCGTCCCGCGCTGACCACGGTCACCCCGGTCGCGAACTGCCCGAGCACCGCGCGCAGGGTGTCCCGGGTGGCGGTGCCCGGTTCGAGGGACGGGGTGTTCCTCATCGCTTGGCCGCTCGGTGAGCCGGGGATGCCACGCGGGCCGGTTGCGTCACACGGGCCGGTGGCGCCACGCGGGCCCGTGCCGCGAGGCGCAGCGTACGGGCGCGCGCCTTCCCGGTGGCTTCGAAGGGCGCGACCATCAGCTCGTCCGCGGCGAACCGGGCGGCCAGCGCCTCCAGTTCGGCGGCGACCTTCGCGGGTGCGCCGTACACCACCTGGTACTCGTCGAGGACCCGGCGGGCCAGGTGTTCCGCCCGGGCCGGGGACAGCGGACCCGAGGACGCGGCGTTGCCGGAGTGCGCGGCCATGTAGGCGGCGCTCCGCAGGGCCAGTGACTCGGCCAGTTCGTCGGTCTCGGCGCACACCACGTGGACCGAGACGCTGAGGTGGGGCCGGGTGCCGTCCTGCCCGGGGTGGTCCAGGTCCGGCCGGAACGCCGCCCGGTAGCCCTCCGGGGCCTCCGGGCGGCAGATGGCGCGGCTGAGATGGTGGCCGTAGACGAAGGGCAGTCCGCGTTCCGCGGCGAGGCGGGCGCTGGTCGTGCCGGCGCCCAGGACGTGGACCTCGGGTGCGGTGGCGGGACGCGGTGTCAGCGGCAGGGAGTGGAAGCGGTTGCGGTCCGGGCCCCTGCCGAACAGGACGCCCAGCAGTTCGTCGATCTGGGCGGGGAACCCGGTGCCGGCTCTCGGAGCCCGCCGCAGGGCTTCCTCCAGCAGCCGGTGGGCTTCGGTGCTGCCGTCGGAGGGGCGGCCGACGCCCAGGTCGATGCGCCCGGGGTGGAGGGTCCCCAGGGTGGCGAACTGCTCGGCGACCGTGTAGGGCGGGTGGTTGGGCAGCATCACCCCGCCCGACCCCACCCGGATCCGCTCGGTGCGCGCCGCGATGTGCGCGATCAGTACGGCGGGGGTGCTGCTGGCGCTCGTGCGCACGGCGTGGTGCTCGGCGACCCAGAAGCGCCGGTAGCCATGCGCGTCCGCGGTCCTGGCCGTGTCCACCACGTCCCGGACCGCCTGCTCGGCGGTCGTCCCGGCCGGATGGCCGCCCCGTTCGAGCACGGAGAGCGGCAGGGACGGTTCGGCGGGGTCCGCGGACCGCGGCACGTGCTGGGAGGTCGTGGTCATGCGTCACTCCGGGTGGGCTCTCGGTGAGCGGCAGGGGCGGGAGCCGGCGTCGGCAGGGTGAAGGCCAGGAGTGCGAGTACCAGGTAGGAGACCGCCAGGACGAGGGCGGTCACCGGCAGCGAGCAGGTGGTCAGCAGCAGCGCGGCGGCCAGCGGCGCGCAGGGCTGGAGCAGTTGGACGACGAAGTCGTTGGCGGTGGTGACGCGGCCGTAGATCTCCTTGGGGACCGAGGTGGCCATGACGGAGACGACGGCCGCGTTGATCGCCGGGACCAGCAGGGACATCGCGGAGAACGCGGCGACGAACGCGAGGGTGCTCCCGCTGAGCCACGCGAGCGTCAGGAGCGCGCCGGCGGCCGCCGGTCCGGAGGCGACGAGGACCGGCAGCGGCAGTCTGCGCTGGAGGGAGGGGGCGGCGAGCGAGCCCAGCAGTCCCGCCAGGGCCGCGCTGCTGAACGCATAGCCGACGGCCGTGGCGCCGCCGGGCCGGTCGCCCACCCCGAGCATCAGGGCGGAGCCGAACATGCTGAAGACCACGGTCATACCGCTGAAGAAGACGGTGGAGCGGCGCAGGAACGGATCGTGCGCCAGGTGCCGGAAGCCCACGGTCAGCCGGTCCCGGAACCCCGCCGCCGGTGCCTGCCGCACCGGCTCAGGACCGGGCGGGGCCGGCGGGACCACGGCGGGTTCCGGTACCGCGGGGTCCTTGGGGTCCTTCGGCGGCGCGGTCACCGCCCGTTTCCGCGGCACCATGGCGGCGACGCAGAGCGCCGACGCCAGGAAGGTGACCGCGTCGACCGCGAAGGGCAGCGCGGGGTACACCCCGATGAGCAGTCCGCCCGCCGCGGGGCCCGCCATCGACGCCCCGTAGGCGCGGGCCTGGTTCAGCGACACCGCCGCGGGGATCTGCTCGCTGCTGACGACGCGCCGGATCAGCTGGAACTGCGACGGCTTGAACACCTCCATGGCGCTCGCGGAGACGATGACCGCGACGATCGCCAGCCACATCGGCAGGGACCCCGCGAGCAGGAACAGGGCCACGGCCGCGGAGACCGCGAGGCGGACGAGGTCGCAGGCGATCACGAGCCTGCGCTGGTCCTGGTGATCGCTCAGCATCCCGGCGGGGATGCGGACCAGCAGGCCGGTGACGGCCACCACCGTGGTCACCGCGGCCACGGAGGTGACGGGATGGCCCCCGGCCAGCAGGACGAGCGGCAGCGCCACCCCGGCCATCGAGGAGCCGAAGCCCGACAGCGTCTGCCCCACCCACAGCAGGCGGAACTGCCGGTTGTGGCGCAGCACCGAGGTCCGGCCCCCGTCCGTCCGCACGGCCTCGGTGGTCACGAGCCGTCCCCGGGGGCGGGCCGCGCGCTGGTCAGCAGGTCGTCGAGGAGGAAGTTCCGGTTGGTGCGCCGTCCCGGGGCGGCGTGCCGGACCCGGTCGAGGAACAGGGCCACGCCCGCCGAGCCGCTCGCCAGGTCGCAGCTTTCCCGCAGTGACTGCTCTCCGGGGAAGACGACGCCTTCGGGGCGCCGCAGGGTGTGGCAGAGCACCGCCTCCGCCGCCCGCTGGGCATCGCCGAGGAGTTCCGGGTCGCCGAGGAACTCGTACGCGTCAAGGAGTGTGTTGCCCAGGCCGCTGATGCCGTGGAAGAGCTGGGGAAGACCGGTGTACTTGCGGCGGACGTCGGGCAGGACGCGGTCCACCTCCTTGCGCAGCCGGTCCTCGCCGGTGACGTCCCAGTAGCGCAGGAGGGTGGTGAGTACCCCGGCTGTGCCGGCGTCCCAGTAGTGGCGCCGTACCCGCGGGCCCTCGCTCTGTGCGAACGACGGGAAGGACAGCACTCCGCTGGTCGAGTGGATGGGGTGGGAGAGGTCGAACTCCAGCGCCGCGAGCCCGAGGTCGAGCAGCCGCCCGTCGCCGGTGACCCCGTGCAGGGCGAGCAGGAACATGGCGACGCCGGACGCGCCGTAGCCGTAGCCGACGGGAATCCGGTCCGCCGAGTCGGGCCAGTGCGCCCGGCCGTCCTCCCAGCGGGCCTCCGCCGTCAGGCGGTCGCCGATCGCGACCGCGCGGTCGAGGAACTCCTGCACCCCGTGGTCGCGCCACAGCCGCAGACAGGCCATGCCGTGGCCCGCCGCGCCGGTCAGGACGCCGGGCTCGGTGTGCAGCAGCGGATGTCCGCCGGCCTCGCGCAGCAGCCGGACGGCCTGGTCCCGGTGGCCCAGCGCGGACAGCGACCAGGCCACGCCGGCCGAGCCGTAGTAGAGGCCGGGGGGCAGCGCGTCGTGGCCGGCCGGCCGGCGCAGGGTCCAGGAGAGGAACGCGTCGGGGATCTCCCGGCCCAGGGTGTGCATCGCGTACAGGCCGCCGTGGGCGCCGTGGGCGAGGGAGAGCGGGTTGGTCTCGAAGACCAGCACGTCGGCGGGCAGGAGCCGGTCCTCGCGTTCGGGCGTCGCGGTCTCCTTCATGTAGTCGACGACGCCGTCGAGCACCTCGGTGATCCGGTCGTGCAGGTCGGCGCTGCGTTCCGGTTCGGGCCGCAGCCGGTACGCGAGCGGCGGCGGCCGGCGCCAGGCTGTGTCGAAAGGCAGCTCGGCCAGCCGCCGGCGGAGCACGGCCGGGTCGGGCAGTTCTTCGTCCTCGCTGTAGAGGTCGCCGATCAGGGAGGTCAGTTCGGCGGGCAGGTCGAGGTCCCGGGCCACCTCGGTCATCAGACGCAGCGGGAGTTCGTGGTCGACCATGTCGTTCTGCTGGCAGGCGAGCAGGGTCGCCAGCATGAGGCCGCCGAGCGCGTAGTAGTCGGTGCGTCGGTCGCCGTGCCTGGCGGCCAGGGCTCGCCGGGTGACCATGCCCGGTGTCATGAGCCCCGCTCCGGGGGCGCCGTCCTCGTGGAAGGCGGACTCCAGGTCGATGACGCGGATCCGGTCGTCCGGTGTGACCATGACGTTGGTCGGGGACAGGTCGCCGAGGACGATGCCGCGCTCGTGGCAGAGCGCGATGGCGTCGGCGAGCTGCAGCCACACCCGCTGCAGGCGCTGGTAGTAGTCGGTCAACCGCTCGGCCGACAGGTCGAGTTCGAACACGGGGTTCTCGGTGGTGACGATCAGTCCCAGATGGCTGGCCCCCACCCATTCCTCGACGAGGTAGGAGTGTTCCCACTGCCGGAAGAAGCCGAGGGGGCGGACGAAGAACCCGCTGTCGGCCAGTTCCGTCAGCAGGTCGTACTCGTGGCGCAGCAGTACGACCGCGTCGAGGCCGTCGGGCCCGACCTCCACACCGGGGCGGGCCTCACGCAGCACGACGTCGGCGCCGGTGACGGTGTCCACCGCGCGGTAGATGCCGCCGCGGTTGCTGAAGGCGATGGCGCTCTCGATCTCGTATCGCCCGTCGAGTACGCGCTTCGCGGCCGGCGCGTCGTCCGGTTCCTCGGGGGTCGCGGCGGGGGGCGGGCCCTCGCCGGTCACGGGATCCGTGGTCCACTCCGGCATGGACCAGTACGGGGTCCGGGTGTCGCGGACCAGGGCCCCGTCGGGGGACTCGATCAGCAACTCCCGCACGCCGAGGGACTGGAGCCGGAACCTGCTGGTGAAGCCGCCGTAGCGGTACGAGACGACGCGGGAGCCCGGGTAGCGGCGGTCCGACAGGACGTAGGGGCCCTCGCAGCCCCGCAGCGCGCCGGTGAGCGCGCGGGCGACGTCGTGGAAGGACGTGTCGTCGGGCGGGTAGACGGTGATGAACTTGCCGCTGGCCGGGCGGGAGAAGGACTTGCTGTTCAGCTCGCGCACCTCGGTGGGGTCGATCAGGAACTTGAAGCGCACGCCCGCGTCGCGCAGCACGGGCAGGCTGCGGCGCAGGGTCTCGGCGCTGGTCCGCGAAGTGGCGGAGACGTGGAGTTTCCAGCCCTGGCCGAGTTCGGGCGCGCCGGGCGGGTCCGCGACGAACCAGTGTCCGTGCCGCCGCAGCCCCCAACTGCCCGGCATCGCCGCACGGAACTCGGTCAGATGGGCGCTGCCGGGCTGGCGGCGGACGGGGTCCTCGAACCATCGGGGGTCATACCTCAGGTAACGCAGCATCGTGTTCCAGGGGAGCTGCATGCCTACGGGGTCCTTTCTCGTCCACGTCCGGTCTCGTCCACGTCCGGCCACCGGGCTCGACCGCCGGCCGGGCCGGTGGTCCACCACGGCCCGGCCGGCGCCGTACTACTGGGGGTGCGTCACGAGCAGAGCGAGCCGGCGCAGGAGCTGCAGCTCCCCGCCGCCGGGTCGTCGATGACCCCGGCCTGTGATGCGTCCTCGATGCCCTGCAGGCCCAGGACCGCCTCCGCGGAGTGCGCCTCGACCTCGGGCTCCTCCTGGGACTGCGCGTCCTCGACGACCTCTTCGGGGGTGGGTTCGATGTCCTCGGCCATGGTGATCCTCCGATGGGTTCCACGGACCGGACGGCGATCGCCGCCCGGCCCCACCGAAGCTAGGCGGGGCCCATTCGGGATCGGTGAACCACCGGTATGCAAGCGGTATGTACGCCCGGGAACGGACCCGGGCCCGGGGCGCCACGTCCCTTGATCCACTGCGGAAGATCACCGACAGCTGCCAGGCCCCGGTGTCGGAGCAAGGGGCGAAAATTTCTGACGCCGGTCCAGGAGCCGAGGGGGTCAAGCATCCCGGAGAAGCGGTCGGTCGGATGGCGGTGTCGTCCGTGCGGGTGTCCCGGCCGGCGGCGAGTCGTGGTGTGACCTGGTCGTTCCACGGGATGCCGCGTGTCGGTCCGCGGAGGGGTGCTTCGCAATGTTTCGGGAGCCGGGGCGACTCATGCGGAAAGTATTGACGTCGTTCAGCGGCTCCCTATCATTCAGAATGCTCGATAGGTCGACCTTTGTTCGGTATCGCGAACAGATTGCAGTCGTTTCGTCGCGCGGCAGGGCGTCTTCGAGGCGTGCCGGGCCGCATCCCTTGGACGCCGAGCCGTAGGGAGCTCGCCGTATGCGTATGTCATGGACTCATCAAAAAGACCGTTCACTCGAGGTTGGGGGAGTCCCCATGTACAGAGGAAGTTCTCGCCGCGGGCGTCCGTCCGCGGTGCTCGCCGCCGTGGTCGCTGCCCTCGCCGCGTTGGCGGCGATGCTCGTCGCCGTCCCGGCTCAGGCGGCCGACAGCGGCGCCCTGCGCGGTGTCGGTTCGAACCGGTGCCTCGATGTGCCGGGTGCCGTCCGGACCGACGGCACGTATCTGCAGATCCACGACTGCTGGGGCGGGGCCAATCAGCAGTGGACGTCGACGGACGCCGACCAGCTGACCGTGTACGGCGACAAGTGCCTGGACGTTCCCGGTCACGCCACCGCGGCCGGTACCCGGGTGCAGATCTGGACCTGTTCCGGCGGTGCGAACCAGCAGTGGCGGGTGAACTCCGACGGCACGGTCGTCGGAGTGGAGTCCGGGCTGTGCCTGGAGGCCGCGGGCGCCGGTACGGCCAACGGCACGGCGGTGCAGCTGGGGACGTGCAACGGCGGCAGCGGCCAGAAGTGGACCGGCCTGTCCGGGACGCCGCCGACGGGCGGCGCGTGTGCGCTGCCGTCGACGTACCGGTGGACGTCGACGGGTGTGCTGGCACAGCCCGCGAACGGATGGGCCGCGGTGAAGGACTTCACCACCGTGACCCACAACGGCAGGCACCTGGTCTACGCGTCGAACTTCTCCGGATCGTCGTACGGCTCGATGATGTTCAGCCCGTTCACGAACTGGTCGGACATGGCGTCGGCCGGCCAGACCGGGATGAACCAGGCCGCCGTGGCGCCAACGCTGTTCTACTTCGCGCCCAAGAACATCTGGGTGCTGGCGTACCAGTGGGGCGCGTGGCCCTTCATCTACCGCACGTCGAGCGACCCGACCAATCCCAACGGCTGGTCCGCTCCGCAGCCGCTGTTCACCGGGAGCATCTCCGGCTCCGACACCGGCCCGATCGACCAGACCCTGATCGCCGACGGCCAGAACATGTACCTGTTCTTCGCCGGTGACAACGGCAAGATCTACCGGGCGAGCATGCCGATCGGGAACTTCCCGGGCAACTTCGGCTCGTCGTACACGACGATCATGAGTGACACGCGGGCCAACCTCTTCGAGGGCGTACAGGTCTACAAGGTCCAGGGCCAGAACCAGTACCTCATGATCGTCGAGGCGATGGGCGCGAACGGGCGCTACTTCCGCTCCTTCACGGCCTCCAGCCTGAGCGGCTCGTGGACCCCGCAGGCCGCCAGTGAGAGCAACCCCTTCGCGGGCAGGGCCAACAGCGGTGCCACCTGGACCAACGACATCAGCCACGGTGACCTGGTCCGCAACAACCCCGACCAGACCATGACCATCGACCCCTGCAACCTGCAGTTCCTCTACCAGGGCAAGGACCCGAACGCGGGCGGCGAGTACAACCGGCTGCCGTGGCGGCCGGGCGTCCTCACCCTGCGGCGCTGACCGTCGCACGGGCTGGTGCGCAGCACGCTCACCAGCCCGTCAGCAGCAGGTGGTTGAGAAGCAGGCTCAGGGCCGCCTGAGCCGTCAGCCAGACGCGGGGACGGTCGAGGAAGGTGCCCGCCGCGAGCAGCCACATCGCGAACGGCAGCCAGATCCGTTCCGTCTCCGCCTTGCTCATCCCGGACAGGTCCGCGGTGAGCAGCATGAGCAGGGCCGCGCACAGCAGCAGCCCCAGGCGGCGCTCGGCGGCGCCGGACGAGCACCACCGGACGAGAGAGGCGCCCGTACGGCGAAGACCCGCCACCGTCGCCGGTCCCACGACGAGGACGGTGCAGGCGAGGTTGGCCCACACCCAGTAGCCGTACGGGCGGAAGCCGCCGGCGCCCTGGTGATAGCGCTCGACCAACAGGTGGTACGCCTCCCACCAGTTGAAGCCCGCCAGGGTGAACGCCGCCGGGACGACGGCGAGTCCGGCGAGCACGTAGGGCAGCACCGGCAACCGCCGGAAGCCGAGCAGCAGGACGGCGGCGGCCATCACGGCGAAGAGGGTGAGGCCGTACGACAGGTAGCCGGTGAGACCGAAGAGGAGTCCCGCGGCGAAGCCGGTGGCCCGCGGTCGGTGGTCCGTCACCGCGAGGGCGAGGAACGCCACGGCCCAGGCGGCGACCGCCGCGAAGTAACCGTCCGCCGACGTGCCGGTCCACACCGCGGCCGGGGCCAGGACGAGGAACGGGGCGGCGCGGCGGGCGAGGTCCTCGCTCGTGAGCGTACGCACGGTGACGAGGACCGCCGCCGCCGTGGTCGCTCCGACGACGATGACGAAGACGCCCGCCCAGGCTCCGCCGCCCAGACCGATCCGGTCGAGGAGAACGAACGTGAGGGTGGCCCCCGGAGGATGGCCGGCGACGTGCGCGGGCCAGTGCTCGGGGGAGCCGATCAGGATGTGGCGGGTGAAGTCCCGCAGCGTGTGCGGGATGTCGTCGAAGCGGTCGATGACCTGGAGGTACTCGTACCTGGTCGTCAGCCGGCGGGTGATCCCGCGGTGCGGGCCGTCGATGAGGGCGAGGGAGAAGGTCCAGGCCGTGCCGGTGGCCCAGGAGGTCCACAGCAAGGGGCGCCAGGGCAGCCGGGCGGCGAGCCGCGGGCCGTACGTCACGACGACGACGGCGACGGTGATCGCGGCGGGGGTGCCGGGACCGGTGTGGGGCAGCCAGTTGGCGTACAGGGGTGGCCAGCCGACGTGCAGGACGTCCTCGGCGCGCTTGATGGCGATGCCGGTCAGCGCGGCCGTCACGACGAGCAGGGCGGCGGCGGCGACGGCGTACAGGTCGCGGCGGAGATCGCGGTTCACGCTCGGAGACGTTAGGCCGGAGCGGGGCCGGTGGATCGTCGACGGGCGCGGACGTCAGCCTTTCGTCATGAGTGCGTCGTGCGTGCGTCGCGCGTGCGTCCTGAGTGCGTCCTGAGTGGCGCACCGTCTCACCGGGTGCCGCTCCGGGGCCGGCGCCCGACGTGACCGGACCGGTGTCGTACGCCGCCCGCGACCCGGGCCTGGCGCCGGTGAACGGCGAGCCCGCCACCGCGTCCGGGCCGCTCCCGCCGGTGCGGCCGCCGCTGACCGGCGGGCCGGCTGTGGAGCGCTACCGGTCCGCCCCCACGCTGTCGGCGCGTGGCTTCCCCGGCCGCCGGCCGCCGATCACGGCCCTGCTGTCCGTCGGTTCGGCGCTGCCACCGGTGCTGCCACCGGCGGTGCGGCTGCGCAGGGCGACGAAGGAGCGCCCGTCCGCCGTCCACCGTTCGGCGGCGTGCCAGCCGAGCGGGCGGGCGTGCCGGAGCAGCGCCGGGGTGCCGAGCCGGGCCCAGCGGAACGCCGCCCCTGTTCCCCGGCCGGCCTCGGTGCCGCTCACGAGGCGGACCTCGGCACGCTCGTCCACGTCCACGGGGACCGTCTCGGCGATCAACAGGCCGCCGGGGCGCAGCAGTTCGGCCATTCGGCCCAGAAGAGCGGACGGGGTGCCGCCGATGCCGAGGTTGCCGTCGAGGAGCAGAGCGGTGTCCCAGCGGCCCTCGCCGGGCAGCGGGTCGAACACCGAACGGGTGAGGGCCTGGCCGCCGAGCCGCAGGGTGTGGGCGACGGCGGCCCGGCTGACGTCGATGCCCAGCACGGGCCGCCCTCGCGCGGCGAGTTCCGCGACCAGCCGCCCCGGCCCGCACCCCACGTCCAGGACGGCTCCCTCGCACCGCCCCAGGACCTGAAGGTCCACCGCGTCGGCGCGGGCGCACCAGCGCTCCACCTCCAGGGGCAGCAGCCAGCCGTCGTGACGGCGCAGGAAGAGCGGTCCCCGGCCGGTGCGCAGGGCGTCGGCGTACGGGTCTGCCGTCCAGGACCGCCCGTTGGCCTCCTGCCGGGTGGTCTGCCGTGCGACGGTCGGCCGTGCGGCGGCTTCCCGCGCCGGGGCCTCCCGACCTATGGTCTCCCGCCCCAAGCCTTCCCGTCCCAAGGTTTCCCGCCCCATGGTCTCCCGCCCCGAGGCTTCCCGTCGCGCGTCGCTCATCGGGTGCCCACCGCCCGCAGCCGGGCCAGTTCCGCCGCGAACAGGCTGTGCGGCGCGAGCGCGGCCACGGCCTCGGCGTCGTCGGCCGTGTCGACGTCCCTCAGGAGCGGCAGGTCGCGGACCCGTAGACCCGCGGCGACGAGCCGGCCGCGCTGCACGGCGCCGGTGGCGGACGTCGACATGGGCACTCCGCGCAGGAGTGCGGGGTCCGGTTCGGCCAGGCCCAGGGCCCAGAAGCCGCCGTCCTCGGCTCCGCCGAAGTACGCGTCGCATCCGGCGAAGTCCACGGTCAGCAGGTCCGGGGTGACCTGCGGGGTGTCCATGCCGATGAGCAGGGCCGGGCCGTCGCAGCCGGCGAAGGCCGCGGCGAGCCGCCGGTCCAGCCCGCCCCCTCGCTGCGGTACGACGTCGAAGCCGGGCGGCAGCCACGGGCCGGGCTCTCCGTCGAGCACCAGCACGCGGCGGCGCGCGGGCGCCGCCGCCACCGCCCGCAGGGTGTCCACGAGGGCGGCCTCGGCGAGGGCCGCCGCCGACTCGGCGTCGAAGGGCGGCGTGAGCCGGGTCTTCACCCGCCCCGGCCTGGGTTCCTTGGCGATGACGAGGAGAGTGGTCACCGGCGTACTCCACCCGCCGTCGTGGGGGCCACCGGTTCGCGCAGGACGCGGCGCATGTCCCGTACCGCCTGCCAGGTGCCCCGCCATGTGCCGGTCACCTTGGAGCTGCCGACGCGCGGCAGATACGGCACGTCGTGCTCGGTGACGCGCCAGCCCGCGTCGGCGGCGCGCACCACCATCTGCAGGGGATAGCCGCTGCGCGCGTCGGTCAGCCCGAGCGCGAGAAGCGGTTCGCGGCGGGCGGCGCGCAGTGGGCCCAGGTCGTGCAGGCGCAGCCCGGTGCGGCGGCGCAGCATCCGGGCGAGCGCCAGATTGCCGGCCCGGGCGTGCGTGGGCCAGGTGCCCCGGCCCTGCGGGCGCCTCCTGCCGAGCACCAGATCGGCCCGGCCGTCCGCCACCTCGCGGACGAAGGGGACGAGGAGCGACGGGTCGAGTGAGGCGTCGCAGTCGCAGAAGCACACGATGTCGGCCTCGGCGGCGGTCAGTCCCGCCCGGCAGGCCGCGCCGAAGCCGCGGCGCGGTTCATGGATCACGCTCGCGCCGAGTTCGCGGGCGACGTCCGCCGAACCGTCGGTCGAGCCGTTGTCCACGACCAGCGCGCGCCATCCGGCCGGGATCCTGGCCAGCACCCAGGGCAGGGCTCCGGCCTCGTCCAGGCAGGGGAGCACGACGTCGACGTCCGGAGGAGGGGGAGAGGTAGTCACGGCTTTCACCCTACGAGGGCAAAAGTCACATAACAGACTTCGCGTCCTTACGAAACGCGGACGTCAGGGGACCTGGCACGGTACGGGCGGACCGGACGCCGGGTGAGGTGCGAGGCTGACGGCATGCAACAGCAACCCAGTGGGCCGGCGGCGGCGCGCGTTCTGGTGGTGGAGGACGATCCCACGGTCGCCGAGGTCGTCGCCGGATACCTCGACCGTGCCGGGTACGCCGTGGCCCGTGCCGGGGACGGACCTGCCGCGCTGGCCCGGGCCGCCGAGCACTGGCCCGACCTGGTCGTGCTGGACCTGATGCTGCCCGGCATGGACGGCCTGGAGGTGTGCCGTCTGCTGCGGACGCGCGGACCGGTGCCGGTCATCATGCTCACCGCGCGCGGCGACGAGGACGACCGCATCCTGGGACTGGAAGTGGGCGCCGACGACTATGTGACCAAGCCGTTCAGCCCGCGCGAACTCGTCCTGCGCGTCGAGTCCGTGCTGCGCCGCGCGCGGCCCGCCCCGGACACCCGTCTCCTGCGCCTGGCCGGTCTCTCACTGGACCCGGCAGCGCGTCGCGCCACCCGCGACGGTACCGAACTCGCCCTGACCCTGCGTGAGTTCGACCTCCTCGTCTTCTTCCTGCGCAACCCGGGCCGCGCCCACAGCCGCACGGACCTGATGCGCGAGGTGTGGGGCTGGGACTTCGGCGACCTGTCCACGGTGACCGTCCATGTCCGCCGCCTGCGCGGCAAGATCGAGGACGATCCGGCGCGGCCCCGGCTGATCCAGACGGTCTGGGGCGTCGGCTACCGCTTCGACCCCGGCCAGACGCCGGCCGACGGGGACGAAGGGTCTGCCCGGCCCGACCGGCGGGACAGCGAGGACTGACGACGCACGCCGCCCTCGCTCATGCGCACGCCCCCGCCCTGCGTACGCCGCCCCCCGCGATGCGCACGCCGCCCCGCGATGCGGACGCCGCCCTTCCACGCCCCGCGCCGCCCGCCACGATCCGCCCGCCGCCCGCCACGATCCGCCCGCCGCCCGCCACGATCCGCCCGCCGGCCTCGCCGATGCGCACGCCGCCCTTCCACGATCCCCGCGCCCGCCGCGATCCGCCCGCCGTCCGCCACGATCCGCACGCCGGCCTCCACGACCCGGCACCATCGGACCGAGGGGCCCTATGCGCCCCGCATCGGCATCCGCATCCCGGAACGCGCGAACTCCCGCATCCCCGCCGCGAAGCCGACCTCCGGCAGCCAGCCGAGCTCCGCCCGCAGCCGGGACGAGTCGGCGGTGATGTGCCGGACGTCCCCCAGGCGGTACTCCCCGGTGACGACGGGCGCGGGCCCGCCGTACGCGGCGGCCAGCGCCTCCGCCATCTCCCCGACAGTGTGCGGCTCACCGCTGCCGGTGTTGTACGCGGTCAGCGTCCCCGGCGCCGCGTCCGCCTCCAGCGCCGCCGCGTTGGCCGCCGCCACATCCCGTACGTGCACGAAGTCCCGCCGTTGCCGGCCGTCCTCGAACACGCGCGGAGCCTCCCCGCGCGCAAGCGCCGACCGGAAGAAGGAGGCCACCCCGGCGTACGGGGTGTCCTGGGGCATCCGGGGCCCGTACACGTTGTGGTACCGCAGCGACAGCGCCGTCCCGCCCGTCACGCGCGCCCACGCCGCGGCCAGATGTTCCTGGGCGAGCTTGGTGGTGGCGTACACATTGCGCGGGTCGGCCGGCGAGTCCTCGCCGGCGAGCCCGGGCGACAACGCGGCCCCGCACACCGGGCACCGCGGCTCGAAGCGCCCGGCCGCCAGATCGGCCGCGTCCCGCGGTCCGGGCCGCACCACCCCGTGCCGCCCGCACTCGTACCGTCCCTCCCCGTACACGACCATCGACCCCGCCAGCACCAGCCGCCGCACGCCCGCCTCGGCCATCGCGGCGAGCAGCACGGCCGTCCCCAGGTCGTTGCGGGAGACGTACTCCGGGGCGTCGGCGAACCCCGTGCCGAGACCGACCATCGCCGCCTGGTGGCACACGGCGTCCACGCCGTCCAGCGCACGGGCGACCGACTCCCGGTCCCGTACGTCCGCGCCGGTGTCCGCCGCCACGTCGAACACGACGGGCTCGTGCCCGCGCTCCGCCAGCACGTCGACGACATGGGACCCGATGAACCCGGCACCGCCGGTGACCAGTACACGCATACGGCTCACGCTAGGGCCGCACACCCGCGGCGCCCAGGACCACGCCGGGTACGTCACGTTGTCGTAAGACGACGGCCCGGCGGCCGGCCCGCCCGGCCGCTCGTTCGCCCCGGCGTGCGGGTCGGAGTGCGGGTCGGCGTCGAGACGTAAGGATTTCGTCATCGCCCGGCGCGACCGCGCGCTCCCACTCTCCGGTGAACTGGGTGACGACAGGACCGGCGGAACGAGGAGAGGGACGGTATGCGGCGCGTGCGGAGGGGACCGCTGGCCATCGGCCTGGTGGTGGCGTTGGTCGTGGGAGTGGGGGCGGGGCTGTACTGGTTCCAGCCGTGGAAGCTCTGGCAGGACGAGACGGTGACGGAATCCCTGCCCGGCGCCGTCGTGGACGCCTCGCGGACCCCGGGACCGGACCGCGGGACGTCCTCCGCACCGTCGGCGCCGGCCGGACCCGTGACCCTGGCCACCGGTGAGCTGATCAGCCACGAGCACACGACGTCGGGCACCGTGAAACTCGTACGGCTCGCCGACGGCACGCACGTGGTCCGGCTGGTGGGGCTCGACACCAGCAACGGCCCGGACCTGCGCGTGTGGCTGACCGACGCCCCGGTGCGGGAGGGCCGGGCCGGCTGGCACGTCTTCGACGACGGCGCGTACGTCAGCCTCGGCAGGCTCAAGGGCAACAAGGGGAGCCAGAACTACTTCCTGCCGAAGGACGTCGAACCCTCCCGGTACACCAGCGTCACCATCTGGTGCGACCGCTTCGACGTCTCCTTCGGCGCCGCCGAACTCGCCGACGCCTGACCGTTCCTCACACCCGGTGCTCCTCACACCCGAGGGGACACCCGGCCGTTCGTCGCCGGCTGTCCCCTCGTACACGTTCTCGTACGCGTCGTTCCCCGGGGCGCGTGGCGGCCCGGTCAGGCGTCGATGATGACGGGGATGATCAGCGGCCGGCGGCGGTGGGTGCGGAAGGCCCAGTTGGCCACGGCACGGGCGATGAGCTGTTCCAGCTGGTGGGGGTCGCCGACGCCTTCCTCGGCGGCGGTGGCGAGCGTCTTCTCGATGACGGGGACGACCGGCTCGAAGGTGGTGTCGTCGTGGACGAAGCCGCGAGCCAGGAAGTCGGGGGCCTCGGCCAGTCCGCCGGTGTCGGCGTCGACGATGGCCACGACCGTGATGACGCCCTCCTGAGCGAGGGTGACACGGTCCTTGAGGGACGCCTCGGTGGCGCCGCCGACCTCCATGCCGTCCACGTAGACGTTGCCTGCGGGCACCTTGCCGGTGATCGACGCGCGGCCGTTCACCAGGTCGACGACCACCCCGTCCTCGGCGATGACGACCCGGTCGGGGTCGACGCCGGTGCGGATGGCGAGGTCGGCGTTGGCCCGCAGATGACGGAACTCGCCGTGCACGGGCATGACGTTGCGGGGGCGGACGATGTTGTAGCAGTAGACGAGTTCCCCGGCGCTGGCGTGGCCGGAGACGTGCACCTTCGCGTTGCCCTTGTGGACGACGTTGGCGCCCCACCGGGTCAGGCCGTTGATCACCCGGTAGATGGCGTTCTCGTTGCCGGGGATGAGGGAACTGGCGAGCAGGACGGTGTCGCCCTTGCCGACGCGGATCGCGTGGTCGCGGTTGGCCATCCGGGACAGGGCCGCCATCGGTTCGCCCTGCGATCCCGTGCACACCAGGGTGATCTGGTGAGCGGGGAGCTTCTCCAGCTCCTTGACGTTCACGATCAGGTTGGACGGGACCTTGAGGTAGCCCAGATCGCGGGCGATGCCCATGTTGCGGACCATGGAGCGGCCCACGAAGGCCACCTTGCGGCCATGCTGGTGGGCGGCGTCCAGGACCTGCTGGATGCGGTGCACGTGGCTGGCGAAGCTGGAGACGATGACCCGGCGCGGAGCGGTGCGCATCACCTGTTCGATCGCGGGGTTCAGTTCGCGTTCGGAGGTGGTGAAGCCGGGGACCTCGGCGTTGGTGGAGTCGGTGAGGAACAGGTCCACGCCCTCCTCACCGAGGCGGGCGAAGGCGCGCAGATCGGTGATGCGGTCGTCCAGGGGGAACTGGTCCATCTTGAAGTCACCGGTGTGCAGCACCATGCCGGCTCCGGTGCGCAGGGCCACCGCGAGGCTGTCCGGGATGGAGTGGTTCACGGCCACGAACTCGCAGTCGAAGGGACCGAAGCGGCGCCGGTCGCCCTCGCGCACGCGCACCGCGCGGGGCCTGATCGCGTGCTCCTTGAGCTTGGCGTCGAGGAAGGCGAGGGTCAGCTTCGAGCCGACGACGGGGATGTCCGCCCGCTCTCGCAGGAGATAGGGCACGCCCCCGATGTGGTCCTCGTGGCCGTGGGTGAGGACGATGGCGACGATGTCGTCGAGGCGGTCCCGGATGGAGGTGAAGTCGGGCAGGATCACGTCCACGCCCGGCTGGGTCTCCTCCGGGAACAGCACACCGCAGTCCACGATCAGCAGCTTGCCCGCATGCTCGAACACGGTCATGTTGCGGCCGATCTCACCCAGGCCACCCAGGGCCGTGACCCGCAGCCCTCCGTCGGGGAGCGGTGGGGCGGCTTTGAGTTCTGGGTGCGGATGGCTCATACCCTCACATTATCGAAGAGTGGGCCGTGCTGATCCACTGCCCACACGGTTGGGCGCCGGACGCGGTGCGTCGCGGGCCCCGGCACGGCCGCCCGGCTTCGTCCGGTGACCGCCGTGGTCCGTCGTGGTCCGCCGGCGTGCGGCCCGCCCTGAAGGGCGGGACAGTGGGGAGCGTCGTCCCATGTCGGGACCCCGGCCGAGGGGAGCGTGCGGAGCGTGGCGAAGGGCAAGAAGCTCAAGAAGGGTGACAAGGTCTCCTGGAGCAGTCATGGGCAGACCGTCCCCGGCAAGGTGAAGAAGAAGGTCACGGGGCGTGCCGAGGTGGCGGGACGGACCGTCGACGCCTCGAAGGACGAACCGCAGTACGAGGTCGAGAGCGACAAGTCCGGCCGCAGCGCCGTCCACAGGCCCGAGTCGCTGCGCAAGAAGGGCAGCGGCTCGTGACCGCGAGGAGCGACACGAGCCGCGAGGACACGATCAGGGAGTTCGGCGACGCCGTCAACATGACGCCGGGCGGCCTCAAGAAGTGGCTGGACACGGACGACTCGAAGAGCGTCGGCCAGTCGGACGGCGACGGGGAGAGCGTCGGGCACGCCTCGGGGCGCCGCATCGTCGAACTGCTGGAGAAGAAGAAGGCCGACCTGACGGACGACGACGTCGCCCACATGCGGAAGGTCGTCGGTTACGTGCACCGGCACCTCAAGCAGCAGCCCTCCGGCGACGTCACGGACACCCGGTGGCGCTACTCCCTCATGAACTGGGGCCACGACCCGAAGAAGTGACGGGGCGGCGCGGGGTGGCGCGCGGCGTGGCGCGGGCGTGGCGCGGGGCCGTCCTTGCCCGGTCCGGTCCGGTCCGGGTCAGCGGTCACGCCGTACCCGCAGCGCCGCGACGGCGCCCAGGGCCGCGCCCACAGCGAGGACGGCCAGCCCTCGCAGCCAGACCTCGCCCTCGATCTGGGTCGCCAGCACCACGCAGGACACCGCTCCGAGGACGGGTACGACGACCGGCGCCCGGAAGTGGTCGCGGGTGGTCTCCTCGCGGCGCAGCACGAGGACAGCGGTGTTGACGAGGAAGAAGACCACGAGGAGGAGCAGGACCAGCGTCGAGGCGAGGGTGGCCACGTCGCCGGTCAGCGCCAGCAGCAGCGAGAGGGCCGTGGTCGCCGCGATCGCGGCCCAGGGCGTGCGCCGGCCGGGCAGGACCCTGGTCAGGAAGCCCGGCAGCAGGCCGTCCCGTGCCATGCCGTAGGCCAGGCGCGACGACATGATGCCGGTGAGCAGGGCGCCGTTGGCGACCGCGACCAGGGCGATGGCGCTGAACAGTTCGGTGGGCACGCCGCCGGCCGCGCGGACGACCTCGAGGAGCGGCCCGCTGGACTCGGCCAGCTTCCCGGTCGGCACAGCCGCCGCGGCGGCGGCACCGACCAGGACGTACACCGCGCCGGCGGTGATCAGGGCACCGAAGAGCGCCCTGGGGTACGCGCGCCGGGGATCGCGGGTCTCCTCCGCCACGTTCACGGACGTCTCGAACCCTACGAACGAGTAGTACGCGAGCACCGCGCCGCTGAGCACGGCCGCGGTGGGCCCCTTCTCCGCCGTGCCGAGATCCGTCAGACGTCCCAGGTCCCCGTCGCCGCGCAGCACGATCCAGGCACCAAGTCCGATGACCAGCAGCAGCCCGCTCACCTCGATCACGGTGGCGACGGTGTTGGCCCGCGTCGACTCGCTGATGCCCCGCGCGTTCAGCAGCGCCAGCGCGGCCAGGAAGACGATCGTGACGAGCACGACGGGGAGCGTGACGAACTCCGACAGGTAGTCGCCGCCGAACCCGCGGGCCAGGGCGCCCACCGACACGACGCCGGCGGCGAGCATGCAGAAACCGGCGAGGAAGCCGGTGAAGGGCCCGTAGGCCAGCGTCGCGTAGTGCGACGCGCCGCCCGCGCGCGGGTACTTCGTGACCAGCTCGGCGTACGAGGCGGCCGTCAGCAGTGCCAGGCACAGTGCGGCGAGGAGGGGGACCCACACGGCGCCGCCGGCATCGGCCGCGACCTGGCCGACCAGGACGTACACGCCCGCGCCGAGGACGTCACCGAGGATGAAGAAATAGAGCAGCGGGGCCGTGAGGACCTTCTTGAGCGCCGGTTGCGCCGGAGTGTCCGAGGGTCGGGGCGGCGTGTCATGGGGAGTGTGCACGAGGTGCCGTATACCCGGTGAAGTGTCCGGCAGGCGAGGAATCATCCGGATGCTTGCGTCGTGCCTCCGGCGGTGGTGCAGGGGGTGCGGGGTGGTGTGCGCGGGCTGTGACGTGCGACGACGCGTTCCGGGCCGTGACGCCGGACCCAGGCGGGGCGACGGCGACCGGCTGGCGCGCGCACGCTCCGGGGAGCGGCGCGGCCGGCCGGCGCCTGCGCCTTCGGAGGGTGACGGCGGCCGGGCGCCGCCCACAGCCTCCGGAGAGTGGCGCGACGGGGCGGCGCCTGCGCCTTTCGGTGGGTGGCATGGTCGGCGGCGCGCGCACCCTGCGGAGGTGGCTGGCGTGGTCGGCGGCGCGCGCACCCTCTGGAGGGTGGCTGGCGTGGTCGGGTGGCGGCCGTGCCTTTCGAGGGTGGCGTGGTCGGGTGGCGCCTGCGCTTTTCGGTGGGTGGTGCGACCGGGCGGCGCGCGCACCCTCTGGAGGGTGGCTGACGTGGTCGGGTGGTGCCCGCGCCGTTCGGACGATGGGCGTGGTCGGGTGGCGCCTGCGCTTTTCGGTGGGTGGTGCGACCGGGCGGCGCGCGCACCCTCTGGAGGGTGGCTGACGTGGTCCGGTGGTGCCCGCGCCGTTCGGACGATGGGCGTGGTCGGGTGGTGCCCCGCACCGTCCGGCGGGTGGTGCCCGTGCCTTTTCGAGGGGGGCGTGGGGCGGGCGGTGGGCCGGGGGTGGTCACCCGGTCGGTCGCGTTCGGCGTGCCGTCGGGACGCGTGCGGAGGACGGTGGGGCGCGGAGACACGGCCCGCACGGTGCTCCGCGCGGCACGGCGCCCCGCCGGGACCGGCCCCGGCGGGACGGAACGAGGAGGCACCTGTGTCTGAACCTGTCGCCCACCGCCCTCCCGCGAAGCCGGCCCCGCGGTCACCCGCCACCGGCGACGATGCGGATGCCGTCCGCCCGAGCCCCGGCCCCAACCGCGGGACGGCCGACCCGGCACCGGCGGTCCCGGCGGCCGACGGGTTGGGGGGCCGCGTGCGTGCGGGCTCGCGGACCATTCGGGTCGCCTCCGTCCCCGCCGGCCACGTCTACGTGCGGCATCTGTCCCCGCCCGGCGGCGACCGGGTGATCCGCCTGGTCGACCCCCGGCCCTGCGGCGCCCCCAGCGGCTCCCAGCAGTGGTGGCCCCCGGTGATGCTCGAACCCGGCTGGGTCGACGAGCACGCCGACGCCTTCGACGTCTTCCACCTCCACTTCGGCTTCGACGCGCAGAGCCCCGCCGCGCTGCGCGCACTCGTCGAGGCCCTGCGCCGGAACGGCAAACCGCTCGTCCAGACCGTCCACGACCTCGTCAATCCCCACCACCAGGACGAGGCCGAGCACCGGGCACAGCTGGACGTGCTCGTCCCCGCGGCGGACCGGCTCATCACCCTCACCCCGGGCGCCGCACGGGAGATCGCCGCCCGCTGGGGCCGTACCGCACTGGTCCTGCCGCACCCGCACGTCGTCGGGCAGACCGGACTCGTACGCCCCCGGCCGCGACGGGACACCTTCACGGTCGGCGTGCACGCCAAGAGCATCCGCCCCAACATGGCCCCGCTGCCCGTCGTCCGCGTGCTGGCGGACGCGCTGTCGGAACTGCCCGACGCCGTGCTGCGCGTCGACTGCCATCCCGAGATCGACGACCCGGGGAGCCACTGGTACGCGCCCGGCGTGCTCGACGAACTGCGCGAGATGGCCCGCAAGGAGCGGCTGGAGCTGCACGTCCACGACTACTTCGACGACGACGCGCTCTACGACTACCTGATCAACCTCGACGTGTCCGTGCTGCCCTACCGCTTCGGCACCCACTCCGGCTGGCTGGAGGCGTGCCACGACCTGGGGACCACCGTCCTCGCCCCGTCCTGCGGGTTCTACGCTGAGCAACGCCCCTGCCTCAGCTACGGCCACGACCGCCAGGGGCTGGACGCGGCCTCGCTGCGGGACGCGGTGCGCACCGCCTACGAGGAGCGTCCCGTCTGGCGGGCCGACCCGGCGGACCGCCGGGCCGAACGCCTGCGGCTCGCCCGGGAGCACGAAGCGCTCTACGCGGACCTGCTGTGACGGCTCCCGTGCGGCCCCGGCCGCGTCCCGCACCCGCCTCCTTGCGGATCGCCCTGATCGCCTCCGCCCGGCACCCGATCCGCGACCCCTTCGCCGGCGGACTCGAAGCGCACACCTGGACCCTGTCCCAGGCCCTGCGCGCCCGCGGCCACGAGGTCACGATCTTCGCGGGGCCCGGCTCGGACCCCGCGCTCGGGGTGGTGGAGATGCCGTTCCGGACGCCCCGGATCAGCGAGGCCGCCCGGCGGGACACCAGCATGGTGGCCCCGCACTGGCTGGCGGAGCACCACGCCTACCTGCAACTGATGCTCGACCTCTCGCACGGACCGGTGCGGTACGACATCGTCCACAACAACAGCCTGCACTACCTGCCGGTGGCGATGGCCGCCGCGCTCTCCGTCCCGGTCGTCACCACCCTGCACACCCCGCCCACCCCCTGGCTCGAATCGGCGGTCCAGGCGGCGCCGTACTGCCCGATGCGGTTCAGCGCCGTCAGCGACCACACCGCGGCGGCCTGGCGGCACCTGGTGCCCGCCGCCACCGTGGTACGCAACGGCATCGACACCCGGCGCTGGCACCCGGGCCCCGGTGGCGAGGAACTGGTCTGGTCGGGCCGGATCGTCCCCGAGAAGGGCGCCCACCTGGCGATCGAGGCCGCTCGGCTGGCCGGCCGGGGGCTGCGGCTCGCCGGACCCGTGGGGGACCCGGAGTACTTCGAGACGTGCATCCGCCCCCGCCTGGACCGCACGATCACCTACGTGGGCCACCTTCCCCAGCCCGAACTGTGCGAGCTGGTCGGTTCCTCGGCGGCCGCCGTGGTCTCCCCCTGCTGGGACGAACCGTACGGACTGGTCATCGCGGAGGCACTGGCCTGCGGCACCCCGGTGTGCGGGTTCGCCCGCGGCGCGCTGCCGGAGATCGTGACGGACGACTGCGGCCGGCTCGTGCCGCCCGGCGACTGCGCGGCGCTGGCGAAGGCCGTCGAGCCGACGACCGGCCTGTCCCGGGCCGCCGCCCGACGGCACGCCGAGTCCTTCTGCTCCATGGAGGTCATGACCCGCAGCTACGAGCGCTTCTACCGGTCGGTGTCGGCGTGATCGGCTACTACGTGCACCACCAGGGCAGCGGCCACCTGAACCGCGCGCGGGCCGTCGCCGCGCACTGCGCGGTGCCGGTGACCGGGCTGTCCACCCTGCCCGCCCCCGACGACTGGCCCTGGCCCGGGCGGTGGGTGCGCCTGCCGAGGGACGACGACGGCGACCCCGCGGCGTTCGGCGACGTGACGGCGGGCGGCCGGCTGCACTGGGCGCCCGTCCGGCACGCCGGGCTCCGCGGACGCATGGCCCGGATCGCGGAGTGGATCGGGGCGGCCGCGCCCCGGCTCCTGGTGTCCGACGTCTCCGTGGAAGTGGCCCTGCTGGCACGGCTGCTGGGCACGCCCGTCGCGGTGGCGGCGATGCGGGGCGAGCGGACCGATCCGGCGCACCGGACGGCGTACGACCTGGCCGAGCTGCTCCTCGCGCCCTGGCCGGCCGCGCTGCCCGAACCCGGCTGGCCGGCGCACTGGCTGGCCAAGACGGTCCACACCGGCGCCTTCTCCCGCTTCGACGGCCGCCCGCGCCCCGCGGCCGGTGCGGGGCGTACGCACCGGTCGCGCCCCCGGCGGGTGCTGCTCCTGATGGGGGCGGGCGGGACGGACGTGTCGCCGGGCGAGGTGAAGGCCGCGCGGGCAGCGACGCCCGGCTGGCGGTGGACGACGCTCGGCGGCCCGGACGGCGGCTGGTCGGCGGACCCGTGGCCCGCCCTGTGCGCGGCGGACGTCGTGGTCACCCACGCGGGCCAGAACGCTCTGGCGGAGTGCGCCGCCGCGCGCCGCCCGGCGGTGGTCGTCCCGCAGGACCGGCCCTTCGGCGAACAGGCCGCCACGGGACGCGCCCTGACGCGCGGCCGGCTCGCGGTCGTCGTGCCCCGCTGGCCGGCCGCCGAGGAGTGGCCCGCCCTGCTGGAACGGGCCCACGCGCACGGCGGCGCCCGATGGCCCCTGTGGGCCCCCGGCAACGGCGCCACCCACGCCGCCACAGCCCTGACCAAAACAGCCGGATCCACGCCCGACCCGCCTGCGACAGCCGGGTCTGCGACCGACGCGCCTGTGCCGGCCAAGTCCGCGACCGACCGGTCTGTGTCGGCCAGGTCCGCGACCGACTTGCCTGCGGCAGCCGGGTCCACGACCGACCGGCCTGTGTCGGCCAGGTCCGCGACCGACCGGCCCGCGGCAGCCCGGTCCGTGACCGACCCACCCGCGCCGGCGACGCCCGCGACAGCCTCGCCCGAAACGGCGGCCCCGCCAACCCCGTCTCCGCTGTCGGCCAGGTCCGCGACCGACTCGCCTGCGACAGCCGCGGCCGACCGGCCTGCGACAGCCGCGACCGACCGGCCTGCGACAGCCGCGACCGACCGGCCTGCGACAGCCGCGGCCGACCGGTCTGCGACAGCCCGGTCCGTGACCGACCCACCCACGCCGGGGCGGCCCGCACCGGCGACGCCCGCGACAGCGGCCACGCCAGCCTCGCCCGCGACAGCGGCCCCGCCGACCCCGTCCCCGACAACCCGGCCAACCCCGCACAAGGGCGCCCCCGTAGCAGACGAGCGGTTTCTCTGATGCGTACCGCTGTGGTCACTCTCGCGGCCGGGCGGCACGGGCATCTCTCGCTGCAGCAGGCCGGACTCGCCGGCGGGACGTGCGTGCCGGACCAGTACGTCGTCGTCGCCATGGACGACCCGGACCTCGGCGCCGTCCTCGCCGACGGGCGGCCCGCCGCGACCGTCGTCGACTGCCCGGTGCGTGCCGGGAACCTGCCCCTGGCCCGCGCCCGGAACCTGGGCGCAGCCCACGCCTTGGAGCGCGGTGCCGACCTGCTGGTCTTCCTGGACGTCGACTGCGTCCCCGGCGAACGACTGCTCGAACGCTATACGCAGGTGGCCCGCGACCCCGCCCACCAGCGTTCGCTGCTCTGCGGCACCGTCGCCCATCTGCCCCCGCCGGGCCCGGCCGGCTACCGCCTGCGCGAGCTCCCCGCGCTCGCCGGGCCGCACCCCGCCCGGCCGGCCCCGGCGCCCGGCGAGACCCGTGCCGGTACGGACCACACGCTGTTCTGGTCGCTGTCCTTCGCGCTGACGGCCGACACCTGGCACGCGGTCGGCGGCTTCGGCGAGGAGTACGAGGGCTACGGCGGCGAGGACACCGACTACGGCCAGCGGGCCCGCGCGGCCGGTGTCCGGCTCACCTGGGTCGGCGGGGCTCCGGCCTTCCACCAGTACCACCCGGTCGCCAGTCCGCCGGTCGGGCACCTGCACGACATCCTGCGCAACGCCGAGATCTTCCACCGCCGCTGGGGATGGTGGCCGATGACCGGCTGGCTCGACGCGTTCGCCGAGCGCGGACTGATCCACTGGAACCGCTCCGCCGCCCGCTGGGAACCCCGCGAGGAGTCCTGCCGGGCTCCGGCGGAGGACCCGCCGACCGCCGACCTGCGCGGGCGGCACGCCTAAGAGACCATCTCATTTGGCGAGTCTGCGGTAGCAGATGAGGGTGCAGGCGATGCTGGTGAAGGCCAGGAAGTGGTCGGCTTTGCGTTCGTAGCGGCGGTGTAGGCGTCGGCATCCGGCGAGCCAGGACATGGTGCGTTCGATGGTCCAGCGGTGCCGGCCGAGTCGTTGCGAGGTCTCGATGCCCCTGCGGGCGATGCGATGCCGGATCCCTCGGCTGGATAGCCATCGTCGCAGGTGGTTGTAGTCGTAGCCCTTGTCGGCGTGGAGTTTGTGGGGTCTGCGCCGCCGGGGTCCCCGGTGGGAACGGATCGGCGGTATGCCCCTCACCAGCGGGATCAGTGCCTGGCTGTCATGCGTGTTGGCACCCGAGATGCCGATGGACAGGGGCAGTCCCGACCGCTCCGTGATCAAGTGGATCTTTGACCCGTACTTGCCCCGGTCTACAGGATTCGGACCTGTCAGCTCCCCCTTTTCAGAGCCCGCATGTTGACCGAGTCGATCGCGCACCGGGACCAGTCCAGCTCGCCGCGGGATCCGAGTTCGTCGAGCACCAGGCGGTGGAGTTTGGCCCACACCCGGGCCTTCGACCACTCGGTGAACCGCCGGTGGGCCGTCGCGCCGGACGGGCCGAACGACGCGGTCGGCACTTGCTGCCACGTGCAGCCCGAGGTCGCCACGAAGACGATCGCGGCCAGCACTTCACGGTCGCCGTGCCGACGCCGGCCGCCACCCTGCGGCCGCGACGGCGCCTCCGGAACCACTCGCTGGAACAGCTCCCACAGCTCGTCCGGCACCAGCCGCTCAACGATCTTCGACATGCCACAAGTCTAGCTAGCCAAATGAGATGATCTCTAAAGCCTTCTAGAGCCCCGAGCCCCGAGCCCTAGAGCCCCGGAGCCCGCCCCGTCGGCCGTGCGGGAACCGGCGCATACCGGCAGCCGCTGCCAGTTGCGGCGGATGAGTCAACTGCCTGTCACGGACGGTACGTTCGTCACTACGCTGAGAGCGTGCGGCCAGTGCGGCCGGCGTGGCCGACGCCGCACCGGAGAAACCGGGAGGGCGGCGGACGGCGGGATGGGTGCCACTGTCAGAGAACTGCTGGACAACCTCCGCCCCGCGGCGGACGAGGAAGAGCGCCGCCGGTGGGCCGGGGCCTGCGCGCACGCCCTGGGACTCGGCGGGATCGCCGTCTCGCTGGGACGCGAACTGGTCTGGTTCAGCGACCGCACCAGCGCGCGCCTGGAGGATCTGCAGTTCGTCCTGGGACAGGGCCCCAGCCTCTCGTTCCACGACGAGACACAGGTGCGGCAGGTGCCCGACCTCGGCCGGCTGCCGGCCCGCCAGTGGCCGCAGTTCGCCGCCGAGGCGGAAGAACTCGAGATCGCGGCGCTGTTCGTCTGGCCCGTGCACATCGGCGCCGTACAGGCGGGGACGATGACGGGCCACCGACGCGTACCGGGACCGCTCAGCCCGCGGCAGCTGGCGGAGGGCCGGCTGGTCGCCGACACGCTCGCCGAGCAGGTGCTCGAACAGTGGCCGGCCGTCTCCGCCCACGACAACTCCGGCCACACGGGCACGGTGGACCTGCACCGGGCCGAGGTGCACCAGGCCACCGGAGTCCTCAGCGCGCGGCTCGGCGTCCCCCTGGCCGAGGCCCTGGACCGGCTGCGGAGCCAGGCGTACACCTCCAGCCGGTCCCTGGCGGAGACCGCCCGATCCGTCATCCATCGGGACCTGCCGCGATGACACCAGCAGACCCACCACCAGACCCGGTCGACCGCACCGAGGACACCCTGTGTGGGGGGCAAGGAGCCCGCCCATGAGCAGGGAGCAGCACATCGCCCGCAGCTTCGTGGAGCTCGCCGACACGCTGGTGGAGGACTTCGACGTCATCGGCTTCCTGCAGCAGATGACCGTCCGCTGCCAGGAACTCCTCGACGTCACCGACGCCGCGGTCTTCCTGTCGCACCCCGGCCCCCACCTGTACAGCCCGGCGCCGTGCGACCCGAATCCCGCCCTGCAGCGCGTACTGGAGGCCGCCTGCGTGCAGGGCTAGGCGGTGGACGCGCACCGCACCGCCCGGGCGGTCGACGCCCAGTACGCGCACGACCCCGGCGACCCCGGCGAGGTCGGCGAGGTCGGCGAGGCCGGCGGGGCCGACGGCCCGGTCGGCCGGTGGCCGGAGTTCACCACACACCTGCACCAGGCCGGCTACGCCAGCGCCACCGCCACCGCCCTGCCGCTGCGGCTGCGGCAGGACACCCTCGGAAGCCTGCTGCTCCTGCACTCCGCCGCCCGGCCCTGGCCGCCGACGACCTCGCCCTCGCGCAGGCCCTCGCCGACGCCGCCACCATCGGCCCGCTGCACTCCCGCACCCTCCAGCGGCCGGACACCGTCAACGAACACCTCCACACCGCCCTGCAGAGCCGCATCGTCATCGAACAGGCGAAGGGCCTGCTCGCCGCCCGCCGCGCCATCGGCCTCAACCGGGCCTTCGGCCTCATGCGCCGACACGCGCAGGACCACCGGATGCTGCTCAGCGATGTCGCCCGGGACACCATCGCGAACGGCTCCGCGCTCCCCGCCCCGCCCGGCCGGTCCGAGGCGAACCCGGCCGACGCCGAGTGACACGCGGCCCGCCTCGGCGTGTGCCGCGTACCGCCCGTGCTGTCGTGCGCTTTGATCTGCGAAGGAAGCGTCGCGCCACGCAGGGCGCCGGCGAGGCGACGACGCGTCGACGGAGCGCTCGGCATGACTGAGGAAGAGTCCGGCACCCCCCACTGGCTGTTCGGCGACCAGCTCGGCCCCCACTTCGCCGATCCCGCACGCGGCGGCCCGCGCCGGGACGCGCCGCTGCTGATGATCGAGGCCCGCAGCGTCCTGCGGCGGCGCCGGTTCCACCGCGCCAAGGCCCACCTGATCCTCTCGGCGATGCGCCACCGTGCCGCCGAGCTCGGTGACCGCGTGCGGTACGTCAAGGCGGACACCTACCGCCAGGGTTTGCGCGAGGCGGTGGGGGACGGCAGGGTGACCGTGCACCACCCCACCTCCCACGCGGCCCTCGCCCTCGTCCGCGCGCTGCCTGCCGTACGCGTTCTGCCGGCCCGCGGTTTCCTCGTGACGCACGACGAGTTCAGGCTCTGGGCGGACGGCCACGCCGGCAAGCACCTCCGCCAGGAGGACTTCTACCGCTGGGTCCGCCGGACGCACGACCTGCTGATGGACGGCGACCAGCCGGCCGGCGGCCGCTGGAACCTCGACCACGACAACCGCCGGCCCCCGCCGCGCGGCGCCACCGAGCTGGGCGTCCCGCCGCCGTACCGCCCGCGCGAGGACGACATCGACGCCGAGGTACGGGCCGATCTCGACCGCTGGTCGCGCGAGGGGGACGTCCGGTTCGTCGGCGAGGACGGCCCCCGCAGGTTCCCCGCCACGCGCCGGGAGGCACTCGCCGCCCTCGCCCGCTTCACCGAGCACCGGCTCGCCACGTTCGGCGCGTACGAGGACGCGGTGCTCGCCCAGGACACGACGATGAGCCACAGCCTGCTCTCCTCCTCGCTCAACCTCGGTCTGCTGGACCCCGCCGAATGCGCCGAACGGGCGGAGGCACGCTGGCGGGCCGGCGACGTGCCGCTCAACAGCGCCGAGGGGTTCGTACGGCAGATCGCCGGCTGGCGCGAGTACGTCTGGCACCTCTACTGGTACTTCGGCCCCCGGTACCGGGAGAGCAACGCCCTGGGCCACCACGAGCCGCTGCCCGACTGGTTCACGGAACTGTCCCCGGACGCGACCGACGCGAACTGCCTCACCCACGTCCTGCGACAGGTCGGCGAGACGGGCTGGACGCACCACATCCCCCGCCTGATGATCCTCGGCAGCTACGCCCTGCAGCGGGGATGGGAACCGCAGGCGGTCACGGACTGGTTCCACCGCAGCTTCGTCGACGGCTACGACTGGGTCATGGTCCCGAACGTGGTGGGCATGTCGCAGTACGCGGACGGGGGCCGCATGACGACCAAGCCGTACACGTCCGCGGGCGCGTACATCGACCGGATGACCGACTTCTGCCGTCCCTGCCGGTACAAACCGTCCGTACGGGTCGGCGAGGACGCCTGCCCCTTCAGCGCCGGGTACTGGAACCTGCTGCACCGGCACCGGAGCCGGTTCGAACACAACGCGCGGATGATCCGGGCGGTGCAGGGGCTGGACCGCCTCTCCGATCTCGGGGAACTGCTGGAGCAGGAACGCGACCGCCGGGACCGTAACGCCTGAGACGTGGAAAGGAACAGCACGTGGACCAGCCGGCGGAAGACCCCTCCTCGAAGGGGTCCGAGCAGCAGACCCTGTTCGACTGGGAGGACACCGGGCCCGCGCGAACCGCGGACGGGGCGTTCCGGGACAGCCCGGAAGCCCGCCGGATGCTCGACGTACGGGAGGTCTACGCGGAGCCGGCGGCCCTCGACTCACCGCGCGGCCGGCAGATCATGGCCCGGCTGCCGGGAGTGCCCGTGACCGAGGTCGCCAACCACTGGCAGATCCCCTCCCTGCACGGCAACGACGGCAACATCGGCCGGTGGGTCCGCATCAAGACCGAGACACTCGTCCTCGGGGTCAAGCACAAGCTCACGACACGCCACAACGGCAGATCGGCCGACTGGATCGCCCCGGGTCCCTCCAACGGCTGCGCGATGGCCTGCGCCTACTGCTACGTCCCCCGCCGCAAGGGTTTCGCCAACCCCATCACGCTCTTCACCAACATCGAGGCGATCGTGGCCCACGTACGGCGCCACGTCCGGGCCCAGGGCCCCAAGCCGGAACCCAACCAGTGCGACCCCGAGGCATGGGTCTACGACATCGGTGAGAACGGCGACTGCTCCGTCGACGCCCTGGTCAGCGACAACACGGCAGACCTCGTCGACGCGTTCACGACCATGCCGACGGCGAAGGCGTCCTTCGCGACGAAGTTCGTCAACCCGGACCTCCTCGCCCTCGACCCGCGCGGGCGCACCCGCGTGCGCTTCTCCGTCATGCCGACGGACGACGCCAGACTGCTGGACATCCGCACCAGCCCGGTCCCCGAGCGCATCGCGGCGGCGGCCGACTTCCTCGACGCCGGGTACGAGGTCCACTTCAACCTCTCGCCCGTGGTGCTGCGCCCTGGCTGGGAGCGGGACTGGGCCGACCTGCTCACCCACCTCGACGACGTCCTGCCCTCCCGGGTGAAGGCGCAGGCGGCGGCCGAGGTCATCATGCTGACCCACAACCAGTCGCTCCACGAGGTCAACCTGGGCTGGCACCCGCGGGCCGAGGACCTGCTGTGGCAGCCGGAGATCCAGGAGACCAAGCGCTCACAGAACGGCGCGCTCAACGTCCGCTACGACCTGGAGACCAAGCGGCAGGCCCTGGCGCGCATGCGGCACCTGCTGGCGGAACACGCGCCGTGGCTGCGTATCCGCTACGCCTTCTGAGACGGCTGTGCCTTCCTGGCACGGCTGCCCCTTCCTGGGACAGCCGCGCCCTCCTGGGACAGATGTGCCTTTTCAAGACAGGTGGGACGGGGAACCCACGTCCGTGTGGGCCGCGGGCCCGCGGGGACACAGGAGGTGCGTGATGCGGTTCCGGACGAGTGACCTCACCGGCCCGGGCTACCGGCGGCGCCGGCACGGCCGCGGCTTCGGCTACACGGACACCAAGGGCCTGCCCCTCCCCGCGGGCCCCGAGCTGCAACGCGTACGCGACCTCGTCATCCCGCCGGCCTGGAAGGACGTCTGGATCTCCCCGTACCCGAACGGCCACATCCAGGCGGTGGGCACGGACGAGGCCGGCCGCCGCCAGTACCTCTACCACCCCCTCTTCCGCGCGCAGCAGGAGGCCGCCAAGCACACACGCATCCTGGAGGTGGGCGCCACCCTGCCCGAAGTGAGACGGCAGGTCGGCAAGGGCCTGGAGGACCGCGGGCTGACCCGGCAGAAGGTGCTGTCGCTCGGTGTCCGGCTGCTGGACCTCGGCTTCTTCCGGGTCGGCGACGACCGCTACGCGAAGTCGAACGAGTCCTACGGCCTGACGACCGTACGACGCCATCAGGTCACCTGCCGCAAGGGCGCGGTCGGCTTCGACTACGCGGCGAAGAGCGGCCGCCGCTACTGCCGCGAGATCGTCGACGCCCAGGTCTACGACACCGTCCGGTCGCTGCTGCGACGCCGCGACGACGACGAGCACCTCTTCGCGTACTACGCGTCGCGCCGCTGGCACCCGATCGACGCCACCGACCTGAACGGGCACCTGCGCGGCCTCGCCGGCCTGGACATCACCAGCAAGGACTTCAGGACCTGGCACGCCACGGTGCTCGCCGCGGTCGCGCTCGCCGTGTCGGCCGAGGTGGCGGGCACCTCGCCGAGCGCCAGGAAGCGTGCCTCCGCACGGGCGGTCCGCGAGGTCGCCGACTACCTCGGCAACACCCCGTCGGTCTGCCGGGCCTCCTACATCAACCCGCGCCTCTTCGAACTCTTCGACGAGGGAAGGACGATCGCCCCTGCTCTCGCGTCCCTCGGCTCGGTCCCCGAGGCGGGCGGCCTCGCCACCCGGGGGCCGGTGGAGGAGGCGGTGCTGCGGCTGCTGAGCCGGTAGACGCCGGGGCCGCACAAGGCGATGCCCGGGCCGGTCCACCCGAAGGTGACCGGCCCGGGCATCGTCACCGCGCGGGCCGCGCGGGTGCGGTGATCAGACCAGGTCGAAGCGGTCCGCGTTCGAGACCTTGACCCAGGCGCCGACGAAGTCCTTCACGAACTTCTCCTTCGCGTCGTCGCTCGCGTAGACCTCGGCGAGCGCGCGCAGCTCGGAGTTCGAGCCGAAGACCAGGTCGGCGCGGGTGCCGGTCCACTTGACCTCGCCGGTGGCGGCGTCGCGGCCCTCGAAGGTGGTCTGGTCGGCGGAGGTCGAGCTCCACGTCGTGCCCAGGTCCAGGAGGTTGACGAAGAAGTCGTTCGTCAGGGTGCCCGGCGCGTCGGTGAAGACGCCGTGTGACGACTGGCCGTGGTTGGCGCCCAGCACGCGCAGGCCGCCGACCAGGACGGTCAGCTCGGGGGCGCTCAGGCCCAGCAGGTTCGCCTTGTCGAGCAGCAGGAACTCGGCGGGCAGGCGGTTGCCCTTGCCGAGGTAGTTGCGGAACCCGTCGGCGGTCGGCTCCAGCGCGGCGAACGACTCGACGTCCGTCTGCTCCTGCGTCGCGTCCACGCGGCCCGGCGTGAACGGGACCTCGATGTCGACCCCGCCGTCCTTGGCGGCCTTCTCGACTCCCGCCGCACCGGCCAGCACGATCAGGTCGGCCAGCGAGATCTGCTTGCCGCCCGTCTGCGCGGAGTTGAAGGACTGCTGGACGCCTTCGAGGGTGCGCAGCACCGAGGCGAGGCGGTCGGGCTCGTTGACCTCCCAGCCGCTCTGCGGCTGCAGACGGATGCGCGCACCGTTGGCGCCGCCGCGCTTGTCGCTGCCGCGGAAGGACGAGGCGGCGGCCCACGTGGTGGAGACGAGCTCGGAGACCGTGAGGCCCGAGTCGAGGATCTTCGCCTTGAGGGAGGCGATGTCCGCGGCGTCGACCAGCTCGTGCGTCACCGCCGGCAGCGGGTCCTGCCACAGCAGGGTCTCCTCCGGGACCTCCGGGCCGAGGTACAGCGACTTCGGGCCCAGGTCACGGTGGGTCAGCTTGTACCAGGCACGGGCGAAGGCGTCCGCGAACTGGTCGGGGTTCTCGTAGAAGCGGCGCGAGATCTGCTCGTACGCCGGGTCGAACCGCAGCGCGAGGTCGGCCGTCAGCATCTTCGGGGCGTGGCTCTTCGACGGGTCGTGGGCGTCCGGGATGGTCCCCGCGCCCGCGCCGTCCTTGGCGACCCACTGGTGGGCGCCGGCCGGGCTCTGCGTCAGCTCCCACTCGTACTCGAACAGGTTCTTGAAGAAGCCGTTGCTCCACTGGGTGGGCGTGCTCGTCCAGGTGACCTCAAGGCCACTGGTGATGGTGTCGCCGCCCTTGCCGCTGCCGTAGGTGCTCTTCCAGCCGAGGCCCTGCTGCTCCAGCGCGGCGGCCTCGGGGTCGTCGCCGACGTTGTCCGCCGGGCCCGCGCCGTGGGTCTTGCCGAAGGTGTGACCGCCCGCGATCAGGGCGACCGTCTCCTCGTCGTTCATCGCCATCCGGCGGAACGTCTCACGGATGTCGCGGGCCGAGGCCACCGGGTCCGGGTTGCCGTTGGGGCCCTCGGGGTTGACGTAGATGAGGCCCATCTGGACGGCGCCGAGCGGGCTCTCCAGCTCACGGTCGCCGGTGTAGCGCTGGTCGTCGAGCCAGGTGGTCTCGGGACCCCAGTAGACGTCCTCGTCGGCCTCCCACACGTCGGCACGGCCGCCGGCGAAGCCGAAGGTCTCGAAGCCCATCGTCTCCAGGGCGACGTTGCCGGTGAGGATCATGAGGTCGGCCCACGACAGGCTCTGGCCGTACTTCTTCTTCACCGGCCACAGCAGCCGGCGGGCCTTGTCGAGGTTGGCGTTGTCCGGCCAGCTGTTCAGCGGCGCGAAGCGCTGCTGTCCGGCGCCGGCGCCGCCGCGGCCGTCGCTGATGCGGTAGGTGCCGGCGCTGTGCCAGGCCATCCGGATCATGAGCGGGCCGTAGTTGCCGAAGTCGGCGGGCCACCAGTCCTGAGAAGTCGTCAGTACCTCGGCTATGTCCTGTTTCACCGCGGCCAGGTCCAGGCTCCGGAACGCCTCGGCGTAGTCGAACTCCTCACCGAGCGGGTTCGCCACGGCCGGGTTCTTGGCAAGGATCTTCAGGTTGAGGCGCTCGGGCCACCACTGACGGTTGCCGCCGCCCTGGGTCGGGTGCGGGGCGCGCTCGTGCGCGACGGGGCAGCCTCCCGTCTCCTCGGGCTTCGGGTCCGTGACGATCGCGTCATGGTTCTCGGTCATGGGGAATCCTTCCGAACGGCGTGGAGCACATGCTCAGGAACTGCTGGTGGTGGAGGGGGAAGCGGTGGAGCAGGAGGGGCACAGGCCCCAGTAGATGACCTCGGCCTCGTCGACCGAGAAGCCGTGGTCCTGCGACGCGGTGAGACAGGGGGCGTGCCCCGTCGCACAGTCGACGTCGGCCACGACACCGCAGGACCGGCACACGAGGTGGTGGTGGTTGTCCCCGACGCGTCCCTCGAAGAGGGCCGGGCTGCCGGGCGGCTCGATGCGGCGCACGAGCTTCGCCGTGGTCAGGGCGTGGAGCCCTTCGTACACGGCTTGCAGCGAGATGTGGCCCACGCGGGCCCGTACCCCGGTGGCGATCGCCTCGACACCGAGGTGGGCACCGTCCCGGACGGTCTCGAGCAGCGCGACACGGGCGGCCGTCACCCGAAGGCCCGCGCCGCGCAGCTCTTCGGCGGTGTTCGCAGGCCGGGATGCGGTCATGGGCTCAACCTACTGAC
The DNA here is from genome assembly GCF_042889045.1 of Streptomyces sp. NPDC002701. NCBI lineage: Bacteria > Bacillati > Actinomycetota > Actinomycetes > Kitasatosporales > Streptomycetaceae > Streptomyces > Streptomyces sp. NPDC002701. Next base: position 68,393 of record NZ_JBIAQL010000018.1, read on the forward strand.
ATAAACACGAACAGTTCAAGTAAACGAACGATGCAAGTTTTGGCGCCTCGCGTCGGGGTACCGTTCACCGGCCTGTGCGCAGGCCCGTGTACCGGCCGTACACCGGCCACGGGGACGTTACCCCGGTCACATCACCGCGCTCGGCCGGCTGCCCCGGGGCCCGGGCGGATACGGTCGGTCGGCTGCGGACCGTGTCGCATTCGGCCGAACGGGTGACCATGCGCAACAATGGGCCGGGCAGGCAATCAGGTCGATTCAGGGCGGGGGGAGCCGGTGAACAGCCACGACGTCACCGATGAACAGTGGGAAGGGCTCGCCCAGGTCGTTCCGCTGCGCGGCCGCGACGCCTGGCCGTCGGCGGTCGACCACCGGTCGATGCCGGAGGCGGAGACCGAGACGCGGCGCCGCTTCGTGGTCCTGCGCATCAACGTCTTCGCGGACGCCCGCGAGGTCGCCGAGACCCTGATGGCCGGCGTCCCGGTCCTCCTGGACCTCACCAGCGCCGAGACGGACGTCGCCAAGCGCGTACTCGACTTCAGTACGGGCGTCGTCTTCGGCCTCGCGAGCGGGATGCACCGGGTCGACCGGAACGTCTTCCTGCTCACGCCGCCGGGCACCGAGGTCGGCGGACTGATGGAAGGAGCCGGGATCCCCGGCGTGTGAGGAGCCCGGCAGGGTGCGGACCCGCGGGTGCGGGCCGGACCCCGGGGGGTGAAGCGGGGCCCGCCCGCCGCGTGACCGGGTCCCCCGATCGTAGGAAGGTCCGCGGACGAAACGGTTCCGCCGCGATGCGTGGCCCTACCGTCCGCCTATGACCGTGTCATGTGGCAGGACCCGCGCCGAGGCCGGGACACGTCCCGACCGGCCGGCCATCACCGAACTGCGGCTCTCCGCCTTCGCCGGGCACCGCGGCGCCGCCTTCCCGCTCGGCCCCCTCAGCCTGTTCTCCGGGCCGAGCGGCAGCGGCAAGTCCAGCGCCCTGCGCGCCTACGAGGCACTGGCCCGGCTCGGCGGCGGCGCCGAACTGGCCGCGGTGTTCCCGGACCCGGCCGCCTGCGTACCCGAACGGGCCCGCCCCGACGCCCAGCGGCGGCGCGGGTTCCGCATCGGCTGCACGGCGGACGGCCCCGAGGGCCCCGTACGGCTCGACGTGGCCGTGCAGGCCGAGCCCGAACTGCGCATCGCGGGCGAGCGGTTGACCGTCGACGGGCTCACCCTGCTGGAGACCGCCCTGCGCGACCCGGGCCGGCGCACGGTGCAGGCGGCCTGGCACACGGCGGGTCTGTCCGCGGTGACCAGGGCACCGCTGCCCGACGACCGGCTCGGCACCGCGCTGCTGCCCCTGCGCGTGGCGGGCACGACGGACGGCCAGTGCCGGGTCATCGCCGCCGCCGAGCAGATGGTGGTCGCCCTGCGGTCGGTCTTCGCCTGTGACCCGGCGCCCCGCTCCATGCGCGCCGCCGTACCGCTCGGCGCGGGCCGGCTGCTGCGCGGCTGCGACAACCTCGCCGCCGTGCTGCTGCGCACGCGCGCCGAGTGCGGGCGACGGCACGGGCTGCTGGTCGACGCGGTGCGGACGGGCTGCGCCGGCCCGGTCCACGACGTACTGGCCGAGACCTCGGCCGACGGGGCGCGCGGGTCGGTCCGGGCGCTGCTCGACCGGGGCGAGGGTCTGCGGACACCGCTCGGACGGCTGGGCGACGGGGAGCTGCGGTATCTCGCGCTGGCCCTGGTGCTGCTGACCGGTCCCGGGGTGCTCGACGTCGACCCGGCCGGGGAGGTGCCCGCCGCACTGCAGACGCTCACCGTGCTCGCCGACGGCCTCGACCGTGATCTGGACGTCCGGCAGCGGGACGCTCTCGTACGGCTGGCGGCCCGCATGTGCGAACGCGGGCACCTGCGGCTGGTGGGCGCCGTGAGCGACGCCTCCTGGGCGGCGGGGGCGGGTGGGGTGACGGTGGTAGACCTGACGCCGTGACGGAACTCGATGTGGCGACACTGCAGCGGAGGCTGGCCGCGTTCGCCGAGGCGCGGAACTGGCAGCCGCACCACACGCCCAAGAACCTCGCCGCCGCGCTCAGCGTGGAGGCGTCCGAACTCCTGGAGATCTTCCAGTGGTTGACGCCCGAGGAGTCCGCCCGGGTGATGGACGACCCCGAGAGGGCGCCCCGTGTACGGGACGAGGTCGCGGACGTGCTCGCGTACCTCCTCCAGTTGTGCGAGGTGCTCGGTGTCGATCCGCTCGCGGCACTCGACGCGAAGATCGACCGGAACGAACGGAGGTTTCCGGTGGCGGAGTGAGTGCCAACTCCACCAACCCGGCCAACTTCCGGACAACGCCCGAGAACTGCGACCAACCATTCCGATTGTTACTCTCCGGAGTTGTTGATCTACGTTAATTCGATTCTGTGTCCGTAGATTTCAGACTTCCTCTGGCTTTTCGTCCCGACGCACTTCACTCTGGGTAGTGGCAGGCGGAGTTCGGGCAGGCGTGCGCAGCGCGTCGGACAGACGGGGACAGCCCATGGAAGCGGTGTGGCTCATCGGTGCGAGCCGGTGTGCGCTGATGCGGAGCGGCGACGCCCCCGAGACCATGGCCGAGGCATGGCAGGCCCAGGCCCTGGCCCAGGCGATAGGCAGCCGGCTGGCGGTGTCCGGTCCGCCCGAGTTACGGGGCGAGGCGCTGGGCCTGACAGAACTGGCCGGCCGGGGCTGCGGGATCCTGGGCGCCCCGGCGCTCGATGTCGGCCGGCTGCGGGCCGCGCAGCTCACCGGGCTCGGCGACGCGCGTCGGGCGCTGCGCGAACTGGGAGGGCTGCTCGCGGAGGTCGGCATCTCTCTGGTGGGCATAGCCTGCGCGGCTCCCGACGAGGCGACGTACTGGCAGTGCATGGAGGCGATCGACGCGGCGGACGAGGCCCGCGACCGGGTGCTGGAGATGCTGCGGCGGCTCGCCGTCCGGGACCAGGGGGCGGCGACGGCGTAGCGGACCGAAGCCGGGAGCGGGGGAAGGGGCGGCGGAGCGGAAGACACGATGTCGGCCCCACCTATGAGGTCGGGCGACAGCGCACCGTGCAGGATGGAGGCATGGATCTTCGCATCTTCACCGAGCCCCAGCAAGGGGCCACCTACGACACCCTGCTCACCGTGGCGAAGGCCACCGAGGACCTCGGCTTCGACGCCTTCTTCCGCTCCGACCACTACCTCCGCATGGGGTCCGTGGACGGCCTCCCGGGCCCGACGGACGCCTGGATCACCCTCGCCGGCCTCGCCCGCGAGACCAGCCGGATCCGGCTCGGCACGCTGATGACCGCCGGCACCTTCCGCCTCCCCGGCGTCCTGGCGATCCAGGTCGCCCAGGTCGACCAGATGTCCGGCGGCCGGGTGGAACTGGGCCTGGGCGCCGGCTGGTTCGAGGAGGAGCACAAGGCGTACGGCATCCCGTTCCCGAAGGAGAAGTTCGCCCGCCTGGAGGAGCAACTGGCCATCATCACCGGGCTGTGGGGGACCAGGGCCGGCGAGACCTTCTCCTACGACGGCACCCATTACCAGCTCACCGACTCGCCCGCGCTGCCCAAGCCCGCGCAGGCCAGGGTGCCGGTGCTCATCGGCGGCCACGGCGCGTCCCGTACACCGCGCCTCGCGGGCCGGTACGCCGACGAGTTCAACATGCCGTTCGCGTCGATCGACGACAGCGAGCGCCAGTTCGGCCGGGTGCGGGCCGCCGCGGTGGAGGCCGGCCGCAAGGGGACCGACCTCGTCTACTCCAACGCGCTCGTCGCGTGCGTGGGCAAGGACGACGCCGAGGTGGCCCGCCGGGCGGCGGCGATCGGGCGCGAGGTGGACGAGCTGAAGGCCAACGGCCTGGCGGGCTCCCCGGCCGAGGTCGTCGACCGGATCGGCCGTTTCGCGGAGATCGGCTCCCAGCGGATCTACCTCCAGATCCTCGACCTCGACGACCTGGACCACCTGGACCTCATCTCCTCCCAGGTCCAGTCCCAGCTCTGACCTCCGCGCCCCCGAGGGGCGGAGAACCGCGCGAGCGGCCGCGTGCGGCCCGCGGCGGCCATCCGCCCCCAAGGGAGTCCCGGCACTCGGCGAACGGCCCCGGGACGAGAAAAATGCCTGCGTGCGGCACAGGGGTTCGCTGTACGTTGGGCGGGCGCGCCGGCACGGCGTTCCCGCAGTTCAGAAGATGTTTCGAGGCAGAGCAGTGTTCCTGACGATCAGTACCACCGGCGCCCCGGAGCGCCCCGCGACCGACCTCGGCCACCTGCTCCACAAGCATCCCGACCGGGCGCAGACGTTCTCGACCTCCTACGGCACGGCGCACGTCCTCTACCCCGAGGCGAGCGCGGAGCGCTGCACGGCGGCGCTGCTCCTGGAGGTCGACGCGGTGGCACTGGTCCGGCGCGGCAAGGGCAAGGGCCGCGGCGGAGCACCGGACGCGGCTCTCGCGCAGTACGTCAACGACCGCCCGTACGCCGCCTCCTCGCTGCTCGCCGTGGCGCTGAGCAGCGTGTTCTCCAGCGCGATGAAGGGCAGTTGCCGGGCGAGGCCGGAGCTGCCCGCGTGCCCGCTGCCCCTGCGCATCGAGGTGCCCGCGCTGCCGGCCCGCGGCGGCGCCGACGTCGTCCGCGCGCTCTTCGAACCGCTCGGCTGGACGGTCGGCGCCGAACCGGTGGCGCTGGACACGGAGTTCCCGGAGTGGGGCGACTCGCGGTACGTGAGCCTCGTACTGGAGGGTGAGCAGCGTCTCGCCGACGCGTTGCGGCACCTGTACGTCCTCCTGCCGGTGCTCGACGACGCCAAGCACTACTGGGTGTCCTCCGACGAGGTGGACAAGCTGCTGCGGGCCGGGGAGGGCTGGCTGCCGGACCACCCGGAGCAGAAGCTCATCACCAGCCGCTATCTGTCGCGCCGCTGGTCGCTGACCCGGCAGGCCATGGAGCGACTGGAACTCGTACGGCTCGCCGAGACGGACGACAGCGCGGTCGAGGAGATCGACAACGCCGTCGACGAACGGACGGACTCCGAGGAGAAGCCGGTACCGCTCGCCGTCCTGCGGCGGGACGCCGTCGTCGCCGCGCTGCGGGACGCCGGTGCCACCCGGGTGCTCGACCTCGGCTGCGGACAGGGCCAGTTGGTGCAGGCGCTGCTCAAGGACACGCGCTTCACCGAGATCGTCGGGATGGACGTGTCGATGAGGGCGCTCACCGTCGCCGCACGGCGGCTCAAGCTGGACCGCATGGGCGAACGGCAGGCGGAACGCGTCCGGCTCGTCCAGGGTTCGCTCACGTACACGGACAAGCGGCTCAAGGGGTACGACGCCGCGGTGCTCAGCGAGGTCGTCGAACACCTCGACCTGCCCCGGCTGCCCGCCCTGGAGTACGCGGTGTTCGGCTCCGCGCGCCCCAGGACCGTGATCGTGACGACGCCCAACGTCGAGTACAACGTCCGCTGGGAGACCCTCCCGGCCGGTCACGTCCGGCACGGCGACCACCGGTTCGAGTGGACGCGCGAGGAGTTCAGGACCTGGGCGGGCACGGTGGCCGAACGGCACGGCTACGGGGTGGAGTTCGCACCGGTGGGCCCCGACGACCCGGAGGTGGGACCCCCGACCCAGATGGCCGTCTTCACGGTCACCACCGAGAACACGAGCACCGTGGACGCGAAGGAGGAGAAGGCCGCATGACCGGCACCGACGACAAGGTCCGTACCCTGCCCGTCACCGACCTCTCCCTGGTCGTGCTGATCGGCGCGTCCGGTTCGGGCAAGTCCACGTTCGCGCGCAGGCACTTCAAGCCGACCGAGGTGATCTCGTCGGACTTCTGCCGTGGCCTCGTCGCCGACGACGAGAACGACCAGAGCGCCAGCGGGGACGCCTTCGACGTCCTGCACTACATCGCGGGCAAGCGGCTCGCGGCGGGCCGGCGCACCGTCGTGGACGCGACCAGTGTGCAGCAGGAGAGCCGCAGGCAGCTGGTCGAGCTGGCCAGGAAGCACGACGTCCTGCCGATCGCCATCGTGCTCGACGTGCCCGAGGAGGTGTGCGCCGAACGCAACGCCGCGCGCACCGACCGCGCCGGCATGCCGCGCCGGGTCATCCAGCGGCACATACGCGAACTGCGGCGCTCACTGCGGCAGCTGGAGCGTGAGGGGTTCCGGAAGGTCCACGTCCTGCGGGGTGTGGCGGAGGCCGAGACCGCGGAGATCCGTACCGAGAAGCGGTACAACGACCTCACCCACCTCACCGGCCCGTTCGACATCATCGGCGACATCCACGGCTGCGCCTCCGAACTGGAGTCACTGCTGGCCAAGCTGGGCTATACGGACGGCGTGCACCCCGAGGGACGGACGGCCGTCTTCGTCGGCGACCTCGTCGACCGCGGCCCCGACTCGCCGGGCGTCCTGCGGCGGGTGATGTCCATGGTGGGCTCCGGCAACGCGCTGTGCGTGCCGGGCAACCACGAGAACAAGTACAGCCGGTACCTCAAGGGCCGCAAGGTCCAGCACACCCACGGCCTCGCCGAGACCATCGAGCAGATGGCGGGCGAGAGCGAGGAGTTCACCCAGCAGGTACGGGAGTTCGTGGACGGCCTCGTCAGCCACTACGTCCTCGACGGCGGCAGGCTCGTCGTCTGCCACGCGGGCCTGCCCGAGAAGTACCACGGCCGTACGTCGGGCCGGGTGCGCTCGCACGCGCTGTACGGCGAGACCACCGGCGAGACCGACGAGTTCGGGCTGCCGGTGCGCTACCCGTGGGCCGAGGACTACCGGGGCCGGGCGGCGGTCGTCTACGGGCACACCCCCGTGCCGGAGGCCACCTGGCTGAACAACACCATCTGCCTGGACACCGGAGCCGTGTTCGGCGGCAAGCTCACCGCGCTGCGCTATCCCGAGCGCGAACTCGTCGACGTACCGGCCGAGCGGGTCTGGTACGAGCCGGTCAGGCCGCTGGCCTCCGAGGCGCCGGGCGGTCACGAGGGACGGCCGCTCGACCTCGCGGACGTGCACGGCGAGCGCAGCGAGATGGGGGTCCCCCCGGCCGGAGGCAGGGGGAGGGCCGTCGAGACCCGGCACGCGGGACGCGTCTCCGTGCGCGAGGAGAACGCGGCCGCGGCCCTGGAGGTCATGAGCCGCTTCGCCGTGGACCCCCGGCTGATGCCGTACCTGCCGCCGACCATGGCCCCCACCGCGACCTCGCGGGTGGAGGGCCACTTGGAGCACCCGGCCGAGGCGTTCGAGCAGTACCGGGCGGACGGGGTCGAGCGGGTCGTGTGCGAGGAGAAGCACATGGGTTCGCGGGCGGTGGCGCTGGTGTGCCGGAACGCCGGGGTGGCGCGCGAGCGGTTCGGAGCGGCGGCCGGAGTCCTCGGCTCGCTGTACACCCGTACCGGGCGGCCCTTCTTCCCGGAGTCGGCGGCCGGTTCCGCCGGGGGTCCCACCGTGGAGGTCTCCCTCACCGGGGAGATCCTCGGGCGGGTGCGGGACGCCGTCACGGAGGCCGGGCTGTGGGAGGAGCTGGACACGGACTGGGTGCTGCTCGACGCCGAGCTGCTGCCCTGGTCGCTGAAGGCGTCCGGTCTGCTGCGCTCGCAGTACGCGGCCGTGGGCGCCGCGGCCGGAGCGGTGTTCCCGGCCGCGGTGGCCGCGCTGGAGGGAGCGGCGGCGCGGGGTGTCGACGTGGGTGACCTGCTGGTCAAGCAGCGGGAGCGGGCCGCCGACGCGGCCTCCTTCACCGACGCCTACCGGCGGTACTGCTGGTCCACGTCCGGCCTGGAAGGAGTGCGGCTCGCCCCCTTCCAGATCCTCGCCACCCAGGGGCGGAGCCTCGCGGGTGTGCCGCACGACGAGCAGCTCGCGCTGATCGACCGGCTGGTGACGGCCGACCCGTCCGGGCTGCTGGCGACCACCCGGCGCCTGTACGTCGACACGGGTGACGCGGACTCGGTGCGGGCCGGGGTCGACTGGTGGCTGGAGATGACCGGGCGGGGCGGCGAGGGCATGGTCGTCAAGCCGCTCGGGGCGCTGGTGCGGACCGCACAGGGGCGGCTGGTGCAGCCCGGCATCAAGTGCCGGGGGCGGGAGTACCTGCGGATCATCTACGGGCCGGAGTACACGCGGCCCGAGAACCTCGAACGGCTGCGGGGGCGGTTCCTCAACCACAAGCGCTCGCTGGCCCTGCGTGAGTACGCGCTGGGGCTGGAGGCGCTGGACCGCCTCGCGGACGGGGAGCCGCTGTGGCGGGTCCACGAGGCGGTCTTCGGGGTGCTGGCGTTGGAGTCGGAGCCGGTGGATCCCCGTCTGTAGCTCTCGGCTTCAGCGCTGCTGGGGTCCTTTCAGCCCGTCCGGCGTCCGAGGACGAGTGCGCAGCGCGACAAGGGGGGTCCGGGGGCGCAGCCCTCAGGGACGGGAAGGGGCGGCGGGGGCGGAAAACCTCAGACCACCAGCCGCAACCGCCCCCCGCAGATCCCCACCCGCACCGACTGCCCCCACGTGAGTTCCAGCGCGTCCCCCTCCATCCCGTCCCCGAACGCGATCAGGCGTTCGGACTCGACCGTGAGGGAGAGCCGGGACGTGGCGGACAACAGCCCGGCCACCCGCGAGGTGCCGGTCACTGGAGAGGGCCACGCCTCCCGGACGAACCACACCAGCCCGTCCTCCGTGGGCCGGGGGAGGGGCAGGGGCCCGCCCCGCCCCTCCCACACCGACCGGATCCACCCGGTCGCCCCCGTCCCGGTCCCCACCAGCACCCCGGAGGACGCCTGGGCCTCGACGACCCCCGGGTCATCCCCGCCGGTCCCGCCACCCCCGCCGGCCGCGTCGCCCGCGCGCCCTTCGACGCCTCCGACGCCCTCGACGCGCAGGCGGTACCGGGCCGTCTGGTGCCCGGCCGCGCCCACATAGATCTCGTTCAGGGCGAGCAGCCGCTGCGTGTCGTCGGCGACCGCCTCGACCATGGTGAGCTCGTCCACGCTCGCCGCGGGCGACAGCGCGGCGGCCAGCAGCCGCTTCGCGTCCGCGGGACGGTGGCGCACCAGGACACCCGGGTTGCGCCCGGGGTCCGCGTCGATGCCCACCACCGGCTGTCCGGCGAGGTACTTGGCCACGTTCGCCACCAGACCGTCCTGGCCGACCACGACCACCACGTCCTCCGGTGCGAACAGGAACCGGTCCAGATCGCCCCGCTCCACGCGGCTCTGCCGCCAGGTCAGGGGAATCGCCGCGGCCACGTCCGTCAGCGCGCGCCGGGTGCGGCGGTGGCGTTCGGCGACCTCCTCGATGTCCCGGCCCCGGGAGGAGAGGAAGAAGGCGGCCTGTCCGTGCGTGCCGTGGTGGGCCACCAACTCCTCGTACTCCGTGGTGCGGTGGACGATCACGACCCGGGGGGCGAGGCTCATGTCCCGTCCCGTGCGCCCAGCTTGGCCAGCAGGCCGGTCAGCACGTCGGGCGAGATGGTCACGCTGTCGATGCTGGGCAGGTTCTCCGCCAGCCGCGTCCCGGTCAGGGCGTGCAGCGTGGCGACGTCGACGTCGGCGTGCACCCGCAGCCAGGCGGCCTGGGCCTGCGCGCGCGCCTCCCCGACCTCGCGAGCGCCTTCCGCCTCCGCGCGCGCGAGCCGCACGGAACGGACCGCCTCGGCGTCCGCGAGCCGTACCGTGCGAACGGCCTCGGCCTCGGCGCGCACCGCGTCCGCCGCCGCGTGCTCCTCCGCCTCACGGCGCGTGTTCGTCCCGCGCTGCTCGACCAGCTGCTCCTCGCGACGGGCGAGTTCGATCTGGCTCGCCAGCTCGTTCTCGGCGATCGCCCGCTCCCGCTCGACGGCCACCGCCCGCCGCTCGTACGTCGCCCGGTCCGCCTCCTGCTGGATCTGCTCGCGGGCCGGGGTGCGCAGGGCCCGCTCCACCTCCGGTTCCGGACGCAGGGCCACCACGCGTACGGCGACCACCTCGATGCCGGTCGCCGGCAGCCGCGGTTCCGCGCCCAGCCCGGCCGCGACCCGGTCCCGTACCGCCGCCACGCCGTCGACCAGCGCCGACGCCAGTGTCGTACGGGCCAGTACGTCCAGGGCGTGCTGCTGGGCCGTCTCGGTCAGCAGGGTGCCCAGCTGTTCCAGCGGAGCGCCCCGCCACACCCCGGTGTCGGGGTCGACGGAGAAGTCCAGCCGGGCGGAGGCGAGCGCCGGATCGCTGACCCGGTAGGTGACGGTCGCCTGCACCGCCACGTCCTGGAAGTCGGACGTACGGGCGTGGAACGTCATCGCCAGTTCACGGTCGTCCACCGGGACCTCGGACAGCGCGGCGCTCAGCGCGCGGAACCAGAAGCTGAGTCCGGGACCGTCGTGCAGCAGCTGTCCGCCGCGATGGTGCCGGATGTGCGCCGTCGGAGCGCCGCGCAGGTGGCGCCAGCCAAGGCGCCGGGTGATGTCGGCCATCGGACCCCCTCGTTCTCGTCTACCCGACGATAATGGACCGCTCCGCTTATCGTCAAGAGGACGAGAACGGAAGGTCGAACAATTCGATTAATCCGCCCGTCCGCGGGTCAACCGCTCCCTCCGTGGTCAGGATGGAGTCATGGGATTTCACGTCGACTCCGAGGCCGGGCGGCTGCGCCGCGTCATCCTGCACCGGCCGGATCTCGAGCTCAAAAGGCTCACCCCCAGCAACAAGGACGCCCTGCTCTTCGACGACGTGCTCTGGGTGCGCCGGGCGCGCGCCGAGCACGACGGCTTCGCGGACGTCCTGCGCGACCGCGGAGTCACCGTCCACCTCTTCGGTGACCTGCTGACCGAGGCCATGGCCATCCCGGAGGCCCGGTCCCTCGTCCTGGACCGGGTCTTCGACGAGAAGGAGTACGGGCCGCTCGCCACCGACCACCTGCGCGCCGTCTTCGAGGCCCTGCCGGCGGGTGAGCTGGCCGAGGCGCTGGTCGGCGGCATGACCAAGCGGGAGTTCCTGGAGGCGCACCCGGAGCCGACGTCCGTGCGCTTCCACGTCATGGACCTCGACGACTTCCTGCTCGGGCCGCTGCCCAACCACCTCTTCACCCGTGACACCTCCGCCTGGATCTACGACGGCGTCTCCATCAACGCCATGCGGTGGCCGGCGCGCAGACGCGAGACCGTGCACTTCGAGGCGATCTACCGGCACCATCCGCTGTTCCGCCGCGAGGCGTTCCACGTCTGGTCCGAGGGGCAGGCCGACTACCCGTCCACCATCGAGGGCGGTGACGTGCTCGTCATCGGCAACGGCGCCGTCCTCATCGGCATGAGTGAGCGCACCACCCCGCAGGCCGTCGAGATGCTCGCGCACAAGCTCTTCGCCACCGGCTCGGCGCAGACCATCGTGGCGCTCGACATGCCCAAGAAGCGTGCCCTCATGCACCTCGACACGGTGATGACGATGGTCGACGGCGACACCTTCACCCAGTACGCGGGGCTCGGGATGCTGCGCTCCTACACGATCGAACCGGGCGTCGGGGACAAGGAACTGAAGGTCACCGACCACCCGCCGGAGCACATGCACCGCGCGGTCGCCGCCGCGCTCGGGCTGGACCGGATCCGGGTGCTGACCGCCACCCAGGACGTCCACGCCGCCGAACGCGAGCAGTGGGACGACGGCTGCAACGTCCTCGCGGTCGAACCGGGCGTCGTCGTCGCGTACGAGCGGAACCAGACCACCAACACGCATCTGCGCAAGCAGGGCATCGAGGTGATCGAGATCCCGGGCAGCGAGCTGGGGCGGGGCAGGGGCGGCCCGCGCTGTATGAGCTGCCCGGTCCAGCGGGATCCCGTGGGCTGAGGGGGTGGGTGCCCCGCGGGTCCGGGCCCGGGGGAGCCCGGCAGGGGCCCGTGGGACAGGTGCGGCCGCTGGGGCCGTGGTGGGGCCGATGGTGGGGCCGGTGGTGGGGTCGACCGAGGCCGTATAGAAATGTGGGGCGTCGTATAGAATTCCAAGAGTCCCTGTTTACGTAACCCTGGAGCGCCCTCATGGCGACAGTCCCGTACGCCCTCGCCGGCCGCCACTTCCTCAAGGAGCTGGACCTCACGCAGGAGGAGTTCCGCGGCCTGCTCGGGCTCGCCGCCGAGCTGAAGGCGGCGAAGAAGGCCGGGACGGAGACCCAGTACCTGCGGGGCCGGAACATCGCGCTGATCTTCGAGAAGACGTCGACGCGCACGCGCTGCGCCTTCGAGGTCGCGGCGGCGGACCAGGGCGCCTCGACCACGTACCTCGACCCGTCCGGCTCCCAGATAGGCCACAAGGAGTCGGTCAAGGACACCGCGCGGGTGCTGGGCCGGATGTACCACGCGATCCAGTACCGGGGGGACAGCCAGGCGAGTGTCGAGGAACTGGCCGCCCACGCCGGCGTGCCCGTCTACAACGGCCTGACCGACGCCTGGCACCCGACCCAGATGCTGGCCGACGTGCTCACGATGACCGAGCACTGCGCCAAGCCGCTGGACGGGATCACCTTCGCCTACCTGGGCGACGCCCGCTTCAACATGGGCAACTCGTACCTGGTCACCGGCGCGCTGCTCGGCATGGACGTGCGGATCGTCGCCCCGAAGGCGTACTGGCCCGCCGAGGACGTCGTGGCGCGGGCGCGGGAACTCGCCGTGCGCAGCGGGGCGCGGGTGACGCTCACCGAGGACGTCGCCGAAGGGGTCCGGGGGGCCGATTTCGTCGCCACGGACGTGTGGGTGTCCATGGGGGAGCCGAAGGAGGTCTGGGACGAGCGCATCGCCGCCCTCGGCCCGTACGCCGTGACGACGGACGTCCTGCGGGCCACGGGGAACGCCGACGTCAAGTTCCTGCACTGCCTGCCCGCCTTCCACGACCTGGGCACCAAGGTGGGTCGCGAGATCCACGAGCGGCACGGCCTGGACTCCCTGGAGGTCACCGACGAGGTCTTCGAGTCGGTGCACTCGGTCGTCTTCGACGAGGCGGAGAACCGGCTGCACACGATCAAGGCCGTACTGGTGGCGACGCTGGCCTGAGCGGTGTCACGCCCGGTGCGAGGGCTGTGACGACGGCTTCCGCTGGTGCGGTATCACCGGGAGCCGGAACCAGACCGCCTTGCCGGACTCCGTGGGGCGGTGGCCGCACGACGAGCTGAGGGTACGGATCAGCAGCAGCCCGCGGCCGTGTTCCTGCCAGGGGTCGGGCTCGGGCGACGGGGCGGGGACCGTGAGGTCGCCCGGCGGGGACGGGTCGCAGTCGTGCACCTCGACCTGGCAGCCGGTGGGCAGCAGTTCCACGACCAGCTCTATGGGCGCGTCGCCCGTGGTGTGCTCCACGGCGTTGGCCACCAGCTCGGCGGTGAGCAGTTCCGCGGTGTCGCAGTCGGCGGTGTGCTCGATCTCCGCCAGCGCGGTACGCACCAGGGCGCGGGCGACCGGCACGGCCGCGACGGAGTGCGGCAGGGCGATGCGCCAGGAGGCTGGGGCGGAGGGCTCGTACAAGGCGGATCCGTTCATGGAGCAGGATGTCCTGCTTTCAACTTTAGGAATGATACGTCGCACCCCGACAGAGGCGCTCGGCGGGCGTTTCCCGGGACGTTCGGCCCGGTGTCGGGCCGCCTACCCGGAGGAACGGTCCGGCGGCCCCGCCCGGCTCCCGCTGTTACCGAGCCATCGACGAGCCGTGACGCGGTGACCGGTCGCGCGACGGCTCACGTCGTGAGGACTCAGGTACCGGGGCCCGCCGGTACGTCCGACACACCGGCGAAGGCCGCCCCGGCGTCCCGCAGCCGCTCGTGCAGGGCCCGGAACACGGCCGCCGAGCGGGCCCCTGGCCAGTCCTCGGGCAGCAGCGCGGGAGGCAGTCCCGGATCGGCGTACGGGAGATGGCGCCAGGAGTCCAGGGCGAGGAGGTAGTCGCGGTACGCCTCCTGGGCCGGCGTGTCCGTCCGCGTCTCCCAGTCGTGCAGTACGCGCGCGTGACGGTCGAGGAATGCCTCGTGCTGCTTGGCGATCGCGGCCAGGTCCCACCAGCGTGCGACCGCCTCCGCCGTCGGCGCGTACCCCAGGTGCTCGGCGCGGAACAGGTCCACGTACGTGTCGAGACGGAGCCGTTCCAGCGTGTGGCGGACCTCTTCGTGGAGGCGGGCCGGGGCGATCCACACCCCGGGGGCGGCCGTCCCGAAGCCGAGGGCGGCCAGGCGGGAGCGCAGCACGTGACGCTTGTGCCGCTCGGACTCCGGCACGGAGAACACCGCCAGCACCCAGGTGTCGTCCTCGGGCGGCGAGGCCGCGTAGACCCGGCGGTCACCGTCGTCGAGGAGCTGCCGCGCGTCCGGCGACAGGACGTATCCGGCCGAGCCCGCCGCGGTACGGGCCGGCAGCAGCAGCCCGCGGCGTTTGAGCCGGGAGACCGACGATCGCACGGAGGGCGCGTCGACACCGGCCGCGGCGAGGAGTCGGATCAGCTCGGCCACGGGTACGGGACCGGGGGCGAAGCGGCCGTACGCGCCGTAGAAGGTGACGATGAGGGACCGGGGTGCGTGCTGCTCGGACACGTCGATCACTCTAGATCGTCACGGTCACGCGGGATCGCCCTGCAGGGACAGCGGTTCACCGGGCGACGGGCGGCGCGGGCGGTCGGCCGGGAAGCGGGGAGCGTGCGCGGGGACGGGTGTCGACGGGGGCGCCTGCCGGGGCACTCGGTGGCGCGGCATGCCGGGAACACCTGGGCTCCGTCCGGTCCGCCCCTCGTCGCGATGGGGTCGCACCGGAAGCGTAGCGACGCCGGGCGTCGGATGTCAGGCGTCGATGTCAGGCGGCGATGGTCAGTTGACCGGCGGGCACCCGGTGCGGAGCGACGACCTGTCCGTCGGGGAGCAGCGCGCCGGTGTCGTCGAAGACGATCGCGCCGTCGCACAGCAGGTACCAGCCCTGCTCGGGGTGCGCGGAGACGATGTGCGCGCCACCGCGGCCGGAGCGGTCGGCGGACGGGCACGAAGGCTGGCGAGAACACATGATGGGCCTCCAGCTACGAGGAGTTGGGCGGCGTTTTCGTCGTCCGTATGGATAGACCATGCGCCCACCGCGAACTCATCGGAACAGCCCGAGGGGAAACGTGACAACACGCGGACAACACTCGGACGAGCCGGGGACGGACGGTGCGGACTCGCCACCAAAGGGGTGAGGATGACGCGCGCGGACGCGTCGGGCCGGTACCTGTGGAGGCCCCACCCCAGGAGGTACTCCCATGCGCTTGCACCAGGTCATGGCCACAGCCGTCGGCGCGGTACTGCTGCTGCTCGCCGCGCCGTCCGCGGACGCCCTGTCCCGACCGGCCGGATCGGCCGGCCCGTCGGACACGGTGACGGTCGATCCGACGGGCCGTCTCGCCGCGGACGGCACGGTCACCCTGTCCGGCACGTACCGCTGTACGGGCGGCACCGGGCCCGTCTTCGTCAGCTCCTCCCTGAGCCAGGGCCAACCGGACCGGCGCAAGGGCGTGGGCGGCACCACCGCGGTGTGCGACGGCGCCCAGCACCGCTGGACGAACACCGACCGCACGGAGCCGGGCCGGTTCAAGCCGGGCGCGGCGAAGGTCGAGGCGACGCTGATGGAACTGCGCTCGAGCGGCCTGCCGCTGCCGATGTTCCACGCGGCGCAGGAGCGGGACATCACACTCGTCGGCTAGCCACCGACCGGGCCGCGCCGCCCCGCCCGCCGCTTCGAGGCCACGCCACGTCATGCCACGTGGAGGCCGGGCGACTTGACGCCACGACGCGGTCCGCGCGCTGAGCTTCGCGGGATTCTCGGAACCCGCGGGCTCGGCGGGCGGGCCGCGTCGGCGCGTCTCCGGCCCACCCGTCCGCGCGACGGGCCGTCAGGTGCCCGGCACTCGTGCACGGCTGCCTCGTCCGGCGGGACCCGCCCCGCCCCGCCCCGGTCCGGTCCTGCCCGGCAGGGCTGCCGTGCGGGACACCCGTCGGGCGCCGCTCAGATGTCCCGGAAGATCTCGATCTGCGCCCCCACCGAGTTGAGCCGCTCGGCCAGGTCCTCGTAGCCGCGGTTGATGACGTACACGTTGCGGAGTACCGACGTGCCCTCCGCCGCCATCATCGCCAGGAGCACCACGACCGCGGGCCGCAGCGCCGGCGGGCACATCATCTCCGCGGCACGCCAGCGCGTGGGGCCCTCGACCAGGACGCGGTGCGGGTCGAGGAGCTGGAGGCGGCCGCCGAGGCGGTTCAGGTCCGTGAGGTAGATCGCGCGGTTGTCGTAGACCCAGTCGTGGATCAGGGTCTGGCCCTGAGCGGACGCCGCGATCGCCGCGAAGAACGGGACGTTGTCGATGTTCAGGCCCGGGAACGGCATCGGGTGGATCTTGTCGATCGGGGCTTCGAGCTTCGAGGGGCGGACGGTCAGGTCCACCAGGCGCGTGCGGCCGTTGTCCGCGACGTACTCCGGGGTGCGGTCGTGGTCGAGGCCCATCTCCTCCAGGACCGCCAGCTCGATCTCCAGGAACTCGATCGGCACCCGGCGCACGGTCAGCTCGGACTCCGTGACGACCGCCGCGGCCAGCAGGCTCATCGCCTCGACCGGGTCCTCGGACGGCGAGTAGTCCACGTCCACGTCGATGGTGGGCACGCCGTGCACGGTGAGGGTCGTGGTGCCGATGCCCTCCACCCGGACCCCCAGCGCCTCCAGGAAGAAGCACAGGTCCTGGACCATGTAGTTGGAGGAGGCGTTGCGGATGACGGTCGTGCCGTCGTGCCGCGCGGCGGCCAGCAGCGCGTTCTCGGTCACCGTGTCGCCGCGCTCGGTCAGCACGATGGGCCGGCCGGGGGTCACCCTGCGGTCCACGCGCGCGTGGTACATGCCCTCGGTGGCCGCGATGTCCAGCCCGAACCGGCGCAGCGCGATCATGTGCGGCTCGATGGTCCGCGTCCCGAGGTCGCAGCCGCCCGCGTACGGCAGCTTGAAGCCGTCCATGCGGTGCAGCAGCGGGCCGAGGAACATGATGATCGAGCGGGTGCGGCGGGCGGCCGTCTCGTCGATGGACGCCATGTCCAGCTCGGCCGGCGGCACGATCTCCAGGTCCACGCCGCCGTTGATCCACCGGGTGCGTACGCCGATGGAGCCCAGCACCTCCAGGAGGCGGTACACCTCCTCGATGCGCGCGACGCGGCGCAGCACCGTGCGGCCCCGGTTCAGGAGGGTCGCGCAGAGCAGCGCCACGCACGCGTTCTTGCTGGTCTTGACGTCGATCGCGCCGGACAGCCGCCGTCCGCCGACCACGCGCAGATGCATGGGGCCCGCGTAGCCGAGCGAGACGATCTCACTGTCCAGCGCTTCACCGATTCGAGCGATCATCTCAAGGCTGATGTTTTGATTGCCGCGCTCGATGCGGTTCACCGCGCTCTGACTGGTGCCGAGCGCCTCGGCGAGCTGCGTCTGTGTCCAGCCCCGATGCTGACGGGCGTCACGGATGAGCTTGCCGATGCGTACGAGGTAGTCGTCTGCCATGACGGCAGGCTATCTCACATATGAGATGAGGCAACTCGGGGGAGCCGAGTGAGTGACGGTGCCTCAGTGGCGCTTGGTGTTGGTGGTCTTGCGCCAGCCGAAGGGGCCCGGGAGGTCCATGGAGGTGGTCCGGCGTCCCGTGCTGCTGCGGGTCTGCTTCGGCCCGTTCCGGCCGCCCGTGGTGATGGACCACGACTTCTTGTTGATGTTCAGCCGCACGCCGGGCAGGATCCGGAAGCTCTTGCGGAATGTGAGCGGCATGGGTGCCTCCTTGTCGTCCACTGTCGTCCGCTGTCGGATACCCCGGAAGCCGACCGATACGCCGAACGGCCTTGCGACCGGGCCGGGTTCGCCCCGGTCCCGTACGTGCAGCGGGGTGCTTGTGGGTCCCCGGCGGGTTCCCCGGGCGCCCCGGAGGCATGGGGTGGCGGAACGGTGTCACCCGGCTGCCCGGGGTGGCCGGGCTTCCGTGCGCGACAGGACACACCCTCCGGGCATGACCGTTCAGCGGTCATGTACTAGAGTTATCTCGACATCGAGATATCTGCCGAGGCGTGCCGCAGCCGCCCGGACCGTGAGTGAGCGGTAAGGCTTACCTAACTTAGCCCGCCCTCACCGGATCGGCCAAGAGGGCGTGGCGGCAGGATGCGGTGGTACGCGCACATCAATGAAGGAGACTGTCGTGTCGGCGAACAGCTTCGACGCCCGTAGCACGCTCAGTGTGGGCGACGAGTCGTACGAGATCTTCCGGCTGGACAAGGTGGAAGGCTCGGCCCGCCTTCCGTACAGCCTCAAGGTCCTGCTGGAGAACCTGCTCCGTACCGAGGACGGCGCGAACATCACCGCCGACCACATCCGTGCTCTCGGCGGGTGGGACTCGCAGGCCCAGCCCAGCCAGGAGATCCAGTTCACGCCGGCCCGCGTGATCATGCAGGACTTCACCGGCGTGCCCTGTGTGGTGGACCTCGCCACCATGCGCGAGGCCGTCAAGGCGCTCGGCGGCGACCCGGCGAAGGTCAACCCGCTCTCGCCGGCCGAGATGGTCATCGACCACTCCGTCATCGCCGACAAGTTCGGCACGAACGACGCGTTCAAGCAGAACGTCGACCTGGAGTACGGCCGCAACAAGGAGCGCTACCAGTTCCTGCGCTGGGGCCAGACCGCGTTCGACGACTTCAAGGTCGTCCCGCCCGGCACCGGCATCGTCCACCAGGTCAACATCGAGCACCTGGCCCGTACGGTCATGGTCCGAGGCGGCCAGGCGTACCCCGACACCCTCGTCGGCACCGACTCCCACACCACCATGGTCAACGGCCTCGGCGTGCTCGGCTGGGGCGTCGGCGGCATCGAGGCCGAGGCCGCGATGCTCGGCCAGCCGGTCTCCATGCTCATCCCGCGCGTCGTCGGCTTCAAGCTGACCGGCGAGCTGCCGGCCGGCACCACCGCCACCGACCTCGTGCTGACCATCACCGAGATGCTGCGCAAGCACGGCGTCGTCGGCAAGTTCGTCGAGTTCTACGGCGAGGGCGTGGCCGCCACGTCGCTGGCCAACCGCGCCACCATCGGCAACATGTCGCCGGAGTTCGGTTCCACCGCCGCGATCTTCCCGATCGACGGCGAGACCCTGAAGTACCTGCGGCTGACCGGCCGCGACGAGCAGCAGGTCGCGCTCGTCGAGGCGTACGCCAAGGAGCAGGGCCTCTGGCTCGACCCGGCCGCCGAGCCCGACTTCTCCGAGAAGCTGGAGCTGGACCTCTCCACCGTGGTCCCCTCCATCGCCGGACCGAAGCGCCCGCAGGACCGCATCGTCCTCGCGAACGCCGCCGAGCAGTTCAAGGCCGACGTCCTCAACTACGTCGCCGCCGGTGTCACCGGCGGCGACGGCCGCAAGCCCGGCGTCCCGGCGCAGGAGAAGCCGCACGGCGTGGCCTCCCCGGTGGACGAGGCGAGCTCCGAGTCCTTCCCGGCCAGCGACGCCCCGGCCTACGGCAACGACGACAACGGCTCCGGTGCCCCGGAGCACGCGGCCGCCGTCGCGGGCGACGGCCCGTCGAACCCGGTCACCGTCACCGCCCCCGACGGCTCGACGTACGAGCTCGACCACGGCGCCGTCACCGTCGCCGCGATCACCTCCTGCACCAACACCTCGAACCCGTACGTCATGGTCGCCGCCGCGCTCGTCGCGAAGAAGGCCGTGGAGAAGGGCCTGACCCGCAAGCCGTGGGTCAAGACCACCCTCGCCCCGGGCTCCAAGGTCGTCACCGACTACTTCGACAAGGCGGGGCTCACCCCCTACCTCGACAAGGTCGGCTTCAACCTCGTCGGCTACGGCTGCACCACCTGCATCGGCAACTCCGGCCCGCTGCCGGAGGAGGTCTCCAAGGCCGTCAACGACAACGACCTCGCGGTCACCTCGGTCCTCTCCGGCAACCGGAACTTCGAGGGCCGCATCAACCCCGACGTCAAGATGAACTACCTGGCCTCCCCGCCGCTGGTCGTCGCGTACGCCCTCGCGGGGTCCATGAAGGTGGACATCACCAAGGACGCGCTCGGCACCGACCAGGAGGGCAAGCCGGTCTTCCTCCAGGACATCTGGCCGACCGAGGCCGAGGTCAACGACGTCGTGGCGAACGCCATCGGCGAGGACATGTTCACCAAGTCCTACCAGGACGTCTTCGCGGGCGACGCCCAGTGGCAGGCCCTGTCGATCCCCACCGGCGACACCTTCGAGTGGGACCCGCAGTCCACCTACGTGCGCAAGCCCCCGTACTTCGAGGGCATGACGATGGAGACCACCCCGGTCTCCGACATCACCGGCGCGCGCGTGCTGGCCAAGCTGGGCGACTCGGTCACCACCGACCACATCTCCCCGGCCGGTGCCATCAAGGCCGACACCCCGGCCGGCAAGTACCTCACCGAGCACGGTGTGGAGCGCCGTGACTTCAACAGCTACGGCTCGCGCCGCGGCAACCACGAGGTCATGATCCGCGGCACGTTCGCCAACATCCGCCTGCGCAACCAGATCGCGCCGGGCACGGAGGGCGGCTACACCCGCGACTTCACGAAGGAGGACGCGCCCGTCTCCTTCATCTACGACGCCTCGCGCAACTACATCGAGCAGGGCACCCCGCTGGCCATCCTGGCCGGCAAGGAGTACGGCTCGGGCTCGTCGCGCGACTGGGCCGCCAAGGGCACCGCGCTCCTCGGCGTCAAGGCCGTCATCGCCGAGTCGTACGAGCGCATCCACCGCTCGAACCTCATCGGCATGGGCGTCCTGCCGCTCCAGTACCCGGAGGGCCAGAACGCCGAGACCCTCGGCCTCACGGGTGAGGAGACCTTCTCCTTCACCGGTGTCGAGGAACTCAACAACGGCACCACCCCGCGCACGGTGAAGGTCACCACCGACACGGGCGTCGAGTTCGACGCGGTCGTCCGCATCGACACCCCCGGCGAGGCGGACTACTACCGCAACGGCGGCATCATGCAGTACGTCCTGCGCAGCCTGATCCGCAAGTAGACGGCAGCCGCACGGACAGCCGCCCGGCAGGGCAGGCGAGGGGCCGCATCCCGAACCGGGGATGCGGCCCCTCGGCCGTCCCGCAGACGGCCGGTCGGGCCCGTCCCGCGGCCCGGCTCGCAATCGAGCAGAAGCCGCCCCGAGGCCCCGCAGGCGCGGAAGCCGCACCCGTGTGAGCACGGCCCACCCGCGTCAACCGTTTACAGCCGTACCGGTCCGCGCTAGCTTCGACGGCACGTGGGGTGGGAGCGCTCCCATCTCGGGTGGACCGGAACCCGCCCCCGGGGCCGCTCCCATCCCACACATCCTGCCCCGTGCCCGGGCTCCGGAGGTGACACGGCGACCGCCCTCGTACGCCGGTCGGGCCGAGCGGAACGGCGTCTCGCTCAGGGCGGACCCGGTGGCCGTAATCCACCGGGTCCGCGAGCCGGGCAGGTCGGGGGGATCCTGGCCGGATGGGAGTTGTCCGAGGGGACCGGTGGGACACGACAACGTTGTCCAGCGGTCTGGGCCCGACTCTACTCCTCCCGCGGACCGCACAGCTGATCCAGGGGAAATCTTGAGCCGGTTCTGAGGTTTGGCGGCGAGCGGCCGATCCGTCCGGGTCCCGCCCCGGCGACGGCCCGCGGCGACGGCCAGCCCCGGCGACGGCTCGCGCCGCCGACACACCCCCGTCGACGACACACCCCCGCCGCCGACTCGCCCCCGCCGACGACACGGCGCCGGTCACGGGTCTGCCGTGACCGGCGCCGTGTGCGCCGTGCGTGTTCTCCTGTTTCTCCGCGGGGGAGCGCGGTGCGCCGCCGCGGTGCGTCAGCGCAGCAGTTCCACCTCCGCCAGGGTCGCCTCACCGTCGAGGACCAGGCGGTACTTCGCGTACGTGCCGGGCGCCGCGACCGAGAAGGCCCGCGTCTGCTTGTCCCAGGTGAAGGACTGCCCGGAACGCTTGTCGAGGTCCTTCCACGTCGTCCCGTCGGACGAGCCCTGCAGGACCCAGCCCTTCGGGGCCTTGGCCCCTTCGGCCGACGTCAGCGTGTACTGGACCGCCTTGACCGGGTCGGCGGTCGGCAGGTCCGCGGACGCGACGGTGGCGTTCGTCGCCGAGGTGTCGTCGAACAGCGCGCCCTCGCCCCTGAGCGCGTCGGTCCGGGGCGTCGGCACCTCGTCGTCCTGCGTGATCGACACGGGCGCCGCGTTCTTGCCGGTGCCCCACGAGGACGGCTTCGAGCCCATGTCGAACTCGATCACCGCGCCGCGCGAGATGAGCGAGTGCGGGAGCGACGTCGACTTCCAGGACTTGCCGTTGACCTTCAGGCCCTGCACGTAGACGTTCTTCGCGCTGTTCTTCGGGGCCTTCACGACGAGCTTCCGGCCGTTCTCCAGGTGCACGGTCGCCTTCTTGAACAGCGGCGATCCGACGGCGTACTCGCCACTGCCCATCACCAGCGGGTAGAAGCCGAGCGAGGAGAAGAGGTACCAGGCCGACTGCTCGCCGTTGTCCTCGTCACCGTGGTAGCCCTGGCCGATCTCGCTGCCCGTGTAGAGGCGGGAGAGCACCTCACGCACGTTCTTCTGGGTCTTCCAGGGCTGGCCGGCCGCGTCGTACATGTAGTTGACGTGGTGGGCCACCTGGTTGGAGTGGCCGTACATGCCCATCCGTACGTCACGGGCCTCGGTCATCTCGTGGATGACGCCCCCGTACGAGCCGACGAACTCGGGCGCGGCGGTCTCCGGGGTGCTGAAGTACGTGTCGAGCTTCTCCGCGAGTCCCGACCGGCCGCCGTACAGGTTGGCGAGCCCGCGCGAGTCCTGCGGGGCGGTGAAGGCGTAGCCCCAGCCGTTGGTCTCCGTGTAGTCGTAGCCCCACACGCGCGGGTCGTACTTCTCGGAGTCCACCCGCCAGTCACCCTCGGCGTCCCGGCCCTGGAAGAAGCCGGCCTTCGAGTCGAAGAGGTTGACGTACTCCTGGGCGCGGTTGAGGAAGTACGCGGACTCCTCCTTGTACTTCTTCTTGCCGGTCTTCTTGTAGAGGGCCTCGCCCATCTTCGAGATGCCGTAGTCGTTCAGGTACCCCTCCAGGGCCCACGACAGGCCCTCGTGGGTGTCGGTGCTCGTGTAGCCGATGAAGGGCGAGGTGGTCATGCCCTTGCGGCCCACGCCCGAGGAGGGCGGCACGACGGTCGCGTTCTTCACGGCCGCGTCGTACGCCGACTCCGCGTCGAAGTCGACGCCCTTGACGTACGCGTCCGCGAACGCCACGTCGGAGGAGGTGCCGGTCATCAGGTCCGCGTAACCGGGTGAGGACCAGCGTGAGGTCCAGCCGCCGTCCTTGTACTGCTGCACGAAGCCGTCGACCATCTCACCCGCCTTGTCCGGCGTGAGGAGCGAGTAGGCGGGCCAGGTCGTCCGGTACGTGTCCCAGAAGCCGTTGTTGACGTACACCTTGCCGTCGACGATCTTCGCGCCGGTGTGCGTCGGCGAGTCCGGGTTCGGCATCGGCGAGAACGGCGAGGCGTACTGGTACTTGCCGCCGACCTTCTCGAAGCCCGAGTTGGGGTACAGGTACAGCCGGTAGAGGCTGGAGTAGAGCGTCGTCAGCTGGTCCGGGGTCGCGCCCTCGACCTCGACCTTGCCCAGGATCCTGTCCCATGCCTGCTGGGCACGGGACTTGACCTTGTCGAAGGACGTGCCGTCCGGGATCTCCTGGCGGAGGTTGTCCTTGGCCTGGTCGATGCTGATCAGGGACGTCGCGATGCGCAGGGTGACCGTGCGGTCGGCGCCGGGCTCGAACTTGAGGTAGCCCTTGACCCCGGCGGAGCCGCCCTCCTTCACGGGCGCGTCGAAGGTCCCGTACACGAAGAGGCGGGTGGCGCCCGTCGACAGGCCGGACTTCACGTCCGAGTAGCCGGTGAAGGTGCCGCTCTCCTTGTCGAGGGTGAGGCCCGCCTGGTCCGTGACGTTGTCGAAGAGGACGTTCGCGTCGTCACCGGGGAAGGTGAACCGCATGGCCGCCGCGTGGTCGGTCGGCGTCATCTCCGTCTTCAGCCCGTTCTCGAACGTCACCCCGTAGTAGTACGGGCGTGCCGTCTCCTTCTCGTGGCTGAAGGGCAGCGCGCGGGCGGTGCGGGCGGTGTCCGGGGTGCCGGACGCGGCCGACGGCATCACCTGGAAGGTCTGCCGGTCGCCCATCCACGGGCTGGGCTCGTGGCTGGCGCTGAACGCCTGGATGGTGGGCAGGTTGTCCGCGTTGTTGCCGCGTGCGTAGTCGTACAGCCAGCTCAGCGACCCCGCGTTCGTGACCGGCGTCCAGAAGTTGAAGCCGTGCGGCACCGCCGTCGCGGGGAAGTTGTTGCCGCGCGAGAAGCCGCCGCTGGAGTTGGTGCCGCGGATGGTCGACGCGTAGTCCGAGAGGTGCGCCTTCGGCTTCTCGGGCCTCTTCACGCTCAGGTTCACGTCGTCCAGCCAGCCGCGGAACTTCGCGGGCCCCTTCGGGGAGTCGTACGCGACCAGGATGCGGTCGACCGTGCGGCCGGCCGCGACCGAGCCGATCCGCGAGGTCACGTTGTTCCACTGGTTGACGTACAGCACCTTCGAGGCGCCCTGGCCCTGCGGTGTCAGCGCGAACCCGTGCTGGTCCTGGGCCCGCAGCTCACTCAGGTAGGTGCCGTCCGTGAAGGCCAGGTCCACCGACACGTTCGTGGCGTCGTAGTCCCGGTCGCCGTCCGCCATCGACGGGTAGATCCGGTACGCCAGTTCGGTGTCGCGGCCCACGGCCACGTTCACGTCGAAGACCTTGTTGTACGAGTAGGCGCGGCCGTCGCCGTTGTGCGTACCCGCGTAGCGCAGGGCCCGCTTGCCGGTGAAGCCCGCGCCCGACTTGGCGGTCGGGGAGCCGCTCGGGCCACGGTCCACGAGGGAGAGCATGTCCTTGGGCGTGGGGTCTTCCTCGTCGCCCGTGGAGAACTGGACGTCGGCGAGCTGCAGGGCGTCGGAGGCGCCGTTGTTCTTGGTGATGTCGAGCCGGAAGTGCTGGTACTCGGCCGGTTCGCCGAGCTTGTACGACTTCGTCTGGAACCGCTCGCCGAAGGACTCGCCGGTCCGGGTGTCGAGGGTCTTCCAGTCCTTGCCGTCCGTGGAGCCCTGGAAGGTCCAGTCGACGGGGTCGCGCTCGTCGTGGTCGTTGGCCGACGTGAGCGCGTACGTGAGCAGCTTGACGGGGGCGTCCAGCTCGAACTCCGCCCAGCCGGTGGGCGCGAAGGTCAGCCACTTGGTGCCGGGCTCGACATCGGTGAGGTTCTCCTTCACCTCGCCCCCGCCGGTGTTCTCGGCGCTCGCGCGGACGTCGGTGACGTGGTCCGTCACATTGCCCGGGATGCCGGTGGTGTAGCCGCCGTCGACGCCCGAGGCACGCTTGGTGCCGTCGGCCGTGGTGTCGACCGTGTTGAGCCAGTCGGGTGCGGGGTCGCCGGCCTCGAAGGAGGAGCCGAACTCCCGCTCCGCGGCCGCCGCTTCACCGGGACGGGCCACGGCGGCGCCCTGTGAGGCCACCACCAGTGCGAAGGCGGCCGCTCCGAGGACCGCCGTGGAACCCCACCCCTGGCGTGTTCCGAGCCGCGGTCTGTGCCAAGAACCTTGCCGAGATCTGTGGTGCATGCGCCAGCACCCTCCCTGTCACGTGCGCCTGGACAACGTTGTCAACTTCGCTGCGCAGGTCCAGTAGGGAGTCAAGTGGCGATTGATGTCAAGGGCGTTGCCCGAGGCGTACGGGGCCCATGCCGGCAGCAGGCCCGACGGCCCGCACGCACGGCCCAGTCGTCCGCTTCCTGTTCGGGCGCTGATCGTTGCCTGATCAGTACCTGTGCGGCAAGCCTGCGGGCAGCTCATATTTCCGCGAGGTCTCACTTCGGGAAAGAGTGTCGGCCAACTGTGCATTCGATCTTGCTCCGCTGGCGGGAAGTGGACTATACCTGTCGGCGTCCGCCCCGTCGTACAACCGGTCGTCGGCGGACACGGGCCGGAGACAAAGGGGGACACGGTGATCGGCGATGTGCCGTGCATTTCCGCGACTCCCGCTGTTCCACGCACGATCCAGCTCTACTGACGTCCTCCCGCGGAAGCGCCGGGCAAGTCTTCCGACCTGCTTTTCCTGCCGGGGGGCCGGGGATTCTCCCCGGGTAATGCAGTACCGACCGCGGTGCCGGGGAGGGTCCGGTTCACCGCCTGAGTCCTGATGAAGGCGAGGACTTGAGCATGGGATCCACTTCCGCGCACAACAACCGTGGGGGTTTCGGCCGCCGCGACCTGATCAAGCGGTCCGCCGCACTCGGTCTGATCACCGTTCCCACGATGGGCTTCCTGTCGGCGTGCGCCAGCGGTGACAGCGGCGACGACGAAAAGGTCGACAAGGGCAAGAAGACCAAGGAGAACCCGCTCGCCGTCAACGAGAGCGCGCCGCTGGAGATCGTCATCTTCGACGGCGGTTTCGGCACGAAGTACGCCGAGGACGCCAAGGCGGTCTACGAGAAGAACTTCCCCGAGGCCAAGGTCAAGTTCTCCTCGACCCAGAAGATCCAGTCGGTCCTGCAGCCGCGCTTCAACCAGGGGACCCCGCCCGACCTCATCGACAACTCCGGCGCCGAGCAGATGGACATGGGCGTCCTGGTCGGCAAGAAGCAGCTCGCCGACCTCACCCCGCTCCTCGACGCGCCGTCCGTCGACGACCCGGCCAAGAAGGTCCGGGACACGCTGCGCCCGGGCATCGTCGAGATGGGCCAGTTCGACGGCGACCCGGTCTGGATCATGTACTACGCGTACACCGTCTACGGCGTGTGGTACTCGCAGAAGGCGCTGGAGTCGCTCGACGCCACGTACCCGGAGACCTGGGACGACATGCTCGCGGTCTGCGCCAAGGCGAAGAAGAAGGGCATCGCGGGCTGGACGTACGCGGGCAAGCACCCGTACTACATCCCCTTCTCGCTCTACCCGATGATCGCCAAGGTCGGCGGCCGCGAGGTCCTCGACGCCATCGACAACCTCGAACCGAACGCGTGGAAGCACCCCGCGGTCAAGACCTGTTTCGAGGCGTACTACGAGCTCTACAAGAAGGGTTACATCCTCAAGGGCACCCCGGGCCTGGACCACATCCAGTCCCAGACCGCCTGGACCGAGGGCAAGGCGCTCTTCATCCCGAACGGCTCCTGGGTGGAGAACGAGGCGGCGAAGACCATGCCGAAGGACTTCGACCTCGCGGTGAACGCGCCCAGCGGCATCGACGGCTCGGACAAGATGCCCTTCGGCACCATCTGGGCGTCCGGCGGTGAGCCCTTCATCGTCCCGGCGAAGGCCAAGAACACCGACGGCGGCATGGAGCAGCTGCGCATCATGCTCAGCGAGGCGTCGTCGAAGAACTTCACCTCGTCCGTCAAGTCGCTGACCGCGTTCAACGGCGGCACCGACGGCATCGAGCTGACGCCGGGTCTGAAGTCCGGTGTCGCGGCCCTGGAGAAGGCCGGCGACAACGTGGTCAACCCGCGCATCCAGGACTGGTACGTGGCGCTCCAGAAGGAGAAGATCGGCGTCGGCGGCCTGGGCGAGATGATGGCGGGCCGGCTCACCCCGGCCGAGGCCATCAAGAAGATCCAGGGCTACGCCGACGAGGCGGCCAAGGACGACAACATCCAGCACTACAAGCACCAGTGAGCGCGGCCGTGGCCCCGGGCGGTGTCCGGGGCCCCGGCTCCCTGCTCTGTCTCCCCGAGACGCTCTGTCT
This sequence comes from Streptomyces sp. NPDC002701, assembly GCF_042889045.1. Lineage (NCBI taxonomy): Bacteria > Bacillati > Actinomycetota > Actinomycetes > Kitasatosporales > Streptomycetaceae > Streptomyces > Streptomyces sp. NPDC002701. The sequence continues at coordinate 96,164 of NZ_JBIAQL010000018.1, forward strand.
CCCCGAGACAGGACCTGGATGTGCGGCATCGACGGCAGCCCCCGCGGGAAGATCGGGTCGGTAGGAATGCAACACGGCAAATACCGTTTCATCGTGGGGTTCTTGACAGCCCCTCTGGCCATTTACGGCCTCTTCGTGATCTGGCCCTTCATCCAGTCCATCTACTATTCGTTCACGGACTGGAGCGGTCTGAGCCCCGAGTTCGAGATGGTGGGCTTCAAGAACTACACGAGAATGCTCGACGACGAGGTTTTCTGGAAGTCGTTGCAGCACAGCGTGCTGTTCGTCCTGCTGCTTCCGCTGGTGACCCTCACCATGGCGCTGTTCTTCGCCTTCATGCTCAATGTCGGCGGACGGCGCCGGAAGAACGCCGCGATCTCGGGAGTCCGCGGCTCCTCCTTCTACAAAGTGGTCTACTTCTTTCCGCAGGTGCTGTCGATCGCGATCGTCGCGCTGCTGTTCCAGTTCGCGTACAACCCCAACAGCGGTGCGATCAACTCCGGTCTGCAGGCGGTGGGTCTGGACAGTGTCCAGCCCGACTGGCTCGGCGACCCCGACCTCGCGCTGTGGTGCGTCTTCGCGGTCCTCGTCTGGTGCACCGTCGGTTTCTTCGTGGTGCTCTTCTCCGCGGGCATGGCCTCGATCCCCAAGGACTACTACGAGGCCGCGCTGCTGGACGGCGCGAACCGCATCACGACCTTCTTCAAGATCACCCTGCCGCTGCTCTGGGACACCGTGCAGTCCGGCTGGGCCTATGTGGGCATCCTGGCGCTCGGCGCGGAGTCCTTCGCGGTCGTGCAGATCATGACCGTGGGCCCGAACGGCGGCGGCCCCGACTACTCGACGACCGTCCTGCCGCTGTACGTCTACCAGAAGGCGTTCCGCGACGGCCAGGCCGCCTACGCGACGACGATCGGTGTCGCCCTGCTGGTCGTGACGCTGCTGTTCGTGGCCGTCGTGATGAAACTGGGCCGGCGCGAGCGGCTGGAGTACTGATGCGCACCATGCAGACCGAGCCGCGAGGAGGCCACGAGTGAAGACGACCGACACGCCTCCCGCGGACACCACGGGAGAGAGGCCACCCGTCGTGAAGACACCGCCGGCCGCGCCGCGGGAGAAGAGCACCGGCGCGACCCTCAACATCTTCTCGCACGGCTTTCTGATCCTCTGGGCGTTCATGGTCGTGCTGCCGCTGCTCTGGGCGGTGATGACCTCGTTCAAGACCGACAAGGACATCTTCAGCTCGCCGTGGTCGCTGCCCGACACGCTGCACTTCGACAACTGGTCGCGCGCCTGGACCTCGGCGAACATGAGCGACTACTTCCTCAACACGATCATCGTGGTGGGGTGCTCGCTCCTCGGCACCATGCTGCTGGGCTCCATGGCGGCGTACGTCCTGGCGCGCTTCGAGTTCCCCGGGAACCGCTTCATCTACTTCCTCTTCATCGGAGGGATGAGCTTCCCGATCATCCTGGCGCTGGTCCCGCTGTTCTACGTCATGCAGAACCTCTCCCTGCTGAACACGCTGCCGGGGCTGATCCTGGTCTACATCGGCTACTCGCTGCCGTTCACCGTGTTCTTCATGACGTCCTTCTTCCGCACGCTGCCCACCTCGGTGGCCGAGGCGGCGTTCGTGGACGGCGCCTCGCACACCAGGACGTTCTTCCAGGTGATGCTGCCGATGGCCAAGCCCGGCCTGATCAGCATCACCATCTTCAACTTCCTGGGGCAGTGGAACCAGTACCTGCTGCCGACGGTGCTGAACACCGAGCCGGAGAACAAGGTGCTCACCCAGGGACTCGTGCAGCTGGCCGTCAGCCAGGGCTACAAGGGCGACTGGTCGGGACTGTTCGCGGGCCTGGTGATGGCGATGCTGCCGGTGCTCGCCGCGTACATCGTCTTCCAGCGGCAGGTCGTTCAGGGACTGACGGCCGGCGCTCTCAAGTAACGGTTCGGTCACCGGTTCGGTTTGCGAGGGTGGTCCCGGAATGACGCCGGGGCCACTCCGCTGTGAACGGACGCGCGGACGCACCCCCCTTGCTCAACCTCTTGACGGGAGGCAACCCAAACGGCTCAGCTTAGAGTTCACTAGTTGGACATAGACGGGGCCTCACCGAGGCGGCCCCGTACGCAGGAGGTCGTCGTGGAGACTCCGGGGTCGCAGTCGTCGCTGCACCGAGCCAATCTCGAACGGGTCGTACGTGCGGTGCGCCTGGCCGGGTCGCTCACGCAGGCGGAGATCGCGAGGACGACGGGCCTGTCCGCGGCCACGGTCTCCAACATCGTCCGGGAACTGAAGGACGGCGGAACGGTCGAGGTCACACCCACCTCGGCGGGCGGCCGCAGGGCCCGCAGCGTCAGCCTCAGCGGTGACGCCGGCATCGTCATCGGCGTGGACTTCGGGCACACGCACCTGCGCGTCGCGGTGGGCAACCTCGCGCACCAGGTGCTGGCCGAGGAGTCCGAGCCACTCGATGTGGACGCCTCCGCCCCGCAGGGCTTCGACCGGGCGGAACAGCTGGTCAGCCGGCTGATCGCGGCCACCGGCGTGGACCGTACGAAGATCGCCGGGGTGGGCCTCGGCGTGCCCGGGCCGATCGACGTGGAGTCCGGCACGCTCGGCTCCACCGCGATCCTGCCGGGCTGGACCGGCACCAAGCCCGCGGAGGAGCTCCAGGGGCGCCTGGGCGTCCCCGTGCACGTCGACAACGACGCCAACCTCGGAGCCCTCGGGGAACTCGTCTGGGGCAGCGGCAGGGGCGTGCGGGACCTGGCGTACATCAAGGTCGCGAGCGGTGTCGGGGCCGGCCTCGTGATCGACAGCAAGATCTACCGCGGCCCAGGTGGCACAGCGGGAGAAATCGGGCATATTACTCTTGACGAGTCCGGTCCGGTCTGCCGCTGCGGTAACCGGGGCTGCCTGGAGACCTTCGCGGCGGCGCGCTATGTGCTGCCCCTCCTCCAGTCCAGTCACGGGACGGATCTGACCATGGAAGGTGTCGTGCGGCTGGCGCGGGACGGAGATCCCGGCTGCCGTCGGGTGATCGCCGACGTCGGCCGGCATATCGGGAGTGGAGTGGCGAATCTGTGCAATCTGCTCAATCCGAGTCGGGTGGTCCTCGGCGGTGATCTCGCCGAGGCCGGAGAGCTCGTACTAGGACCCATCAGGGAGTCCGTCGGCCGCTATGCGATCCCGAGTGCGGCACGTCAACTATCCGTTCTGCCAGGGGCACTTGGCGGTCGGGCGGAGGTCCTCGGGGCACTCGCCCTCGCGCTCAGCGAGATGGGCGATTCAACCCTTTTGGACGGATCGCTCACTGCCGCCACACCTGCCTTCACTTAGAGAACGGATGGCACCGTTGCCATCTCGTTAAGGATTTACTTCTTGACGTCGCACTTGTGGCCGAGTTGACTTCCAGCCACCTCGGCCGCAACGTCGCGGCCTCGTCAGGGAGGTTTCTGAAGTGAACACGCGTATGCGTCGCGCCGCCTTTGCCGTTGCCGCTGGTGCGATGGCCGTCTCGCTGGCTGCCTGTGGCAGCGCCGAGGAGTCCGGCGACAAGAGCGACGACTCCACGAAGTCCGCCGCCAAGGGCGACAACATCAAGGTCGGCCTCCTCCTTCCGGAGAACCAGACCGCTCGGTACGAGAAGTTCGACAAGCCCTTGATCGAGAAGAAGGTCAAGGAGCTCACGAACGACAAGGGCGAGGTCGTCTACGCCAACGCCAAGCAGGACGCCACCACGCAGTCCCAGCAGGTCGACACGATGATCACCAACAAGGTGGACGTGCTGATCGTGGACGCGGTGGACTCCAAGGCCATCGCCAACGGCGTGAAGAAGGCCAAGGACGCCGGCATCCCCGTCGTCGCCTACGACCGCCTCGCCGAGGGCCCGATCGACGCCTACACTTCCTTCGACAACGAAGAGGTCGGCCGCGTCCAGGGCAAGGCGCTCCTGGAGGCCCTGGGCGACAAGGCCAAGGCTTCCGCGAAGATCGTCATGATGAACGGCGCGGTCACCGACCCGAACGCCGCCCTCTTCAAGAAGGGCGCGCTCTCCGAGCTCGACGGCAAGGTGGACATCGCCAAGTCGTACGACACCAAGGAGTGGAAGCCGGAGAACGCCAACGCCAACATGGAAGGCGCCATCTCGTCCATCGGCAAGGACAAGATCGTCGGCGTCTACTCCGCCAACGACGGCATGGCGGGCGGTATCATCACCGCCCTGAAGGCCGCGGGCGTCTCCCCGCTGCCGCCGGTCACCGGCCAGGACGCGGAGCTCGCGGGCGTGCAGCGCATCGTCTCGGGCGAGCAGTTCATGAGCGTCTACAAGCCCTACCCGCAGGAGGCGGACGTCGCCGCGGAGATGGCCGTTGCCCTGGCCAAGGGTGAGAAGCTCGACTCCATCGCCAAGGACTCGGTCGACAGCCCCACCACGAAGGGCGTCCCGTCGGTGCTCGTCCCGGTCATCTCGCTGACCAAGGACAACATCAACGACACCGTCATCAAGGACGGCATCTACACGATCGACGAGATCTGCACCGCGAAGTTCAAGTCCGCCTGCAGCAAGGCCGGCCTGAACTAGGTCCGAGTTGGCCTGCACACAGGTCCTCGGTCCCACCAGAAGCCCCTCCGGCGCCCCGCATCCATCAGCCCCGCAAGCTAGGGCGGGGCGCCGGACGGAACACTTCACCCCCCCCCGAACTCTTCTGCACAACCTCCCGCCGGGTCAGGCGGCGAAGGAGATGGTTAACGTGTCCGCTACGCCTGTCCTGGCGTTGCGCGGGGTCTCGAAGCGGTTCGGTGCCGTTCAGGCGCTCACCGACGTAGAGCTCGAGGTCCACGCCGGCGAGGTGGTCGCCCTCGTCGGCGACAACGGCGCCGGAAAGTCCACGCTGGTGAAAACGATCGCCGGCGTGCACCCCATCGATGAGGGCGTCATCGAATGGGACGGCAAGGCCGTCCAGATCAACAAGCCGCACGACGCCCAGAACCTGGGAGTCGCGACCGTCTACCAGGACCTCGCGCTGTGCGACAACATCGACGTCGTCGGCAACCTCTACCTGGGCCGTGAGCTGAAGAAGCGCGGCATCCTGGACGAGGTCGAGATGGAGCGCCGCTCACGCGAACTGCTCCAGACGCTGTCGATCCGCATCCCCAGTGTGCGCATCCCGATCGCCTCGCTCTCCGGCGGTCAGCGCCAGACCGTGGCCATCGCCCGCTCCATGCTCGGCGAGCCCAAGCTGGTCATCCTCGACGAGCCCACCGCGGCGCTCGGCGTGGAGCAGACCGCCCAGGTCCTCGACCTGGTCGAGCGGCTGCGTGAGCGCGGCCACGCCGTCCTCCTCATCAGCCACAACATGGCCGATGTGAAGGCCGTCGCCGACAAGGTCGCCGTACTCCGGCTCGGCCGCAACAACGGCGTCTTCGAGGTCAAGGCCACCTCGCAGGAAGAGATCATCTCCGCCATCACCGGCGCCACGGACAACGCCGTGACCCGCCGTGCGGCGCGCAGCAACGGGGAGGCTCAGAAGTGAGCATCGACAAGACCTCCGCCACCACGGACGAGCACGTCGTCGCGAACCCCGAGGCCGCCGCCGACGCGGTGACCGTGGTCGACCCCCGGCTGCTCGTGCGCGAGCAGGGCATCGCCGGCTACGTCGGGGAGTTCAAGCGCAAGATGAAGGGCGGTGACCTGGGATCCGTCCCGGTTGTCATCGGCCTGCTCGTCATCTGCATCATCTTCCAGAGCCTGAACTCGGCCTTCCTCTCCGCCGAGAACCTCAACAACATCGCCGTCGCGATGGTCGCCACCGGCATGATGTCCGTCGGCATCATCTTCGTGCTGCTGCTCGGCGAGATCGACCTGTCGGTCGGCTCGGTCAGCGGTGTGGCGGGCGCCATCACCGCCGTGCTCAGCGTCACCCACGGCGTGAACGAGTGGCTGGCCGTCCTCGTCGCCCTCGTCAGCGGCGCGGCCATCGGCGCCCTGCACGGCTTCTTCTTCGCCAGGATCGGCGCCCCGGCCTTCGCGGTCACGCTGGCGGGGCTGCTGTTCTGGCTCGGCTTCATGCTCCAGATCCTGGGCGAGAACGGCACCATCAACATCGACGGTGACGGCGTGGTCGGCAAGCTGACCACGTACTACTTCTCGGACGTCGCCGCCGCCTACGGCCTCGCGCTCGTCGCCGTGGTGCTCTTCTTCGTCACCAGCTTCCTGGACACCCGCCGCCGCGAGGCCGCGGGCATTCCGTCCCGGCCGCTGGGCGACCTGATCCTGCGCACGGCCCTGCTCGCGGTCGTGGCGTTCGCCGCCGCGATCATGTTCAACCAGTACAAGGGCCTGCCGCTGGCGCTGCTGCTGTTCGTCCTGGTCCTGGTCGTCACCGACTTCGTGCTGCGCCGCACGGGCTACGGCCGCAAGATCTTCGCGCTCGGCGGCAGCGTCGAGGCGTCCCGCCGTGCCGGTATCAACGTCACCGCGATCCGCGTCTCGGTCTTCGCCCTGGCGGGCTTCTTCGCCGCCGTCGGCGGTCTCTTCTGGGCCTCGAAGATCGCGGCGGCCAACCAGAGCGCCGGTGCGGGTGACCTCCTGATGAACGTCATCGCGGCGGCCGTCATCGGTGGCACCAGCCTCTTCGGCGGGCGCGGCCGTACGTGGAACGCGCTGCTCGGTGTCATGGTGATCACCTCGATCCAGTACGGGCTCGCCCTGGAGGGCATCGCCACGCCGGTCCAGTACATGATCACCGGTGGTGTGCTGCTGGCCACGGTCGTCATCGACTCGATCACGCGCAAGACGCAGAAGACGGCCGGTCGCGCCTAGCGGTCTGCGGTTGCCCCGAGGTTGTGGGGCTTGTTGTCCGTAGGGGACTGCGGACGCGCCGTGGCTGGTCGCGCAGTTCCCCGCGCCCCTTTGGGGCGCCCCTGGTGCCCGGTGCCTCAATGGTGCCGGGCACTTTTGGGTTGGTTGGGGCGTTTGGGGGGAGTCGGGACGGGCGGGGTGACGTACACCCGATCGCGTGATGTACGACGCACGGCCCGGGCGTCGTCACCGGAGACGGAACATTAGACTCGACAGGCCCGGGAAGCTCGATCGCTCTACCGCACGCAAGGAGGCACGGGTGCCGCTGCTGACCCGCATCAAGGGACCGCGCGATCTGGACCGGCTCGGTCCGGAGCAGCTGGACCAGCTCGCGGAGGAGATCAGGACCTTCCTCGTCGACGCGGTTTCCAAGACCGGCGGCCACCTCGGCCCCAACCTCGGCGTCGTCGAGCTCACCATCGCCCTGCACCGGGTCTTCGAGTCCCCCAAGGACCGGATCCTGTGGGACACGGGGCACCAGTCCTACGTCCACAAGCTGCTCACGGGCCGCCAGGACTTCTCGCGCCTGAAGATGAAGGGCGGCCTGTCCGGCTACCCCTCGCAGGCCGAGTCCGAGCACGACGTCATCGAGAACTCGCACGCCTCCACGGTCCTCGGCTGGGCCGACGGCCTCGCCAAGGCCAACGAGGTCCTGCGCAAGGACGACCACCACGTGGTCGCCGTCATCGGCGACGGGGCGCTCACCGGCGGCATGGCCTGGGAGGCGCTCAACAACATCGCCGACGCCAAGGACCGCCCCCTCGTCATCGTGGTCAACGACAACGAGCGGTCGTACGCGCCGACCATCGGCGGCCTCGCCAACCACCTCGCGACCCTGCGCACCACCGACGGCTACGAGCGCTTCCTGGCCCGCGGCAAGGACCTCCTGGAGCGCACTCCGGTCGTCGGCAGGCCCCTGTACGAGACGCTGCACGGCGCCAAGAAGGGCCTCAAGGACTTCATCGCCCCGCAGGGCATGTTCGAGGACCTCGGTCTGAAGTACGTCGGGCCCATCGACGGGCACGACATGGAGGCCCTGGAGTCCGCGCTCGCCCGCGCCAAGCGCTTCGGCGGCCCCGTCATCGTGCACTGCCTCACCGAGAAGGGCCGCGGCTACCAGCCCGCCCTGAGCGACGAGGCGGACCGTTTCCACGGCATCGGCCCCATCCACCCCGACACCGGCCTGCCGGTCAAGGCTTCGGGCGCCGACTGGACCTCCGTCTTCGGCGACGAGATGGTCGCGCTCGGCAAGGAGCGCGAGGACATCGTCGCGATCACGGCGGCGATGCTGCAGCCGGTCGGCCTGAAGAAGTTCGCGGACGCCTTCCCGCACCGCATCTACGACGTCGGCATCGCCGAGCAGCACGGCGCCGTCTCGGCCGCCGGTCTCGCCGCCGGCGGACTGCACCCCGTCTTCGCGGTCTACGCGACCTTCCTCAACCGCGCCTTCGACCAGGTCCTGATGGACGTGGCACTGCACAAGTGCGGCGTCACCTTCGTGCTCGACCGGGCGGGCATCACCGGCACCGACGGCGCCTCCCACAACGGCATGTGGGACATGTCGATCCTCCAGGTCGTACCGGGCCTGCGGCTGGCCGCGCCGCGCGACGCCGACCAGGTCCGCGCCCAGCTGCGCGAGGCCGTCGAGGTCACGGACGCGCCGACCGTGGTCCGCTTCTCCAAGGGCGCGGTCGGTCCCGCCGTACCCGCCGTGGGCCGCGTCGGCGGCATGGACGTCCTGCGCGAGCCCGGCACCGACACCCCGGACGTGCTCCTCGTCTCGGTCGGCGCCCTCGCACCGATGTGCCTGGAGATCGCCGGCCTCCTCGACCAGCAGGGCATCTCCACCACCGTCGTCGACCCCCGCTGGGTCAAGCCCGTCGACGAGGCCATGGCCCCGCTCGCCGAGCGCCACCGCGTGGTCGTCACCGTCGAGGACAACTCCCGCGTCGGCGGCGTCGGTTCGTCGGTCGCCCAGGCCCTGCGCGACGCGGGCGTGGACGTACCGCTGCGCGACTTCGGCATCCCGCCGCGGTTCCTCGACCACGCCTCCCGCAAGGAGGTCATGGCCGAGATCGGACTGACCGCGCCGGACATCGCCCGGCAGGTCACCGGACTGGTCTCCAAGCTCGACGGCAGGTTCGACCAGGCCCAGGCCCACGCCGCGGCGGAACCCGCCCGCGACTGACACACCCGACTGGGCCGGTTCCCGCACCCTTTACGGTGGTGGAACCGGCCCATTCGCGTGAACTCCCACGCGCCGGGGCATACGGAGTACGCCCCCTCTCGATCATGTCGAGGACGACAAGCGTGGGAGGTACGCCCGTGAGCAACACCCTCTTCAGGACGAAGAAGATCGAGCAGTCCATCCAGGACACGGAAGAACCGGAGCACGCGCTCAAGAAATCCCTGTCCGCCCTGGATCTGACGGTCTTCGGCGTCGGTGTCATCATCGGCACCGGCATCTTCGTCCTCACCGGCACGGTCGCGAAGAACAACGCCGGTCCCGCCGTCGCCCTGGCCTTCGTCGTGGCCGGGGTCGTCTGCGCGCTCGCCGCGCTCTGCTACGCCGAGTTCGCGTCCACCGTCCCCGTGGCCGGCTCCGCGTACACCTTCTCGTACGCCTCCCTCGGCGAACTGCCCGCCTGGATCATCGGCTGGGACCTCGTGCTGGAGTTCGCCCTCGGCACCGCGGTGGTCGCGGTCGGCTGGTCGGGGTACATCGCCTCGCTGCTGGACAACGCGGGCTGGACGCTGCCGGCCGCCCTCAGCGGGAGGGAGTCGGCCGACGGCTTCGGCTTCGACATCCTCGCCGCCGCCCTCGTACTGGTGCTCACCGGCATCCTCGTCCTGGGCATGAAGCTCTCCGCGCGGGTCACCTCGGTCGTCGTCGCCATCAAGGTGACCGTCGTCCTGGTCGTGATCGTCGCCGGCGCCTTCTTCGTCAAGGGCAGCAACTACGATCCGTTCGTCCCTAAGGCCCAGGAGGTCGAGGCGGGCGGCGGCCTGCACTCCCCGCTCATCCAGCTGATGTTCGGCTGGGCGCCCTCGAACTTCGGCGTGATGGGCATCTTCACCGCCGCCTCCGTCGTCTTCTTCGCCTTCATCGGCTTCGACGTCGTGGCCACGGCCGCCGAGGAGACCAAGAACCCCCAGCGGGACATGCCCCGCGGCATCCTCGGCTCGCTGCTCATCTGCACCACGCTGTACGTCGCCGTGGCGATCGTCGTGACCGGTATGCAGCACTACAGCAAGCTCTCCGTGGACGCCCCGCTCGCCGACGCGTTCAAGGCCACCGGCCACCCCTGGTACGCGGGCTTCATCAGCTTCGGCGCCGCCGTCGGCCTGACGACCGTCTGCATGATCCTGCTCCTCGGCCAGACCCGGGTCTTCTTCGCGATGAGCCGCGACGGACTGCTGCCGCGGTTCTTCTCGCGCGTCCACCCGCGGTTCAAGACCCCGCACCGGCCGACCATCCTGCTCGGCGTCATCATCGCGATCCTCGCCGGCTTCACCAGCCTCAGCGAACTGGCCGAACTGGTGAACATCGGCACGCTGTTCGCCTTCGTCGTCGTGGCGATCGGCGTGATCATCCTGCGCCGTACGCGCCCGGACCTGCCGCGCGCCTTCCGTACCCCGCTCGTGCCGTTCCTGCCGATCGTGTCCGTCCTCGCCTCGCTGTGGCTGATGCTGAACCTGCCCGCCGAGACCTGGCTGCGGTTCGCCGTCTGGATGGCGCTCGGCGCCCTGGTGTACTTCGCGTACGGCCGCTCGCACAGCCGGCTCGGCCGGGAGCAGAAGCACGCCGTCGCGAACGCGCCGGACGGGAACGCCCGTTAGCCCGGCGCGCGCCCACGCCAGGCCCCGTACGTCTCCTTCCGAGGAGACTGCGGGGCCGGCGCCGTGCCCCCTGCGGGCCGCGGCGCGGGGGTCACGGCCGCACGGTGCGCGGGCCGGTGACCTCGGCGCCCAACTCCGTCACCCTGCGCCGCAGTTCGCGGTCCGCCGTCACCACCAGACGGGCGCGGCCCGGGTGTTCGGCGACCAGTTCCACGATGCGGTCGTCACCGCTGCCGGACGCCGCGTCGACCCGTACACCGGGCACGGACGTCACCCCTCGGGCACCGCCCTCGACCACGAGGACCAGCTCCAGCGGGCCGGGGAGGTCCGGGAGCCCTCCGTCGGCGTACGGCACGAGCAGGTCCCGTACGCGCTCCGCGGCACCCCGGCGGTCACGCCACCAGCCGTCGGGCACGGACCCCACCACGTTGGCGGCGTCGACGATCACGAGTGGGGGAGCGTCCATGAGGCCAGGGTCGCACGGAGGGGCGGCGCGGGGCCCGATTAGAGTGGGGGAGTGTCAATGGTCCGCACACTCAACGGCGTCTGGCTCATACGCGGCCGGGACGGCAGACTCAGCGCCTACGCTCCGCTGGAGGAAGCGGTGTGGTGCTGGGCCGAGCAGTATCCCGGCGGCCCCTGGACGGCACCCCGGACGGTCGGCGGCGACCAGCGCGTGAACCCGGTGCTGGCCGTCGGCCAGGGAGCCGACTCCTACGCCCACCTGGTCTCCTGGCGGCCCACCGGCGCCGACGAGGCCGGTCTCGTCCACTCCACCCACTTCCGGCCGCACCTCGCCGCCCTCGACTGGAACCGGCTCGGGCACCCCAACGACAAGGGGAAGCAGACCGGCGTACCGGCGGTCACCGTGGACGCCCAGGGCCGCGCGCACGTCTTCGTACGCAACCGGGGCGGCGGGGTCAGCATGCGCGGCCAGAAGGAGCGCGGCGGGTGGGGGCCCTGGCGCGACCTCAAGGGCCGCGAGGTCACCGGCGAACTCGCCGCCGTGACCCGGGCGTCCGGGCTGGTCGAGCTGTACGCGGCCTCGCCGGCCGGCATCCTGCGCTGGACCCAGGCCGGTCCCGGCCACATCCCCGCGCTCGACGAGGAGCCGCTGAAGGCGGGGGTCCGGCCGGGCACGCTGCGGGCCCTGGTCACGTCCGAGGACCACGTGACCCTGTTCTTCACGGACGAGAGGGACACGGTGTGCGCGTGGCGGGCGGGTACGGATCCCGTGGAGCTGCTCGGCAGCGCCGGGCCCGGACCGGTGTCGGCGATCCGCTGCCGCATCGACGACGTCGACTGCACGCTGCTCGCGCAGCGCTCCGCGAGCGGGCGGGTGGCCTTCGCCGCGTACCCGACCGAGCAGGAGTCCGCGGGGGCGTGGTGGACCGACTCGGGGCCCGAACTTCCCGCCGACGCGCAGGTGTCGCTCGCCGAGGACGCGGACGGGCGGGTGGTCGCGGCGAGCCTCGCCCCCGCCTCCGGGGCGCTCCTCCTGACCCGCCGCAAGGACGAACCGGGCCTGGCCCTGGAGGCATGGCGGACCATCTGATACCCGATCCGCCGGACGGGCTGAAAATTCAGCCCGTCCGGCGTCTGAGGACCGGGGGTTCGGGGGGCGGAGCCCCCGAGGTCGGGACGGGTAGGGGCGGCGGGGGCGAGAGAACTACGCCGGGACCGACGCCACGCCCGGAGCGAGGAACGGCTTGCCGTTGACCCGCTGGGAGACGCCCTCGCGGTCCAGGTACGGTGTGATGCCGCCCAGGTGGAAGGGCCAGCCCGCACCGGTGATCAGGCACAGGTCGACGTCCTGCGCCTCGGCGACGACACCCTCGTCGAGCATCAGCCCGATCTCCTGCGCGACGGCGTCCAGGACACGGGCCCGGACCTGCTCCTCGGTCAGCACCACATCACCCTGCCGCAGCAGCGCGGCGACCTCGGGGTCGAGCTCCGGCCTGCCGGAGTCGTACACGTAGAAGCCGCGCTTGCCGGCCTTGACGACCGCCGCGAGGTTCGGGGAGACCGTGAAGCGGTCGGGGAAGGCCCGGTTGAGGGTCTCCGAGACGTGCAGGCCGATCGCGGGCCCGACGAGCTCCAGCAGGACCAGCGGCGACATCGGCAGACCGAGCGGCTCGACGGCCTTCTCGGCGGTCGCGACCGGCGTGCCCTCGTCGATGACGTTCTGGATCTCGCCCATGAAGCGGGTGAGGATGCGGTTCACGACGAACGCCGGGGCGTCCTTCACCAGGACCGCGGTCTTCTTCAGCTTCTTGGCGACGGCGAAGGCCGTGGCCAGCGAGGCGTCGTCCGTGGCCTCGCCGCGGACGATCTCCAGGAGCGGCAGGACCGCGACCGGGTTGAAGAAGTGGAAGCCCACGACCCGCTCGGGGTTCTTCAGCTTCGACGCCATCTCGGTGACGGACAGCGAGGAGGTGTTGGTGGCGAGGATCGCGTGCGCCGGGGCGACCGCCTCGACCTCCGCGAACACCTGCTGCTTGACGCCGATCTCCTCGAAGACGGCTTCGATGACGAAGTCGGCGTCGGAGAAGCCCTCGGCCTTGTCCAGCACACCCGAGACCAGGGCCTTGAAACGGTTGGCCTTGTCCTGGTTGATCCGGCCCTTGACGAGCAGCTTGTCGATCTCGGCGTGGACGTAGCCCACACCCTTGTCGATGCGCTCCTGGTCGATGTCGGTCAGCACGACCGGCACCTCCAGACGGCGCAGGAAGAGCAGGGCGAGCTGCGAGGCCATCAGGCCGGCGCCGACGACACCGACCTTGGTGACCGGGCGGGCCAGCGACTTGTCCGGCGCACCCGCCGGGCGCTTGCCGCGCTTCTGTACCAGGTTGAACGCGTAGATGCCGGCGCGCAGTTCACCGCCCATGATCAGGTCGGCGAGCGCCTGGTCCTCGGCGTCGTAGCCCTGCTGCAGGTCACCGTTCTTGGCGGCGGCGATGATGTCCAGCGCGCGGTACGCGGCCGGGGCCGCCCCGTGCACCTTGCTGTCCGCGATGCGCCGGCCCTCGGCGACGGCCTGGTCCCACGCCTCGCCGCGGTCGACGGCCGGGCGGTCGACGACGATCTCGCCCTTGAGGACGGACGCCGTCCAGATCAGCGACTGCTCCAGGAAGTCCGCGCCCTCGAAGAGCGCGTCGGCGATCCCGAGCTCGTAGACCTGGGCGCCCTTGAGCTGCTTGTTCTGGTTGAGCGAGTTCTCGATGATCACCGAGACGGCCTTCTCGGCGCCGATCAGGTTCGGCAGCAGGGTGCAGCCGCCCCAGCCGGGCACCAGGCCGAGGAAGACCTCGGGGAGCGAGAAGGCGGGGAGGGACGCGGACACCGTGCGGTAGGTGCAGTGCAGGCCGACCTCGACGCCGCCGCCCATGGCCGCGCCGTTGTAGTACGCGAAGGTCGGTACGGACAGGGCCGCGAGGCGCTTGAAGACCTCGTGGCCGCCCTTGCCGATGGCCAGCGCGTCCTTGTGCTCCTTGAGGAGCTCGACGCCCTTGAGGTCCGCGCCGACGGCGAAGATGAACGGCTTGCCGGTGACGCCGGCGCCGATGATCTCGCCGGCCGCCGCCTCCTTCTCGACCTGGTCGATCGCGGCGTCGAGGTTCGCCAGCGAGGCCGGACCGAAGGTGGTCGGCTTGGTGTGGTCCAGGCCGTTGTCGAGCGTGATGAGCGCGAAGCGCCCGGCGCCGAACGGCAGGTCGAGGTGGCGCACGTGCGCCGACGTCACGACCTCGTCGGGGAACAGCTCTGCCGCGCCCTTCAGGAGTTCAGTGGTGCTCACTTGTCGCCTCCGGCGTCCTTGTGGTGCGGGTTCTCCCAGATCACCGTGGCGCCCATGCCGAAGCCGACGCACATGGTGGTGAGGCCGTAACGGACCTCGGGCTGCTCCTCGAACTGGCGGGCCAGCTGGGTCATCAGGCGGACGCCGGAGGAGGCCAGCGGGTGGCCGTACGCGATGGCGCCGCCGTACTGGTTGACGCGCGCGTCGTCGTCGGCGATGCCGTAGTGCTCCAGGAAGGCGAGCACCTGCACGGCGAACGCCTCGTTGATCTCGAAGAGGTTGATGTCCTCGATCGACAGGCTCGCCTTGGCGAGGGCCTTCTCGGTCGCCGGGATCGGGCCGTAGCCCATCACCTCGGGCTCGACACCCGCGAAGGCGTACGAGACCAGGCGCATCCGCACCGGCAGGTCGTGCTCGCGGGCGAACTCCTCGGACGCGATGATCGAGGCGGTGGCGCCGTCGTTCAGACCGGCCGCGTTGCCCGCGGTGACCCGGCCGTGCACCCGGAACGGGGTCTTCAGGCCGGCCAGGTTCTCCAGGGTGGTGCCCGGGCGCATCGGCTCGTCGGCGGTGACCAGGCCCCAGCCCGTCTCGCCGACCTCCGCGTTGGTGTTGCGCACCGAGATCGGCACCAGGTCCTGCTGGATCTTGCCGTTGGCGTACGCCTTGGCGGCCTTCTCCTGCGAGCGCACGGCGTACTCGTCGGCGCGCAGCTTGGTGATCGTGGGGTAGCGGTCGTGCAGGTTCTCCGCGGTCATGCCCATGAAGAGGGCGGACTCGTCGACCAGCTTGTCGCTGACGAACCGCGGGTTCGGGTCGACGCCCTCGCCCATCGGGTGGCGGCCCATGTGCTCGACACCGCCCGCGATGACGGCGTCGTACGCGCCGAAGGCGACGGAGCCGGCCGCGGTCGTCACGGCGGTCAGCGCGCCGGCGCACATACGGTCGATCGAGTAGCCCGGTACGGACTGGGGCAGGCCGGCCAGGATGCCCGCGGTGCGGCCCAGCGTCAGACCCTGGTCGCCGATCTGCGTGGTCGCGGCGATGGCGACCTCGTCGATCTTCTTCGGATCGAGGCCGGGGTTGCGGCGCAGCAGCTCCCGGATCGCCTTGACGACGAGATCGTCGGCACGGGTCTCGTGGTAGATGCCCTTCGGGCCCGCCTTGCCGAACGGGGTGCGGACGCCGTCGACGAAGACGACGTCCCTGACGGTACGAGGCACGATGGCTCTCCTCCAGATGCGGGATTGCACTACTGCGCGAGACACGCCCTGAGCGTGCGCTCACCTTCCATGCTACTTGCGGGTAACCGGCCTGCCCAGCCCCATGGGTCTGAGCGGCGAAGGTCACACTTCCAGTGGGGGTACGGGAAGGGTCGCATGACGGCTGCGGGCGCGTCGTGGCTCGTCGCGCAGTTCCCCGCGCCCCTGGGGGCGGGTGGGCGTGCCGGGTTGTGTGACGGCTGCGGGTGCGTTGTGGCTCGTCGCGCCGTTCCCCGCGCCCCTGAAAAACCCTGAGCGCCCCGGGCTTTTAGGGGCGCGGGGAACTGCGCGACAAGCCACGACGCGCCCGCACGTGCCGTGCGGCCCCGATACCCCACCCCCCCGGGAGGGGGGGAGCCGTCAGCGGGGTGGGGCCGTCGAGCCTCGTGGGGTCAGCACCGGTGTGGGGACCGGATGCGAGCCCACACCCCCGTCCCCACCCCCGGTGATCACCCCGAACAGCGTCCGGGCGACCTCCGCCCCGAACCCGTGCACGTCATGACTCATCGCCGACAACGTCGGATGCGTCAGCCGGCACAGCTGCGAGTCGTCCCACGCGAGCAGCGACACGTCACCCGGCACCGCAAGACCCATCTCGGACGCCACCGACAACCCCGCCACCGCCATGATGTCGTTGTCGTACACGATCGCGGTCGGCCGGTCGGCGGCCGACGCGCTCAGCAGCGACCGCGTCGCCCTCGCCCCCGCGTCCCCGGAGAAGTCCGTCGCGACCTGCCACGCCCCGGTCAGTCCCAGCGCCCGCGCGGCGGCGTCGAACGCGGCCGTGCGGATCGCCGTGTGCCCGAGCGCGGCCGCGCCGCCGACCCGGGCGACCCGCCGGTGCCCGAGCGCCGCGAGATACCGCACGGCCTCGGTCACGGCGCTGGCGTCGTCCGTCCACACGGAGGTGAGCCCGCCGGTGAGCGACGGATGGCCGACGGCCACCACGGGCATCCCGAGCCGTTCGACGGCGGCCACCCGCGGGTCGTCCGCCCGGAAGTCCACCAGGATCGACCCACTGACGTGCTTGCCCCGCCACCAGGAGTCCTGGAGCCCGGCCTCCTCCTCCACCGACCGCACGAGCCGCAGCAGCAGCGAGCACGAGTGCTCGGTGAGCACGCTCTCCACGCCCGAGACGAACTCCATGTAGAACGGTTCGAGCCCGAGCAGTCTGGCCGGCCGGCAGATCGCGAGGCCGACCACGTCCACGCGCCGGCCGGCCAGCGACCGGGCGGCGAGGTTCGGCGCCCAGCCCAGCTGGCGTGCCGCCTCGAAGATCCGGTCCCGGGTCGCCTCGGACACCCCCGGTTTGTGGTTGAAGGCGAGCGACACGGCCCCCTTGGACACCCCGGCGCGGGCCGCGACGTCCTTGATCGTGACGCGGGGTGGTGTCGTCATCGTGCGGGCTCCACGCAGTACAGGGCGGATCGTACGGTCTCCGCGTCCAGGTGCCCCAGAGTCTCCCAGCCCCGCACGCCGATGGTGACCCGTTCTCCCGGGAGCAGCGTCACGAGCCCCCGGTCGGCCGAGGCCGAGGGCGACAGCCGGTCGGCCTGCAGCAGCAGATCCCGTACGAGCGTGTGCGCGGTGACCACGACGGCGGCCGTGCCCTCTCCCGGCGTGACCGTGACGTCGAACCGCGGCGCGGGGTACGGGATCTCACGGTCCGCGACGGGAAAGTGCAGGGCCCGCAGCCCCACCGCGGCCCCGCCCGCGACCGCCCTCGCCCCGTCCACGACCCCCCTCGCCGCGTCCGCGTCCGTGTCCTCGTCCGCGATCAGGAACTCCTTCGGCCCGACCGGCTCCACCTCCCGCGGCACGCGCGCGTCGGCGACCGCCCGTGCCCCCGCCGCCAGTTCGACGTCGGCCCGCGCCACGACCTCGCCCTCCACCGACATCCTGCGCAACGTCAGCCGGCACGCCCATGGCTCGGCCGACTGGTTGACCGCCGCCAGCACGAGCCCGTCCGGCCCCGGCCGAAGGGTCAGCAGCCGGTCCGCGTACAGCCGTTTCAGCTCGTGGTAGAGCGGCTTCTCGCGGCCGTCCCCGTCGATCGCCGCCCAGGACGTCACCGGCCAGCAGTCGTTGAGCTGCCAGACGATCGTGCCCGCGCACACCGGCCAGTGCGCCCGCCAGTGTTCGACACCGGCCGCGACGGCCCGCGCCTGGTTCACCTGGGTGAGGTAGTGCCACCGGTCGAACCCGGCCCCGTCGAGACCCCGTCCGGGCAGGGCGAAGTGCCGGGCGAGCCCGCGCGCCAGCTTCCCGTTCCCGTCGTCGGCCTTCTGGTGGTGCAGCATGCCGGGGGAGTCCGGGGCGAGCACCTCGCCGGGCAGGGCGCGCCGCAGCGTGGCGTACGCGGGCGGCGCCTGCCAGCCGAACTCGGCCACGAAGCGCGGTACTTCGAGCCGGTAGTCCGCGTAGTCCCGCCGGTTCCACACCTCCCACGAGTGGTGGGTGCCGTGCCGCGGGTCGTTGGGGTGGTGCTCCCAGGAGCCGGACCAGGGGCTGCCGGCCGTGTACGGGCGGGTGGGGTCCGACTCCGCGACGATCCGGGGCAGCAGGCCGAGGTAGTAGCCCTCGCCCCACGAGTCCCCGGCCAGCCGGCGCTCCCAGTCCCAGTCCCGGAAACCCCACAGGTTCTCGTTGTTGCCGTTCCACAGCACGAGCGAGGGGTGCGGCATCAGCCGTACGACGTTCTCGCGGGCCTCGGCCTCCACCTCGCCGCGCAGGGGCTGCTCCTCCGGGTAGGCGGCGCAGGAGAACGGGAAGTCCTGCCAGACCAGCAGGCCCAGCTCGTCGCAGGCGTCGTAGAAGTCCTCGCTCTCGTAGATGCCGCCGCCCCAGACACGGACGAGGTCCACGCCCGCGCCGGCCGCCTGGGCCAGCCGGGTGCGGTAGCGCTCGCGGGTGAGCCGGGCGGGCAGGATGTCGTCCGGGATCCAGTTGACGCCACGCGCGAAGATCCGCACGCCGTTGACGACGAAGGTGAAGCCGGAACCGTGCTCGTCGTCCCGGCGGTCCAGCCCGACGGTACGGAAGCCGACGCGACGCCGCCAGGAGTCCAGCGGGCCACCCGCGTCCGACAGGGTCAACTCGACGTCGTACAGCGGCTGTTCGCCGTAGCCGCGCGGCCACCACAGGTCGGGGTCCGGCACGTCGACGCGGACGACCGCCCCGGTGCCGACGACGTCCACGGCCGCGGCCACGCCCGCGACGCGGGCGCCCAGCCGGAGTCCGGCCTCCACCCGGGACCGCTCGATCTCCACGTGCAGCTCGACGTGCCCCGAGCCCTGTCCGACCGTCACGAGCGGACGCACCCGCGCTATGCGCGCCGTCGTCCAGTGCTCCAGGCGCACCGGCTTCCAGATGCCGGCGGTCACCAGCGTCGGACCCCAGTCCCAGCCGAAGGAGCAGGCCATCTTGCGCAGGTACGGGAACGGCGCGGGGTAGACGTTCGGCCGCTCCCCGAGGCGCCCGCGCACCGCCTCGGCCTCCCCGTACGCGGACCGGAAGTGCACCGAGAGACGGCCGCTCAGCCCGGTCACGTCGAAGCGGTACGAGCGGTGCATGTTCCGCACGGAGCCCAGCAGCCGGTCGTCGAGGCGGAGTTCGGCGACGGTGTCCAGACCGTCGAGGACGAGGTCGCTCTGCTCGTGCCCGCCCGGCCCCGGAACGAGTGTGGTCTCGTACGTCCAGTCGCGCCGCCCGACCCACGCCACCTCGGTCTCGTTCCGCCCGAGGAACGGGTCCGGGATGATCCCCGCCGCCAGCAGATCCGTGTGCACACAGCCCGGCACGGTGGCGGGGAGCACCGCCCCGTCGTGCCGGAGGCCCCATCCCTCGTGCATCGGCGTGACTTCCAGCATGCGCACTCCTAAACCGGTATAGGTCAACAGTGGCCGAGCGCAGCAAGCGTTCCCGCATGCTTGGCGAAATAAGGACTTTACCGGTTTAGCGACGGCTGTCAGAGTGCGGAACCAGCCATCCCCCTCGTGCTCATCCGTCCCGAACGGAGCTGGTGCAGATGAACCGCCGCACGAAGATCGCCGGAAGTCTCGCCGCCGCCGCACTGCTGGCCGCGGGCTGTACCGGAAGCGGAGGCACGTCGAAGGGCGCGGACGCCAAGGCCCCCACCGACCCGGCCGAGGTGTCCGGCACGATCACGGTCCTCACCCACCGGACCGACCTCGTCCAGGACGGCACGATGGCGTCGTACGCCGCCGAGTTCAAGAAGACCTATCCCGAGGTCGAGGTCGAGTTCGACGCCCTCACGGACTACGAGGGCGAGGTCAAGATCCGTATGAACACCGAGAACTACGGCGATGTGCTGATGATCCCCGCCGTGATCAAGAAGAACGACTACCCCAAGTTCTTCGCCTCGCTCGGCACCCGGACCGAGCGCGCGAAGAAGTACCTGTTCACCGACTTCACCACGGTCGGCGGCAAGGTCTACGGACAGAGCCCGATGGGCGCGCTCCCCGGCTTCGTCTACAACAAGCGGGTCTGGAAGGAGGCCGGGATCACCGACTGGCCCACCACACCGGCCGAGTTCGTCGACGGGCTCAAAGCCATCAGGTCCAGGACCGACGCGATCCCGTACTACACGAACTTCAAGGACATGTGGCCGCTGACGAACTGGACGTACGTCGACGGCGCGGTCAGCTGCGACCCCCGGGCGACGAGCAGACTGGCCGAGGGCGACCCGTGGGCGAAGGGCGAGGACCTGCGCGTCGGCGACACCCTGCTGTACGACATCGTGCGCGGCGGGCTCGCCGAGAAGGACCCGACGACCACCAACTGGGAAGGCTCCAAACCCGAACTGGCCAAGGGCGACATCGCCACGATGTGGCTCGGCTCCTGGGCGATCACCCAGTTCCGGGCGGCGGCGAAGCAGGCCGGCGCCAACCCGGACGACATCGGCTTCATGCCCTTCCCCGCCCAGCGGGACGGCAAGCACTGCGCGACCATGTCGCCCGACTACAACCAGGCCGTCAACATCAACTCCGACCACAAGGGCGCGGCCCGCGCCTGGATCGACTGGTTCACCGACAAGTCCGGCTACGCGGCCGACAACCTGACCCTCTCCCCGGTCAGGGGCACCCCGCTGCCCGAGGTGCTGCGGCCGTACGAGGAGGCCGGCGTGCGGCTCATCGAGCTCGACGACGCCAAGGGCGCCACGGTCAAGGAGATCGACAACCGGTCGGAGATCGGCATCTACAAGCCCGACTACCGCCAGGACCTCGTCGACCTCGCCCGCGGCGCCAGGAAGGGCAGCCTCGACGACTTCCTCGGCGACCTGGGCAGGCGCTGGGAAGAGGCACGGAAGTCCGCGGGGTCCTGATGACGGACACCACCGGGAAGACGGCGCGGCGCGCGCCGGCCGCGCCCGCCGCCCGCGCGCCGGGCGCCCGCGGCCGGGCCCCGCGCCGGCTGCGCCTGCGGCGGGGCGTCGCCCCCTGGCTGTTCCTCGCCGCCCCGCTGGCCCTGCTGCTCACCTTCACGTACGTACCGGTCGCCAACATGGTCGCGTACAGCTTCACCGACTGGGACGGCGTCAGCCCCGAACTCGGTTACACGGGCGCCGGGAACTACGTCGAACTCTTCACCCGCCCCGAACTGTTCGAGGTCTTCTTCGTCAGCGGCTACTACCTGGCCGCCTCCGCGGTGCAGATCGTCGTCGCCCTCTACTTCGCGACGGTCCTGAGCTTCGACGTGCGGTTCCGGAACTTCTTCAAGGGCGTGCTCTTCTTCCCGTACCTGATCAACGGCGTGGCGATCGGTTTCGTCTTCCTCTACTTCTTCCAGGACGGCGGCACGCTCGACTCGGTGCTGAGCCTCCTCGGCGTGCACTCCGACCACGCGTGGCTGGGCACACCGGTGTCCGCGAACGTGTCGCTGGCCGGGGTCTCCGTCTGGCGCTACCTGGGCCTGAACTTCGTCCTGTTCCTCGGCGCGATCCAGTCCATCCCCGGAGAGCTGTACGAGGCCGCCGAACTGGACGGCGCGAACCGCTGGCACCAGTTCCGGTACATCATCGCGCCCGGCATCAGGCCCGTGCTCAGCCTGACCGTCATCCTCTCGATCTCCGGCTCGCTGTCCGCCTTCGAGGTGCCGTTCATCATGACCGGCGGCGCGACCGGCACGGAGACCTTCGTGATCCAGACGGTGAAGCTGGCCTTCCAGTTCAACAAGACAGGGCTCGCCTCGGCGGCCGCGGTCGTCCTGCTCCTGATCATCCTGGCGGTGACCTGGGTGCAGCGGCGCCTCGTCCCGGACGACAAGGTGGATCTCGTATGACCCGCGTCCCGCGCCGGGGGGCCGCCCGGACCCTCACCTATCTGTCGCTGGTCGTCGCGAGCGTGGTCGTCCTGCTCCCGCTCCTCGTCGTCCTGCTGACCTCGCTCAAGTCCGAGAGGGAGATGGCCGACGACAGCGGGGCGCTGCAACTCCCGGACGACCCGCTGAACTTCGGCAACTACGTGACGGCGTTCCAGGACGGCCGGATGCTCGCCGCGTTCGGGAACACCGCCTTCATCCTGCTGATCTCCGTCACCGGCACGGTGATCATCGGGTCGATGGCGGCGTACGCGATCGACCGCTACACCTTCCGGTTCAGGAAGCTGGTCGTCGCGCTGTTCCTCGTCGCGACCCTGGTACCGGGCGTGACCACGCAGGTGGCGACCTTCCAGATCGTCGACAGCTTCGGCATGTTCGACAGCCGCTGGGCGCCGATCGTGCTCTACACGGGCACGGACATCGTCTCGATCTACATCTTCCTGCAGTTCGTCCGGTCGATCCCCGTCTCGCTCGACGAGTCCGCCCGGCTCGACGGCGCGAACGCCTTCACGATCTACCGGAAGATCATCCTGCCGCTGCTGAAGCCGGCGATCGCGACGGTGGTCATCGTGAAGGGGATCACCGTCTACAACGACTTCTACATCCCGTTCCTCTACATGCCGTCCGAGGATCTTGGCGTGATCTCAACGTCGCTGTTCCGCTTCAAGGGCCCGTTCGGAGCGCACTGGGAGAACATCTCGGCAGGCGCGGTGCTGGTCATCCTCCCCACCCTCGCCGTCTTCCTCTTCCTCCAGCGCTACATCTACAACGGCTTCACGAGGGGCGCGACGAAGTGAGCCCGCGAGGCGCCCCGCGCCTCTGGAGGCGCGGGGAACTGCGCGACAAGCCACGACGGGCCGGTAGCCGCGACACCTCCGCACTCCCAACGGCGACAAGGCGCCCCAGGCAGGCGGCCAAGCCTCACTCCTTGGTCTTGGCCTTGGCGGCCAGCGCAGCGACAAGCACCGGCGTGACCTGCTCGACCTGCCAGGCCCGGGCCCCGTACCCGGCGAGGGCAGCGGCGACGGACGCCGCGTCCGGAGCGACCGGCGGCTCCCAGCACACGCGCCGCACCGTGTCCGGAGTGATCAGGTTCTCCTGCGGCATGTTGAGGGTCTCCGCGAGGGCGGACACCGCGGCCCGCGCCGCGGACAGCCGCGCCGCGGCGGCCGGGTCCTTCTCGGCCCAGGCGCGGGGCGGCGGCGGCCCGGCCACCGGCTGTCCCGGCTGCGGCAGCTCGGCGTCCGGCAGGGCCTTCGCCCGCTCCACGGCCGCCTGCCACTGCTCCAGCTGGCGCCGCCCCATGCGGTGCCCGAAGCCGTTCAGCGCGGCGAGGGCGTGCACGTTGGCGGGCACGGCCAGCGCGGCCTCGATGATCGCGCCGTCACCGAGGATCTTGCCCGGCGAGATGTCCCGGCGCTGCGCGGCCCGGTCGCGGGTCTCCCACAGCTCCCGTACGACCGCCATCTGCCGGCGGCGGCGCACCTTGTGCATGCCCGAGGTGCGGCGCCACGGGTCCTTGCGGGGTTCCGCGGGAGGCGCCGAGGCGATCGCGTCGAACTCCTGGCGGGCCCACTCCAGCTTGCCCTGCCGGTCGAGCTCCTTCTCCAGCGCGTCCCGCAGGTCGACGAGCAGCTCCACGTCGAGCGCGGCGTAGCGCAGCCACGGCTCGGGCAGCGGACGGGTCGACCAGTCGACCGCCGAGTGCCCCTTCTCCAGGACGAAACCCAGGACGCCCTCGACCATCGCGCCGAGGCCGACCCGCGGGAACCCGGCGAGCCGGCCGGCCAGCTCGGTGTCGAACAGCCGACTGGGGACCATACCTATCTCCCGCAGACAGGGCAGATCCTGGGTGGCCGCGTGCAGTACCCACTCCACCCCGGAGAGCGCCTCGCCGAGGCCCGACAGGTCGGGACAGGCGACGGGGTCGATCAGCGCGCTGCCCGCGCCCTCGCGGCGCAGCTGTACGAGATACGCGCGCTGGCCGTAGCGGTATCCGGACGCCCGCTCCGCGTCCACGGCGACGGGACCGGTGCCGGCCCGGAACGCGGCGATCATCTCGGCGAGCGCGTCCTCGTCGGCGATCACCGGCGGAATTCCGTCGCGGGGCTCCAGCAACGGGATCGGCGCCGGTTCGACGTCGTCCGGAGGAGCGCCTCCGGTGGTTCGCAGTGAACTGTCTGCTGCGGTCTCTTGGGCGTCGGTCACCTGTCAAGGGTATCCGTGTATGGACGACGCCCGTCGACGGAACGTTCCGTCGACGGGCGTCGTAGGGGCGTAAACCAGTCAGGTCGGTGAATCCCGTACCGGTGGAGCGTCCTGGTTCACACGGAGGGGGCGGTCACGTGGGTGGTCAGTGGATGATTCCGGTGCGCAGGGCCACCGCGACCATGCCGGCGCGGTCGCCCGTGCCGAGCTTGCGGGCGATACGGGCGAGGTGGCTCTTGACGGTCAGCGCGGACAGCCCCATCGAGACGCCGATGGCCTTGTTCGACTGGCCCTCCGCCACCAGACGAAGGACCTCGACCTCACGGCCGGACAGCTCGCGGTAGCCACCCGGGTGGCTCGGGGAACCCGGGGGGCGGCGGTGCATACGGGCGGCGGCCGAGCCGATGGGGGCGACGCCCGGCCGGGTGGGGAGCCCGACGTTCGTACGGGTGCCGGTGACGACGTAGCCCTTGACGCCGCCCGCGAGGGCGTTGCGTACGGCACCGATGTCGTCGGCTGCGGACAGGGCCAGGCCGTTCGGCCAGCCCGCGGCTCTGGTTTCGGACAGGAGGGTGAGGCCGGAGCCGTCGGGGAGATGGACGTCTGCGACACAGATGTCGCGGGGGTTGCCGATGCGGGGACGAGCCTCCGCGACGGACGAAGCCTCGATCACGTCGCGAACACCGAGCGCCCACAGGTGGCGGGTGACGGTGGAGCGCACGCGGGGGTCGGCCACGACCACCATCGCGGTCGGCTTGTTCGGGCGGTAGGCGACCAGGCTTGCGGGCTGCTCGAGGAGAACGGACACCAGGCCTCCTGGGGTGCGGGACGGGGGGACCGGCTGTGGGGGGTGAAGCCGGGACGAACCGTGCTTTCAAGGTCACAGAGGTCTTCGGCATCAAACACGTTCGCCTTTAGAGAATGATCACGATGTGGTGAGTAATAATGCGTGCAATTCGGACGCACGAGCGATCATCCGAAGATCAAAACGAGTCCGGTCCGCTTCGATACAGGGCTGAAAGTGGTCGTATCGATAAAAGGGCAAACGTGTTTTCGTGCAGGCCGAGGCGGGTTCGGGAGGGTCCCGGGAGGCCGCCGAGGCGTGTCGGCGGTGGTCGCGCGGCCGGTCACCCTCCGTCGGGACCTCCGAGGGGGTGACGCGGCCGGAGGTTGACCGCGTGCGGCGGGCGACGGGTGCCGGACGCACGGACGAAGCCGCGCCCCTCGGTGGAGGGGCGCGGCTTCGGAGTGGGCCGCTGAAGGTGTGGGCCGCCGGAGCGGTCAGCGGGTCTGCGGGTCAGCGGGTCTGTGGGCCCCGCCGTTGCGGGAGGGTGACGACCGAGGCGTCGCCGGGGGCCGCCGGGGGGAGGCCGGCGACCTGGGCGAGGAGGTCGCACCAGGAGGCCAGGTGCGAAGCGGTGTCGGGGACACCGCCCAGACCCTCGCGCGGGGTCCAGGAGGCGCGGATCTCGATCTGCGACGCCGCGGGACGCTCCGAGAGACCGCCGAAGTAGTGGGAGCTGGCCCGGGTGACCGTGCCGCTCGGCTCGCCGCACGAGAGGCCGCGGGCCTGGAGCGCGCCCGTCAGCCACGACCAGCACACGTCGGGGAGCAGCGGGTCGGCGGCCATCTCGGGCTCCAGCTCCGCGCGGATCAGCGTCACCAGCCGGAACGAGCCCTGCCAGGCGTCGTGCCCGGCCGGATCGTGCAGCAGGATGAGACGGCCGTCCGCCAGATCCTCGTCACCGTCGACGACCGCGGCCTCCAGCGCGTACGCGAACGGCGCGAGCCGTCGCGGTGCCTTCGTCGGATCGATCTCGATCTGCGGCCGCAGCCGCGCGGCCCTCAGCGCGTCGACGGCGGCCCGAAAAGGCAGCGGAGCCGCCTCCGTCGCATCCCGTTCCCCCTCCTTCGGGTCGTCCATTCCGCCAGCGCCGTCCGTCAGTCGTCCCTGAGCCGCAGCCATGCGGGGAAGATTAAGGGGAACGGAGCCTCGGCGCAGGGAGAGACACCCGTGCGCCGGACCACTGTCCGGATCACGCTGCCGAAAAGCGCCCCCGCACGCGCCGGTTCGCGCAGGCACGGGTGCCGGGCGAGCCCGCTCGGCACCCGGGATCCCGGCGCCCCGGGACCGTGCGAGACTTTTCGTCGTGAGCGCCATTGACCGCCCCAAGGGCCAGCCGCCGACCGCGACCTACGACTCCGCCTTCCTCAAGGCGTGCAGGCGTGAACCCGTACCGCACACGCCCGTGTGGTTCATGCGGCAGGCCGGGCGCTCGCTGCCCGAGTACCTGAAGGTGCGCGAGGGCATCCCCATGCTGGAGTCCTGCATGCGGCCGGAGCTCGTCGCGGAGATCACCCTCCAGCCGGTCCGCCGGCACGAGGTGGACGCGGCGATCTACTTCAGCGACATCGTCGTCCCGCTCAAGGCCATCGGCGTCGACCTGGACATCAAGCCCGGGGTCGGGCCCGTCGTCGAGAAGCCGATCCGCACCCGCGCCGACCTCGACCAGCTGCGCGCGCTGACGCCCGACGACGTCCGTTACGTCACCGAGGCCATCGGGCTGCTCACCCGCGAGCTCGGCCCGACGCCCCTCATCGGGTTCGCCGGCGCGCCCTTCACCCTCGCCAGCTACCTCGTGGAGGGCGGGCCGTCCCGCAACCACGAGCACACCAAGTCCCTCATGTACGGCGACCCGCAGCTCTGGGCCGACCTGCTCGACCGGCTCGCCGACATCACGGCCGCCTTCCTGAAGGTGCAGATCGAGGCGGGCGCCTCCGCCGTCCAGCTCTTCGACTCCTGGGTCGGCGCGCTCGCCCCCGCCGACTACCGGCGGTCCGTGCTGCCCGCCTCCGAGAAGGTCTTCCGGGCCGTCGAGGGGTACGGGGTGCCGCGCATCCACTTCGGGGTCGGTACGGGGGAACTGCTCGGACTGATGGGCGAGGCGGGGGCGGATGTCGTCGGTGTCGACTGGCGGGTGCCGCTGGACGAGGCCGCCCGGCGGGTCGGGCAGGGGCGGGCCCTGCAGGGGAACCTCGACCCCGCCGTGCTCTTCGCCCCCACCGAGGTCGTGGAGGAGAAGGCGCAGGAGGTGCTCGACGCGGCCGCGGGGCTGGAGGGGCACGTGTTCAACCTCGGGCACGGGGTGCTGCCGTCGATGGACCCGGACGCGCTGACCCGGCTCGTGGAGTACGTGCACGAGCGTTCGGCCCGGTAGGGCCGCCTCTCGGGTGCGGGTGCGGGTGCGGGTGCGTCGTGGCTTGTCGCGCAGTTCCCCGCGCCCCTTCGGGGGCGCCCCCGAAGCACGGGTCGGCTACCAGCGGGGGCGGGCCCTCCTGCCCCACAGCAGGCCCCGGGGCTCCGGTGGGGGCGGGGTGCCGCGGCGCAGGGGCCAGGCCAGGAGCATGCCGGCCAGGAAGCCGACCACGTGGGCCACGTACGCGACCGTGCCGGCCTCGGAGACGCCCCTGCCGGACGAGTACACCGCCTGGAGCCCGAACCAGAAGCCCAGCACGATCCAGGCGGGCAGCCGCAGCGGCAGGAAGACCAGGAACGGCACCAGGACCCAGACCCGGGCCCGTGGGTAGAGGACCAGATACGCGCCCAGCACCCCGGCGATCGCTCCCGACGCGCCGATCAGCGGCTCCGTGGAGTCGGCGTTGACGAGGGCGAAGCCGTACGCCGCCGCGTAGCCGCAGGCCCCGTAGAAGAGCAGGAAGCGGAGGTGGCCCAGGCGGTCCTCGATGTTGTTGCCGAAGATCAGCAGGAAGAGCATGTTGCCCAGCAGGTGCACCCAGCCGCCGTGCAGGAACATCGCCGTGAGCACCGAGAGCTGCGGCGACTTGTCGTAGCCGGGCGGACCGACGACACAGCCGGCGCCGCCGGAGCCGACGCCCACCTCCCCGGTCGGCACGGTCGTCGGGACCTGCCCGTGGATCAGCTCCCTCGGCACCGCCGCCCACTGGTCCAGGAACGCCTGCAGATGGCACAGCTGCGACAGACCGCTCCCGCCGGTGAGAGCACCCGGAGTGATCAGGAAGACCGCGAGGTTGGCGGCGATCAGTGTGTACGTCACGTACGGGGTGCGGCGTGCGGGGTTCACGTCGTGCACGGGTATGACCACGAGGGATTCCTGCCCCCGTTCGGGGAGTCTGAACGGTGGCGCGGCCGCGTGCGTATGTCTCGGCGACCGCCCGTGATCCCAGCAGGACGTGAGGAACAGGCCATGAACGACCGAGTCACTCAGCCGTTGATCGCCACGCCCGACGGCGAGGCGGAGCTCGCCGTGGTACTCAGGCTGTCCTGGGAGGACGTGGCCGCGCTCGGCCAGGAGGCCGGCCGGCTGGCCGCGAGCATGCAGCGGCCCGTGACGCTGGACGAGGCCGCGAGCCATCGGCTGCGGGGGCGGCAGGTGGGGTCGCATGCGCGGCCGGCCGCCGCATCGGCCATGCCGGCCTCGGCCATGCCGGCGGCGTCGGCCGCGCCCGCCGTGGGCGGGCCGCCTCAGGTCTCCTCGGTCTCGTCGTTGTCGCGGACGCCGGGGGAGCAGGCCCGGCAGGCCATAGAGAAGATCAACGGGGCGCAGGGGGCGTAGGAGCCCAGGGGCCTGGGGGCGTAGGGGTGGTTGAGCGCCCGGTTCGGCCGGCCGCCGGTGGGGGCTCGGCGCGCAGTTCCCCGCTCCCCTGAAGGGCGCCCTTACGAGGCGCTCTTTCGGATCGCTGTCACCGCCTGGCGGGCTGCCACCAGGATGGGGTCCCAGACCGGGGAGAACGGTGGGGCGTAACCGAGGTCGAGCGAGGTCATCTGTCCCACCGTCATGCCCGCGGTGAGGGCCACCGCGGCGACGTCCACGCGCTTGCCGGCGCCCTCGCCGCCGACGATCTGGACACCCAGGAGGCGGCCGGTGCGCAGTTCGGCGAGCATCTTCACCGTCATGGGGTCGGCGCCCGGGTAGTAACCCGCGCGGCTCGTCGCCTCCACGGTGACCGACTCGAACCGCAGGCCCGCCCGGTGGGCGTCCTTCTCGCGCAGGCCGGTGCGGGCGATCTCCAGGTCGCAGACCTTGCTCACCGCCGTGCCGACGACCCCCGGGAACGTGGCGTAGCCCCCGGCGACGTTCGAGCCGATCACCTGGCCGTGCTTGTTGGCGTGGGTGCCCAGCGCGATGTGGCGTTCGCGGCCCGAGACCAGGTCGAGAACCTCCACGCAGTCGCCGCCCGCCCAGATGTTCTCGTGGCCGCGCACCCGCATGGCGAGGTCCGTCAGCAGCCCTCCGTGGTCGCCGAGCGGCAGCCCCGCGGCCTCGGCGAGCGTGGTCTCCGGCCGGACGCCGATGCCCAGGATCACCACGTCCGCCGGGTACTCGGTGTCCTCCGTGGCGACCGCCCGGACCCGGCCGTCCTGGCCGGTGAGGATCTTGGTGACCTCGGCGTCGTTCACCATCTCGATGCCCAGGCCCTCCATGGCGTCGTGCACCAGGCGCCCCATGTCCGGGTCGAGCGTGGCCATGGGCTCCCGGCCACGGTTGACGACCGTCACCCCGTACCCGCGGTTGATCATCGCCTCGGCCATCTCCACGCCGATGTAGCCGGCGCCGATGACGACCGCGCGGCGCCCCTCCGTACGGCTCAGCGTGTCGATGAGGGCCTGTCCGTCGTCGAGGGTCTGCACCCCGTGCACCCCGGGGGCGTCGATCCCCGGCAGCGGCGGCCGCACCGGACGGGCGCCCGTCCCGATCACGAGCTTGTCGTACGAGGTCCACGCCTCGGCCCCGGACTCCAGGTCCCGGGAGCGCACGCGGCCGCCCTCGACGTCGAGTTCCGTGACCTCCGTACGCATCCGCAGGTCGATCCCGCGTTCCCGGTGCTCCTCGGGCGACCGCGCGATCAACTGCTCCCGCTCCGCGACGTCACCGCCCACCCAGTACGGGATGCCGCACGCCGAGAAGGAGCTGAAGTGTCCCCGCTCGAAGGCGATGATCTCCAGCTCGGCGGGGCCCTTCAGCCGGCGCGCCCGGGACGCGGCGGACATGCCCGCCGCGTCCCCTCCGACGACGACCAGACGCTCTTTCGCACGGTTCTCGCGGCTCATGCTCATGCGAACACGCTACGGGGCCCGCCCATTTCAGTCCTGGCCGTCCCGCCGTTTCAGTCCTGGTCGTCCCGCTCGTTCCGGACGGGCGGCGCGACCGGGAGCGAGCCCGTGCCCGTGCCGCCCGAAGCCGCAGCGGCCGCGCCGCCCGGCGTGCGGCCGCGCAGGAAGCGCGCCCAGAGGAACAGCAGCAGCGCCGTGCCCACCAGGAAGGGCAGCACCGCGCCCAGCGCCAGCGCGATCCAGCGGAACATGGTGACGAACGCGTCCCAGCCGCCGCCGAGCGCGTCCGCGAACCCGGGCTCGTCGTCCTCGACGGCCTTCTTCACCGGCGTCTGCGACAGCGACAGCGTGATGGTGGCGAGGCTCGTACGGTCCTTCAGGGACGCCTGCTGCGCCAGCAGCGACTCCAGGTCGGCCTGACGGGTGCTCAGCTCGCCTTCGAGGGTGACGACGTCGCTCAGTTTGGTGGCCCGGTCCATCAGCTCGCGGATGCGCGCGACGCTGGCCCGCTGGGACGTGATGCGGCTGTCCACGTCGACGACCTGCTCCGTGACGTCCTCCGCCTTCGCCCTGCGGTCGACGAGCCGGCCCGACCCCTCCAGTCGCCTGAGCACCTCCTCATAGGCGTCCGCCGGGACGCGCAGGACGACCCGGGAGCGCTCGCGGCCCTTCGTGTCACGGTCCGTGGTCTCGTCGCCGACCATGCCGCCCGCGTTCTCGACCACGGTGCGGGCCTCGGCGAGCGACTTCGGCACGTCCTTGACCTGCACGGTCAGGGAGGCGGTGTGGACGATGTGGGTGGTCGGTCCGGTGGGCGCGGCCGCCTGCTCGCCCTTGGCCCCCTCCGCGCCGCCGGCGTCACTGCGCGCCGCGCCCCCGCCCGCGTCGGCCTCCCGGGCCGGGCCCGCGGCCTTCTTGTCGGCGCCCGAGCCCGAGGTGTCGTCCGCGCCGGTGCACCCGGTGAGGGCGAGGGCGGCGGCGAGCAGCAGCGCCGAGAGGAGCTGGGCAGGTTGTGCGGGTCGGCCCCGGCCGCGGGCTCGGGCTCGGGCTCGTGCTCGGTACCTGGTCGTGTCGCTGCCGCGCGTCTGCATGTCGGCTACCCCCCGAAGGTGTCGTGATGACTGACGTTCCTTCGACGCCCGAGCCCCGCGGGACGTTGGCCGGATCCGGTCCCGAAGAGGTCACGGTCCGGACTCGCCGGGGACACCGTCCAGGACGCCCGCACGGTGGCCGGGGGCCCCGGGGGAGCGCGGGCAGGTCTGGGACAGTGGAGCCATGCACGCAGACACACGTACGGGTACGGGCGCAGGCACGGGTACGGACACGGCACACGTCGTCGTCGTCGGGGGCGGCATCGCCGGTCTGGCCGCCGCCCACCGGTTGCTGAGCGGCGGCGTCCGCGTGACCGTCCTGGAAGCCTCGGACCGGCTCGGCGGCAAGCTGCTGCCGGGCGCGATCGCGGGCGCCCGGGTCGACCTCGGCGCCGAGTCGATGCTCGCGCGACGGCCCGAGGCGGTGGCGCTCGCCCGAGAGGTGGGCCTCGCGGACCGGCTCAGGACGCCCGCCACGGCGGGCGCCTCGATCTGGACGCGCGGGGAGCTCAGGCCCATGCCCAAGGGGCACGTCATGGGGGTCCCGGCGGACGCCGCCGCCCTCTCCGGAGTCCTCTCCGACGAGGGTCTGCGCCGCGTCGGACGCGACCGGGACCTGCCGCGCACGGAGGTCGGCGACGACGTGGCCGTGGGCGCCTTCGTCGCGGAGCGCCTCGGCCGCGAGGTCGTCGACCGCCTCGTCGAGCCGCTCCTCGGCGGTGTCTACGCGGGCGACGCGTACCGCATCTCGATGCGCTCGGCCGTCCCCCAGCTCTTCGAGGCGGCCCGGACGCACGCCTCGCTCACGGAGGCCGTCCGCGGGATCCAGGCGAAGGCGGCACGGAACCAGCAGCCGGGACCGGTCTTCATGGGCATCGAGGGAGGCGTCGGCCGGCTGCCGCTCGCGGTCGCCGAGTCGGTGCGCGCCCGGGGCGGCGAGATCGTCACCGGCGCACCGGTGACGGAGCTGCGGCGCGTCGAGGGCGACGCGGCCGGCCCCGGTACGCGCGGTCGCTGGCGGGTCGTCGCGGGGGAGCGGGTGCTGCGGGCCGACGCCGTCGTCGTGGCGGTGCCCGCCGGCGCCGCGGCCGCGCTGCTCTCCGCCGAGGCGCCGGCCGCCGCGGCCGAGCTCGCGGCCGTCGAGTACGCGTCCATGGCGCTGATCACCCTCGCCTACCGCCGTGCCGGGACCGCGCTCCCCGCGGGCAGCGGTTTCCTGGTGCCGCCCGTCGACGGGCGGACCATCAAGGCGTCGACGTTCGCGTCCCAGAAGTGGGGCTGGATCGCCGAGGAGAACCCGGACGTGGTGGTCCTGCGGACGTCCGTCGGCCGGTACGGGGAGACGGAGATCCTCGGCCGCGAGGACGCCGACCTCGTCGACGTGTCCCGGCACGACCTGCGCGAGGCCACCGGCCTCACCGCGGAGCCCCTGGAGACCCGGGTGACGCGCTGGGACGACGGCCTGCCGCAGTACCCGGTCGGGCACCACGCGCGCGTGGCCCGCATCCGCGGACACGTCGGCAGGCTGCCGGGCCTCGCCGTGTGCGGGGCGGCGTACGACGGCGTGGGGATCCCGGCGTGCGTCGCGAGCGCGAACGCCGCCGTGGACGGGCTGCGGGGCGACGACCGGCTCCTCGACGCCCTGATCGCGCACCCGGTGCAGAGCCTGCACGGCGGAGCGGGAGAATAGCCCCATGAGTGACGACGCCCCCACCACCGGCCAGGCCAGGACCCCGAACGCCGGCAAGAAGGCCAAGGACCTCAACGAGGTCATCCGTTACACCCTCTGGTCCGTGTTCAGGCTGCGTGACGTGCTGCCCGAGGACCGGGCCGGCTACGCGGACGAGGTGCAGGAGCTGTTCGACCAGCTCGCCGCCAAGGACGTCACGGTCCGTGGCACTTACGACGTGTCGGGGCTGCGCGCCGACGCCGACGTCATGATCTGGTGGCACGCCGAGACGGCCGACCAGCTGCAGGAGGCGTACAACCTCTTCCGCCGTACGAAGCTGGGCCGCGCCCTGGAGCCGGTCTGGTCGAACATGGCGCTGCACCGGCCGGCGGAGTTCAACCGCTCGCACGTGCCCGCGTTCCTCGCCGACGAGACGCCGCGCGACTACATCAGCGTGTACCCGTTCGTGCGCTCGTACGACTGGTATCTGCTGCCGGACGAGGACCGGCGGCGGATGCTCGCCGACCACGGGAAGATGGCCCGCGGCTACCCGGACGTGCGGGCGAACACCGTCGCGTCGTTCTCCCTCGGCGACTACGAGTGGATCCTCGCCTTCGAGGCGGACGAGCTGTACCGCATCGTCGACCTCATGCGGCATCTGCGGGCGTCGGAGGCCCGTATGCACGTCCGTGAGGAGGTCCCGTTCTACACGGGCCGCCGCAAGTCCGTGCCGGAGCTGATCGCGGGGCTGGCGTAGCGCCCCATAGGGGCGCGCACCCTTCGCCCTGCGGGCCGCGGAGGGGTTGTGCGTCGGCCGCGGCCCGGTGGGGGCTTGTCGCGCAGTTCCCCGCGCCCCTAGACGCGCCCCCGGGATGCGCCCTTCAGGGGCGCGGGGAACTGCGCGCTCAGCCACGTATCGCCTGCCGGCGGTCATACGGCGTCGGGCACCCCTGCCCTGCGGGCCGCGGAGGGGCCGTGTTCCGGCCGCGGCCCGGTGGGGGCTTGTCGCGCAGTTCCTCGCGCCCCTGAAGGGCGCGCCCCTAGCGGGTCGGGGTTGGTTCTGGGTGGGGGGCGCAGGAGGCGGGCTTCGCTGGGAGGCGGCCCTCCAGGAGGTACGCGTCCAGGTGGGCGTTGACGCAGGCGTTGGGGCCGCCCCCGATGCCGTGCGTGCCCGACGCCCGCTCGGTGACCAGGGCGGAGCCCGACAACCGCCGGTGCATCTCCAGCGCGCCCGCGTACGGCGTGGCCGCGTCGCGTTCGGCCGCCAGGATGAGCGTGGGCGCGAGCTCACCGGGGTACGTGCGGACGTCGAGCGGCTGCCGGCGCGGCAGCGGCCAGTACGCGCACGGCAGGTTCATCCAGACGTTGTCCCAGGTCTCGAAGGGCGCCACGCGCGCGAGACGTGTGTTGTCGCGGTCCCAGGTGTGCCAGGCCCGCGGCCAGGGCGCGTCGTTGCACTCGACCGCCGTGTAGACGGCCCTGCCGTTCTCCCGCTCCCGCGCCGCGTCCGGATGCGGCCCCGCCTGCCGGACCAGCGGCTTCGGGTCGCCCTTCAGATACGCGGACAGCGCCAGCGCGCGCTGCGGCCAGTGGTCGTCGTAGTACCCGGCCTGCAGGAACGCCCCCTGCAGCTGACCCGGCCCGACCACCCCGCCCGCGGGCTCGGCCGCGAGCCGGGCCTTGGCCCGCTCGTAGCTGCGCGCCACCTCCTCCGCCGTGCGGCCCAGCCCGTACACCTCGTGGTGCTTGGCCGTCCAGACGCGGAAGTCGGCCCAGCGCGTCTCGAAGGCGGCCGACTGGTCGAGGTTGTTGCGGTACCAGACCTTCGCCGGGTCCGGGTTCACCACCGAGTCGAGGACCATCCGCCGCACGTGCGAGGGGAACAACTCGGCGTACAGGGCCCCGAAGTACGTGCCGTAGGACGCCCCCATGAAGGTCAGCCTCCGCTCGCCCAGGGCGGCCCGCAGGACGTCCAGGTCGCGGGCGTTGTTGACGGAGGAGAAGTGCCTGATCTCCCGGCCCGAACGCTGGACGCAGCCCCGCGCGTAAGCCTTGGCCCGGGCGATGCGCTCCCTCTTGTACGCCTCCGAGGGGTGTGTCGGCGACTGGGTCGGCCCCTTGGCGAGCCGGTCCGGGTCCTGGCAGGACAGCGGCGCCGAGCGGCCCACCCCGCGCGGGGCGTAGCCGACGAGGTCGTACGCCGACGCGATGCGCTTCCACTCCGGGACCATGCCGATCAGCGGGAAGTACATGCCGGACGCGCCGGGCCCGCCCGGGTTGTAGACGAGGGCGCCCTGCCGGGGCACGGACCGCCCGCCGTGCTTTCCGGTCGCCCGCACCCGGCTGACGGTCAGTCTGATCTTCTTGCCGTCGGGGTGCGCGTAGTCGAGCGGGACCGTCACCGTGCCGCACTGCAGGGTGCCCGGGGTGTCCTGCTCCTCGGAGCAGGTCCCGAAGCGGATGCCCTCGGCGGCGGCGCGTTCGGCGGCGACCGCCGTGCCGTGCCGCTCGGCCGCGCCGGTCCAGGTCTGCGCGCCGCCCGCAGGCGCGGCGACGACTGCGGTCAGGACCAGGGACCCGGCTGTTCCGTAGAGCGCGGCAGCTCGCATCGCTTTCCCTTCAGTGCACGGCAGCAACAAAGGGGATGTTTCGTCCGGTACTTGGCGAAGTAAAGCACCGGCCCGCGGGTGTCGGCCCATTGACCCCGATGCGCGCCCGGCACGCACCCGTGGCGCCCCCGGGTGCACGCCCGGCGTGCGGCTCAGTACGGTCCGCTGTGGCCGAAGGCCGC
Source organism: Streptomyces sp. NPDC002701 (assembly GCF_042889045.1). Classification (NCBI taxonomy): domain Bacteria; kingdom Bacillati; phylum Actinomycetota; class Actinomycetes; order Kitasatosporales; family Streptomycetaceae; genus Streptomyces; species Streptomyces sp. NPDC002701. The sequence goes on from NZ_JBIAQL010000018.1 coordinate 132,120, forward strand.
CCGCAGGTCCGGTTCGCCGACCGCGCGGACACCCCGTACCGCCACGGTCGTCAGGTACGTACGGTCGTCGCTGTCGGTGTCCGCGCGCCGGGTCAGGGCACCGAGCAGGCGCTGACCGGCCGGGGACGCCCAGCGGGTGTAGGGGTGGACCTCGATCCGGGCGATGGCGAGACAGCTCATCGTGAGGATCAGGGGGAGGGCGAACCAGACGGCCACCAGCGCGCGTTCGTGCTGGGCCTCGGAGGGCATCAGCAGTGCCACGGCGCCCAGCACCAGGACGGCGGCCGCGGCCGACCGCACCTGGCGCACGGCACCCGCGACGGTGGTGCGGGCCCCGTCCGGTACGGCGAGGCCCGCCGCCACCAGCCGGTCGGCCAGGACGCGTACGGATTCCGCGGCGGCCGCGCTCGAACGGACCGGCGCTATCCGCGACTGTCCGTCCGGGCCTATCGCGCCGAGGACCGAGCGCTCCATCTCGTCCCGGCCGGTCGGGTCGACGACGGTCGCCCAGCCCGTGTGGGCGAGCAGCAGCCGGCGCTGGCGGGCCATCGACACGAGCGTCAGATCGGCGACCCGCGCGGGTCCGCCCGACAGGAACGCCGCCTCGTAGAGCGTCAGGCCCCGTCCGTCCGGCGCGTGCGCGTCGTCCGCGGCGGCGGCGCGGACGGAGGCCAGGCACAGGCGCGTACAGGCCGTGCCCGCCGCGGCCCAGGCCAGGAGAAGGAGAAGCACCCAGAACATGCGGGATTTCTATGCGAAGCGGGGCCGGCCGCGCCACGGCTTGTTCACCATGTGGACGAAGCGTCGCCGTTGCGTGACGCTTCGCGTCGGCCTTCGTCCGAGCACTGCGGTTTCGTGTCCGGGTCGGTGTTCAAGTCCCTGCGTCCTTCGCCCGCTCCTCCGCTCGGCGTGGCCGCTCCCGTGCCGGACCGGTCCGCGTACGACCGGAACGGTACGGGTTCGGACGGATCCGTCACGCCGCTCGGTGCCGCAGCAGGACCCGGCGCGTGGCGCGTGCCAGCCGGGCCGCCGGGCGCCGCGACAGGGGTGCGGGGCCCGACCGCTCCAGCCACCAGTCGCCCAGCCTCCGCCGCACCTCGGTGTCCTCGACGCGCCCGTCGAACAGCAGGTACGCGGCGAAGTCCAGCGCGTCGCGCCGGTAGCCGTCGGTCATGGGGTGGCCGTGCGCGTACGCCAGGAAGGCTTTCCGGTAGGTCCCGGCCAGGATCTCCGGCAGCTCCGGCGCGACCTTGGCCACGACGTCGGCGCGCTTGCCCGCCAGCGCGCGGGCCTGCACGGCGAGCCGGGTCCGGTCGAACCCTTCGGGCACGGGCGTCCCGGCGACGAGCGCGGACAGCAGCGCGGCCTGCGCGAGGGCGAGGCGCTGCCGGGCGGGCCCGGTGTCGGGAGCACCGACGGGTCCATGGGAGCAGCCGGCCTGTCCGCCGCCGGACCCCGAACCGGCGGTGGCGGACGCCTTGTCCACCGTCTCGCGGATCGTGATCAGTTCGCGTTCCAGTTCGGCCGGCTCGGGGAAGTTCTCGTCGCGCTCCAGGAGCACGCCCGGCGGGCGGACCCGGGACGCCAGTTCGGCGAGGACGTCGAGGACCGCCGGCGGCACGGCGTGCGCGTGGCTGTCGTGCCAGACGCCGTCGCGCTCGAAGCCACCGGCGACATGGACGTACGCGATGGCCTCGACGGGCAGTTCGTCGAGGGCCCGGGCCGGGTCCTCGCCGCGGTTGACGTGGTTGGTGTGGAGGTTGGCCACGTCGATGAGCAGCCGTACGCCGGTGCGGTCCACCAGGTCGTACAGGAACTGCCCCTCGGTCATCTCCTCGCCGGGCCAGGCGATCAGCGCGGCGATGTTCTCCACGGCGAGCGGCACCGGCAGCGCGTCCTGGGCGATACGGATGTTCTCGCACAGGACGTCGAGGGCGTCCCGGGTGCGGGGGACGGGCAGCAGATGGCCGGCCTCCAGCAGCGGCGAGGCGGTCAGCGTGCCGCCCGCCCGGACGAACGCGATGTGCTCGGTGACCAGCGGGGAGCCGAGCGCCTCGGCGCGGGCCGCCAGGTCGGCGAGTCTCCCCTCGGCGGGGCGGTCGGCGCCGCCGAGCCCGAGCGACACCCCGTGCGGAACCACCGTGACGCCGCGCTCACGCAGCCGCACCAGCGAGTCGGGGAGATGCCCCGGGCAGACGTTCTCGGCGACGGCCTCGACCCAGTCGATGCCCGGCATGCGCTCCACGGCATCGGCGATCTCCGGCCGCCACCCGATGCCCGTACCCAAGTGCTTCATCGTCCCCTCCTCCACCGCGGTGTCACCAGGACCTGTGTGTCGTCTCCTTCGACGGACCTGTGTTCCGGCGTGACCGGGTCATGGCCCCGACGAGCGGGGCCGAACCCATCGGCGGGGACGTTCAGAGCAACATTTGAGGTTCCGGCGGGCGCCCGCCCCTACTGCGGGGACGCGGTGGCCTCCGGGTCCCCGGGATCGGGCCGGTTCGTGTTGACCGTGCCCGGCTCGCCGGGGGAGGGCCGCGACGTGGTGTCGATGTCGCCGGTCGCCTCGGCGGGCGGCGCCGAGGGCGGGACCACCCCGCTGGCGGGCGGCGGCGGGCCGGACGGGCTGGCCGTGGTGCCGGCCACCGAGTCGTTGGCGATCGCCTCGAAGTCGACCGCGCCGGTCTTCTCCAGCACCGTGATGTGGTCGAGCACGGTCTGGTTGGCGTCCGAGGCGAGCTGCCGGACCAGCGAGTTGCGCGTCTGGTTCCGTACCGCCCCGATCGCCGGGAAGATCTTGCCGTGCGCGGAGCGCAGCAGGTTCGCCCAGACCTTCTCGTAGTCCTTGCCGCTCGCGTTGGTCATCTGCTGCAGCCAGCCCTGCTGCTGTTCGGTGGGCTGGTTCGGCAGTTCGACGCCGAGGTCCCGCGCGACCACCCGTACCCGCTTGTCGAGGTCGGTGTGGCCGACGATCAGGTGGTCGGCGGCCTCCCGCATCGCGCCGCTCGGGGTGCGCTCGAGTGCCTGCTGGGCCGCGGGCAGTTCCCACAGCCCGGCGAGTCGCACGCGGACGATCAGGTCACGGTCGGAGGCGGTGAGCGGGCCCCAGCGTGTGGGTACGGTCCCGGCGGCGAGGTTCGCCGGCCCGGTACCGGCGCGGTCGGCGTACGACCACACGGGGAACGCGAGCGCGCCGAGTGTGCCGACTAGTGCCACGATGACGAGGGCCGTACCGTTGATACGCCGCAAAGGTGCCTCCCGGGATATACCAACTGGTCGTTGGGAATCTGTACTTGGCCAGCGCCAGAAGATACGTACGGGACGGCCGAAGTGTTCAGTCGTTCATGTCTGCTGCGTCACAGTGCCCGCACAGTTCCGTCCGGCTACCGGCGGTCGAGGCGCAGCGCCGGGTGGTCGGCCACGACCGTGCACGAGCCCGGCGCGATCTCCGTGAAGCCGGCGTCGCGCACCAACGGCAGTCCGCTGGTGACGAGTTGCTCCCACCGCTCGGGACCGGCCGTGCGGACGGCGAGCGGGAAGCCCGCCCCGCGCCAGGCCGACCGGTCCTCGCCCGACAGCTCCCACCAGGTCAGCTGGGCACCGTGACCCGCCTGCGCCATCGCCTTGCCGGCCGACATGTCCAGGTCCGGGCTCAGCCACAGCACGGGCGTGGCCGCGTCGGGGTCCGCCGGGGGCCGCGGGTCGTCGAGGTCCGTGCCGGAGACCTGGAGCCGGGCCAGGTCCTTGGGCCAGCCGTCCAGCGGGACCGGCGGGAAGACGCGGACCTCGGCCGACCCGCCGGTGACGGTGATGCCGGGCAGTGCCTCGGCCCGGCGCCACTCGGCGCCCCGGGCCCGGCGGACGACCTTGCGGATCCGGGCGTCCTGCCAGTCCCGGACGGCCTGCGCCCACTCGCCGTCGCCGTTCGCCCGCTCGTCGCCGAGGAGGACCAGGACGGCGCGGGCCGCGGTCTCCAGGGCGTCCGTGCGCGCCGGCGGATCGCCGCGTTCGATGCGGACGACCAGCGGCAGCACGAACTGCGGTGCCTCGTCGCGGGCGGTCCGCTCGCGGGGGAAGGGGCTGTCCTGGGCTCCGGCGTCCGCCGCGGTGGTCGTCTCGTCGCTGCTCACGTCCCCAGTCTGCCAGCGGGTCGGACCGGTACGGGGGCGGGCCGGTATGCGGGCGCGGGCCCGCGGGGGCTGATCGCGCGGTTCCCCGCGTCCCCGGGCGTCCAGGGGAGCGGAGAACCGCGCATCTTTCAGGCCGCGTCCAGGCGGGCCAGCTCCTCCCGCGACAGCCGCAGCTCCGTGGCGGCGACCGAGTCGCGGATGGTCTCCGGGCGCGAGGAACCGGGGATCGGGAGCGTCACCGGCGCCTTCGCGAGGATCCACGCCAGGCACACCTGCTGCGGGCTCACCCCGTGCTCCTTCGCCACGTCCGCGAACACGGCGTACCGCGAGCCCAGTTCCCCGGCCTTCGCGATGCCGCCGAGCGGGCTCCACGGCAGGAACGCGATGCCGAGCTCCGCGCACAGCTCCAGCTCCGGCTCGCTGGAACGGAAGGCGGGCGAGAACTGGTTCTGCACGCTCACCAGCCGGCCCCCGAGGATCTCGTTCGCCTGCCGGATCTGCTCGGGGTTCGCGTTGGAGACGCCCGCGAAGCGGATCTTGCCCGCGTCCAGCAGGTCGCGGATCGCGCCGACCGACTCCGCGTAGGGGACCTCGGGGTCCGGCCGGTGGAACTGGTAGAGCCCGATGGCCTCGACACCCAGCCGTCCGAGCGAGGCGTCGCACGCCTTCTTCAGGTACTCCGGCGAGCCGTTCAGTGTCCAGGAGCCGTCGCCCGGACGCAGGTGGCCGCCCTTCGTCGCGATGAGCACGTCCGAGGTGTCGCCGCCGTACGAGGCGACGGCCCGCGCGATCAGGGACTCGTTGTGGCCGACCTCGCTCGCGTCCCGGTGGTAGGCGTCGGCGGTGTCGATGAGCGTGACGCCCGCGTCCAGCGCCGCATGGATCGTCGAGACCGACCGTTCCTCGTCCGGGCGCCCCTCGATGGACATGGGCATGCCGCCCAGACCGATCGCTCCGACCCGGACGTCACCGATGGTGCGTGTCTGCATGAAGGTTCCTCCTGGGGACTCGTGCGGTACGTCCCAGCCTCCACCGTGACGTTTTTGCCGTCCAACAAAAGAATGCGATCGGTTTGTGCGGCGACGACGATGAATGGTGCTCAGATCAGCTCCGACACCTTCACCAGCCGGTACCCGCGCCCGCGCAGCTCGGGAACGATCGTGCGCAGGGCCTCCTCGGTGGCCGGAGCCGCGCTGCGCGTGCAGTGCATGACGACCACGGAACCGGGCCGCACCCCGTCCAGCACCTGCCGCGCCACGGCCGCCGCGTCCGTCGCGAAGGCGTCCCCGCTCACCACGTCCCACTGCACGGCCGTCACGCCGGTGGCACCGAGCGCCTTGAGCGCCCGGCGGTCGTGACACCCGCCGGGGAAGCGGAAGTACGGCATCGGACGCGCGATCCCGGCCGCGCGGAACGCGGCGAACGCCCGCTCCACCTCCGCCCGCATCCGGGCCACGGGGACCGTCGGCAGGCCGTAGCAGTCCTCGGTGAAGGCGTGGTGGCTGTAGGAGTGGTTCGCGACCTCGAAGAGCGGATCACTCCCGATGGCCCGTGCCTGCCGGGGGTACTCCTCGGCCCAGCGCCCCGTCATGAACACGGTCGCCGGTACTTTCAGCCGCCGCAGCGTCCTGATCAGCCGGGGATTGTCGAAACGCTCCCCGGCGGCCGCCCGCTCCCCCTGGCCGGCCGTCATGTCGGCGTCGAAGGTCAGAGCGACGGTCCTCCCACGCGCCCGGGACGCCCTCGTGAACACGGGCGTCAGCCCGCCCGGACCGGGCGCGAGGGTCGGCGGCGGGGACGGGGCACTGCCGGCGGGCCGCGGCGCCAGGGCGCCCCGGGACCCCTCGGGAGCGCCGCAGGCCGCGAGGACGACGAGGCCCGGCACACAGACCGCGGCGACTCTCCGCATGAAGGTGTTCACGCCGGTGACATTAACCGTACCAATACGAAAAACCGGTCATATGCCGCCGGGTGTCCACTCCGGCTCAGTCCTCCTCCCGCAGTCGTTCCCGGGACGCCTCCACGTCGAAGGTGGCCTTCGGGTACTGCGGGTCCATGGATTTCAGGTGTTCCAGGAGGAGGCGGCTGATCGCCCAGTTGCGGTACCACTTGCGGTCGGCGGGGACGAGGTACCAGGGGGTGGCCTCCGTGGCGCAGCGTTCGAGGGCGATCTCGTACGCCTCCTGGTACGCGGGCCACAGGGCACGGTCGTCGATGTCCGCGGGGCTGAACTTCCAGTGCTTGCCCGGGTCGGCCAGCCGGCGCAGCAGGCGGCGGCGCTGTTCCTCGTACGAGATGTGCAGGAAGCACTTCACGACCGTCACACCGTCGTCGGTGAGGGACCGCTCGAAGTCGCCGATCCGGCCGTAGCGGGACTCGATCTCGGTGCGCGGGGCGAGTTCGCGGACACGGCCGATGAGGACGTCCTCGTAGTACGAGCGGTCGAAGATGCCGACCTCGCCCGGCCGGGGGAGCCGCTTCCTGGCACGCCAGAGGAAGTCGTGCCGCAGCTCGCGGGGGGTCGGGGCCGTGAACGCCCGGACACGGCAGCCGACCGGGTTGAAGAGGCCGACGACGTGCTTGACCGTGCCGCCCTTGCCGCTGGTGTCCATGCCCTGGAGGACCAGGAGGATCCGGCGGCGGTCACCGGCGGTGCTCGCCGCCCAGAGGCGTTCCTGGAGGTCGGCGAGGGGTTCGCCCATCCGGGCGATGGCTTCGCGGCCGTCGGTCTTGGACCTCGGGGCCAGGGCGCCACCCGGGGTCGCCGAGGCGTCGTACGAGGAGAGGGCGATCCTCTCTCCGACGGGCACGCGCAGCAGGTCCCGCATGGCGGTGTCCTCGACCTCGTGCTGCGGCTCCCCGCTGTCCTGCTCGGTCATCGTGTGTCCCTCCGGGGCGGCTCTCTCGGTCCTGCGCGGCGGGAGCGGGGGCCGCGTTCCACGGCCCCCGCTCCCGCCGGCGTCACGGGCGGACGGCTACCTGTGCCAGGGACCCGTCACCGCGAACGTGGTACCCGGTGTGTAGCAGTTCACGTACATCGTCCTGCCGTCGGGCGAGAAGGTGACGCCCGCGAACTCGCCCCACTCCGGGGCGTCCGGGGTACCGATGTTCTGGCGGTTGCGGGCCATCGGGTACACCTCGCCGCGCCGGGTCACGCCGTACACGTGCTGTGCCCCGCCGCCGTCCTCGCACACCATCAGGCCGCCGCTGGGCGCGAGGCAGATGTTGTCGGGGGACTCGCCCGGCAGCTGTACGTCCGTGTCCGGGCCGAAGACGACCACGAGGGTGAGGCGCCGGGCAGCGGGGTCGTACCGCCAGATCTGGCCGTAGTGGTCCGCCGCCGAGCCCTCGCTGCTGCGGGCGAAGGAGGAGACGAAGTACACGCAGGAGCCGCCCCAGTAGCAGCCCTCCAGCTTCTGCGCGTGGGTGACGCCCCGGGGGCCGAAGTCCTGGTCGCGGATGGGGGTCCCGGCCGCCAGCGGGTCGGGTACGTCGACCCACTCGACACGGTCGAAGGCCGCACCGGTCTCCTGGATCGAGGAGAGGTCCGGTACGCCCGGGACGCGCATCGCCTGCAGCCGGCCGCCCGCGCGCAGCGAACCGCGCCCGCCCTCCGGTTTCTCGGGCAGGAACCGGTAGAAGAGGCCGAAGGGCTTGAGGAAGGCGTCCTCGGTCTCGTAGACGATGCCGCGCCGCGGGTCGACGGCCACCGCCTCGTGCTGGAAGCGGCCCATCGCGGTGAGGGGCACCGCTCCGGTGCGGCGCGGGTCCGCCGGGTCGACCTCGAAGACGAAGCCGTGGTCCTTGGTGTAGCCGTTCGTGCCGGCCCTGTCCTCCGTCTCCTCGCAGGTGAGCCAGGTGCCCCACGGGGTGGGCCCGCCCGCGCAGTTGACGGCCGTACCGGCGATCGAGACCCGCTCGCCGACCACGTTCCCGTGCGCGTCGAGGGTCAGCGACGTACAGCCGCCCTTGCCCGCCGGGTCGTAGGTGAGGCCGTCGACCGCCGGGACCGGGATCCTCCCGGTGTTGCGGTTCTCGTGGTTGCGGACCAGGTGGACGCGGCCGTGTCTGCCGCCGAAGGCGGCCATGCCGTCGTGGTTGCTCGGCACCGGGCCCTCACCGGAGCGGAGCGGTTCGCCCTCGCGGGACAGCACCCGGTAGCGGAAACCCTTCGGCAGGTCGAGCAGGCCCTTCGGGTCGGGGAGCAGGGGGCCGTAGCCGGAGTGGCCCAGCGCGGCGGCCGTACCCGTGAAGAGTTCGGACACGGCACCGGTGAAGGCGATGCCCACTCCGAGTGCACCGGAGCGGGCCAGCACTTCGCGTCGTGTTGCGGACATGGGGCAGCCTTCCTGTTGGCGGACAGGAGAATGTGACCCGCCTGTGTGTATCACGCGGCCGTGACCACGTGAACCACGCGCGTAGCGTGCTGTTCCCGCGGGGCCCGCCGGCCCGCCCCGGCAGCCCGAACGGCCCGTTCCGGAACCGCGTGGAGTCCCGGAACGGGCCGCCGGGCGGCGGCGCTACGAGGCGGTGACCTTCACCGGGTCCGTTCCCGCCGCGCTGTGCCGCTGCGACCAGTTCTCCAGCGCCGTCCGGCACGCGTGGTCCAGGTGGTGGAGTCCGGACAGGTCCAGCACCACCGGACGGTCCTGGGGCAGCGCTTCCAGGCTGTCGAGGATCTTCGGCAGCCGCAGGAAGGTCGCGTTGCCCGACAGGTACGCCTGCACCGGGCCCGCCCCCTTGTCGATGACCTCCAGCCTGACGTGCGATGCCTCCCAGGCGGTCTTGGCGACGGCGAGCGCGAGCCCGATCAGCACGCCCTCGAACATGTTCACGGCGACGATCGCCACGGCGGTGACCACCAGGATCAGCGCCTCGCCCCGGTGCCCGTGCCACAGCGCCACGATCGAGCGCAGCGGGATCAGTTTCCAGCCCGCGTGCACCAGGATGCCCGCGAGCGCGGGCAGCGGGATGTAGGCGAGCGCCGCCGGCAGCAGCGCCGCGAACAGCAGCAGCCACACACCGTGCAGCACCCGGGACGCCTTCGTCCGCGCGCCCGCGGACACGTTCGCCGAGCTGCGCACGATCACGGCGGTCATCGGCAGCGCGCCGAGCAGCCCGCAGACCGTGTTGCCCGCGCCCTGCGCCATCAGTTCCTTGTCGTACTCGGTGCGCGGCCCGTCGTGCAGCCGGTCCACGGCGGCGGCGCTGAACAGCGACTCCGCCGACGCGATCAGGACGAAGGCCAGCACCGTGCCCAGTACGCCGACACTCGCCAGGCCGCCGACGGCGTCGAGGCCCGGCAACTGGATCGAGTCGAGCAGCCCCCGCACCTCGACGGTCGCCACGGGCAGGTCGAACACCAGGGTCGCCAGCGTGGCGAGCGCCACCGCGGCGAGCGCCCCCGGCACCGTACGGACCTTCCGCGGCAGGTACTTCCACAGCACGAGGACCGCGACGGTGGCCGCGCCCAGCCCGATGGACGTCAGCGCCGTACCGGACCCGGCGGAGTCGGCGACCAGCCCCGGCAGCCCGGCGAGCTTGTCCAGGCCCGAGGCGGGCGCCTCCGCGCCGGCCACCGAGTAGAGCTGGCCGGCGATCAGGACCAGGCCGATGCCCGCCAGCATGCCTTCGACCACCGCCACCGAGATGGCCCGGAAGTAGCGGCCCAGCCGGAGCGCGCCCATGCCCAGCTGGATGAGCCCCGTGGCCAGGACGATGACGCCGAGCACGGCCAGTCCGTACTCGCGCACCGCCTCGAAGACCAGCACGGTCAGACCCGCGGCCGGGCCGGAGACCTGGAGACTGCTGCCGGGCAGCATCCCGGTGACCAGACCGCCCACGATGCCCGTGATCAGGCCGAGTTCGGCGGGCACGCCCGACGCCACGGCCACGCCCACGCACAGCGGCAGGGCCACCAGGAAGACGACGAGCGAGGCGGTGAAGTCCTGCCGCAGGTGCGGGAACCGCGGACGCCCGTCCGGGGCGGTCCTGCCGGCGGTCGCGGAGGTGTCCGGCGCGGTGCTCACAGCGCCTCGAAGGAGTCGGAGCGGACGTCGTGCGCGAGGACGGCGCCGGTGTGCACCTCGTAGAACCATCCGTGCAGACGCAGCCGGCCGTCCGTCAGCCGCCGTTCCACGCACGGGTACGAGCGAAGCCGCAGCAGCTGTGTCAGGACGTGGTTCTGTACGGCCTCGGTGACGGTCGGGTCCTCGACGGCGCCCGTGGGCCGTGGAGTGGAGTGCGTGAGCCAGTCGCGGACGGCGGGCACGGCGGTCAGGTCGTCGCCGCGTACCAGCGCGCCGACCGCGCCGCAGTGGGAGTGGCCGCAGACGACGATGTCCGCGACTCCGAGCACCTCCACCGCGTACTCGACGGTGGCGGCCTCGCTGGTGGGCCGCGAAGAGGTGTGCGGGGGGACGATGTTGCCCGCGGTGCGCAGTTCGAAGAGTTCACCGGGCCGGGCTCCGGTGATCAGGGCCGGGACGACCCGCGAGTCGGAGCAGGTGATGAACAGGACCTGCGGGGACTGGCCTTCGGCGAGGCGGGCGAACTCCTCCGGGCGGTCCGCGGACTGCTTGCGGAAGGAGCGTGCGTGATCGATGAGGGGCTGCATGGGTCAGTTCCTCCTGGCGCGCGCGTGGGCGCGTCGGCTTACATGACGGAGCGCATGCGGGTACGGCGACATGACCCCACGTCGACGCGCTCGGCGGACGTGGCGTGGTGAGGGGTGGGTCAGGTCGGAGTCGCTTCGTGCCCGTGGCCGGCTCAGCAGCGGAAGACTTGGAGGGCCGCCGTGGAGTGGGCGCCCGAGGATCTCGTCGTGCGGTGGTGCGCCGCGGGGGCCGAGGCGTGCGAGGGGTCCTCGTGGGCGGCGGCGTCCCTCAGGAGCGGGGGACGCGCGGAGGCCGGCGGGACGTGGTCCGCGACGCGGATCCGCTCACGGGTGCGCAGGGGGCCGGTCGGGCCGTGCGAGTGGACGGTCTCGGCACAGGTGACGAACTCGGCCTGGGCTGCGACGGGCGGACTCGCGTGCACGGATGCGAACGTGGATGCGAACACCGCGGTGGGGGCGGAGAGCTGGAGGGCCAGCAGGACGGCGGCGAGAACGGCGAACAGCGTCCGGGCCGTCGTACCTCGTCGCATCGGCCCCCTCCCGTCCGGTTCCGCGGTTCCACAGGTCGCGCATTCCCTTGCTGACACGAACGTTAACGCGGGAATCCGTTTGCAGGGTTAACTTAATGTTTCACCCTGAAGGCAGCCTGAAGAGCGCCGGAAGTGGGCCGAAGATCGCCGGTCGGCAGGCCGGAATGCGACGAGCGGCGGGCTGGTCAGGCTCTGACGAGCCCCTTGGCGTCCCGCGCCAGCGCCGTCAGCCGGGAGATCGCACGGAAGTACTTCTTGCGGTAGCCGCCGCCCAGCATCTCCTCGCTGAAGATCCGGTCGAAGGGCAGCCCCGAGGCGAGCACCGGCACCTCACGGTCGTACAGGCGGTCGGCGAGCACCACGAGCCGCAGCGCGGTGGACTGGTCGGGCACCGGCCGCACATCCGTGAGACAGACCGCCTCGACGCCGTCCGTCAGCGCGCCGTACCGGCTGGGGTGCACCCGGGCCAGATGCTCCAGGAGATGCGGGAAGTCGTCGAGCGAGGCCCCCGGCGTCGCGTACGCGGCCCGCGTGACCTGCTCGTCCGAGTACGGGTCCGGGGCCTCGGGCAGCCCTCGGTGGCGGTAGTCCTCGCCGTCGATGCGCAGCGACCGGAAGTGGGCCGACAGGCCCTGGATCTCGCGCAGGAAGTCGACCGAGGCGAACCGGCCCTCGCCGAGCTTGCCCGGCAGCGTGTTGGAGGTCGCGGCCAGCGCCACACCCGACTCGACCAGCCGGCCGAGCAGGCTGGACACCAGGACGGTGTCGCCGGGGTCGTCGAGTTCGAACTCGTCGATGCACAGCAGCCGGTGTCCGCTCAGCGTCCGTACCGTCTCCTGGAAGCCGAGCGCGCCGACCAGGTTCGTCAGCTCGACGAACGTGCCGAACGCCTTGAGCGAGGGCTCCGCGGGGGTCGCGTGCCAGAGGGAGGCGAGGAGGTGGGTCTTGCCGACGCCGTACCCGCCGTCGAGGTAGACACCGCGGGGGCCCGCCGGGGCCTTCGCGGGCTTCCTGCCGAAGCCGAGGAAGCCGCGCCTGCCGGAGGCCGCGGACGGTGCCCCGCCGCCGAGCCCCGCCGCGAAGTCGCCGAGCACGCGGACGGCGTCGGTCTGGCTCGGCTGGTCCGGATCCGGGATGTACGTGTCGAAGCGGACCGCGTCGAAACGCGGTGGCGGCACCATCTCGGCGACCAGCCGGTCCGCGGCGACACGCGGCTCGCGAGCGCACAGGGACGACGGGGTCGCATCGGCCGTCGCGCCGAATCCGGAGGCGGTGGTGGAGGTTGACACGGTTCCCCACTCTACGTCCCGTGCCAGACTGCACGACATGCGACGCCTGTTCCCTGTGACCGACGAGACAGCAGCCACGGCCTCGGGCGGGGTGCCCGGCACGGGGACGGCGGACCGCGAATGGGGGCTCGGCGAACTGGCCGCGGCGTACGCCTACCCGACGCCGGGCCCGGACGCCACGGACGCCCCAGGCGCCCCGGAACCCGCCGGGAAGCGGCCCTGGCTGCGCGCCAACATGGTCTCCACGCTCGACGGGGCGGCCCAGCACGAGGGGCGGTCGCAGCCCATCTCCGGCGCCGCCGACATGCGGATCTTCGGCACGCTGCGGGGACTCGCGGACGTCGTGGTGGTCGGCGCGGAAACGGTACGCCAGGAGGGGTACCGCCCCGCGCGGGCACGCGAGGACTTCGCCGCGCTCCGGCAGGCGGCGGGGCAGGGCCCGGCGCCCGCGATCGCCGTGGTGAGCGCGAGCCTCGACCTGGACTTCTCGCTTCCGCTGTTCACCTCGCCCCTGCTCCCCACGCTCGTCCTGACCGGGGCCGCGGCGGCGCCCGACCGGGTCGCCGCCGCCGAGAAGGCCGGTGCGCGGGTCGTGATCGCCGGCGACGGCACGGGGGTGGATCCCGCACGGGCCGTCCGCGCGCTGGCCGGCCTGGGGATGCTGCGGCTCCTGACCGAGGGCGGCCCGCGGCTGCTGGGCCAGTTCGTCACGGCCGGTGTCCTCGACGAGCTGTGTCTGACGGTGTCCCCGATGCTCACCGCGGGGGACGCCCAGCGGATCGCCGGCGGCCCTCCGGTCGCTGTGCCGCAGCGGTTCGAACTGATGTCCCTGCTGGAGGAGGCCGGGTTCCTCTTCAGCCGTTACCGTCGGCTCTGATCCATGAAGTGGAATCTTTTGTTCCGTTTAGTTTTCGCCGGGCACACTGAATGACGCAGTCCTCGTGCGGTCACGGGGCAGGATGGTTTCCGCAGGGGTCTGGAACGGCCCTCGGACAAGAAGGGCGTTTGCCGTGTTCACGAGCGTACTGATGATCGAGAAGGCGCTGACGTCCGCGGACGTGGAGTTCGTCACCGGCCTGCACGGCGACGAGGACGTCGCCTTCCACGTACTGCTCCAGCCCCGCGGCGACCAGGCGGACCGGCTGCTGCGGGCCATCGACGACGTGGCCCTCGGTGAGCTGGACGAGGCGGCCCGCGAGCACGAGACGCCCGAGGGCGAGGAGGCCGCCGGGCAGGGGCGGCGGGCCCTGGACGTGTCGCTGGTGGCGCTGCGGGCCGGTGGCAGCGCGGCGCAGGGGCGGCTGATCGAGGACCATCCGCTGGACGCGCTGAAAAGTCTCGTCGACGAGGTGGAGGCGGACGAGGTGATCGTGCTCACCGATCCGCACTACGTGGAGGAGTTCTTCCACCGGGACTGGGCGTCCCGGGCGCGGCACAAGGTGGGGGTGCCCGTGCTGAAGCTGTTCTCGCACAGCAAGGCGTGACGCTGCCGCTGCCGCTGCCGCTGCCGCTGCCGCTGCCGCTGCGGCTGGACGGCGGGCGCCCTGGGGGCGCCCGGGTCCGGCGGGTGCCGCTCGCAGGTGGCCGGGCGCGCGGTTCCCCGCGCCCCTCACAGGGCGCCCGCCGGTGCGCCCCATAAGCTGGGGCCGCTCACCCCGTAGCTGCGTCCTGGGAGAAACACGTATGGCACCCGGCCTTCCTACCGCCATGGATCGACCGCACTTCATCGGCATCGGCGGCGCCGGGATGTCGGGGATCGCGAAGATCCTCGCGCAGCGCGGGGCCGCGGTGGCGGGCAGCGACGCGAAGGACTCCGCGACCGCCGAGGCGCTGCGCGCGCTGGGCGCCACGGTCCACATCGGGCACGCCGCCGGTCATCTGGCGTCCGACGCCACCTGTGTGGTCGTCTCCTCGGCGATCCGCCCGGACAACCCGGAGCTGGCCCGCGCCGCCGAGCTGGGCATCCCGGTCGTCCACCGCTCGGACGCCCTCGCCCGCCTGATGGACGGCCTGCGCCCGATCGCGGTCGCCGGCACGCACGGCAAGACCACCACGACGTCGATGCTGGCCGTCTCCCTGTCGACCCTGGGCCTGGACCCCTCGTACGCGATCGGCGGCGACCTCGACGCCCCCGGGTCGAACGCCCTGCACGGCACGGGCGAGATCTTCGTCGCCGAGGCCGACGAATCGGACCGCAGCTTCCACAAGTACGCGCCCGAGGTCGCGATCGTGCTGAACGTGGAGCTGGACCACCACGCCAACTACGCGTCCATGGACGAGATCTACGAGTCCTTCGAGACGTTCGCCGACCGGATCGTGCCCGGCGGCACCCTGGTGGTCGCCGCGGACCAGGACGGCGCGCGCGAGCTGACGCGGCGCCTGCCGGACGGCCTTCGCGTGGTCACGTACGGCGAGTCCGAGGACGCCGACGTCCGCGTGCTGTCCGTGGTCCCCCAGGGGCTGAAGAGCGAGGTGACCGTCGAGCTGGACGGCTCCCGGCTCACCTTCACGGTCTCGGTGCCCGGCCGGCACTACGCGCACAACGCGGTCGCGGCGCTGGCGGCGGGCGCGGCCCTCGGCATCCCGGCGGAAGAGCTGGCCCCCGCACTGGCCTCCTACACGGGCGTCAAGCGCCGCCTGCAGCTCAAGGGCGAGGAGGCGGGGGTGCAGGTCGTCGACTCGTACGCGCACCATCCGACGGAGATGACGGCGGACCTGGAGGCGATGAGGGCGGCGGCCGGCGACTCCCGCATCTTCGTCGTCTTCCAGCCCCACCTTTTCTCCCGCACCCAGGAACTCGGCAAGGAGATGGGCCAGGCGCTGTCCCTCGCGGACGCCTCGCTGGTCCTGGACATCTACCCGGCCCGCGAGGACCCGATCCCCGGCGTGACGAGCGAGCTGATCATCGAGGCGGCCCAGGCGGCCGGCGCCCATGTGACGCCGGTGCACGACAAGGCGGCGGTGCCCGCGCTGGTGACGGGAATGACGAGGCCCGGTGATCTGGTTCTCACCATGGGCGCGGGAGACGTGACGGACCTCGGACCCGAGATCCTGACCCGCCTGTCGAAGTAGCACCACCTGTAGTGAGGGGCTGAGCAACATGTCGTACGACATCGAGAAGCCGGACGAGCAGTGGCGTGCGGAGCTGAGCCCGGCCGAGTACGCCGTCCTGCGCCAGGCCGGCACGGAGCCGGCCTTCCGCGGCGAGTACACCGACACCACGACCAAGGGCGTGTACGCCTGCCGGGCGTGCGGCGCCGAACTCTTCACCTCCACCGAGAAGTTCGAGTCGCACTGCGGCTGGCCGTCCTTCTACGACCCGAAGGAGTCCGACGCCGTCGAGCTGATCGAGGACCGCTCGCACGGGATGACCCGCACCGAGGTGCGGTGCTCGCGCTGCGGTTCGCACCTGGGCCACGTCTTCGAGGGTGAGGGCTACCCGACCCCGACCGACCAGCGGTACTGCATCAACTCCATCTCGCTGACGCTCACACCGTCCGGGGAGTGACGCACGGCCGCAGGCCCGGGCCCCGGCCCGGACCTGCGGCCTGCCGCACGGCACCCCCGCACGGGACCGTTCGGAAAAAGATGGCGGCGAGCGGACATGCATGCCGGCAACCGGGGCAGAAGAGGCTCACTCTGTTCTGTTTTCCAGTTAAGGCGGCATCCCCGTGATCTCCTCCGTGAACGCACCCGAGGCGGCTGCTTCCAGCGTGGGAGCGCCGGAGGCCGGCGTCCTGCCCGGTGAGCTGCCGTGGATCGAGGACGGCGGCAAGGTCGCCCCCAAGGACGCGCGGGTACTGTCCCGGCTGTTCCTGGACCGGCTGCGGGAACTGGAAGAGGG
>NZ_JBIAQL010000019.1:0-136240 GCF_042889045.1 Streptomyces sp. NPDC002701
CCGGCGAAGCCGATCGCTGCGATGACGACCGCTCCGAAGACGACCACCCCGATGAGGATCCGGTGCGTCTTGGTGAGCTGCATAGGCGCGGCCACCCGTACTCCCCTCCCATTACGACCTGTTGCGCGCAACAGAGTGGCACATGTGTACGGGGTGCGGATGCCCGGTACGGGTGGGGCCCGGCCTCCGTCGGGGCCGGGCTCCGTCAAATGTCCTGGTCGGGCTACGAGTTGGGTCGGCAGCCGTCAGTTCTTCTCGGCGTCGGACTTGCTGGGGCTCGCACTGCCCCCGGTGTCCTTGCCGATGCTGGAGCCCTTGCCGGACGCCTTGCTGGCACTGGCACTGGCACCGGCACTCGCACCGGCGCTCCTGTCGGGGGTCCCGCCGCCCGAGCCGGCTCCGTCGCCGGCGCCGCCGCCGTTCGCGGTGACGACCGCCTGCACGGCCTCCTTCGCGGCCTTCTGGGCCGCCTTCGTCAGGTCGGCGGCCTTCGGGGACTCGTCACCGGCCAGGCCCGCGCCGTTGTAGTCGACCGTCACGACGACGTTCTCGACGCGCGTCACCAGCGTCTGCTGCCTGAAGGTGCCTTCCTGCTTCTTCAGGTCGTACGTCACCAGCGTCGCCTCGTTGCCCGTCCCGGACACCGGCTCCGACTTGGTGTTCTTCGCGCCCTCCACGGAACGCGCGTCCTCGGCGTGCTTCGCGTAGTACTCCGAGGCCAGCTTCTCGCCGGTGCCGCGGGTCTCGCTCGACTCGAAGCGCAGCAGCGACACGTTCAGCCAGCGGAACTGCGAACCGTCCACGCCGTTGTTGTCCAGGCTGTCCCAGGAGCAGTTGCCGCGCGTGGCGATGTCGTCCGACTCGCCCTCCTTGTCGGACTTGGTGCCCTCGGGGACCAGTTCCTTCAGGGTCTTCGACGAGAACACCTTGCAGGGCTCGGGCAGCTTCGCGTACGCCGCCTCCTTCACCACCGCGCCCGCCTCCGTGGGGGAGGACGACGCCGAGGCGGCGGACTCCTTCTTCGCGTCGTCGCCGGAGCCGTCGCCGGAGTCCGAGGAGCAGCCGGAGGCGACGAGCATCGCGGGGACGGCGGCCGCCCCGACCAGGACGCGGGTGAGTCGCTGACGGTGTCGCTGTACGGATCGGTGCATGGTTCCTTCACTCAAGACGCTCGGATGTACGTGCGTGTACGTGCGAACGGCCACGGTAGCCCGAACGGGACATGTGCGGCTGAGGTTCCGCCGAGGCCGAAACCCTCGCCGAACGCCTCTAATCGCTGAACGTCCCGGCGAGCTGACCCGCCAGTTTCCGTGCCCTGTCCTGCATGTCCTCGCTGCTCGGGACGTCGGTCGTGGTCGCCGGCTGCTCGTCGTACTGGATGGTCACGACCACGTTGGACGTGCGGAACACCACAGTCACCGTGCGCTGCTTCGAGTCGTTCAGCGCGTCGTCGAGGAAGGCCGCGTCGCCCAGTCCGCCGAGGACGCGGGGCTGGAGGGCGGTCGGGGTGGAGCCCGGGGCGCCGGTGCCGGACGGGTCACCGGAGGAACCGCTGCCGGCGTCACCGCTCGCGTCGCCGGAGGTGCCGGAGGGCTCCTTCGTGCCGGCGGCGGACTCGGAGGCGGAGGGCGCGGACGAGCCGGACGACTCCGACGTTCCGGATGAACCGGGTGACTCGGACGCGTCAGGTGACTCGGGTGTCCCGGCCGGCGCGGAGGACGACGGGGCCGGTTCCGGAAGGTCCGCCTCCTCCTCCTTCTCGCCGTAGATCTCGGTCGCGCGGTCGTCGTCGCTCACCGCGTTGTCGTACGAGACCACCCGCTCGAAGTCCACCAACAGGTGGTCCGTCGCGGACGCCGACTCCGCCTTCCAGCGGCAGCCGACCTTGCGGTCCGTGTCGTACGTGACCGTCGCCGTGCCCTCGTACGCCTTCTCGCGCTGCTCCTCGTCGGTCAGCTGCTTGATGCCGGGCAGCAGCGAGTCCAGCGTGCCCCGGGACACCGCGCCGCAGGGCTCCGGCAGCGTGCGGTACCTGCCGGGCTGCGCGGCGGCCGTCGTCGCGGTGCCGCCCGGCTTCGGGTCGTCCTCGCCGCCGCCGTCCGACGATCCACTGGTGCAGCCGGCCAGCAGCGCCGCGAGAAGCGCGGCGACGCCGGGTGCGTGGGCCTTCCGCTGCACGGTGGGCTCCTCTCGACGGGTCGCTCGACTGGGCTCGCGACCAGGGTGTCCTGTGGTTATTCGGTTGCCGCACGGGGGCGGTCCCTGGAGACAATGTGTATCGCACGCACTGCCGTGGATGCCGGTCCGTTGTCTCAAACGTTGGCCTTGGCGCCGGTTTTGCGATTTTTGACTTCTGTTGGTTTTCCGGGGGAACGAGGACGATATGTCGTACGTGGAAGTGCCGGGGGCGAAGGTCCCGATCCGTATGTGGGCGGACCCGGCGTCGGTGGAGGACGGCGCGATGCAGCAGCTCCGCAACGTCGCCACGCTGCCGTGGATCAAGGGCCTGGCCGTCATGCCGGACGTGCACTACGGAAAGGGCGCGACGGTCGGGTCGGTCATCGCGATGCGGGGTGCGGTGTGCCCCGCGGCGGTCGGGGTGGACATCGGCTGCGGCATGTCCGCGGTGAAGACGTCGCTGACCGCCAACGACCTGCCGGGCGACCTCTCCCGGCTGCGCACCAAGGTCGAGCAGGCGATCCCGGTGGGCCGGGGGATGCACGACAGCCCGGTCGACCCCGGGCGGCTGCACGGGCTTCCCACCGGCGGGTGGGACGACTTCTGGGCGCGGTTCGACGGGGTCGCGGAAGCGGTCAAGTTCCGTCAGGAGCGAGCCACGAAGCAGATGGGAACGCTCGGATCGGGAAACCACTTCGTCGAGATCTGCCTGAGCGAGGACGGTTCGGTCTGGCTCATGCTGCATTCCGGGTCCCGGAACATCGGCAAGGAACTGGCGGAGCACCACATCGGTATCGCTCAGAAGCTGCCGCACAACCAGGGACTGATCGACCGTGACCTCGCCGTCTTCATCGCGGACACCCCGCAGATGGGGGCGTACCGCAACGACCTGTTCTGGGCGCAGGAGTACGCCAAGTACAACCGCACGCTGATGATGGCACTCCTGAAGGACGTGATCCGCAAGGAGTTCAAGAAGGCCAGGCCGGCCTTCGAGCCCGAGATCAGCGCGCACCACAACTACGTGGCCGAGGAGCGCTACGAGGGAATGGACCTGCTGGTCACCCGCAAGGGCGCGATCCGCGCGGGCTCCGGCGAGTACGGCATCATCCCCGGCTCGATGGGCACGGGCTCGTACATCGTGAAGGGTCTCGGCAACGAGAAGGCGTTCAACTCGGCCTCGCACGGGGCGG
This sequence comes from Streptomyces sp. NPDC002701, assembly GCF_042889045.1. Classification (NCBI taxonomy): domain Bacteria; kingdom Bacillati; phylum Actinomycetota; class Actinomycetes; order Kitasatosporales; family Streptomycetaceae; genus Streptomyces; species Streptomyces sp. NPDC002701. The sequence continues at coordinate 3,369 of NZ_JBIAQL010000019.1, forward strand.
GCCGGCGGATGAGCCGCAACGCCGCCAAGCGCCGCTTCTCCACGAAGGACCTGGAGGAGCAGACGCGGGGCGTGGAGTGCCGCAAGGACTCCGGTGTCGTGGACGAGATTCCCGCCGCGTACAAGCCGATCGAGCAGGTCATCGACCAGCAGCGGGATCTCGTCGAGGTCGTGGCGAAGCTGAAGCAGGTCGTCTGCGTGAAGGGCTGACGGACCTCCGCGGTCGGCGGAGGTCCGGGGGCGGCGGGCCCCCGCCGGCCGGCGGGCCTCTGCGGCTGACGGAGGTCCGGGGTCGGCGGAGGTCCTCCGGGGTCGGCGGGCCTCCGCGGCCGGTGTGGAGCCGGTGAAGGCGGCCGCGTGCTCCGGGGGCCGTTACAGCTCCCGGTGGACCTTCGTGTTGGACGCCTGGGCACGGGGGCGTACGACCAGGAGGTCGATGTTGACGTGCGAGGGGCGGGTGACCGTCCAGGTGATCGTCTCCGCCACGTCCTCGGCGGTGAGGGGCTCGGCCACTCCGGCGTAGACCTTCGCCGCCTTCTCGGCGTCGCCGCCGAAGCGGGTCAGCGCGAACTCGTCGGTACGGACCATGCCCGGCGCGATCTCGATGACCCGCACCGGCGTGCCGACGATCTCCAGGCGGAGGGTCTCGGCGAGGACGTGCTCGGCGTGCTTGGCGGCCACGTAGCCGGCGCCGCCCTCGTAGGTGCCGTGGCCCGCGGTCGAGGAGACGACGACCACCGTGCCGTCGCCGGAGGCGGTCAGCGCGGGCAGGAGGGCCTGGGTGACGTTGAGTGTGCCGATGACGTTCGTCTCGTACATCTGGCGCCACTCCGCCGGGTCGCCGGACGCGACCGGGTCGGCACCGAGCGCGCCGCCCGCGTTGTTGACCAGCACGCCGATCTTCTTGAAGGCCGTCGCGAACTCGTCGACGGCCGCGCGGTCGGTGACGTCCAGCGTGTACGCCGTCGCCTGGCCGCCCGCCGCGGTGATCTCCTCCGCGAGGGCCTCGATGCGGTCCTTGCGGCGGGCGGTGAGGACCACGCGGTAGCCCCCGGCCGCCAGCTGCCTGGCCGTCGCGGCACCGATCCCGCTGCTCGCGCCGGTGACGACGGCGATACGGGACGCGGGGGGCGCGGCGGGCGCGGGGGCGGTCATGGGGGTGCTCCTCGGGGAGGGGGCGGGCGTGAGGGCGGTGGTCTGTGGTTGTTGCTCGGTTGCTCGCTTCGGTGGTCAGGATATGTGGCGGGTCTCCGGCCGGGGGTGGGGTGGGGGCGTATGCGGGTGCGGGTGCGTCGTGGCTGGTCGCGCAGTTCCCCGCGCCCCTGGTGGGTCGGGTGCGGGGTGCCCGGAGGTGTGGAGGCGGGTCAGGGGGCGGGGAATAGTGCTGGTGGTGGGGGTGTTTGTGGATATAGTTGAATCGTAAACAACCTGCGAGGGATGAGGAAGCCATGCAGTTCGGGATCTTCACCGTCGGCGACGTCACGCCGGACCCCACCACGGGCCGGACCCCGACCGAGCACGAGCGGATCAAGGCCATGGTCGCCATCGCGCAGAAGGCCGAGGAGGTCGGGCTCGACGTCTTCGCGACCGGCGAGCACCACAACCCGCCCTTCGTGCCGTCGTCGCCGACCACCATGCTCGGCTGGATCGCCGCGCGCACCGAGAACATCGTCCTGTCCACCTCCACCACCCTCATCACCACCAACGACCCGGTGAAGATCGCCGAGGACTTCGCGATGCTCCAGCACCTCGCGGACGGGCGCGTGGACCTGATGATGGGGCGCGGCAACACCGGCCCGGTCTACCCCTGGTTCGGCAAGGACATCCGCCAGGGCATCAACCTCGCCGTCGAGAACTACGCCCTCCTGTACCGCCTGTGGCGCGAGGACGTGGTGACCTGGGAGGGCAAGTTCCGTACGCCGCTGCAGTCGTTCACGTCGACGCCGCGGCCGTTGGACGGCGTGCCGCCGTTCGTCTGGCACGGCTCGATCCGTTCGCCGGAGATCGCCGAGCAGGCCGCGTACTACGGGGACGGGTTCTTCCACAACAACATCTTCTGGCCGGCGGACCACACCAGGCAGATGGTCGAGCTGTACCGGTCGCGGTACGCGCACTACGGGCACGGCACCCCGGAGCAGGCGATCGTCGGGCTCGGCGGACAGGTGTTCATGCGGCGCAACTCGCAGGACGCGGTACGGGAGTTCCGGCCGTACTTCGACAACGCGCCGGTGTACGGGCACGGTCCCTCGCTGGAGGACTTCACGCAGCAGACCCCGCTGACGGTCGGCACGCCCGAGCAGGTCATCGAGAAGACGCTGTCCTTCCGGGACTACGCCGGTGACTACCAGCGGCAGTTGTTCCTCGTGGACCACGCCGGGCTGCCGCTGAAGACCGTGCTGGAGCAGATCGACATGTTGGGCGAGAAGGTCGTGCCGGTCCTGCGCGAGGAGTTCGCCAAGGGGCGCCCGGCGGGAGTGCCGGGAGCGCCCACGCATGCGGCGCGGGTCGCCGCGGCCGCTGCCGGTGCCGCTGCCGACCAGGAGGTGGCCGCGTCATGAAGTACGTCGTCGTCTCGGCGGGGCTGAGTGTTCCGTCGTCCACGCGGCTGCTGGGCGACCGGCTCGCCGCGGCCGTCGTGGGGCGCCTGCCCGCGACGGCTCCGGCCGAGGTCGAGGTGGTGGAGCTGCGCGATCTCGCGGTGGAGATCGCGCAGAACCTCACCAGCGGGTTCCCCGGGCCCGCGCTCGGTGCGGCGCTGGAGGCGGTGGCGTCCGCGGACGGGCTGATCGTCGTGACGCCCGTCTTCTCCGCCTCGTACAGCGGGCTGTTCAAGTCGTTCTTCGACGTACTGGACCGGGACGCGCTGGCGGGGAAGCCGGTGCTGGTCGCCGCGACCGGGGGGTCGGCGCGGCACTCGCTGGTGCTGGAGCACGCGATGCGGCCGCTGTTCGCGTACCTCCGGGCGGTGGTCGTGCCCACCGGGGTCTACGCGGCGTCGGAGGACTGGGGCGCGGAAGGGCTTGCGGAACGGATCGAGCGGGCCGCGGCGGAGCTGGCGGCGCTGACGGGGGCGTTGTCGGGGACGTCGGCGGGGGCCTCGCGGGGAGTGGCCGGTGACGCGGCCGTACCTCAGGCGCGGCGGACCGGGTCCGTGCGGGTCGGCGGTTTCGAGGTGACTCCCTTCGCGGAGCAACTGGCCGCGCTGCGGCCCGAGTAGGAAGGGGCCGCCCTCGGTCCTCGGCCGGCGTCCGGTCTTCGGCGTCTGCCCCGTCCGGCGCCGGGGCACCGTCCGTGAACCACCGGTGAAACGGGGCGGCGGGAAGTCTGTCTCGGGCCCTCCCACCGGGCACAGACGGAGAGAAGGGCCCGGCAGACTGGTCCCGTGCCCCACAATCTGCTGCTCGCCGAGGACGACCGTGCGATCCGCCATGCCCTGGAGCGGGCCCTGACCCTGGAGGGATACGCCGTCACGGCGGTCGCCGACGGTGCCGAGGCGCTCGCGCGGGCCCACCACACCCCGCCCGACGTGCTCGTACTCGACGTGATGATGCCCGGCATCGACGGCCTCCAGGTCTGTCGTGTCCTGCGCGCCGAGGGCGACCGCACTCCCATCCTGATGCTCACCGCGCTCGTCGAGACCGCGGACCGCATCGCGGGTCTGGACGCCGGTGCCGACGACTACGTGGTCAAGCCCTTCGACGTCGAGGAGGTCTTCGCCCGGCTCCGGGCCCTGCTGCGGCGTACGGGCGCCACCGACGACGTCCCCGGGGAACCGCGGCCCACGCCCGGCGGCCTGCTCGCCGCCGCGGGTCTGCGGCTCGATCCCCGGGCACGCCGGGTCTGGCGGGGCGCGCGGGAGGTGGAGCTCACCCGTACCGAGTTCGACCTGCTGGAGCTGCTCGTCCGCAACGCCGGCATCGTCCTCGACCACACCACCATCTACGACCGCATCTGGGGCTACGACTTCGGGCCCGGCTCCAAGAACCTCGCCGTGTACGTCGGTTACCTGCGGCGCAAGCTCGACGAGCCGGGCGTTCCCTCGACGATCCACACGGTGCGGGGCGTGGGATACGTGCTGAGGGAGGGCTGAGTGCGGCCCGGCCTTTCTTCACTGCGGTCCTCGCTGCGGACCACCTTCACCGTGTCGTTCGCGGCCGTGGCGGCGGTCGTCACCGTGCTCATCGGCTTCCTGTCGTACGACGCGGCCGCCCGGCTGGTGCGCGTGGACCAGCAGACCGTGTTCGAGGGTGTCGTACGGGACCTGCTCGACGAGGTGCGCGGCAGGCCGCTGTCGCCGGCGGACTTCGCGACCGCCGACGCCGACGGCGGCCCGCGCGACGAGATCGTCCGGCCGAGCGGCACGGTCGTGCAGGTGCTGGGGCCGGGCGGGTCGATGGTCGACCGGGGGCATCCGACGCTGCCCGTGACCGCCGCCGACCGGCCGGTCGCGGCCGCGCGGGTCGCCGGGCGGCTGGTGGAGCACCGGGACGTCGAGGTCGGCGACAGCGACGACGTGTACCGCGTCGCGACCGTCTCGCTCGGCGGCGGGCGGGGCGCCGTCCAGGTGGCGCAGGAGTTCAGCGGCACCGAGGACCTGCTGCGCGACCTCCAGCAGCGGACCGTACTGCTGGAGGCCGCCGTGGTGACCGCCGCGGGACTCTTCGGCTGGTGGCTGGCCCGGCGCATCACCTCGCGTCTGGTGCGGCTCACCGGGGCAGCCGAGGACGTGGCCCGCACCGGCAGCCTCGGCATCCAGGTGCCGGTCGCCGGGTACGACGAGGTGGCCCGGCTCGGCCGGTCCTTCGACCGCATGCTGGGGCGGCTCGCCCAGTCCGAGGACGACCAGCGGCGCCTCGTGCAGGACGCGGGCCACGAGTTGCGTACGCCGCTGACCTCCCTGCGTACGAACATCTCGATGCTCCGGCGGATGGACGAGCTGCCGCCCGCCGCCCGTGAGGAACTGGTCGCCGACCTCGCCCAGGAGTCCCGCGAACTCACCGACCTGGTCAACGAACTGGTCGCGCTGGCGGCCGGGCGGTCCGACTCCGAGCCGGTGGGGCGGGTGACCGTCGCCGACCTCGCCGACGACGTGGCGGTGGCGGCGCGCCGGCGCACGGGGCGGGCCGTCACCGTCCGGGTGTCCGGTGACACGGTGATCGACGGGCGGCCCGCGGCGCTGCAGCGGGCCGTGTCCAACCTGGTGGACAACGCGGCGAAGTTCGACCGGGGTGGCGGCGAGCCCATCGAACTCGTGGTGACGCGCGACAGGGACGCCGTGCGCATCGAGGTACTGGACCGCGGGCCCGGTATCGCCGAGGAGGACCTCGACCGGGTCTTCGACCGCTTCTACCGCGCGCCGGACGCCCGGAGCCTGCCCGGTTCCGGGCTCGGCCTGTCGATCGTCCGAGAGGTGGCCACCGCCCACGCCGGCAAACCGTTCGCCCACCGCCGCAAGGGCGGCGGCGCGATAACAGGCTTCACAGCCACCACCGCCACCCCACCCGAACAGGAACGAAAGTAAGCACCCACGGGGGTCGGGGCGCAGCCCCACCCGGGGGGCGCGGGGAACGGCGCGCTGAGCCACGACGCTCCCGCACGTCGTCACGGCGGGTCGGGGCGCAGCCCCATCCGGGGGGCGCGGGGAACGGCGCGCCCGGCCACAACGCACCCGCACCCGCCAACGGCACCCCCTCACCAGCCAGACCGCAGGTCATCGTCCTCGCCCTCCTCAAGCAGCGTCGCCGCCGCCCCCACCACGCTCGGGTCCGGCTCCCCGACGACCTCGTGGTCCTTGCCCGTGTAGTCGAAGCGGGCCAGCACGCTGCGCATGGCCTCGACCCTGGCGCGCTTCTTGTCGTTGCTCTTCACCACGGTCCACGGGGCCTGCTCGGTGTCCGTCTCGCGGAACATGGCGACCTTCGCGGCGGTGTAGTCGTCCCACAGGTCCAGCGAGGCGAGGTCCATCGGGCTGAGCTTCCACTGCCGTACGGGGTCGACCTGGCGGATCGTGAAGCGGGTGCGCTGCTCGCCCTGCGACACCGAGAACCAGAACTTCACCAGGTCCACGCCGTCGTCGACGAGCATCCGCTCGAAGCCGGGGGCCTGCCGCATGAAGCGCCGGTACTCGTCGTCCGTGCAGAAGCCCATGACCCGCTCGACACCGGCCCGGTTGTACCAGGACCGGTCGAAGAGCACGATCTCGCCCGCGGTCGGCAGATGCTCCACGTAGCGCTGGAAGTACCACTGCCCGCGCTCGCGTTCGGTGGGCTTCTCCAGCGCCACCACCCGGGCGCCGCGCGGGTTGAGGTGCTCGGTGAAACGTTTGATCGTGCCGCCCTTGCCGGCCGCGTCCCGTCCCTCGAAGACGACGACGAGCCGGCGCCCCGTCTCCTTGATCCAGCCTTGCAGCTTCAGCAGCTCGATCTGCTGCAGCCGCTTGTGCAGGTCGTACTCCGCGCGCTCCATGCGGCGCGCGTACGGGTAGTTCTCGCGCCAGGTGTCCACCGGGCTGCCGTCCGGCCGGATCAGTACCGGGTCGTCGTGGTCGCTGTAGTCGACGGTCATGCCGTTCATCAGCTCGGTCATGTCTCTCCCCAGGTGTGTCGGTGGAACCGCGGGGCCGGTGGAACTGCGGGGCCGGTGGAACTGCGGCATCCCATGGAGCCCGTACGCCACGCCCTCTCCCGGGGTTTCCCGGCTGTCCCCTCTCATGCGTGACCGGCCCCTGCCCCGCGTGACCAGGCTCTGCGCGCCCCGGCGCCGGCGGCGGAGGTCTCGGCCGGTGCCGTAGGAAAGCAAGCCGTATGAAAGCAAGCGGAGGCGTACGGACGGCGACACGCAGGCAAAGGACCCGCGCGAGGGCGGCGACGCCGGGGGCGGTCGGGGGCCTGCCGGGTAACGGGGGTGTCACTGAGTACACCTCCCGATACGGGCTCTGCGCCCAATGTGCGGACGACGCCCGTTCCGTAACTTTGTTGACGGAGCACAGAGAGTGCCGAACAGCGGGGCGCGGACCGTGCCCGACGGAGGCTGATGACGATGTTTCGCCGGACCAAGCGACGTGACCACGCCAACGGATCGAACCCTGTCGAGATGGCTCTGCGGCTGGTGAAGGTCAGCAAGACCTACGGAAGTGACGACAGTGCCGTGAAGGCGCTGGACGAAGTGACGTTCAGCCTCGCGAGCGGCACCTTCACCGCGGTGATGGGGCCCTCGGGCTCCGGCAAGTCCACGCTGCTGCAGTGCGCGGCCGGTCTCGACATGCCCGACAGCGGCATCGTGACGGTCGACGGCGCGCAGATGACCGGCGGCACCGAGGCCGAGCTGACGAAGTTCCGGCGCAACCGCATCGGCTTCATCTTCCAGCAGTACAACCTGCTGGACACGCTCACCGTGGTGCAGAACACGATCCTGCCGCTCAAGCTCGCCCGGCGGCGCGTGAACCGGGGCCGGGTGCGGGAGACCCTCACCGCCGTCGGCCTCGGCGACCGTCTCGGCCACCGGCCCGACCAGCTCTCCGGCGGCCAGCGCCAGCGCGTCGCCATCGCCCGCGCCCTGGTGGCCGAGCCGAGCGTGATCTTCGCGGACGAGCCGACCGGCGCCCTGGACACCCGCAGCGCGCGGGACGTCCTGCGGCTCCTCCAGGAAGCGGTACGGGTCCACGGCCGTACGGTCGTCATGGTGACCCACGACCCGGTCGCGGCCTCGTACGCCGACTCGGTCCTGTTCCTCGCCGACGGCCGGCTCGCGGGCCAGATGCACCAGCCGACCGTGGACGCGGTGGCCGAGCGCCTCGCGCACCTCGGCGACGACGTGATGGTGGGAGTCTGACCATGATGTTCACCCTGGCCATGCGTTCCGTCCGCAAGCGCCCCGGGCGCTTCGTCGCGACGCTGCTCTCCGCCTTCCTCGGCGCGACCATCGTCATGACGTTCAACTCGATGCAGGACACGGCCGGCGCGGACGGCGTCGACGCCGTCAGCAAGGACATCCTCGGTACCTCGGCGGGCGTCGTCGGCAGCTACGGCACCCTCCTGGTGTTCTTCGCCGTCGCCTCCACCCTGACGGTGAACGTGCGCCAGCGCTCCTCGGAGATCGAGCTGCTGCGCTGCTCCGGTGCCACCCCCGCGCAGATCAAGCGCATGATCGTCGGTGAGTCGGTGGTCGTCGGCCTGGTGGGTACGCTGCTCGCCATCGGTCCCGCGATGCTCGGCGGGCAGGCGCTGCTCGACCTCTTCAAGGACAGCGGGCAGGTCTCCGACTCCGTCGACTTCGTCTTCGGCCCCATCGCCATGTCCTCGGGCTTCGCCATCACGATGGTCGCCGCGGCGGGCGCGGCGTTCCTCGCGGTGCGCCGGGCCACCCGGCGGGTCAAGCCGCGGGGCAGGGGACGCACGTTCCTCACCCTCGGCTCCCTGATCCTCGGCGCGGGGGCGGTCAGCTTCACCTTCACCCTCTCCTCGACCGACGAGGCGCTGATGGCGCCGGCCGCGTACGGCTCGATCCTGCTCTCGGTCGCCTTCGGGCTCATGGCGCCGGGTCTGCTCAAGGGCCTGGTCATGCTGCTGCCCCTGCGGGGCCCGAGCGGCTACCTGGCCGTACGCATCCTGCGGGTGCAGTCCAAGCAACTGTCGGGTGTCCTCGTACCGTTGACCCTCTTCGCCGGGATGGCCACGGCGACCCTCTACATGCAGGCCGTCGAGAACGACGCCATCGACGCGTCCGGTGTGCCGAAGACCGTCGACGCGAAGAACCTCGAGACGCTCAACCTCGTGATCGTCGGCATCATCGTGGTCTTCTCCTGCATCATGCTGATCAACTCCCTCTACGCGTCGACGACCTACCGCCGCAAGGAGTTCGGCCAGCAGCGCCTGGCGGGGGGCACTCCGGGACAGGTGCTCCGCATGATCGGCATCGAGTCCTTCGTCCTCACGGTGACGGGTGTCGTCTTCGGTGTGGCGGCGGCGCTCGCCGGGATCATCCCCTTCACCGTGGTCCGCACGGACGGGGTGCTGCCGGAGCAAGGGCTGGGGATCTGGCTCGGGATCGTGGCGGTGGCCGCGCTGGCCACGCTCGGGACGAGCCTTGTCACCGCACGGCGGGCGCTGAAGACTTCGGCGATCAGTGCGGTCTCCCTGGCCGCGTGAGCCTCTCCGGGGCGTGGGCAACCGCTGATGCGGTTGCCCACGCCTTGTGCGTTGTGCGCGCGTTCCCCGCGACCCCGAGAGCGAAGGGGCTTACGTATCTTGGGGTTTGGCAGTTGTGTTGTGCGTGTTCGTACGCGCCTTGGATGAGAAGACGGTGGCCATGAGTGATCGCGAGAGCTCGGCGGGACAGCAGCCTCGGCAGAGAATCGACACGTCCGTGCCGCACTCGGCCCGGATCTGGAACTACTGGCTGGGCGGCAAGGACAACTACCCAGTGGACGAGGAGGCCGGCGACGCGTACACCGACGTCTTCCCCGGCATCGTGACCATCGCCCGCAGCAGCCGCGCCTTCCTCGGGCGCAGCATCCGCCACCTGGTGGAGGAGGCGGGCATCCGGCAGTTCCTGGACGTCGGCACCGGCCTGCCGACCGTGGACAACACCCACGAGGTCGCCCAGCGGCTCGCCCCGGAGGCCAAGGTCGTCTACGTCGACAACGACCCGCTGGTCCTCGCCCACGCGCGCGTGCTGCTCACCTCCACGCCGGAGGGGGCCACCGACTACGTGGACGCCAGCCTCTTCGCACCGGACCTCATCCTGGAGGCCGCCGCCAAGACCCTGGACCTGAGCCGGCCGACGGCGCTGATCCTCAGCGGCATCCTCGGTCACGTCGCCGACCACGACCAGGCCCGCGCCCTGGTCCGCGACCTGATGGCGGGGCTCCCGTCGGGCAGCTACCTGTGCGTCAACGACGGCTCGCGCGGCACCGATCCGGCCTACGAGGCGGCCCAGGACGGCTACAACGAGACCGGCGCGGTCCCGTACTTCCTGCGTCCCGTGCCGCAGATCGAGGCGTACTTCGAGGGCCTGGAGATGGTGGAGCCGGGAGTCGTGTCGGTCCCGCTGTGGCGCCCGGATCCCGACGGCGCCGGTGAGCCGACCCCGATCGGCCAGCACGGAGGACTGGGCCGCAAGCCCTGACCCGCGGCCCCGGCCCACGGCCTGCCCCACAGCGCTGCCGCACACGCTCTGGCCCGCACGCCCTGACGCGCACACCCCCCACGGCGACCGCCGCAGGGGGTGTGCGCGTCAGACCTGTCGGCTCAGGGCCACACCAGGCAGTACGGCTGATGCCCCGCCTCGTGCAGGCGGTGGCTGAAGTCCTGCCACTCGTGCAGGAGTTGGTAGACGTTGAACGCGTCCCGGGGGCCGCCGCGGTCCGGGACCGTGGACCAGATGAAGGCGGCCGCGCCCACGGCCTCCTCGCCGATGCCGCGGAGCGGGTCGACGACGGTCATGGGGAGCCTGACGACGGCGTAGTCCGGGTGGAGCACGACCAGTTCGAGCGGGGGCACCTTGTGCAGGGGTATGCCCTCTATGCCGGTGAGGACCATCGCGGCCATCGTCTCCGGCTTGATCTTCGTGAACATGCCGTTCATACCCAGCTCGTCGCCGCCGAGCTCCTCCGGGCGCATGGAGATGGGGACGCGGGCGGCGGTCGCGCCGTCCGGTGCCCCGAAGTATTTGTAGGTCACCCCCACCCGGCCACCATTCCCGCTGCTTCCTGGCCTGAGCTGGTCTGCCCCGCGGTCCGTGTAGTCCATACCGTCCATACGCGCGGACGGCTCGATCCGCTCAGGTTCGCCCTGCGACCCTTGAGTCTGCCGTGCTTCGGCCGCTTCCGCCTCGCGCCGGTGTTTCCCCCGCCGGGCACGCCGAGGACCGAGGTCATCGGTCCCCTCGCCCAGTCCGCCACCGCGATGCATATCTCCACCCGACTGCTTTTTTAGGATGCGCGACCCCCGCCACGCAACCCGATCATCGTGACAGTGACCTCCCCCACGGCCGCACGCCGAAACGTGCGGTGAAACACCTGTCCGCAGGATCTTCGCAGCCTCTGACACCATGGTCCGTGTGAGCTATCCGTACGAAGCCCCAGTTTCGCAGACTCTCTTCGACCGTGCGGCGGCCGTGACGCCCGGCGGCGTGAACTCTCCCGTCCGCGCGTTCCGCGCCGTGGGCGGTACGCCCCGGTTCATGGTGTCCGGTAACGGTCCATACCTGACAGATGCCGACGGGAGGGAGTACGTCGACCTCGTTTGTTCCTGGGGGCCGATGATCCTCGGCCATTCCCACCCCGAAGTGATCGCGGCGGTCCAGGACGCCGTCTCCCGCGGCACGAGCTTCGGGACACCGGGGGAGGGTGAGGTCGCGCTCGCCGAGGAGATCGTCGCCCGGGTCGGGCCGGTCGAGCAGGTCCGGCTGGTGTCCAGCGGTACCGAGGCGACCATGTCCGCCATCCGTCTGGCGCGCGGGTTCACCGGCCGCGCCAAGGTCGTGAAGTTCGCCGGCTGCTACCACGGGCACGTCGACGCCCTGCTGGCCGCCGCGGGGAGCGGCGTCGCCACCTTCGCGCTCCCCGACACCCCGGGCGTCACCGGCGCCCAGGCCGGGGACACCATCGTCCTGCCGTACAACGACCTCGACGCCGTCCGCGCGGCCTTCCGCGCGCATCCCGGCGAGATCGCCTGCGTGATCACCGAGGCGTCACCCGGCAACATGGGCGTCGTGCCGCCGCTGCCCGGCTTCAACCAGGGACTGAAGGACGCCTGCGCCGCGGACGGCGCGCTCTACATCTCCGACGAGGTCATGACCGGCTTCCGCACGAGCAGGGCCGGCTGGTACGGGGTGGACGGGGTGGAGCCCGACCTCATGACCTTCGGCAAGGTCATGGGCGGCGGTTTCCCGGCCGCCGCCTTCGGCGGGCGCCGGGACGTGATGGCGCACCTCGCGCCCGTGGGCCCCGTCTACCAGGCCGGCACGCTGTCCGGTAACCCGGTGGCGACCGCCGCTGGACTGGCCCAGCTCCGGCTGCTCGACGACGCCGCGTACGCCCGGGTCGACGCGGTGTCCGAGCAGATCCGTACGCTCGTCACCGACGCCCTCACCAAGGAAGGTGTGGTGCACAGACTGCAGAACGCGTCCAACATGTTCTCCGTCTTCTTCACCGGGGAAGACGTACGCAATTACGAGGACGCGAAGACGCAGGAGTCGTACCGCTTCAACGCCTTCTTCCACTCGATGCTGGCGCAGGGCGTCTACCTGCCGCCGTCCTCGTTCGAGTCCTGGTTCGTGTCGACGGCGCACGACGAGCAGGCGGTACAGCGGATCGCCGACGCCCTTCCGGCGGCGGCACGGGCAGCAGCGGAGGCCACGGCAGCATGAGTGACATCACCGTCGTACACGTGATGCGGCACGGAGAGGTCGAGAACCCGGACGGACTGCTCTACGGGCGGCTGCCCGGCTACCACCTGTCCGAGCTCGGGCTGCGGATGGCCGAGCGGGTCGCCGAGCACCTCGCCCCGCGGGACATCACGCACGTCGTCTCCTCCCCGCTGGAGCGGGCCCGGGAGACGGCCGTGCCGATCGCCGAGTCGCGCGGTCTGGACCTCGCGACCGACGCCCGGCTGATCGAGGCGGAGAACGTCTTCCAGGGCAAGGCGTTCGGGGTCGGGGACGGGGCGCTGCGCCGGCCGGAGAACTGGAAGCACCTGGTCAACCCGTTCAAGCCGTCCTGGGGTGAGCCGTACCTGGAGCAGGTCGTACGGATGATGGGGGCGCTGGACGCCGCGAAGGACGCGGCGCGGGGGCACGAGGCCGTGTGCGTCAGCCATCAGCTGCCGATCTGGATCCTGCGGTCGTTCGTGGAGCGACGGCGGTTGTGGCACGACCCGCGGAAGCGGCAGTGCACGCTGGCCTCGCTGACCACGTTCACGTACCAGGGGGACAAGATCGTGTCCGTGGGCTACACGGAGCCGGCGCGGGAGCTCGTGCCGGTGCATCTCCTCGCGGGGGCCCGGCCGGTGAAGGGCAAGTCCAAGGCGTACGGGGCCTAGCCTTTTCGGCTCCGCCCGGCTTTTCGTCGTGCCGGTGCCGGTGCCGGTGCCGGTGCCGGTGCCGGTGCCGGTGCGCGTGCCCGTGCGTGGGGGCTGGGCGCGCGGTTCCCCGCGCCCCTTCGGGGGCGAGTGCGGCCGGGACGCGGGATTCGTCGTCGCGGTTCTCCTTCTGTCCGTCACACATTCATCATCGGACAGTCACCGGAAGATACGTGTGTATGGGGAACCCCCCTGTTCGTCGTGCCCTCTAACCCGGTGTCCGGATTGTTCGGGCGCCGGGCACGACGAACGGGGACGGAAATGCGCGACATCAGTCGAAGGGGAATGCTGGGGCTCGGAGCCGGGGCCGCGGCCGCCATGGGGCTCGCGGGCTGCGGTACGGCTCTGGGAGACGGCGCCGGCGGTGTCGGAGACTCCGGACACACTGGTGGCGGCGGTGGCGGGCGTCCCGCCCGTCCCCTCGGTGACGGCTCCACCTCCTTCACCGGGAAGCAGCCCGGACAGCCCGGTGAGCCCGTACCACTCGAACCCGGCGAGACCCCGCCGCAGTTCGTCGTCTTCTCCTGGGACGGTGCGGGAGACGTCGGCAACGGCCTCTTCGAGCGATTCCTGAAACTCTCCGAAGAGCACGACGCGCGTATGACGTTCTTCCTCTCCGGCATCTATCTCCTGCCCGAGTCGAAAAAGCGGAAGTACCTCCCGCCGAACAACGCGCCCGGCGCGTCCGACATCGGCTATCTCACGGACGACCACATCAGGTCGACGCTGAGGAACCTCCGGCGGGCCTGGCTCGACGGGCACGAGATAGGCACCCACTTCAACGGCCACTTCTGCGGCGGCACCGGCACGGTCGAGAACTGGACGCCGGCCCAGTGGAGGAGCGAGATCGCCCAGGCGAAGGCGTTCGTCAAGGAGTGGCGGACGAACACCGGCTGGAGCGAGGACGAGGTGCCCGCGCTGCCCTTCGACTACGAGAAGGAACTCGTCGGCGGCCGCACCCCCTGCCTGAAGGGCCAGAGCAACCTGCTGCCCACCGCCCGCGAGCTCGGCTGGCGCTACGACGCCTCGTCGCCCGGCGGCCTCCAGGTCTGGCCCGGCAAGAAGGAGGGCCTGTGGGACCTGCCGCTCCAGGCCATCCCCTTCCCCGGCCACACCTTCGAGGTCCTCTCGATGGACTACAACATCCTCGCGAACCAGTCGGTCAACTCCACCCAGGCCCCGCCCGCCAACTACCCGGCCTGGCGCAGGCAGGCGACCGACGCGTACATAGCGGGCTTCACGCGCGCGTACGAGACGAACCGCGCCCCCTTCTTCGTCGGCAACCACTTCGAGGACTGGAACGGCGGCATCTACATGGACGCCGTCGAGGGTGCGCTGCAGCACATCGCCGGCAAGAAGGACGTACGCCTGGTGTCGTTCCGCCAGTTCGTGGACTGGCTGGACGTGCAGGACAAGGCCGTCCTGGAGAAGCTGCGGTCGCTGGGTGTGGGCCAGGAGCCGGCCGGCGGCTGGAACACCTTCCTCGGGGCCGTCCGGCAGCCGTGAGGGGGGTGCGGAAGATCCCCGGAACGGACATGCGAAACTTTTCACATGAGTGCCGCCAGCCGCGCCCCACGGCGCACGAACCGGACCCGTAGCCGCGCCGCCGCGCTGACCGGCGGCGCCGTCGCCGCGGCACTGCTCCTGTCCGCGTGCGGCTCCGGGGGCAAGAGCGGCGGGGCCGGGGACACCGGCTTCGTCACCGGTTCCGACGGCATCGCCACGGTCGAGAAGGGCAGCCGCGCCCAGGCCCCCGACCTGTCCGGCGAGACCATCGACGGCAAGCAGCTCGACGTCGCCGACTACAAGGGCAAGATCGTCGTCCTGAACGTCTGGGGCTCCTGGTGCGGCCCGTGCCGTCTGGAGGCCAAGAACTTCGTCAAGGTCTCCGAGGACCTCGCGGACCAGGGCGTCCAGTTCGTCGGCATCAACACCCGCGACACCAGCACCACCCCCGCGATCGCCTTCGAGAAGGCACACGGCGTCGAGTACCCGAGCCTGTACGACCCCACGGGCAAGCTGATGCTCCGCTTCGAGAAGGGCACGCTCAACCCGCAGGCGATCCCCTCCACGCTCGTGCTCGACCGGGACGGGAAGGTCGCCTCCCGGTCGCTGGCCGCCCTGAGCGAGGCGAACCTGCGCAAGATGATCAAGCCGATCCTCGCGGAGAAGTGACCGCTCGTGTCCCTTCTCGTCGCCGCCGGCACCGACCCCAACCAGACCGTCCTCACCGGGGCGCTGGTGCTCGCCGTACCGATCGCCGTCCTCGGCGGGCTCGTGTCCTTCTTCTCGCCGTGCGTGCTGCCGCTCGTGCCCGGCTACCTCTCGTACGTCACCGGGATCAGCGGCACCGACCTGGCCGAGGCACGGCGCGGCCGGATGGTCGCGGGCGCCTCGCTGTTCGTGATCGGCTTCACCGCGGTCTTCGTCTCCGGCGGGGCCCTCTTCGGCTACTTCGGCTCGACGCTGCAGGAGCACAAGGACGTCATGTCCAAGGTGCTCGGCGTGCTCATGGTCGTCATGGGCGTCTTCTTCATGGGCATGATGCCCTGGCTGACCCAGCGCGAGTTCCGCTTCCACAAGCGGCCGGTCGCCGGGCTGGTCGGCGCTCCCGTGCTGGGCGCGCTGTTCGGCATCGGCTGGACGCCCTGCATCGGCCCGACGCTCGCCTCCGTGCTGGCGCTCTCCTCCGACCAGGCGAGCGCCGGACGCGGGGCCATACTGACGGTCGCGTACTGCGTCGGTCTGGGCGTGCCCTTCGTCGTCGCGGCGATCGCCTTCCGCAAGGCGCTCGGGGCCTTCGGCTGGGTCAAGCGCCACTACGTGTGGGTGATGCGTATCGGCGGCGGCATGATGATCGCGACCGGTCTGCTCCTGCTGACCGGCGCGTGGGACAGCATCGTGCAGGAGATGCAGGGCTGGTCCGACGGCTTCACGGTAGGGGTCTGACTCATGGGCACGACACGGGACACTGACGTGCGGACCGACGGCGGGAACGGCAGGAGCGACGGCAACGGCGGCGGCCCGAACGGCGTTGACGACACCGCCGCGCGGGACGCCGGCCCGAACGGCGGGAACGACACCGCCGCGCGGGACGCCGGCCCGAACGGCGGGAACGACACCGCCGCGCGGGACGCCGGCGAGCTCGGTGACGCCGGAGCCCAGCTCTCCACCGCGCCCGGGGAGACGGCGATGCCCGGCTCCTTCGGCGGCACGCGGGCCCCCGGCGCCACGGGATGGCTCGTGTGGACCGGCCGCGAGGCCCTCGGCTGGGCCCGCTGGATCTGGCGGCAGCTGACCTCCATGCGGGTCGCGCTGCTCCTGCTCTTCCTGCTGTCGCTCGGCGCGATCCCCGGCTCGCTCATCCCGCAGTCCGGGACCGACGAGACGAAGGTGGCCGACTTCCAGGCCCGGCACACCACACTCGGACCCCTCTACGAGAAGCTCGGCCTGTTCCACGTCTACAGCTCCGCGTGGTTCTCCGCGATCTACATCCTGCTCTTCATCTCGCTCATCGGCTGCATCGTGCCCCGCACCTGGCAGTTCGTCGGGCAGCTGCGCGGCCGCCCGCCGCGCGCGCCGCGGCTGCTGACCCGGCTGCCCGCGTACACGACGTGGCGGACCGAGGCCGGACCCGAGCAGGTCCGCGAGGAGGCGCTGAAGCTCCTCAAGCAGCGGCGCTTCAGGGCCCATGTCGCCGGGGACGCGGTCGCCGCCGAGAAGGGCTACCTCCGGGAGGTCGGCAACCTCGCCTTCCACATCGCGCTGATCGTGATGCTGACCGCCTTCGCCTGGGGCCAGCTCTTCAAGTCCGAGGGCAACAAACTGGTCGTCGAGGGCGACGGATTCGCCAACACCCTCCTGCAGTACGACGACTTCAAGTCGGGGAGCCTCTTCGACACGGACGACCTGGAGCCGTTCAGCTTCGTCCTGAAGGACTTCGAGGGCACGTACGAGGAGACGGGACCCAACAGGGGCACCCCGCGCACCTACCAGGCGACCGTCGACTACAGCGTGGGTGCCGACGGCGCGGAGCGGAAGAAGACCGTCAAGGTCAACGAGCCGCTGGAGATCGACGACTCGAAGGTCTACCTCACCGCGCACGGCTACGCGCCCGTCGTCACCGTCCGGGACGGCAAGGGCGACGTCGTCTACCGCCAGGCCGTGCCGCTGCTGCCGCTCGACTCCAACTCCACCTCGACCGGCGTGATCAAGGTCATGGACGGCTACCGCAACGCCGAGGGCGAGCGGGAGCAACTCGGCTTCCAGGCGTTCTTCCTCCCGGCGTACGGCGGGGACGGCACCGCGGTGGTCTCGCAGTTCCCGGCGCTGCTGAACCCGGTGCTGAACCTGGAGGCGTACCACGGCGACCTCGGCGTCGACGCGGGTCTGCCGCAGAGCGTGTACCAGCTGGAGAAGAAGAACCTGAAGGAGTTCAAGAACGCCAAGGGCACGCAGCTGCGGGAGAACCTGAAGCCCGGCGAGACCATGCAGCTCCCGGACGGCGCCGGCTCGATCACCTTCGAGAAGGGGATCAAGGAGTGGGCGAACTTCCAGGTCACCCGGCAGCCCGGCGCCGGCTGGGCCCTCGCCGGGGCCTTCGGCGCGATCTTCGGGCTCGCCGCCTCCCTCTTCATCCAGCGCCGCCGCGTCTGGGTGCGCGCGGTGACCGGCCCCGACGGCGTCACGGTCGTCGAGATGGCGGGCCTCGGCCGCAGCGAGTCCGCCAAGGTCCCGGAGGAGCTGGGTGTCCTCGCCGGCCACCTGTACGACCTGGCCCCGGGCGCACCCGACAGCCCGGACCAGCCGGAGAACGAGACCCCCGCCGCCGGGCCCGCCCCGGCCGGCCGGACCCCCGACCCCGAACCTCCCGCCGCACCTGCCGAAGGGGCTGAGACGAAGTGACGCTCGCCGCCGCAACCGACCTCGCCGCCGCGACCGACCTGGCTGCCGCGACCAACGAGAACCTCGCGAACCTCAGCAACACGCTGATCTACTCCGCGATGGCCGTCTACACGCTGGCCTTCTTCGCGTACATCGCCGAATGGCTCCTCGGCAGCCGCAGCAAGGTCGGCCGCACGGCCGCCGCGCTGACCGCCGGCCAGGACGCCAGGGGCGCCAAGGATGCCAAGAAGGCGGCGGGACCCGCGGTCACCGTGCAGAACGCGGGCGGCACCGCCGTGCTGGAGCGGCCCAAGGTCGTCACCCGGGCCGCGGCCGGCGCGCGTGACGTGCCGGACGGGCCCGGCGCGCACGGCGGGGACGAGCAGGGGGACCTCTACGGCCGGATCGCCGTGTCCCTCACCGTGCTCGCCTTCCTCATCGCGTTCGGCGGTGTGCTCGCCCGCGCCCTGTCGGTGCAGCGGGCGCCGTGGGGCAACATGTACGAGTTCAACATCACCTTCTCCACGGTCGCCGTCGGTGTGTACCTGGCGCTGCTCGCGATGAAGAAGAACGTCCGCTGGATGGGTCTCTTCCTGACGACGACGGTCCTCCTGGACCTCGGTCTCGCCGTCACCGTCCTCTACACCGCCAGCGACCAGCTCGTACCCGCCCTGCACTCGTACTGGCTGTACATCCACGTCTCCACGGCCATCTTCTGCGGTGCCGTCTTCTACGTGGGCGCGGTCGGCACGATCCTGTACCTCTTCAAGGACTCGTACGAGAACAAGCTGGCGACCGGCGGCCGGCCGGGGCGGTTCGCGACCTCGGTGCTGGAGCGGCTCCCCGCCGCGGCGTCGCTCGACAAGTTCTCGTACCGGGTGAACGCGGCCGTCTTCCCGCTGTGGACGTTCACGATCATCGCCGGTGCCATCTGGGCGGGCGACGCGTGGGGCCGCTACTGGGGCTGGGACCCGAAGGAGACCTGGTCGTTCATCACCTGGGTCGTCTACGCCGGTTACCTGCACGCCCGTGCCACGGCCGGCTGGAAGGGCCGCAAGGCCGCGTACATCGCGCTCGTCGCCTTCGCCTGCTGGCTGTTCAACTACTACGGCGTGAACATCTTCGTCTCCGGCAAGCACTCGTACGCGGGCGTCTGAACCCGTTGGGCACGCCCTGACGAGAACCCTTCCGGCACGTCCTGACAGCTAGCAGAGGCGCAGGGGCCGGCCCGCCAGGGCGTCCTTGGGCCAGTGCCGGGAGGCCCGCCGCAGCGGCTCGGCGTCCGCGGGCCGGAGCCTCGACAGCTGCTCCAGCTCGGACCGCAGCCGCTCGGCGACGACCGGGTCCGGCAGCATCAGCGGGTCGGTCACCTGCCAGAGCCCGTACAGGAGCCGGCGCATCCTCAGGTGCAGCGCGGTGTCCGCGCCCTCCGGCGGCCGGGGTCCCGTGCCGACCCTGCCGAGCGCGACCGGGGCCCGGTCGTCGGTCCCCGGACCGCCTCGTCCGTCCGGGGCGGTGCCGGGACGGTACGGCGCCGACGAGAGGAAGGCCAGCGCGGCCAGCCACTCCCGCGGATCGACGCGGTGGAAGGTGTCGCGCAGATACGTGACGGCCGACTCGGCGGCTCCGAGGGCGAGTTCGTGGTGCAGCCGGTAGAGGACGCGCTGCTCCCTGCCCGCTGGGGCGCCGGGGGCATCCGAGCTGTCCGGACCGCCCGGACCGCCCGGACCGCCCGGACCGTCCGGAGTGTCCGTGTAGTGGTGTATGAGGGTGCGGTGGGCGGCCTTCCAGGTGTCGTGGTCCGGTTCCCTGCGGTACAGGTCCAGCAGCAGCAGCGCCCGCAGCAGCGGGTCGCCGACGAACTGCCCGGGCACCGTGGGCAGGCCCTCCTCGGCGAACCGTGCCTCCAGGGCGAGCACCCCCGCCGCGCCGAAGCCGGCGGGGAGCCGGGCCGCGGCCAGCGCGCACGCCGACTCGTGGTCGTGGGCGACGGCCAGCAGCGCCAGTTCGGTCCGGCGGTCGCCCGGCACCAGGCGGTCGAGGAGCTCGCGGTAGGCGGGGCGGCCGTCGTGCTGCGGTCCTTCGCCCTCCGGCCCGTCGTCCTCCGGTCGCGGTACGAGGCGTGCGGTGAGCAGGTCGCCGGGGGTGACGGCGCCCCGCGGCAGGTTCTGCCGGGCGGACTCGGCGAGCAGGGCGGTGCCGAGCGGGCTGCCGCCGGTCAGCCGGTGGGCGGCGTGCGGCAGCCGGGACGGTACGGCCAGCCCGCGGCAGGCCGCCTCGACGACCCGCGGGGTGTCGTCGGGCGACAGCGGCGACAGCGGCACGAGCAGGGCCCGGGACGACGCCGTGCCGCCGGGCTCCCAGCCGCTGGTGCGGGCCAGTTCGGACAGGGTGCTGCGGGTCGCGTTGCGCAGCGCCGGATGACCGTGGCCGCGCAGTCCGGCGAAGAACGCCACCCGGTCGGCGATGCCGCCGGCCCGGTCGCGCAGGACCGCTCCGATCAGCCCGACACCCGGTGTGCTCTGCGCGTTGTCGATGAGGACCACCGGGCGTCCGGCCCGGTGCCCGCGCGGCAGCGAACCGCCGTACGCGTCGTCGAGGTCGGCCAGCAGGGCCCGTACGAGATGGCCCTCGGCGTGGGTGCGCGCGTCGCCGCCCGCCCTGAAGTGCCCCGAGAGCAGGAGGAGTCCGAGCTTGGGGTTGCCGCCGGCGTTCGGGTGGTCGCGGTACCAGGTGGCGGCCTTGCGCAGCCGGCGGTGCGTGGGCGAGACCCCTTCGGAGAAGGCTTCCAGGGTGGCCTCGATGACCGGCTCGACCACCGGTCCCGTGCCGGACAGCGAGCCGGTCAGGGCGTCGGCCAGCGCGTCGGTCAGTCTGGCCGACACCCGGCCGACCCAGCGGCCCGCGATGGTGCCGACCCACGAGTCCGTGTCGTTCAGCAGCAGGATGCGCTCGGCCTCCTGGCGGATGCGCGGCACGTCCCGGTCGTTCCAGCCGCCCGCCGCGACGGCCAGCAGGCCCGCCGCGAGGCGCGGGAAGGGTATCCGCCCGGCGTCGGCCACCGGCTCCGCCAGCTGCTCGGCGATCGTCACCAGCGCCTGGGACACGGGCGACCAGACCTCGCGCGGCCGTCGGGCGGGCGGCCCGGTGAACTCGTCCGCCTCGCAGTCGATCAGCGCGACGGGCGTGTGCCCCTGGTACGCGGCCCGCAGTTCGGCCAGCAACGTGCTCTTGCCGAGCCCGCGGGCGCCGGCGAACACCACGAAGGGGAGGTCCTTCGGATGCTCGTACGGGCTCTGTCCGTGCTGGAACGGGCGCAGCCCGACGAGCCGTGGCGCGAGGCCGGGCGGCTCCGTGTCGAACAGCGCCCCTCGGCCGTGCAGCCCTCTGCGCACCGCATCTCCCCCTGGGGCCCGTGTCCGGTTCTGGTGTCGAGGTGAGGTGTATCAACCGTGGGGCGGCCAGGGGGCGTTGCTTCGGAGTGGACCGAGTGCTGTCGCTCGGCGTCCGTAAATGTCGGCGCCGCCGACGGAGTCCGACCGCGGAACACCGGCCCGGGGGCGCCCATGACGCCCTTCACGCCGGGCCGACCGATCCGCGCGCCCCGGTCAGTGGCCGGACGGTGTCGGGGTGTCCCACGCCAGGAGGTTCGCTGTTTTCAGGGCGGTCCAGAAGTCCGCCGGGACGGGGTGACCGAAGAGCCGCACGTTCTGTGCCACCTCCTCCGGTGTGCGGGCGCCGACCACGACGCTCGTGACGGCCGGGTGGCCGAGCGGGAACTGCACGGCCGCGGCGAGCGGCGGGACGCCGAAGTCCGCGCACACCTTCCGTAACGCACGGATGCGCGCGGCCAGTTCGGCGGGTACGGAGGCGTATCCGTGCGGCCCCCCGGGGCGGGGGTCGGCGAGCAGCCCGGACTGGTAGACGCCCGCGGCCATGACGGCGACGCCGCGCTCGGCGCACAGGGGCAGCAACTCGTCGAGCCCCGAGCGGTCGAGGAGGGTGTGACGCCCGGCGAGCAGGACGCAGTCGGGGCCGGGCGGCGCGGCCTCCCGCAGGAAACGGGCGGCGACGGGAGCGTGGTTGACGCCGATCGAGACGGCGCCGACGACCCCCGCGGCCCGCAGGTCGGCCAGCGCGCGGTACGCCTGCGAGACCGCGGCGCCGAAGTCCTCGTCGGGGTCGTGCACATGGAGGACGTCGACCCGGTCGAGTCCCAGCCGCTCCAGACTCTCCTCGACCGACCGCAGCACCCCGGCGTACGAGTAGTCGAGCCGCGGCCCGACACCGGCCGGCGGGTCCGCCCAGATCGGCTGGGTGTCGGGACCGCCCGGCTCGATGATCCGCCCCACCTTGGTGCACAGCACGAACGCGGCACGCGGCCGTACCGCGAGAGCGGCTCCGGTACGGGTCTCGGACCGCCCGTACCCGTACACCGGGGCCGTGTCGTACAGCCGGATGCCGAGGTCCCAGGCGGTGTCGAGGACGGCGGCCGCCTGCTCCGGCGGCACCGGCTCGAACAGCCCGCCGAGGGAGGCGAGCCCCAGCCCGAGGCGGCTGACCCGCAGCCCCGTGCGGCCCAGCGGTACGAGTTCGTCGGCTCTCATCGGGCTGTGCCGCCTTCCGTCGGGGTGGGCGCCGGTGTGCCTGCCGGCGTGGCCGTCGCGGGCGACCGCGGCCGCAGTCGCGGCCACCACCGCAATCACAACCACAGTCGCCGCCGGGCGACGCCGACCGGACTTTGCCTTTTCTTTACAACCCGTCCAGGTGCTGCCTCGTCTCTCCGCTCGATCCCCGACGCACTTAGCCCGCCGTGTCCTTGACCGGCGTGCGCGGACGGGACCGGCCAGTCCGGTACGGCCGACGAGACCAACGCGACTGACGAGACCGACGAGACCGACGAGAGAGAGCTTCTTCATGCGCCGAACTGTCCTCAGTGCCCTGGCACTTGCCTGCACCGCCGTGCTGGCGAGCACGGTGCCCGCGTTCGCCGACACGTCCCCCAGCCCCGTGCCCACCGCCCAGGCGCCGAGCCCCGAAGCGGCGAAGACCGCCAGCCCGGTCCCGTCCGAGCCCCCGAGCACCGAGCCGACGGTCGCACCGACCAAGGCGCCGGCCCCGGGCGAGGTGTCCCGCGTACCGAGCGGAGCGCCCGACACCGGTGTGGCGCCGACGGACTCCGGCGGCGAGGGCGGCCTGATCGGCGGGAGCGCCGCCGCGGCGTTCGCGCTCGGCGGGGCGGCGGTCTACGTCGTACGCCGCCGACGGGCGACCGGGGCATGACCCTGCCCTCCAGGCGCGCCTTCGTCGCCGCGGCGACGGCCTCTCTGCTCGTGGGCTGCGGTGGGGGAGGGGGCGGCAAGGCCGACGGGGCCGGCACCGCCCGCCGCGAGAGCCCGCCGTCCTCGGACTCCGCCGGGAAGACGTCACGGGACTCCGGGAAGCCGGGGCGCGCCCTCGCGCGTTCGGTGCCGGTGCGGCTGAGGATCCCGGCCATCGAGGTCGACACCCCGGTGATGCGGCTGGGGCTGGCCGCGGACGGCAGTGTGCAGGTGCCCCCGATCGAGGCCGACGACCGGGCGGGCTGGTACCGGCACTCGCCGACGCCCGGCCAGGTGGGTCCGTCGGTGATCCTCGGCCACGTCACGGCCGGCACGTACGGGGACGGCGTCTTCCGTCGTCTCACGCGCCTGCGGCCGGGCGACCGGGTCATGGCGCGTCTGGAGAACGGCACGACGGCCCGCTTCACCGTCAGTGGCGTACGGACGGTCGCCCAGGCGGAGTTCCCGACGGACGACGTCTACGGGGACGTGGGCCGCCCCGAGCTGCGGCTCATCACGTGCGGCGGTCCGCGCAGCAAGGACGGGTACCGCGACAGTGTGATCGTCTTCGCCGAGCTGAGCCCGGGAAGCACTTGACCGGCACCTCCCCGGCCCGCGCGGCCCCGGCCCGCGCGGAGGATCCCGGGCCGGCGGAACCGTACACCGACGGCCCGGGATCCTCCTCTACGAGCCCTACGAGCCCTACGAGCCCTACGAGCCCTACGAGCCCTACGAGCCCTACGAGTTCCGGGAACTTCCCGGATGCCACGAGTCCCACGATCGACGTCACGGCCTGGAGAGTGGTGAAACGGTCCCGCGAGGAGGCAGCGTCCGAGCTGTTCGCCGCCCTCTACCCGCGCCTCGCCGGCTGGTGCCGCCGCCTGGTCGACGACGACGGGACGGCCCACGAGATCGCCTCGGAGGCGTTCACCCGGCTGTGGGCCCGCTGGACCTCCGTGGCGGAGCCCCGCGGCTTCCTCTACGTCACCGCCGCCAACCTCGTGCGGGACCACTGGCGCAAGCTGGAACGGGAGCGCAGGGCGGTGCACCGGGCGACGGTCGAGGCCGCCGTCCGGCCCGGCACCGAACCGGCCGATCCCTCGGTGCGCCTGCTCGTGCAGTCGCTGCCCGAACGGCTGCGCGTCCCGATCCTGCTGCACTACTACGCTGACATGCCGATCCGGGAGGTGTCCGCGCTGACCGGGCGCAAGGAAGGAACCGTCAAGGCCGATCTGCACGCGGCCCGAGAACTGCTCCGCGCCCATCTGAGGAGAAGCCTTGATCACACACTCTGACGACGGCCCGGACTTCGACCCCGACGACCCGCTCGCCGTCATCCTGCGGCCCGCCTCCGACCACCTCGGTCCGCCGCCCGGCCGGTACGAGGCGATCCGCCGCGGCGCGGCCCGCAGAAAGCTGCTCCGGGCGGCGGCCGGGGCGGGCCTGGTGTGTGCCGTCACCGTCGCCGTGGCGCTGCCGGCCCTGCTGACGGCACCCGACCGGCCCGTCTCCCCGACCGTTCCCCTCGCCCCGCCGCCGTCGAGCAGTTCGCCGGTCCCGCCCGCCTCTTCGGCGCCGCCGTCGCCCGCGCCGGCGAAGTCCCGGGCCGCCGGGACGACCCCGACCGCGGGCACCGGCGCGCGGACGAGTCCTCCCGCGGTCGCCCCGAGCATGCCGCCGACGGAAGCGGGTGCGACGGGTCCGACCTCGGCGCCGACACCGGTACCGACTCCGACGGCCCAGCGGCCGTCGAAGGCCACGGACCCGGCCGGCCCCGCGCCCCAGAGCGGCTGACGGCCGTCAGCCGCCGCCCGTCAGGGCTTCGGCGGGGCCGTGTCCTCGGGTCCCTCGCCGCCGGTGTCGTCCTTGTCGGCGTCCTTCTTGCCGACGTCCTTCTTGCCGACGTCCTTCTTGTCGGCGTCCTTCTTGTCGTTGTCGTCGAGGGACTTGAGGAAGTCGGGGTTGTCGTCGGGCGCGACCCAGCCGCCCCGGCGGGCCGGTGAGGTGCCGCGCGGGGTGCGGGCGCGGCCGACGATCAGCCAGGAGATGGAGCCGACGAGCGGGAACAGCAGCACGAGGATCGCCCAGAGGGGCTTCGGGATGTAGCGGACGTCCTTCTCATCGGTGGTGATGCAGTCGATGAACGCGTAGATGCTGAGTGCCAGCGGCACCAGGATCATCAGCACCCGAAGCATGCGGTGGTCCCCCTGCTGTGGAAACGCTTCCGGACATCGGGGCCGGCTGAGCGGCCCCCCTTACGGAGCCAGCGTAGCGAGTAGCCGATACTGGAACGCATGGCTTACGACGATCTTCGCTCCCTGCTCCGGGCGCTGGAGCGCGAGGGCGACCTCCAGCGCATCAAGGCCGAGGTGGACCCGTATCTGGAGGTCGGGGAGATCGTCGACCGCGTCCAGAAGGCCGGCGGCCCCGCCCTGCTCTTCGAGAACGTGCGCGGTTCGGCGATGCCGCTCGCGATGAACGTCTTCGGGACGGACCGCCGGCTGCTCAAGGCGCTCGGCCTGAAGTCGTACGCGGACATCAGCGACAAGATCGGCGGGCTGCTGAAGCCCGAGCTGCCGCAGGGGTTCGTCGGGGTGCGCGAGGCTTTCGGGAAGCTCGGCGCCATGACGCACGTACCGCCGAAGAAGGTGAAGGACGCGCCGGTCCAGGAGGTGGTGCTCCGCGGTGACGACGTCGACCTGGACGCCCTGCCCGCGCTGTTCACCTGGCCGCAGGACGGCGGGTCCTTCTTCAACCTGGGGCTCACGCACACCAAGGACCCCGAGTCCGGCATCCGCAACCTCGGCCTCTACCGGCTGCAGCGCCACGACAAGCGCACCATCGGCATGCACTGGCAGATCCACAAGGACAGCCGCAACCACTACCAGGTGGCCGCGCGCCGGGGCGAGCGGCTGCCGGTCGCGATCGCCTTCGGCTGCCCGCCTGCGGTGACGTACGCCTCCACCGCGCCCCTCCCCGGGGACATCGACGAGTACCTCTTCGCCGGGTTCCTCCAGGGCAAGCGGATCGAGATGGTCGACTGCAAGACGGTGCCGCTCCAGGTGCCGGCGCAGGCCGAGGTCGTCATCGAGGGCTGGCTGGAGCCGGGCGAGATGCTCCCCGAGGGCCCCTTCGGCGACCACACGGGCTTCTACACGCCGCAGGAGCCTTTCCCGGCGCTGACGATCGACTGCGTGACGACGCGCAGGCGCCCGCTCCTCCAGTCGATCGTGGTCGGCCGCCCGCCGACGGAGGACGGCCCGCTCGGCCGCGCGACGGAACGCTTCTTCCTGCCCCTCCTCAAGATCATCGTGCCGGACATCGTGGACTACCACCTCCCCGAGGCGGGCGGCTTCCACAACTGCGCGATCGTCGCGATCGACAAGAAGTACCCGAAGCACGCGCAGAAGGTCATGCACGCCGTCTGGGGTGCCCACATGATGTCGCTGACCAAGCTGATCGTGGTCGTCGACGCCGACTGCGACGTCCACGACCTGCACGAGGTGGCGTGGCGCGCGCTGGGCAACACGGACTACGCGCGGGACCTCAGCATCGTCGAGGGGCCGGTCGACCACCTCGACCACTCCTCGTACCAGCAGTTCTGGGGCGGCAAGGCGGGGATCGACGCCACGAGGAAGTGGCCCGAGGAGGGCTACACCCGGGACGGCGGCTGGCCCGAGATGGTCCTCCCGGACCCGGAGACGGCGGCGAAGGTCGACCGCCGCTGGAAGGAGTACGGACTCTCGTGAGCAGCGCATCGGCGGCGGTCCCGCAGCCCCAGCCACAGCCCCAGCCGGGCCGGACCAAGGCGTTCCTGCGGCTGGTCATGATCGAGCACTCCGTCTTCGCGCTGCCGTTCGCGTACATCGCGTCCCTGACGGCGATGTACGAGCTGGACGAGAACATCCACTGGGGCCGGCTGCTCCTCGTCACCGTCGCGATGGTCGGGCTGCGTACCTTCGCGATGGCCGCGAACCGGATCATCGACCGGGAGATCGACGCCCGCAATCCGCGTACGGCCCACCGTGAGCTGGTCACCGGCGCGATGTCGGTGAAGCACGCGTGGACGGGCGCGCTGGTCGCCCTGGTGGTGTTCCTCGGGGCGGCGGCGCTCCTGAACCCCCTGTGCCTGGCCCTCGCCCCCGTCGCGGTGATCCCGATGGTGGTCTACCCGTACGGCAAGAGGTTCACGAACTTCCCGCAGGCGATCCTCGGCCTCGCCCAGGCCATGGGCCCGATCGGCGGCTGGCTGGCGATCACGGGTGAGTGGTCCTGGGACGCGGTGATCCTGGGCCTCGCGGTCGGCGTCTGGATCGGCGGCTTCGACCTGATCTACGCCTGCCAGGACGTGGAGACGGACCGCGAGGTCGGCGTGAAGTCGGTCCCGGCCCGCTTCGGCATCCCGGCCGCGGTCTGGGGCGCCCGCGCCTGCCACGCGGTCACGACCGCACTCTTCGTCTGGTTCGCGCTGGCCACGGACGCGGGTGTCTTCTTCTGGCTGGGCCTGCTGATCGTGGCGGCGGCGTTCGTCTACGAGCACACCATCGTCCGCCCGACCGACCTGACCCGCCTGAACAGAGCGTTCTTCCAGGTCAACGGCTTCATCGGCATCGCACTGTTCATCTGCGCGCTGCTGGATCTGCTGGTGCGGGGGCTGACGGTCTAGCGCCGCGGTGACCGAGTCCGGGCCGGGTCGAGCCCTCGGCCGGAATCACGGTACGAGGGCGTCGAGATCGATGTCGAGGGAGAAGGGGACGGAGACCTTCAGCCGGCCTCGATGGATGCCGGTGGGCACGTAGGTACTCGTCATGGCGTCGAGTTCGTAGGTGTGGACGGTGGGTGCTCCGGCCTCGTCCTCGATGCGCCAGAAGTGCCCGATCCGGGCGCCGGCGTACTTGAAGGGCTTCAGGGACCTGTCACGGTCCGCCGACTCCTCCGAGACGACCTCGACGACGAGCGCGACGTCTTCGGGTGCGTACCAGGTGCGGTCGGGGTCGTACGCGACGGTGGAGACCAGGATGTCGGGCTCGGGGCGGCTCTTCCGGTCGAGGCGGACCGTCATCTCGCGCTCGGCCTCGAAGCCCTGGGGAGCTGCCTGGCGCAGGGCGAGGGTGAGGTTCTCCACGAGCCGGGAGTGCCATGACCGCTGCGGAGACATCATGAAGATCAGGGCTCCGTCGATGAGTTCGGTGTGCCGAGGCGCCTGGGGAAGGTTGTCCAGGTCGTCCGCCTCCCAGCCACTCGGCCTGGGCGGGATCATCCAGTCGGGAAGTTCGGCGGTCATGGCTTCCTCCACACGCCTTGAGGAGTTGGTCGGGGGCCCTGATCCCGGACTGCGGACACCGGCCGCGCATCGGCCGACAGCCTAGGCGGGTCCGCGTACTCGCGCACACCACCGCATCCGCGGCCGGCGGTCAGGAGTCGGCTTCGGCGCGGGCCTTCGCGATGAGCGCCGGGGCATCGGGGGAGACGAATGAGCCCATGCCGATCTCGGTGTAGACGAGCCCTTCCTTCTTCAGGCCCACGTTCACCTTGGCCGCGGTGGCCGTGGCGATGCCGAACTCCTCGACGATCGCCTGCACCGAGGGCACACGGCTGCGCGGCGGGTAGGTGCCGTCCTCGATGCGATCACGGATCACGGCCGCCACTTGGCGCCACCTGGGTACGTCCGGCTCGAACTCCATCACCCACCCATAGTGTTCTAGGTATGCCACAGTAATCGATCTCTAGTTCACCCTAGAATCCTGTAGATTTCTTACGCTATGTTGGACGTGCAAAACCCCGGCGGCGATTGGAGTCGCCCCGGGGCACGGCACCAGCTTGTAAGGAGCTGACGCATGTCCGAGTTTATCCCTGCTCTGATTCCCTGGGTGAGTTTTCGGGTGGCCGCCCTTGGGGTGCTGTTGGTCCTGGCGCGGACCACGGGGCCCGCGGCGGGCGGTGGCCGGCACCGTAAGGGGGACGCGGTGCCCCAGGTCCGGGCGCGCGTCCATCGACGCGCCGGGCGCTGGAGCGGGGCTCCCCTCGACGGGAGCGCGTCCCCGGTCGTGCGGCCCTACCTGCCGCGGGAGTTCTGCCTGACCCGCGGGGCGGGGGCGGAGGCGGCGTGAGCGCCCGGAGCCACGACGGGGCCGAAGCGCTCAGGCTGCTGCCCTGGACGAGTGCGGGCGGCGGCCCCGCCTACGTCGTCGCCGACCCGGAACGGCCGGGGCCGGTCTCGCGGCTCGCCGACGTGGTCGAGGCCACCCACCTGGAGATGGCCGCCGTACTGCTCGGCCACGCCCGCGAGCTGACCGACGACGCCGGACCGGTCGAGCTGCGTCATCTGGTGGCGGAACTGACGCAGGCCCTCACGAACACCCTGCGCATCGCCTCCGCCGCGCGGCGGTCAGGGGGGTAGGGCGGGAGACCGGTCTACGCGTCCTGGGCCGAGGGGTGGACCAGGGCGGCCAGGACGATCTCCCGCGCCGTGCGGACCGTGGCCGTGAAGGCGGCCGGGTCCCGGCTGATGCGCTCCGCGCCCGCACGCATGGCGCCGGACAGCAGTTCCACCGTGAGGGGCACGTCGCCCACGTCGCGGAACTCTCCGCGCGCGATGCCGTCCCGGACGACGTTCTCGATCTCGACCACGACCGCGTGGAACGGGCTGTCCGGCCCTTTGGGCAGCTCGTCGACGAGCGGGCCGGAGCCCGGCCGGAACATCGGCTGCATGGACTGGTCCGTGGACGTCTCCAGGACGGCCTCGATGATCTCCCGCATCCGCTCCGCCGCCGGGTCCGCGGACCGCGCGGCGACCGCGGCCACCCGCTCGACCATGGGCCGACTGGCCCTGTGGGTCAGCGCCAGGACCAGCGCCCTCTTGTCGCGTGCGTAGTTGTACAGCGTGTTGCGCGCGAGGCCGGCCCGGGTCGCGATGTGACCCATGGTGATCGATTCGTAGTCGCGTTCCAGCAGCAACTGCCGCGTCGCCTCGGCGAGGTCGGCCCACACCATCTCGTGGTGTTCCTCGATGCTGGCTCCCCGGATACGCGGCATCCGGCCATTCTCCTTCCACCGCGCCCGCCCCGGCGCCCGGGTTCGGTCTTGGCCCCTAGCGCGCCGGCTCGGAGGGCAGTGCCGCGCTCGCCAGCTGCGCGTTCTCCTGGTACGACGCGGTGAGCTTCACCCGGCTCAGGCGCCAGCCGTCCGCGGTGCGGACCGCCTCGTTGTCGTAGAAGCCGACCACCAGCCAGCGGTTGGGCCCGCCGCCGGTGAGTTCTTCCGGCAGCCAGTGCTCGGCACGGACGTGCGCGTGGACCGTAGCGCGGTCGCCGTCGATGTCGACGACGTGGCCCGTGATGGCGTGGTGGGTCGCCGTGAAGGGCGCGAAGGCGCCACGGAGGATCTCGGCGTAGGCGCCGAGCGGCGTCTCCATCGGCGGTATGCCGGCGACCGACTCGAAATCGACGGTGAGCGGATCGGTGAGGACGAGGCCGGGCAGTTCGTCGAACTCCTTCAGATCCGCGATGTCGGCGTAACGGCCCAGCAGTTGGATGATGTCGGCTCGATCGGTGGCGTTCATGGGGGTGGGGCCTTTCCGTTCAGCGAACGACGGCGCGGCGGCCGTCCTGTCGGCTCTCGCGGTGGCATGCGCGCGCAGCAGCTGTCGCCGCCGCCACCGCCTCTTTATGCGACAACCTGTCGTAAACATTACGACAGGTTGTCGCAAAAACAAGTCGGGTGGGATGTCGTGCGCCAACTCGCCTGCCCGGAGGCCGGCGGGCCCGGTGACCCCCGGGCCCGCCGCCGGTCCCGAGGCGGGGTCGTCGCGCCGGTAGGCTCGGGGTGTGAACGCAGGAGAAACACAGCGGCGGCCTTGGATCGTGGGGGTCTCCGGTGCGTCCGGAACGCCGTATGCGGCGGCCGTGCTGCGCGCCCTCCTCGACGCCGGTGAGAGCGTCGACCTGGTCGTCAGCCGTGCCTCGCGGCTCACCCTGCTCGACGAGACCGGGATCAGCTTCAGGGACGCCCACTGGCGCGACGACCTGCGGGAGTGGCTGGCCCGCGGGGCCGACGGCAAGCTCGGCACCTTCGAGGTCCCCGGCGAACGTCTCGCCGACGTACGCCACTGGAGCGCGGGGGATC
Organism: Streptomyces sp. NPDC002701; assembly: GCF_042889045.1. NCBI lineage: Bacteria > Bacillati > Actinomycetota > Actinomycetes > Kitasatosporales > Streptomycetaceae > Streptomyces > Streptomyces sp. NPDC002701. The sequence goes on from NZ_JBIAQL010000019.1 coordinate 34,776, forward strand.
TGGCGGCGGGGCCGTCCTCCGGCTCGTACCCCGCCAAGGGCATGCTGATCGTGCCCGCCTCCACCGCGTGTGTCGCCGGAGTCGCGCTCGGCCTCTCCAAGGACCTGCTGCAGCGGGCCGCGAGCGTCACCCTCAAGGAGCGGCGCAAGCTGGTCGTCGCCGTCCGGGAGACCCCGCTGAACGGGCAGACCCTGCGGCACCTGGTGACGCTCGACGACGCGGGCGCGACCGTCCTGCCGGCCTCCCCGGCGTTCTACGCGGGGGCCACGCACATCCAGGACCTGGTGGACTTCGTCGCCGGGCGCGTGCTGGACGCGGCGGGCGTCGGGCACACGCTCTACCGCCGCTGGGAGGGCGAACTCGGCGGCTCCCGCACCACCTGAACACGGCGCGCCACCCAAGCACAGCGCACCACCCGAGCACAGCGGATCAGTACCACTCATCTCAGGAACTTTTCAGCGGAAGGCTATCGATCGCATGGACGCGGTGGACAGGCAGCTCATCCAGGCTCTCCGGGAGAACGGCCGGGCCTCCTACGCGGAGCTGGGACGCCTCGTCGGACTGTCGGGACCCAGCGTCACCGACCGCATCAACCGCCTTGAGGCCGCCGGGGTCATCACCGGCTACCGCGCGACGGTCGACTCGGCCTCGCTCGGTCTCGGCGTCACCGCCCTCATCGGCATCTCGCTCTCCGACGCCGCCGACCACGAGGACGTGGCCCGCCGGATGAAGGACCTGAACGAGATCGAGGACTGCTGGTTCATCGCCGGTGACGACTCCTTCATGCTCAAGGTGCGGGCCTCCGACGTGGACGGCCTGGAGCGGACCATCCGGCGTCTGTCCGGGACCAAGGGCGTCTCCCGGACGCGTACCACCATCGTGCTCTCCACGAAGTGGGAGAACCGGGTGGGCGAGCTGCCCGAGGAGGAGCAGTAGGGCGGGGGAGTACGGTTGAGCAGGCCAGTCACAGGGAGAGGTGCACGCATGGACGTCGGGCTCAAGCGCGAGCTGGAGGACAAGGTCCGGGCCGGTGAGCGGCTGACCCGCGAGGACGGCATCGCGCTCTACGAGTCGGACGACCTGGCCTGGCTGGGCGGACTCGCCCACGAGGTGCGCACCCGCAAGAACGGTGACGTCGTCCACTTCAACGTCAACCGCCACCTCAACATGACGAACGTGTGCACGGCGTCGTGCGCCTACTGCTCGTTCCAGCGCAAGCCGGGCGAGAAGGACGCGTACACGATGCGCATCGAGGAGGCGGTGAAGCTCGCCAAGGCGATGGAGGGCGAGAACCTCACCGAGCTGCACATCGTCAACGGCCTGCACCCGAACCTGCCGTGGCGGTACTACCCGCGCTCGCTGAGCGAGCTGAAGAAGGCGCTGCCGAACGTCTCCCTGAAGGCTTTCACGGCAACCGAGATCCACCACTTCGAGACGATCTCGGGGCTGTCGGCGTCCGAGATCCTGGACGAGCTGATCGACGCGGGACTGGAGTCCCTCACCGGCGGCGGCGCGGAGATCTTCGACTGGGAGGTCCGGCAGCACATCGTCGACCACCGCACCCACTGGGAGGACTGGTCGCGCATCCACCGGCTCGCGCACGAGAAGGGTCTGAAGACCCCGTGCACGATGCTGTACGGGCACATCGAGGAGCCGCGGCACCGGGTGGACCACGTACTGCGGCTGCGTGAGCTGCAGGACGAGACCGGCGGTTTCCAGGTCTTCATCCCGCTGCGCTACCAGCACGACTTCGTGGACATGAAGGACGGCAAGGTCCGCAACCGGCTGCAGGCGCGTACGCAGATGGCCACCGGCGCGGAGGCACTCAAGACCTTCGCGGTCTCGCGGCTGCTGTTCGACAACGTGCCGCACGTCAAGGTCTTCTGGGTCATGCACGGCGTCCAGACGGCCCAGCTCGCGCTGCAGCACGGGGCGGACGACATGGACGGGTCGGTCGTGGAGTACAAGATCACGCACGACGCCGACAACTACGGCACGCCGAACAAGCTGACGCGTGAGGATCTGCTGGACCTGATCCGTGACGCGGGATTCCGCCCGGTGGAACGGAACACGCGGTACGAGATCATCCGCGAGTACGAGCCCGCGGCCGCGGACCGCCGGGACACCCCGCAGCCGATGCGGCTCTGACCCCCGGGCTCGCCCGCCCTCGGAAGGGGTGCGCCCCGTTCTTCCGGGGCGCGGGGAGCCGCAGGGGCAGAGGCAGGCGCTTGAGCCACCGTTGAAGTAATGGGTAGCCTGACTGTATGGCCCTTACCTTCGAGTTCGACCCCGCCGTCGACTCCGCTCTGCGGGACGGCATCAGTGCCCTCTGGGCGGACGTCACCAACGCGGGCGGCTCCGTCGGCTTCGTGCCTCCCGTCTCCCCCGAGACGATCCGGCCGGAATTGGTCAGGCACTTCGTCGCGATGGCGGAGGGCCGCACGAGACTCCTCGTCGGCCGCGACGAGGACGGGGCCGTCGCGGCGACGGCCTTCCTCACCCTCAACACCCACCGCCTCATGACGCACTGGCTGTGGCTCTACACGGTGATGGTGCATCCCAGGCACCAGAACAGGGGTTACGGCCGCGACCTCCTCGCGGCCGCCGCCGACGCCGCCCGCGGTCTCGACGGCATCGAGGCGATACGCCTCACCTGCCGGGGCGGCGAGGGTCTGGAGCGCTTCTACGGCTCCTGCGGTTACAAGGAGGTCGGCCGCGTACCGGACGCGATCAGGGTGGCGCCCGGCGACGACCGCGACGACATCACGATGCTGCTGTCGCTTGGCCGCCTCAGCTGAGGGGAAACGCCCTGGCACCCCCCTACAAGATCGCCGCCCGTGCGTGCTTCACTGGACGGTGGTCTTGGGGAACGTTCGGAACGGGAAGAGTGGATTGAGATGCTCCGCTACACACTGATGCGCCTCGGTATCTTCGTGGGCTGCCTCGTGGTCGTCTGGGGCCTCGTCTACTCCGGCGTCGCCCCGCGCGGCCTCGGTGACTCGAACGGCATGTGGGTCGTCATGCTTGCCCTGCTGGTCTCGGCGCCCATCAGCTTCGTCGTCCTGCGCAAGGAGCGCGACCGCGCCTCGGTGCAGATCGTCGAGCGCGTCGACCGGGTCAAGTCCAACCTGGAGGCCAACCGCAGCCAGGAGGACGCGGTGGCCGACGAGCTGCCGAGGCCCCAGGGCCAGACGTCCTGAAGGGCCAGACGTCCTGAAGGGCCAGACGTCTTGAAGGGCCAGACGTCCTGAAGCGGTCCTGAAGTCGGCCACGGGCCGCACTCCGCCCGGCGCGGCCGCCCGCAGAACATACTCTTTCCCGTATGGGTGCAGTGAAGAGCAAGCGGATGCCCCGTGCCGTGCGTGAACAGCAGATGCTGGACGCCGCCGTACGGACCTTCGGACAGCGCGGCTACCGGGCCGCGTCGATGGACGAGATCGCCGATCTGGCGGGCGTCTCCAAGCCGTTGGTCTACCTGTACCTGAACTCCAAGGAAGACCTGTTCACCGCGTGCATCCGGCGTGAGGCGGCGGCCCTGACCGCGGCGGTGCGCGCCGGAGTCCGCCCGGACCTGCCCGCGGACCGGCAACTCTGGGAAGGGCTGCTGGCGTTCTTCACCCACACCGCCCGGAACCCGGACGGCTGGGCGGTGCTGCACCTCCAGGCACGTACGCACGGCGAGCCGTTCGCCGCCGAGATCACCTCGATGCGCGAGGAGATCGTGGCGTTCGTCACCCAGCTGATCGTGGTCGCCGCCCGGGAGGCCCACCGGGATCCGTCGCTGCCCGAGCGCGAGGTCGCGGGTCTCGCGGAAGCCCTGGTCGGCGCCGCCGAGTCCCTCGCCGCGTGGGCGAACACCACCCCCGCGGTCTCCGCCCGGCAGGCCGCCGCGACCCTGATGAACTTCGCCTGGGCGGGCCTCGGCGACCTGATGGAGGGCCGCCCGTGGGAGCAGCTCCCGGAGGCGGCGGCGCGACCCTGATCAGGGCAGCGGCAGTATCTCCCCGGCCAGGTGCAGCCGGCCACCGGCCCCGCGCAGCTCGAAGCGGCCGTTCCTCGCCCCGTACGACACCGTCCCCGGCAGCAGTACCGGTGCCCTGAACTCCGCCCGCAGCGCCGCCGCTTGAGGCGTCCCGTGCTCGGCGAGGCAGCGTGCCACGGTCCACATGCCGTGCGCGATGGGCCGGGGGAAGCCGAACAGCCGGGCGGTGAGGGGGTGCAGGTGGATCGGATTGCGGTCCCCGGACGCGGCTCCGTACCGCCGACCGACGTCCTCCCCGAGCTGCCACTCGGCGAGGACGGGCAGGGGCGCGCCCTCCGCCACCGCCGTCCGCTGCCCGCCGGTGCTTCCGCCGACGCTCCCGCCGGGCCTCTCGCCCGTGCTCCCCGCAGTCGTGCGGTGCCGTGCCAGATACGTGCTGCGGGACTCCCACACGAGGTCCCCGGCCGCCCGCACCTCGGTCACGACAACGGCCTCGGTCCCGCGCCGGTGGGGCACCAAGTCGTCGACGCGCACGGTGAGTTCGTACACACCGGTGGCCGTCAGCGACCTGTGCCGGGTGATCGCGACGGACGTGTGCACCAGCCCGAGCAGCGGCAGCGGGAACGTCCGCGCGCTCATCAGCCGCATGGCGGCCGGGAAGCCGAGCACCTGTGGATAGGCGAGGGGCAGCTCGTCCGCCCCCACCCCGAACCCGCAGACCCGCTCGTACGCGGCGAGCCGGCCCAGGTCGATCCGGACACCGGGCAGGACCAGCTGGGTACGGGGAGCGGTGACTCCCGCCCGGGGCCGCTTGAACGGCGAGAGAAACGCCCCTCTGGCGAGCAGCGGCCAGAGGGACGGCGGTCGCGTAAGGGTCCGGCTCGGCACGGCATCCATGACGTCATCCATCGCTGACTCTCTTCCTCGGCCCCGGTCGGGGGCTCCGCCTGCGGATCGGTGGGGGGTGAGCGCGCAGTTCCTCGCGCCCCTGAACAGGGCGCCCTGTCCAGGGGCGCGGGGAACTGTGCGACCTTCGGCACATCGAAGCGGAGCGCCTACGCCCCGAGCAGACTCTGCCCACACACCCGTACGACCTGCCCGGTCACGGTCCCCGATCCCGGACTCGCGAGCCAGGCCGTCGTCTCGGCGACATCCACCGGCTGCCCGCCCTGCGCGAGCGAGTTCATCCGCCGCCCCGCCTCGCGGATGAACAGCGGCACCGCGGCCGTCATCCGCGTCTCGATGAACCCGGGCGCGACGGCGTTCACCGTCACCCCGTACTCGGAGAGCGCCCGCGGCCCGAGGGACCGTACGAGCCCGACGATCCCCGCCTTGGACGCGGCGTAGTTCGTCTGGCCGGCGTTCCCCGCGATCCCGGCGATGGACGCGGTGGCCACGACGCGCCCGCCCGCCCGGAGCGTGCCGCCGCCGAGCAGGTCGTCGGTCGTGCGCAGCACACTCGCGAGGTTGACGTCGAGCACCGGACTCCAGCGCTCGGCGGGCATGTTGACCAGCCGCCGGTCCCGGGTGACGCCTGCGTTGTGGACGAGGACGTCGAGCCCTTCGGGCAGCGCGGCGGCGATCCGCGCCCCCGCGTCGTCCGCGGTGATGTCCAGCGGCAGGGCGAGGCCGTCGAGCCGTTCGGCGACCGCGGCCAGGTCGGCCCCGGCGGCGGGCACGTCCAGGCACACCACCCGCGCCCCGTCCCGTGCCAGCGTCGCGGCGACGGCCGCACCGATCCCGCGCGCGGCACCGGTGACCAGGGCGGTCCGCCCGGCGAGGGGCCTGCGCCAGTCGTCGGGCGCGCTCACCTCGCCGTCGCCGACCTCGATCACCTGCCCGCTGACGTACGCCGACCTGGGCGAGAGCAGGAAGCGGAGCGTCGACTCGGCGGTCCGGGCGTCCGTGAGCCGTACGAGGTTCACGGTCCTGCCCCGCCCGATCTCCTTGCCGAGCGACCGTACGAACCCTTCGAGGGCCTGCTGCGCGGCGGCCCGGTGGTGGTCGGCGGGGTCCGGGGGCGTGCCCAGCACCACGATCCGCCCGCTCTCGGCGACCGACCGGACGACGGGGTGGAGGGCGGCGTGCACCTCGGCGAGCGTCTCGACGTCACGGACACCGGTGGCGTCCAGGACGACGGCGACGGGGTTCTCCGCGCCGGGATCCACGCCGGTGCCGGTGCCCGTGCCGGGATGCGCGCTCAGGTCCAGGTCCAGTTCCGAGCGGGCCAGGACGAGGTCCAGGTCCAGTCCCCACAGGGTCAGGAGCGGAGCCAGGCCGAGGTCCGACTTGCCCGCGGTGAGGTGCAGCAACCGGCCCTGCAGGGTGGGCTGTCCGGGGCTCCACCGCCGGAGCCGCGCCGGCTGGGGCAGACCGAGCCGCCGGGTCAGGAAGCGGCCGGGCGCGCTGCCGGCGAGGCTCAGATAGCGGTCGGCCACGGTTCAGCTCCCAGCTCGGTCGGATGCGCTCGGTCCCGGCTCACCCCCGACTTACCGTGGAGTAAGGTTACCGGAGGTAATCCTACGTCACGGTGAGGAGCAGGTCGAGATGAGTCCCCTTGGACCCGGCGGACCGCACCCCGGGCACGCGCCCCGCCCCTTCGGCGCGCCGCAGCCGCGCCCCGTCGCGGTCGTCGGCGGCACGCGCATCCCCTTCGCCCGCTCCGACGGCCCGTACGCCACGGCCTCGAACCAGCAGATGCTGACCGCCGCGGTCGACGGCCTCGTGGACCGCTACGGACTCGAAGGACCCGGAGCGGTCGGGGAGTTGGTGGCCGGGGCCGTCCTCAAGCACAGCCGCGACTTCAACCTCGCGCGCGAGACGGTGCTGGGCTCACGGCTCGACGCCCGCACCCCCGCCTACGACATCCAGCAGGCGTGCGGCACCGGTCTCCAGGCCGTGATCGCCGCGGCCAACAAGATCACTCTCGGGCAGACCGACTCGGCCGTCGCGGGTGGCGCGGACACGGCCAGCGACGCCCCGCTCGGCGTGAACGACGCGCTGCGGCGCATCCTCCTGGAGGCCAGGCGCGCCGGATCGGCGGGCGCCCGGCTGCGGGCGCTGGCCCGCATCCGCCCGGGCCACCTCGTCCCGGAGATCCCGCGCAACGCCGAGCCGCGTACCGGCCTGTCCATGGGCGAGCACGCGGCGGTCACCGCCCGCGCGTGGGCCGTCGGCCGTGCGGCGCAGGACGAACTGGCGGCGACGAGCCACCAGCGGCTGGCCGCCGCCTACGACCGCGGCTTCTTCGCGGACCTGGTCGTGCCCTTCCGGGGCCTGGAGCGCGACCAGAACCTCCGCCCCGGCTCCACCGTCGGCAAACTGGCCACCCTCAAGCCCGTGTTCGGCGTGCGGGACCCCGAACCGACCATGACCGCCGGGAACTCGACGCCGCTGACCGACGGCGCGGCGGTCGTGCTGCTCGCGAGCCAGGAGTGGGCGTCGGAGCGCGGACTGGCCCCGCTCGCGTACCTGACGGCGTACGAGACGGCGGCCGTCGACTTCGTCGGGGGCGATGTGGCGGGTGGCGAGGACGGGCTGCTGATGGCGCCGGCCCACGCCGTCCCGCGCATGCTGGAACGGGCCGGTCTCGGCCTCGGCGACTTCGACTTCGTCGAGGTGCACGAGGCGTTCGCGTCCCAGGTGCTCGCCACCCTGGCGGCCTGGGAGAAGCGAGGGCTGGGCCAGGTGGACCGGGCCCGGCTGAACGTGGCGGGCTCGTCACTGGCCACCGGCCACCCCTTCGCGGCGACCGGGGCGAGGATCGTGGCCACCCTGGCGAAGCTGCTCGCCGAGCGGGAGGGGCCCGGCCGCGGGCTCGTCTCGATCTGTGCGGCGGGCGGACAGGGCGTGACGGCCATCCTCGAACGTCCGTGAGGCGGGCGCGAGGTTCGTCCAGGCCGTCCGTGCGGCGGGTGTGACGTCCGTCCCGTCCGTCCGTGCGGCCGGGGTGGCGTGCGTTCGCGAGGTCCGCACAACACCCCTGCCGTACAGGCGAGTTGGGCGAAAAGACGGCCAGAAGGTGAACAGTCGTCCGAACAGGCACCAACTTCTCACTCTTCCGCACACAAGCCCCCCACTTTCCCAGGTGAACCCCCCACCTCACGGGTCCGTAATGGGTTGAGCACGAGAGTAAGGAGCCGCCCGTGTCCCGCGATCCCTCATCCCGTCCGCAGCCCGCCCTTCCCGAGCCCGAGGTCAGGCGGCTGGACGGGGTCGTCCGAGAGGTCTCGGTCCCGCCGCTGATCCTTCCCGTGACCCACGGCTCCCTCGCGGACATCCCCTTCGACAACGCCGACCAGGTGCCCGATGACGCGGTGCTCAGCCGCAAGGGCCCGGACGGCCGGTGGACGGACGTCACGGCGGCCGAGTTCGCCGACCAGGTCCTCGCGGTCGCCAAGGGGCTTGTCGCGGAGGGCCTGATGCCGGGCGACCGGCTCGCGATCATGGCCCGTACGTCGTACGAGTGGACGCTGCTGGACTTCGCCGCGTGGGCCGCGGGCCTCGTCACCGTCCCCGTCTACCCGACCTCGTCCGTCTTCCAGACGCGCTGGATCCTCCAGGACTCGGGAGCGGTGGCGATCGCCGTCGAGCATGTGTCGCAGGCCGCCGCGCTCGGCCCTGAACGCGACCGGCTGCCCGACGTCCAGCACATGTGGATCTTCGAGAAGGGACACACGGACCGCCTCGCCGAACTGGGCCGGGACGTCCCCGACCAGGAGGTCGCCGTACGCCGCGGGGTGCTCGGCCCCGACTCGCTCGCGACGATCATGTACACCTCCGGCACCACCGGGCGCCCCAAGGGCTGCGCGCTGACCCACGGCAATTTCTTCGCCGAGGTCGACAACGCCGTCGAACTGCTCCACCCCGTCTTCAAGTCCACCTTCAAGGAGCCGGCCTCCACGCTTCTCTACCTCCCCCTCTCGCACGTCTTCGGCCGGATGGTCGCCGTCGCCTGCATGCGCGCCCGGGTGCGCCTCGGCCATGCGCCGAGCATCCGTACGGAGGAGCTGCTGGCCGACCTCGCGGGCTTCGGCCCGACCTTCCTGCTGGCCATCCCGTACGTGCTGGAGAAGGTCTACAACACCGGCCGCGCGACCGCCGAGAAGATGGGCCGCGCCGCCTCCTTCGACCGCGCCGCCCGGGTGGCCCGCGGCTACGGGGAGGCGCTGGAGGCCCAGCAGCACGGCACGGGGAACGGACCGGGCGCGAAACTGCGGGCCGCCCGCGCCCTCTACGACCCGCTCGTCTACCGCCGCATCCGCGCGGCCCTCGGCGGCAAGGTCCGCCAGGTGGTCTGCGGCGGCTCCCCGCTCGGCCGCCGCCTCGCCTCCTTCTACGCGGGCGCCGGCATCCAGGTCTACGAGGGCTACGGCCTCACCGAGTCCACCGCCGCCGCGACGCTCACCTACCCGCACCGGCCCCGCCTCGGCACGGTCGGCTGGCCGCTGCCCGGCACCCGCGTCCGCATCGCCCAGGACGGCGAGGTGCTGCTCAGCGGCGACCAGGTGTTCCGCGGCTACTGGGACCCGCAGGCGGGCGGGGTGCTCCCGGCCGACCAGGACGGCTGGTTCGCCACCGGCGACATCGGCGAGCTGGACGACGACGGCTACCTCACGATCACCGGCCGCAAGAAGGACATCCTGATCACCACCAGCGGCAAGAACATCGCCCCCGCGCCGCTGGAGGACTGGCTGCGCGCCCATCCCCTCATCAACCAGTGCGTCGTCGTCGGCGACAACCGCCCGTACGCCACCGCGCTGGTCACCCTGGACGCCGAGGGCATGGACCACTGGTGCCGCATGACCGGCAGGGGCCGGGTCCCGGTCGCCACGCTGGTCACCGACCCGGAACTGCTGGCCGTGCTCCAGCGGGCGGTCGACGACGCCAACCGCCTCGTCTCCCGTGCTGAATCGATCCGCCGCTTCACCGTGCTGCCCCTGAACCTCACGGAGGCGGCGGGCCACCTGACCCCGACGATGAAGCTGCGCCGGGCGGTGGTGACCCGGGAGTTCGCCCGGCAGATCGAGGAGATGTACGAGACGGCGCTGCCGATGTAGGCGGGCGGGGCCGGGAGGATCGGGAACAGGGAGGGCCGGGAGAGGGCGCGGTCGGGAAAAAGCGCGGTCGGGAAAAGGCAGGAGCCCCTTCCACCTGACGGTGTGGGGGCTCCTTGGGTCTTGCTTCTAGGTTCCGGATCAGAGTGTCTGGCTCGGGGAGCCTGGACTCAGCCGAAGGATCAGACGGGGGTGACGTTCTCCGCCTGCGGGCCCTTCGGACCCTGGGTCACGTCGAAGGTAACCGCCTGGTTCTCTTCGAGGGAGCGGAATCCGCTCGCGTTGATCGCGGAGTAGTGGACGAAGACGTCCGGGCCGCCGCCTTCCTGGGCGATGAAACCAAAGCCCTTTTCGGCGTTGAACCACTTCACGGTTCCGGTAGCCATAAGCCCTCCTTGGGCCCAAAGGGTTGCCCTGCTCCAGAACCTGCAAGGTGTAAACAAAAGCTTGTAAACAACTGCATTCTTCTGAAAAAGACGAGAGCCCGCGGTCACATGCTCCGCAGGCTCTGTACTGCAAGGGAAACCAAACTGCAACGTGCGGAAGAGACTACCCACGAGGGCAGCCGAACGCAATAGAGGGCAAGATCACGTCACCCGCGGGTTTGGCGGGGTCCCCCGGAGGGTTGACGTTGCGATATCACTTGGCGTCACAGGGCTTGACAGAACGGCACAAGAGGCGTTCCGCACCACTCCGGGACCCTGGAGCCTGCACCGTACCCCATGCGGGTTAGCCTCGCGATGTGGACAATTCTCCCGAGTCATCCGAGGGGCGTCCCGACGCCCGCCGCTCCCGGCCGCGCGTCGGCCACATCCAGTTCCTGAACTGCCTGCCCCTGTACTGGGGACTCGCGAGAACGGGCACACTGCTCGACTTCGAGCTCACCAAGGACACCCCGGAGAAGCTCAGCGAGCAGCTCGTACGGGGCGATCTCGACATCGGGCCCATCACCCTGGTCGAGTTCCTCAAGCACGCCGACCAGCTGGTCGCCTTCCCCGACATCGCGGTCGGCTGCGACGGCCCGGTGATGTCCTGCGTCCTCGTCTCCCAGGTTCCGCTGGACCGGCTGGACGGCGCCAGGGTCGCCCTCGGCTCGACCTCGCGCACGTCGGTGCGCCTCGCGCAGCTCCTCCTGTCGGAGCGGTTCGGCGTCGAGCCGTCCTACTACACCTGCCCGCCCGACCTGAGCCTGATGATGCAGGAGGCGGACGCGGCGGTGCTGATCGGTGACGCCGCGCTGCGGGCCAACCTGCTCGACGGCCCGCGCTACGGCCTGCAGGTGCACGACCTCGGCGCGCTGTGGAAGGAGTGGACGGGCCTGCCCTTCGTCTTCGCGGTCTGGGCGGCCCGCCGCGACTACCTGGAGCAGGAGCCGGTCCTGACCCGCAAGGTCCACGAGGCGTTCCTCGCCTCCCGCGACCTGTCCCTGGAGGAGGTCGGCAAGGTCGCCGAGCAGGCGGCCCGCTGGGAAGCCTTCGACGAGAGCGTCCTGGAGCGCTACTTCACGACGCTCGACTTCCGCTTCGGCGCACCGCAGCTGGAGGCGGTCACCGAGTTCGCGCGGCGGGTGGGGCCCACCACCGGCTTCCCCGCGGACGTCCGGGTCGACCTGCTGGAACCCTGAGGACCCTTCGGCCGGCGTGCGGCCTCGCCGGGAGGCGTGTGACCCTTCCGGGACCGTGCGATCCCTCCGGGAGGTGCGCGCCGGGGCTCACGGGGGCGTCCGGCACTACCCTGCATAGGCACACGGGTGCGGGGGATACAGGGCACGGGGCACGCAGGGTATGGGCACACGGGCAGGGGCACGGGTACGGGGGAGGTGCGGGTGATGCGGCCGCTGGACGTCGGCGAACCCACCGTCGTGGGGCCCTACCGGCTGCTCGGCCGGCTCGGTTCCGGCGGGATGGGCCGCGTCTACCTGGGCCGCAGCGCGGGCGGCCGGACCGTCGCTGTCAAGATCGTGCATCCGCACTTCGCGCTCGACGACGAGTTCCGCGCCCGGTTCCGCCGCGAGGTGGAGGCCGCACGACGGGTGGGCGCCGCGTACACGGCCCCGGTCCTCGACGCGGACCCGGACGCCCCGGTCCCCTGGGTGGCGACCGGCTACGCCGCCGGCCCCACGCTGACCGCGGCGGTCACCGACTCCGGCGCCCTCGCGGACCACTCCGTACGGGTCCTCGGCGCCGGTCTCGCCGAGGCGCTGTCGGCCGTGCACGGCCTGGGCCTCGTCCACCGGGACGTCAAGCCGTCGAACGTGCTGCTGACCCTCGACGGGCCGCTGCTCATCGACTTCGGCATCGCCCGCGCGGCGGACGGCACGGCCTCCCTCACCTCGACCGGCGTCTCCGTCGGCTCGCCCGGCTACATGGCGCCCGAGCAGATCCTCGGCAAGGGCGTCACGGGCGCGGCCGACGTCTTCTCGCTGGGCGCGGTCCTGGCGTACGCGGCGACGGGCTCGTCCCCGTTCCCCGGCGACTCCTCGGCCGCGCTGCTCTACAAGGTGGTCCACGAGGAGCCCGAACTCGGAGCCCTGTCCGGCGAGTTGCGGGAGCTGGTGGCCGGCTGCCTGGCCAAGGACCCGGCCGCCCGCCCGTCCCCGGAGGCCGTGGCAGCCGCGCTCGCCCCGGACGGCGCGGCCCGGCTGGTGGCGGCGGGCTGGCTTCCCGGGCCACTGGTGGAACAGGTCAGCCGGAGTGCGGTCCGCCTCCTGAACCTGGACGCGACGGGGGAGACACCTGAGCAGCCACCGTCGGGAGTGGTGGGCTTCAGCAGTCCTTCGGTGGGGGAGGCGGCGGGTGCCGGTGCCGGTGCCCCGCCCGTGCCCGGGTCCTTGCCCGTCGCCGGACCCCCGCCCGCTGTCGGATCCCCGCCCGCTGTCGGATCCCCGCCCGCTGCCGGGTCCCTTCCCGTGGTCGGGTCTCTTCCCTTGGCCGGGGTCTTCGGGCCGCCCGACCCGTCGTACGCGTCCTCCACCCCGTACTCGTCCCACCTGCCCGTCGCGCGCGACGGGCAGCACACGGCCGGCTCCGAGCACCAGGGCCCCGGCGCCCCCACCCACGTACCGGAACCGCGGGACGCGGCCGGCGCCGGCAAGGTGTCCGTCAGTGTGTCGGCGACCTCCGTGCCGGGCGCGGGCGGCCGTGGCCGCAGGCTGAGCTGCAGCATCGCCCTCGCGGTGGCCGGTGCCCTGGCGGCGGTGACGTTCGGCTCGGTGGTCGTGTTCGACCTGCTGCCGGGCGGCGACTCGGACGACAGCAGCGACGCGGGGCCCGCCGCCCCGGCCCCCTCCGCCTCCGCTTCTGCCTCTGCTTCCGCCGGGACCAGCGCCCCTCCCACCGCCGACGGGAGCGCACCCGCCACCGTGCCCAGGTCCTACCTCGGTACCTGGGAGGGCGACGGCTTCGCCCTGGACGGCAAGCTGCCCATGGGCTCGTTCCGTGTCACGGTCCGCCAGGCCGAACGGGGCGACCTGCTCGGCAGCTTCCGCCAGACCGACCTCATCGGCGGCATCTGCGACACCGACCTCTTCCTCAAGGAGGTCGGCGCGAAGCAACTGGTCGCCACGAGTGTGGCCAAGCCGTCCACCACGTCGGAGTGCACGACGGGCCGGCACGAGGTCCGGCTGATCCCGGTCGGCGACGACCTGCGCTACGAGACGGACAACGCGAAGGCGGGGGACCCGGTGGCCCGCATGTCGAAGGTCGAGTAGCGGGCCGCCCCCGTCCCGGCGGTTTCCTTCCCAGCGGTTTCCTACAGCGGCACGGTGACCGTGACCGTCTCGCCGTTCCCCAGGTGCAGCATGCCCTTGCCGGGGGTGACCGGGCCGCCGACCATGCTGCGGGTCGTCCGGATGCCGATCAGTTCACCGGCGCCGGAGTCCTGCGGGGAGAGCAGAAGCCCGCGGCGGCCCTTCTTGGCCTCGACCTGCCAGCCGGAGAAGCCACTGCACACCTCCTCCTCGTCGCCGCCGATGACCAGCGCGAGACCGCGGTCGGCGCCGCGCTGCACGAGCCGCTTCAGCTCGCGCTCGCAGTCCGCGTCCTCCAGGACCTCGCCGTCGTCGACGACGACCACGACCGGTTCCTCGGGACTCGCCGACTCGATCGCCTCGTTGAAGTCGTCGCTCTCGATGTCGTCCTCGGTGAAGACCTTCAACACGCCGACCTGGCCGTCGAGTTCGCGCAACGGTGACGGGCGCGGGGCGGCGATCACCAGACGTACGCCCTGGAGGAGGTACGAGCGGGCGAGGTTCAGCAGCGCCGTGCTGCGGCCGGACTTGGCCGGACCGGCGACGACGAACGTCGGCACACCCTGCGAGAGGTCCGGGCCGAACGCCATGATGTCGTCGCCGCCGATACCCGCCAGGCCCCACAGCTTCGACTGCGCGACCGCCGGGTCCCGCATCTCCCACGCCTCGGTGAACCCGATCCGGGACGGCAGCGAGTCCACCCGGAACGGCCGCCGCGCACGCGGCACCCCGGCGTCGCGGGCGGTGGCCGCCTCACCGATCGTGGCGAGCGCGGCGGCCTGCCCCTGACCGGTCACGTCGTCGGAGAGCAGCGCGAACTGCGTCTCGATCGCCGACTCGTTCTTGAAGCCGCGGCCGGGCGGGATCTCCTCCGGCACCTTGCGCGCGTTGATGCCGAGCATCGTGAAGTCCGAGCGGTCGGCGAGCCGCAGCCCGTACTTCTCCTCGGTGAGCGACGCCATCCGGCCGAGCAGCACCTGCCGGTCACCGGTGACGACGAGATGGATGCCGACGCTCGCACCCTCCCGCATCATCGTCTGCAGCTCGTCGGTCAGCTCACCGTGGTTGTACTCGCCGAGCGTCGGCAGCCAGCCCTCCCACCGGTCGAGCAGCACGACGACGTGCGGCAGCCGCTCCTCCTCGGCGACGGACGCCCGCTGCTCGCCGATGTCCGCGAATCCCTTGTCGGACAACAGGTCCTGACGTCGGGTCAGTTCGCCCTTGAGACGGGTGATCAGCCGTACCGCCCGTTCCGTCTGGTTACGGGCGACGACGGCCCCGCAGTGCGGCAGCCGCGTCAGGGCGTTGAGCGCGCCGTTGCCGCAGTCGATGCCGTAGAGGTGCACGTCCGCCGCGGAGTGCGTGCGGGCGAGCGAGCCGGCCAGGGTCCGCAGGATCTGCGAACGGCCGCTGCGGGGCGCGCCGCCGACGATGAGGTGCCCGAAGGAGGAGAAGTCGACGACGACGGGCCGGCGGGCCTGGTCGGCGGGGATGTCCTCGACACCGTACGGGGCCGGGGGCAGTGCGCCCGGTGCGAGTGCGGCGGTGGCCGCCTGCGGCATCTCGACCTCGTCGAGCAGCAGCGTCTCGGAGAGCGCGGGCAGCCACGGACTGTGCTGCGCGGGGATCCCGAGCGAGCTGTTGGCCTCACGGACGGCGTCCACGAGGACCTTGAGGTCGGTGATCTCCTCCTCCTCGCGGGACTCGACCTTGGGCTTGACCAGCGCGGCCCGTCCCAGGTCCGCCCAGCCGAGCGGTCCCGCCCAGGGCGCGAGCAGCCGCGGGTCGGCGGCGCCGGGCCGCCGACCGCCGACGCGTCCCGACTGGAACGGTACGAGCGAGGCGTGCCCGAGCCGCACGTACGCGCGGCCGGGCGTGTTCTTGGAGATGTGCCCGGCCTCGGGCGAGTCGATGACGTCGCTCGACTCACCGCCGTCCGTCACGCGCAGCGCGATACGGAGGTTGGTGTTGGCCCGGATCTCCGGCGACACGACACCGCTCGGCCGCTGGGTGGCGAGCAGCAGGTGGATGCCGAGCGACCGGCCCCGCTGGGCGATGTTGACGAGTCCCGTCACGAAGTCGGGCAGGTCGCGCACCATCGAGGCGAACTCGTCGATGACGATGAGGAGCCGGGGCAGCGGCCGGTGGGAGGGCTCGCGGCGTACGAGGTCCTGGTAGTCCTCGATGTCCTTGGCGTCGGCGGCGGCCAGGATGTGCTCGCGCCGGTGCAGTTCGGCGCCGAGGGATTCCAGGGCGCGTTCGACGAGGTGGGCGTCGAGGTCGGTCACCATGCCGACGGTGTGCGGCAGGTTGACACAGTCCTTGAAGGCCGCGCCGCCCTTGTAGTCGACCAGCACGAACGTCATGTTCTCCGGGGTGTTGGCCACGGCCAGCGCCGCCACGATGGTCTGCAGCAGCTCCGACTTGCCGGAACCGGTCGTACCGGCGATCAGGCCGTGCGGCCCGTCCCGCCGGATGTCGATGCCGAACGCCCCGTCGTACGACTCGCCGACGACGGCCATCGTCGACTGCCCGCCCATGCGCCACCGCGCGGAGATCGCGTCACTCGTCGGCGGCTCCAACTGGAGCACGTCGAGCAGCCGGCTGGCGGCGGGCAGCGCCGAGTCCTCCGTCTCGCCGCTGATGTCCCGGATGGGGGACAGGGCGCGGGACAGGCGCGCGCACCAGGCCGGTGACACGAAGTCCGGCCGTACGTTCCTGACCCGGGCGGTGCCGGTCTGCTCGACGCGCAGCCGCAGTTCGAGCGGCTTCTCCTCGCCGGCCCGCTGGTCGTCGGCCTCGGCGGTGTGCCAGGCGTGGAAGGAGGGGAAGCCGTTGGCGCCGGCCTGGTAGCCGCGGCCGGGCGGGGTGGCCGCGTCAGCCGCGGGGGCGGTGCGCCCCTGCCCCGTGGACGTCGGCCTCGGCCGCGGCTCGGCGACGACGACGGCCTGGCACTCGCCGGGCAGGAACCGCTCCTCGGCGTCCAGGCAGATCGCGTACATGCTGACGGCGGGGCCCTCCCGCAGCAGCCGTACGACGCCGGGCATGGAGCGCAGCCGCCGGGATCCGTCCCAGACGACGACGATGTCCGGGTCGGTGAAGTCGGTCTGGCGGCCGTTCTCCTTGGCCGCCTTCTGGCGGGCATCGAGGAGCTGGGTCAGCTCGCCGATCCGGGCGCCGACGGTCTCGGCGTCCGTACCGATCAGGACGTTGGTGTCCTGGGCGCCGGAGGGCCGCGCGTGCGGCAGCCAGCGGACCCAGTCCCAGGCCGGCTCGGCGCCGTTCTCGGTGAGGACGTAGAACTGCACGTCCAGCGGGCTGTGCAGCACGGCGCTCTGCGCGACGATCCACCGGCCGATCGCCCGCGCCGAGTCGCCGGGCCCGGCGATGCCGAGGACCCCGCGCTCACGCAGCGGTACGGCGACGGGGGCGTCCTCGATCTTCCAGGTGACCTCGCGCTTGTGGTCGTCCTGCTCGGGGTCGTCGAGCACGACCTCGGAGGGCAGCTGCCCGGTGCCGACCCTGAGGAGCAGATGGTCGGCGTCGGTGCGCCGCCGCTCCCACAGCCGGGTGCGGGGTCCGGTGCTCAGGGAGAGGACGGTGGCGGGGTCGGGCACGGCCTGCCGCCGGTCGAGGCGTTCGTCGACGAGGGCGTCCTGCGCGTCCTTCTCGATCCGCTCCTTGTGCTCCTTGTACTCCTTGACCTGCTTGGCGTGGGACTTGCGCCCGTGCTTCTTGTCCATGAAGTAGTTGCCGAACAGGATGACCGGGCTCAGCAACGCCATGATCAGGTAGTACCAGCGCCCGAAGATCATCACGGCGACGACGGCACCGACGAGCGGGGTGATCGCCATCAGCCAGGGCAGCGGCCGGGCCTCGAAGTCACGCGGCTTGGCGGGCAGTTTGAACCGGGTCTGGCGCTCGGGGGGCTGGAGGCGGGGCGGCCGGTTGTAGTCGAGGCCGGTGCCGTCCTCGGACCATTTCAAGGCGGCGTTCGGCGGGGAGTAGCGGTCGAGTTCGAGGAGGGTGTTGCCGACGGCGATCTGGGCGCCGAGCGGCCAGTCCTTCCCTTCGAGGGGTTCGCCGTCGAGGGTGACGGCCGGCCTGTCCTTGTCGTCCCCGTCCGCGGCGGCCCTGTGATCGTTGCCGCGACCGTCCCCACGATCGTTGCCGCGACCGTCCCCACGATCGTTGCCGCGGCCGTCCCCGCGACCGTTGCCGTGGTCGTCCCGGTGATCGTGGACGGCGACCTGACAGGTTCCGTCCGTTGCAACTGACAACGTCAGCGCGCGGGGAGCGAGCTCGGGATCGTCGATGCGGAGGGCGGCTGCGGGGCCGCTGCCGATGTCGTAGCGTCCGATGCCGAGCCGGTGCACGGAGCCGGCGGCGGGCCCGCTCGCCACGCGCAGTTCGACGAGCCCGGTCGGCTCGCCGGGCAGGCACCCGGCGGGGTCGTACAGACTGACGACGGCGCCTTCGCGGAGGGGGGAGGTCGCGATGGTGGCGCTCGGGTCGACGGGGTGGCCGTCGACGTAGGCGATGGGTGAGCCGTTGCCGCGGCCGTTGCCGCCACCCCCGCCGCCGCTGCCCGGCTGCTGCCCGATGGGGATGATCCGGGCCCCGCCGCGGTAGCCGACGTGGGCGGCCAACTCCTTCGTTATGTCCCCCATGGAGGACTCGGGATCCGCGTCGAGCACGACGTCGGCGCTCGCGCCGCCGAGCGGATCGACGACGGTCAGAGTCAGGCGCACGATCGTCCTCCCGTATACCCCTGCTGCTTGCCCCAGGGCAGCCGAATACCGCCCCGTGCACTGCCCAGAGACGATATCCGCTCCACCCTTCCCACAGGCAACGGCGTATGTGCCGGTTCCCCCAAGGCTCTTGCAGGAACCGGGGTGTGCGGCTGCAAGCGTGCTGCGTAAGCTGCATGCTCAGCGGACGATCGCATCATCCGCACCGGGAGCCACGGGGGTTGGCCCTGCGGCACGTCGAGTTGTTACGGAGGACGCCACATGGCCGGCGGCAAAGACGCGGATATCACTTATGACGAGATGAACAAGGCGGCTACCAAGCTGACCGACGCCAAGGACAAGATCGACGAGAAGCTCGACTCCCTTGAGCGCTACATCCAGGGCCTCGTCAAGGACGGCTACACCACCCGCAAGGGCTCGCAGGCGTTCGAGGACTCCTTCACGGAGTTCAAGAAGGGCGCGAAGGACACGATCGAGGGCCTGACGGGCATGGCCAAGTTCCTCACGAGCGCGGCAAAGGCGTACGAGGACCTGGACAACGAGCTTGCCAAGGGTGTCAAGGGCTGAGCTTGCCCTTCAGGTATCTCATTGCGCTCGGGCGGCTGGGCTGCCCGGCGATGGTGTGGCGGCTGCAACGAGGTCGCCACACCGTTCTCGTTCTTGACGGACCGGACCTGGGGCTGGGGAGTTGTGTCGGATCAGCAGGCCGACGTCTCACGTATCAAGGAGAGCGCCAAGTCGCTCTCCAGGATCCACGGTGAGTTCACACGTAACGCGAATCCGGCCGAAGGACTCGCGGTCGATACGTTGGGCGACAAAGGACTCATCGAGACATTCGACGACTTCGGTGACAACTGGAAGATCCACCGGGAGCGGTTGACGGACGAGCTGAAGAAGCTCTCCACGATCCTGTCCCAGGCGGCCAAGGCGTACGAGGACATCGATCACCAGCTCGCCGAGGCCCTTCGCGGTACGGACGAGAAGAAGTCCGCCTCCGGGGGAGGGACGAAGTGACCCGTCCCAGAGCTGACGAATGGCCGACGATCGGTGAGGCTTCGGACCCGATTCCCGGCGATCCAGAAGAGGTCGCCAAGCTCGGCCGCGACCTGCGCAAGACCGCGGAGTCGATCAGGAAGCAGGCGGACGAGATCAAGGCGCTGTCCGGCGTCGAGGCATGGAAGAGCAAGGCGGCCGACGAGTTCCGCAAAGAGGCGGAGGAGGCCGAAGGGAAGCTGCGCAAAGCGTTCAAACGCTACGACGCCGCGGCTGATGCCCTCGGTGAGAAGGTGGTCGAGGGCGGCCCTTCGAAGCAGTACGCCTCTGAGCTGCACCGAGCGCAGAAGATGGCGGACAAAGCGCTCCGTGACGCGCAGGACGCGGAGTCGGAACAGAAAACGAGCACCGGCGCCGTCGACAGGCTTCCCAAGGACACGGCGTCCGACGACCCCGAGCGCAAGAAGCTGGAGAAGCGCCAGGAGGCGGCTGCTTCGGCGATGGAACGGGCCAAAAAGGATCTGGAAGCGGCGAAGGACATCCGTGACGCGGCAGCCGAGACCGCCCGGAAGTCCATCCGGTACGCCATCGACAACGACGGCTTGAAGGATGGCGGCTGGGACAAGTTCAAGGACTGGGTGCACGACAACGCGGACTGGATGAAGACCTGGATCGACCGACTTGGCTGGGTCGCGACCATTTGCGGCACTCTGTCTTTGCTAGTGGGATGGATTCCTGTCATCGGGCAGGCACTCGCAGGGATCCTGGGCACCATCGCTCTCCTTGCGACCCTGGTTTCCCTGGTCGGCCATCTGGTCCTGGCGCTGGCCGGAGAGGGGAGCTGGTTCGACGTGGCGTTGGACGTCGTGGGTCTGGCCACGTTCGGTATCGGTCGAGGCGCCATGGCGGGTGCGCGGGGTGCCGTGTCCGGAGCGAAGAGCGTGGCCCGTACAGCCGCATACCGGAACGCCATGTCGCGGGTGACCGCCAAAAGAGGGACCGCGGCCTACAACAGGGCGCGCAACGCGGCATGGAAGGAAGCAAACCGGTTGAGTGGCGGCGCCTTGCGTGGAAAAGCGGGTGCTCAAGCCCTCGCCGACGCCCCGAAGGGCTGGTTCCCGGAAGCGGGACGCTTGGCCGAAGCGTTCAACCCCAAAGCGATCTTCAGCGAATCCATGGACAGCATCAAGGACCTCAAAGCGTTCAAGGACACGGGAGACCTCTTCAAGAGGGATACCTGGACCGAGGCGTGGCGGAATGGCATGCGGCCCAGAGTGGGTGATGCCGGGTTGGGTTCACTTGAGAGAGGAATGGACGACATAAGCTCGTCTTTTCGCTCCTCCGGCGACGTTTCCGCACTTTCCGACACCTTCAGGGCACAGACGCGGATCTGGGCGGGGGCAACCGGTATCGCCACGTTCACGGATGCCATGGACAAGGGTGCGATCACAGGACGAATCGGTGAAGCGGTCGGCGTCGGAGGGCTGGATGACGGACTATGGTCGGCGACCGGGATCAAGGACGCGTGGACGACAAGTGATGGCTGATCAGTCGAACAGCGCAATCGCGCCGCGAGTACCTGCCTTGCGCCCCAGGGGTGCGCGGGCCCCGGGTATCGGCATCGTGCGTCAAGCGCGCGTGTATGCCGACAGAGGAAACCTGGTCGTACGGGACGGACGCAGGCGCGAGCGCCGCTACACCGTCGGTGGCGCAGGAATCCGTAGAGCAGCCTTCTTCCCTCCTGCCGACATGTGGGAAACGGCGATGAAACGGGCGAATGCCCGTTGGGGGATCGCGGTCTTCGAGGATGCGGAAGGCCGTCATCTGCTACATGTTCCGCTGGCGGAGTGGCTGCCGGAAGCAGGGACCGTCGGCACTGCGGATGTCGGACCGCTCGACTGTCTGGAACGGACCGGCCTGAAGGATCTCTGCGACAGCCTGGGTATCCCTTTCTCGCAGAGCCCCACGGCATGGGGCCGCGAAGCCTCGGAGAACCCGGGTGATGGTCGTCCCGATACAGCGCACAACGCACTCCTGCCTCCTTGGCACAGCTGGGTGAGAGGGATCGGTGTGTTCGGCTGGCTCATCGCGCTGGGCCTCTTCTTCATCCTGAAGGGCGCAGACGTCTGGGGTCTGATGGCCGCAGTCGCGCTGCTCCTGGTGCCCGGAAGCGACGCCGTGATGCGCGTCCTCGACTGGTGGCGGACTCGTGATGACGCGAGGCTCTCCACCGCGGTGACGGTCCGGCCCTCTCCCGCACAGGGCTCCGGAGCCACCCGGCGCTTTCTCGAAACCACAGCCGTTCGAGTGCTGCCCGATGACGTGGTGTTGACCAACACCATTGGCGAGGAACGTTGGCTCGCGCGGCGGGGAGGGCATGGTGTTGCCCGACTGGTTCGCCTGATGGACCCCGCGTCCTCGGCCCCCCTTGGCATCGAGTTCCGTGACGGCAAGGGCAAGACGCGTGCGCTGCTGCCTTGGCGCTCGTGGTTCGCCGGCCCGGGCGGGAGTGAGAACTGGTCGGAACTCGTCGCAGCTCTCGCACTCCCTGTATCGGATGAGAACTTCAAAGGATCTGAGAGGGCGGGACACACGGAGCGTTCCGGAACCACGGATCCTTGGTGGCGTAGCCATGTACTCGCAGGTGACGCTCGGAAGATGTCACCCATGGGAGGGAAGGAGGCTCGCAGGGCGACAAGCTGGCAGGAATCGGTGATCGGCGGAAACGAAGTAATGCTGGTTCCGTTGTTCAGTCTGCTCCTTCTCCCTGGCGTCTTCTCGGACACCGGCTCTGTGTTCGTTGCGGGGATCCTTTCCGCCCTCACCATCGTCCTCGCGCTGACGCCGTCCGTCGTGCACCGACTGTCCAGCAGCTTCAAGCTCGACCGACCCATCGAACCGGAATCATCGTGAACGAACTTCGGGCTTCCGGCGATGTGCAGCCGCCGCCCCCGTCCGACTATCAGCTGTTGTTGCCTGACGGCTGGTTCCGGATCCTCCTCGAACCACACCAGCGTGAGCGGTCCGTCGAAGCACTGGTGAAGCGTCAGTTCAACGGAGTCGATGACGCGCCGCATCTGCGTCGCCTGCTGCGGGAAGAACTGCTCGCACGGGCCACCGACGCCTTCGGCGAAGGGGGCATCGAGCTATACATCAGCCTCCAGCAGGCAGGCACGCTCACCATCCCGGCTTCGCTGCTGATCACTCTCGTGCGTCCGAGGAGGCCCGGCGCCGGATTGCCGTCCCCGACCGACCTCGCCGAAGCCCTTGGTGCGGAAAGCGGTGCGGGGCAGACGATCTCAGTCATCGAGCTCGCCGCAGGAACTGCCATGAGGGTCCAGGTCGATCCTGAGGAAACACCCACTGGGACGCAGAGAAGCGAGGACCAGTACGAGCTTCCTTCCCTCACCGTGGACTATCAACTGGCCATTCCGCATACTGATGCGCATCTGTTGCTGACGTTTTCCACGCCACTCATCCAGATCGCAGACACCATGGCAGATCTTTTCGGTGCCATCGCAGGATCCCTGAAGTGGCAGGGTGCAGCAACGTGAGTGCCATCGAGAGCTGTGGCATCGTCTGCCCGCTGGACTGGATCCCGCTGCCGATCGAACCGGACGGCAAAATGTCGGGTTGGGCGGAAACCGTAGCGGAAAAACTGTGCGAACAGAACCATTCCGCAGGGTACAGCGTCAGTCCGGAGACCATTCGAGATGACCTGCTCAAACGGGCGGCGGACAGCTGTGGGCGCGAACCTTTTTACGCCTTTGCGCTCTACCCTGACGGCTTTGAAACGGCGGTGGCGATACTGGAGATCGACCTGATCGAACCTGACGCTTCCGTGCCGCGGATCAGCCTCGAATGGTTGGCGGAAACGTTCAGCACCGACGATTTCGGGCCACCGCACATCTCCCGAACCGAACTGCCGATCGGTCCCGCCGTGCGCATCCGGCAGAACTTCGCCACTGGTTCCGTCACGGCGGGAGAGCCGGGAGTCCTGCTCGAAACGGTCATGTATGGAGTAATTCCTGACGGTTCCGAGAGCGCGGTCGTCCTTCTCGTATCCTGGACCGTCCCGGGGATCGCCGAGGTGTTGGAAGAAGTTGTCGACGGCGTAGCGCGCACACTCAGCGTGGAACTTGCAACGTCTTGACGCGCAGGTGCGAATGGAGCCTTCCTCTATGACGTCCGGGAGCGCGATGCACATGCCGGACGACTCCCCATCATTCTCGAATGACAGTCCCCGTTGGTCGAAGCCTTCGAGTGTCGGATCGACCTTCAGCCCGGGTGGCTCGATCTCACTCTCGCGGAGGGGACCTCGCTTGAGCGTGACCGAGCTGGCGGATATGGCTCATACATGCCGGGCAGTGATCCACAGTCCAACCGATGACCACTTCAGGGTGATGACATGTACCTCCCCTCCAGCGTCCTCGACGGCAGTCGTCGGCAGCGCCTCGCCGTAGGAGCCATGCTTTTCGTCCTCATGGTCGCTCTGGGCGTGGGGCTCACTCTCACCGCGTTTCAGGCGACCGGCGGCGACGTGTTGCCTGCCATCGGGGTCGCGGCAGCAGCGGTGTCCGCGTATCCGCTCGTCTGGTGGTCCGCTCGTTACTGGTACGCCGCCTTCAGCGAGGGACGGCATACCGAGCCGGTGTCCCAGCCGCCCTCGTGGCCCTGGTTGCCACCGCCGTTGGTCATCGGTGTGGCTGCAGTTGTCACCGGTGTCCGGGCGTTGGGCCGAGGTGACAGCGGTGGATGGTTCAGTCTCGGGCTCGGCGCCTTGTTCGGGCTGCCCGCTCTCGTGGGACTCGCCGTGCTGCTGCTGGTCCGTAACTCAGAAAGGGCGGCGCGCACCCCCACATCGCCGACGACAGAGCCGCCGAGGCCGCGTCGCGACTGGGGGCCCGTCGGCTGAGGACGTCGGCTCTCGACTGACATGTCGTCGCATCCCGGCCGGGTGCCACGGCTGCGGCGGGGAGTCGAGGCTCCAGGGCGATGGCTGAGGGGTCGACGGGCTGGGCTCGTGCCCGAACTCGCTCGCTATCCTCGTCCGGACCTCGCGAGGAATGGGAGAGTCCATGTCTGTTGGTTCAGGGGCCGGGAAGCCCCGGGCTCAGAACTCTGAACGCTCGGTCGCGGGGAACGTCGTCTTCGGTGTCGGGCTGCTGCTCGTGCTGGCGACCATGACGCTCGGCGCCTACGCCGGCGTCGCCCTGGCCGGTGGCCTGGCGGACGACTCGTTCCTGGAGCCGACGGTGCCGCACGACGGACGCAACGCGCTGATCGTCGGCGGCATCGGTGCGGGCGGCCTGACGGGCCTCCTGGTGCCGCTCATTCTGTTCTCCGCCGTCCGCAGCACCGAGGACAAACCCAGAACCGGACCCGGCGAGGCCCTGCTCAAGATCCTCGGCACCCTTGCCGTCGGTGTCTACCTGCTGCTCGTCTCCGTCGTCGCGGCACAGGTCGGCCGGCTCCTGCCCGAGGGGGCTACCGCCCTGGTCAGCGTCTTCGTCGTCGGCTTCAGTTGGATGCCGTTGGCGCTCGTGCCGTGGGAGAGGTTCGGACTGGGCAAGGTGCAGGGGCTGTTGGGCACCTCCCGCGGGTCGGTGCGTGGACCGGGCCGCGGTACGCGGACAAAGAGCGGCTCCGCACAGTGAACCTCCCTGGGATGTCGCGGCGTACATGCGCAATGACAGTCACTGCTCCTGAACCGGGTCGACGAAGGACACCGTCTGGAGGAGTGCCGTCATCAGTGTGTAGACCTCGGACCACTGGTCCATGGACGCCGTGTAGAGAGTGAAGATCGCGGTGAACGGGCCGGTGGGGAAGGGGATATGGACCTGGATCTGCCCGGTGACGAGCTTCGTCGGCTCGCCGCTCGTCGTCACTTCGGGGCCGAGGTCGTACTCGCGCACCGTGATGCAGGACACCGCCGGGCCGCACGGCAGGTCGATCCAGATGGCGTCGTTGAGCGGGTCGGCGGCGAGCGTCGCGAGGATGCCCTGTGCCACGACGTCCGGGTCCGGGTCGGCCTGTTCGGTCGGGGTGATGGCTATCGAGAGCGCGCACTGTGCGACGCCGTCGGACTGTTCGAGATCTTGGGTGCGACCTCGAGTCCCGCGTCCACGTCCATGGCGCGTCGCTAGTTGATCCTGTTCGCGCCTGTCCAGGGCGCCGAGGACAAGCCGGGGACGGGACCCGCCGGTGAGAACTCTCCCCGGAGTTCTCGGCAGCCTCATCGTCGGCGTCTACGTGGACGTGCGAGAGAGCGGCGTCTGGCGGGATCGCGCTCTCTGCCTTGTTCGTGATCCTGATGCTTCGCGCGAAGTCGTCGATCGCGTCGAAGGAAGCTTCGAGGAGAGCCGGGTCGTCGTAGTGTCCCTTGAGGACCAGGTCGATGTCGTGGGTCGGGTCGTTCCAGGCGTAGGTGACCGAGAGCATCAGATTCTCATCTGCGCCGGTCCAGCTACGCAGACAACGGAGACCTTCGCCGAAGTGCGGAGAAGCGAACGGGGCGGTCTCCACGCGTTGGCCGGCCGCGGCGGTCGAAGGATCGGGTTCAGCCAGCATGCTGAGATGCAGTGGACTGTGCTCCTCGTCGCAGACAAACTGTTTGACGAAGAAGACCAGGGGCGCCGCCTGTGGCGGCATCGGGCCGAAGAGAAATGCCTGGTCGGCCTCAACCCGGTCGCGCAGCATGACGGCCGAGCCCTCCAGGAATTTCTTCATCCGCCGCTTTTCGCGCCACGTGAGTTTGCGCCGGTGCAGCAAGGCGCTGGCATCGAGTTGCAAGTCCAGCCATTGCGCGAACTCCGACCTGGAACCGTGCAGCGGCATGTGAAACCACAGGGCCGGATCGGCGTCGGTCTCGACAATCATCATGCATAGCTCCAGCGGAAGGTGGTCATCACGGCATCGAAGAGCTCGACAAGGGTCTGGGTGAACTCAGTGTCCGTATCGGGATCGGCCGGCAGTTACCGCAGGGTGCGCACAGACGCCGCACCGGCCAGTTCGCGGGTGCGGCGGGGCATCGTTGCCCGTCGCGCCGGGCGGTCAGCCTTCTGCGGTGTCCGTCAGCCATAGGCTCCGCGCGAAGACGTCCACTTCCTCGAGGTGCGCCGCCAGCCAACCGGGATCGTCGGCCACCGTACGTACCGACAGGTCGACCCCGAACTGCTCGGACCGCCACGCGAAGTTGAGCGACATCATCAGTGCTCCCTCGCGAGAACCCCAGTACCGCAGAGAGCGCAGTCCTTCGCCCAGCCGCTCGGTGGCGAAGGAGTCCACTTCGGTCGGGCGCACCGGACTGTCCCTGTCCGCCTGCACGGCCTCGCGAAGTTGGGTCACACGATCCCCCTCGGCTGGAACGGTGAGGGCGTAGAAGGCCAGCGGGATACGGCGTGGGTCAGGCGCATAAAGAAAGACCTGATGGGCGGGAACCCGGCCGGGAATCCCCTCTGCCAGCATGTCCAGCCGCTTTGTCAAGGAGCGGATCTCACGTCGCTTGGGCCGTTTCTCACGCAGTCGCCAGAGCATGACAGCGTTTTTCTGCGCCCATTCCTGACGCTCGTCGATGCTGTCCCACTTCAGGGGCATCAGAAGCCACTCTGCAGGATCCGAATCGGTTTCGAGGAAGATCACGAATAACCCCAGCGGAACGTGGTCATCACGGCGTCGAAGAGTTCGACGAGGACATCGGCGAACTCACTGCGGGGGTCCCCGTCGGCGATGGTGCTGAAGCAGACCGTCACCCACTGGGCGACGGTGGTGCCTGGGACCGGCAGTACGTAGTCGATGCGACGGGAGGCGTACTCCACTTTCCGCTCCAGATCGGCAGCCACGACTGTGTCCACTCGGACGCCGGCCGGCCGGTGACGTGAGTGACCGGGGTGGGGTCGTTGGTGTTCTGGCGACAACGACCCCGCCCGGCGGTCGCTTCGTTCAGCGGTTCACCGACTGGATTTCTTCGACCGTGATGTTCTGGACCGCCTCGATCGTGCCGTCCGGCAGGGCGACCGCTCCGGCCTGGCCCGTGCCCGTCCAGCTGATCTCCCAGGTGAGGGCCGCCTTGAGAGGGAAGGTCTCGCCGCCGGACGAGCGGCGGTAGACGATGCCGCAGGGCGGGGTCTGCTTCGCCTTGCCCTTGACGTACGGTTCGCCGATCCTGCCGTCGACGATGGGGCAGCCGCCGTCCGCGGGGATCGTCGTGGCCTCCGCCGTGCCCGGGCTGAGCGTCAGGGACTTGGGCTTCGCGGTCGTGGTCGCCTGGATGTTGAACCCCGGGACGTTGATCGCCGCCGTTGCCTGGACCTCGTCGAACACGGCCTTGTCCAGCCACGCCCACGTCGGCAGGTTCACCTTCGTGACGGCCTCGGGCGCCAGCGTCACCTTCGTGCCCGGCAACTCCATGTGCTGGTAGGCCAGGGCCGCCAGCATCTCCGGGGTGATGGCCTGCTCGTACTGCGGTGGCGGGGCCTCGCCGTTGTCGACCCAGAAAGGCAGGTCGGAGCATGCGTTCCGCTTGAGGATGTCCGGCTCGTCGGGATTCTCGACGGCGGCCCAGAACATCCCCTCGCCGTCCTTGTCGACGTTGTAGTCCTTGTAGCCGGGGGTGTCGGTCCAGCCGTAGTCGTCCTCGTAGTGGCGCTGCATCTCGCCGATCGCCGCGCCCGCGTGGCCGGTCATGCCGGGCTGGTTCTTGGCGGTCTCGATGTTCTTGGACATCTCCTTCTTGAAGTCCTTGGCGCCGAGGTAGGGGGCGTACCAGCAGGGCGGGGGCGACCAGTTGACGTCGGCGGACGCGACGTTGCCGGTGCCGCCGTTCTTGGTCACCGCTCCGGAGTACTGGATGCGGGCGGCGGCGTAGATGCCCTGGCCATTCTTGCCGCCCTCTTGGTCACTGCTGGCACCGGTGCCATCGCGTGGTCCTCCCGCCGCGTGGGCGGGTGCCGCCAGGACGAGAGTGCCGAAGGCCAGCGTCAGGGCAACTGAACTGATGCCGAGGGAGGTACGCCGCGGTGCGTTCACTGGCACTTCGTCGCCTCCTCCTCGACGAACACCTTGGATGCCTGCCAAAGGGTGTCGCTCGTGGGCAACTTGACCATGATGATCTTGTAGTGGCTGAAGTCCTCAAGGCTGGGTTCGGTCTTCAGGACTTTCCCCGTCTTGACTTCCTTGGCATAGAGCTTGCTCGAATCCGCGCAGAACGCGACTTCTACAGTGTTGCCATTCGTGGTGGAGCGCGTGGTGGCGTCGTAGTTACGTCGAGTGCCGGTGGCGGTCCAGCCGCCCTTGACCCATTCCTTGATCTGGACTTCCGCGTAGCGCAGTCCCTCGCCGGTGGAATAGGCGGCCACGGCCGCATCGTCGGCTGTGCGCTTGCCTACGCCCCGGTACAGGGCCCGGACGTAGTTGGCGGCGTCATCCATCGCCGCCGCCTCATTCTTCGCCGTCGGTGCGTCCCAGTCGAAGACCAGGTCCAGGTTCATGTCCTTCGGCAGGGACACGTCCACCCCGTCCGGCCTGTCCTTCGCCGTCCCCGCCGGCTCTGCCGATTTCGTCGGCTTGTCCGTGGAGCGGTCCGCGCCTGCGATCTTGTCGTTGTCGCTGGACTTGTCGTCCTCGCCGCCGCATGCCGTCAGCAGCAGTGCTGCGGTGGCGGCGAGCGCGGTAGCAACGGGCAAAGTGCGGCGCTTCACAGTGAACCCCCGTGAGACTGAGATGCATTCGAGAGCCACGACGGTATCCGTGGGGCGAACGGTTTCGCTACCGCGAACCTCCCCGCGAGCCGGGGCGGGCAGGGAGGAATCGGGGCAAGCCGAGCGCGTGTGTGGCTTGATCGTGTCGGAAAGCGCACGGCTCAGTCGTCCCCGCGCGGCTGCCTCGTCGCGTCCGGCGTGTCCGGTGTGTCCGGCGCGTCCGTCATCGGCGGGTACCCGTCCGCGCACTCCGGGCGCGCGTACACGTTGAAGCCGGGGCCCGCCGCCGCGTGTACCTCGTGGACCAGGACCGGGTGGCTCGTCACGCGGTGGCAGCGGGCGGCAGCTCAGCGCTGTTTTACGGTGGAAGTCATGGCGGCAGACAGGCGGTTCACCGATCGACCCCAGCAAGATCGCGTACGTCTATATGCAGGTGGCGGACCACATCGCCGCCCGGATCGCGGCGGGCGAGTCGCAGCCCGGGGCCCGGCCGGCCGGAGAACGCGACCTCGGTACGGAGTACGGGGTCGCCTGTCTCACCGCCCGCCGGGCCGCCCGCGAACTCCGTGAGCGCGGACTCGTCGTCACCCTCCCCGCCAAGGGCACCTTCGTCGCGTACCCCGAGACGACAGACGACGGTCAGGAGCAGTAGCGGCTCGTAGGAGTTCGCGTTCACCACACGCGGGCACAAAACAGGCATGCCATGCTGCCTGTCCGCTCCGCACGACGTCCTGCGTTCCGCCGCCACCTTCGTCCCCGCCCTCCTCCGCGCACTCCACTCCGCAGCCCGTCGCGGTACGGCACAGGCGCACCGTCCCCACGATCCCGACGCCGTGTCCGCCGTCAACCTGGAGCTGGTGACCCTCACCGAGGACCGGGCCGTCATCACCTGGCACACCGGGGTGGAGGGCAGCGACGACGGGTTCGGGCGGATGCTTCCCGCCGTGACCGAGGGGGAGGTCGTCTACGGCACCCACCCCGCCCGGTTGCACCGGACCGCCTCCGAGGGCCGTGACACCGCCCACCACTACGTCGAGTTGACCGACCTGGAGCCGGGGCAGACGTACTACTACCAGGCCCGTTCGCGGAGTTCGGCGGCCACGCCCACCCCGTTGCACCTGGTGAAGGGGAATGCCGTCGGGACCTCCTTCCACGGCTTCGGCACGTACGGAGGCCCGTACTCCTTCACCACGCCTCAACCCCCGCCCGGCCGCCACCTGCTGTCCGTCGCGCTCTGCAACGATCTGCATCTCGGCGAGACCACCGCCGGGCTGGTGGCGGGCGTGCCGATGATGCGCGGCATCTCGCAACGGCTCGGCCTCGCCCCGTACCCGGAGGTCATGGGGAGGGCGCTGGTGGAGGAGGCGCACCTGCGTGGCGCCCACCACCTGCTGGCCGCGGGGGACATATCGGCGGGCGGGGCGCCGGGGGACCTGGCGGAGGCCAGGCGGCTGCTGGACGGTTTCGGTACGCACGGGCAGGACTACTTCGTGGTCCGCGGCAACCACGACCGGCGTGGGCCCGCCGTCCCCGGGGCGGCGGGCGGGGACAGCTTTCTGGACGCCTTCCCAAGGGAGGGAAGCGGGTCCGGCGGCGGGGCGGGTGACGGGGCGGCTTATTTCGCCCGGGACCTCGGCGGGCTGCGCATCCTCGGCCTGGACACCTACGAGAAGAAGGGGAAGGGGGCCGGAGCGGGCGGCCTCTCCGACGGACAGCTCTCCTGGTTCCGGGCCCAGCTGCGGGACCACGCGGACCAGCCCACGCTGGTCTTCGGGCACCACCCGCTGACCGTACGCAACTCGCCTTTCCCCGTGACGGGCGGGCAGCGGCTGAACCGTCGCCAGGCCCGTACGATCCTCGACGCGTACGCCGCCGCCCCCGGCGTCTTCCTCCACCACGCGGGCCACACCCACCGCAACAAGCGCACGGTCCTGCCGCAGGCGCGGCACGTCACGTTGCAGGAGGTGGGTGCCGTGAAGGAGTACCCCGGCGGTTTCTGCCTGCTGCGCGTCCACACCGGCGGGTACGCCCTCAACTACTACAAGACCAGCAGCGGACCGGCGCGCGAGTGGAGCGAGCGCAGCCGGCGCGTGGCGGCGGGCCTGTGGCCGCAGTACGCACTCGGCCGCTCGGTCAGCGACCGCAACAGCGTGACGGTGCGGGACCTGTCCGGCATCGCACCGGCCGCGGCGAGGCTCTCCGTCGCCCACGGCTGAAGCCGCACTTCCGTGGAGTCCGGCGTGGAGTCCGGCGTGGAGTCCGACGCGTACGGATGAGCCGTTGCGACCGCGCCCACGGGACTGCGTAGGCTCTGCTGGGTTCGTGCGCGCACCAGCCCGCGCCGTACCCTTCGTGACGTCGTGACTTCGTGACGTCGTGACCGCCGGAACCGGGGAGAACAACCGACATGGCCCGCTACATGGAAACGCTCACCATCGAGCGTGGTGGCTTCCGGATCAAGGTGCCCGAGTCGTGGTGGGAGTTCGACGTGCGGCCCGAGTCGCGGGACGACTCGATCCGGCGCATGGTCGACGAACGGGTGCGGCAGCAGCCGGAGCTCGCCAAGTACCGGGACACGTACGCCGCCTTCCTGCAGAAGGCCGCCGCGGACGCCTGGAAGTCGGGCGCGCTGTACTGCGGCTGCATGGCCGAGAGCTTCGGCGGTGACACCCCGATCACCGGGTCGGTCACCGTCTCACTAGTCGGCGGGCGGACGAAGGACGGCGAGCCCCTCTCCACCGACCCGCAGGTCATGGCGAGCCAACTCGCCGTGCGCGAGGCAAAGAAGGAGGGGGACGCGTGGCGCAAGGTGACCACGGTGGACATCCCGGGCGTCGGCCCGGCCGCGCGGACGTACGGCATCGAGGACATTCCCGTACCCGGTGACGCACTGAACCGCACCATCCGTGCCGTGCTCGTGCAAACGTTCATCCCCGTCCCTGGCCAGGAGGGCAAGGTTGCCCTGGTCGCCGGGAGCAGTCAGGTGCTGGACCTCGCGGACTCGTTCTTCGACATCTTCGACGCGATCACGTCGACGTTCCGTTTCGCGGAGTAGGACGGTGGCGTAGGGCCGTACCTGCGCGGAGGCCCTCGTCGTCTCCTTCGCCGCCGTGACCTTTTCGCCGAACGCCTGTACCCAGTAGCTTCACTTGTGCGTACGTGTGGTTGACGGGGTCGGTGTGGTGGTGGTTGTGACGGGGGTTGGGGTGTGGCGGGGTTTCGGCCGACGGACTGGCATGTGCTGGATCTGGAGAGGGATCCGACGCCGGGTGATCCGGTCCGGGTGAAGTCGCTGGCCAAGGGCCTGCATGACTTTGCGGACGATGTGCGGGATGCGTTGCGGTTGGTGCAGGGGATGGCGGGTGAGGATGCCGTCCTGGCGATGGTGGGGAAGACGGCTGAGGTGTTCCGGGACGAGTTCTCGGGTGTGCCGAAGAATTTGAAGAAGCTGAAGAAGTCGTACGACCTGGCGGGGGATGCGCTGGCGGCGTACTGGCCGCAGCTGGAGCGTGCCCAGGCGCTGGCGGACAGGGCGCTTGCGAAGGGGCGGGAGGCGCAGGCCGATCTCGCCTCCGCCAAGTCCAGGCTGTCGTCGGCTGATTCGTGGGTGGCGCGCGCCAGCAAGGAGGCGGACAAGTACAAGGGCGATCCGACCGGTGGCAAGGACGTCGAGAAGCCGGACGAGGCGAAGGTGCGGGCGGCGACCCGGGATGCGCAGAGCGCGAAGGATGCGCACACGGCGGCCCGGTCGGAGGTGTCCTCGGCGCAGAGTGCGCTGGATGCGGCGAAGAAGATGGCTGCTGATGCGCGTGCGATGCGGGAGGAGGCGGCCGGGGAGGCCAAGCGGAAGCTGGACGAGGCGTCGGATGCGGGGATTCAGAACCGTAAGTGGTACGAGGAGGTCGGCGACTGGTTCGTCGACAACTGGGACACCATCGTCGCCGTCTGCAAGGTCGTCGTCGCGGTGCTGGGGATCATCGCGCTGATCATCGGGGGGCCGATCCTGGGCGCGATCGTGCTGATCGCGGCCCTTGTCGTCCTCGCGGACACCCTCAACAAGTACATGAAGGGGCAAGCCTCCCTGTGGGATGTGGCGTTCGCCGCCCTGGACTGCATCCCGGGGATGAAGGGGCTGACCACCCTCGGCGGACTCGCCAAGGGGCTCAAAGGGCTCGGCGCGATGGGTCTCAAGGGAATGGCCGCGGGACTGCGCGGGCTCGGGAAAAGCGCACGCGCCATGCTCGGGAGGTCGAAAGACGCCTTCGCCCGCTTCAAGACCAAGGTGCGTAACGGTCTGAGTGACCCCATCGACATGGCTACAGGATTCATGTTCCTCCCGCAGACCGATGTCGAACTGCCGGGAGCCCTGTCGCTCGTCTTCCAGCGACGTGTCCAGTCCGACTATCGCGTGGGGTGGTGGTTCGGGCCTTCGTGGTCCTCGACCATCGACCAGCACCTCGAAATAGATGAACAGGGCGTCATTTTTGTCACCGAGGACGGCCAGTTGTTGTCCTATCCACATCCGGAGGGACCGGAGGCCCCGGTATTTCCGGAAGCGGGACAGCGATGGCCGCTCGCCCGACTGGAGAACGGCGGGTACAAGGTGAGCGATCCGCTCACCGGAATCACTTCGGTCTTCGGCAGGCCGGCCGCCGACGGCTGCGCACCACTGCGCAGGACGAGCGACCGCAACGGACGCTTCCTGCAATTCGAGTACGACGTCCACGGTCTTCCCACGGGCATCAGATCCTCCGGCGGCTACCACCTGAAACTGACCACGGAAGACGGCCGTGTCACCGCGCTCGAACTGGCCAGGGCGGCGGAGGACGGCTCCGACGTCACGGTCAGACGCTTCGGGTACACGGACGGAAACCTCACCGAAGTTTACGGATCCACCGGCCTGCAACTGCGTTTCGAGTACGACGACAGGTTGCGCGTCGTCTCATGGACCGATTCCAACAACAGTCGCTACAAGTATGTGTACGACGATGAGGACCGGTGCATCGCGGAAGGCGGTGAAGGGGGACACTTCACACTTTCTCTCGAATATGGCGGAACGGACCCGGCTTTTCCCGGAATGCACGTCACCACGGCGGTCACCCTTGAAGGACAGGTTTCCAAGCACATCATCAACGACGCCTACCAGGTCGTTGCGGAGGTTTCCCCCAACGGGTCGGTGACGCGTACCGAATACGACCGGCATCACCATGTGACCGCTCGGACGGACGCGTTGGGGAACACTCTGCGGATCGACAACAACGCTTACGGCCTGCCCGTGCGGGTCGTGCGCCCCGACGGCTATGAGACCTCTGTCGAGTACAACGAGCTGAATCTCCCCATCACTCTCGTGCAGGAGGACGGATCGACCGTCCGGCACACCTATGACGACCGGGGGAATCACCTGTCGGTGACGGACGAGTCGGGTGCCACGACGACCTTCGCGTACGACGATTCCGGCCACCTGATATCGGCGACGGATCCCTCGGGAAACAGTCTCCGTGTCCGGAACGATCCGGCGGGTCTTCCGGTGGAGACGGTGGATCCGACGGGCGCGACGACCCGCTACCGGTACGACGCGTTCGGGCGTATGAGCGCGGTGCTCGACCCTGTCGCCGCCGAGACCAGGCTCTGGTGGACCGTGGAGGGACAACTCCGGCGCCGGGTGGGTCCGGCGGGTGCCGAGGAGACGTGGACGTACGACGGCGAGGGAAACTGTCTCAGCCACACCGACGTGGAGGGCCGCGTCACCCGCTACGCGTACACGCACTTCGACATGCTTGCCGCCGAGGTCCGGCCGGACGGATCCCGGTACGAGTTCGAGCACAACGCGGCGCTGCAGTTGACGAAGGTCGTCAACCCCCAGGGACTGACGTGGCGGTACGAGTACGACTTGGCGGGACAACTGACGGCCGAGGTCGACTTCGACGGACGCCGCGTGGAGTACGAACACGATCCGACAGGCCGACTCTCGGCACGCGTCAACGCGGTCGGTCAACGGGTCACCTACACGTACGACTCGCTCGACTGGCTCACCGCGAAGGACGTCGACGGGAACACGACGCACTACGAACGCGACGTGATGGGCCGCCTGTTGCGCATGACAGGACCCTCCTGCGAAGTGGAGTACCGGCGGGACGAACTCGGCCGCATGATCTCCGAGCGCGTCGACGGGCGGGCTCTGTCGCGTACGTACGACCGGACGGGCCGCCCCGCCCGACGCGTGACGCCGGCCGGTGCGGTCACGACCTTCGCATACGACGCCGCGGGGCGGCTGTCACGTATGGACTGTGCGGGGCGCGCTCTCGTCTTCTCCCATGACGCAGCGGGACGCGAGACCTCCAGGAGATTCCCCGACAGAGGACTCACGTTCAGCCGCCTCCTGGACCCGGAAGGCCGGGTGGCGGAGCAGGCGGTGACCACTCCCGCGGGAACACTGCTGCGCCGGGCCTATCGCTACCGTGGTGACGGCCATCTCACCGGTGTCGACGACCAGCGGAGCGGCCCGCGTCGGTTCGAGCTGGACCGGGCGGGCCGGGTGACCGCCGTGCGGGCCCGTGACTGGAACGAGAACTACGCCTACGACGCCGCCGGCAACCAGACGCGGGCTGCCTGGCCGGACCGGCACCCGGGGGCGGAGGCGCAGGGCGAGCGCGCCTACGAGGGCAACAGACTCGTCCGTGCCGGCGTCATGGACTATGTCCATGACGCCGCGGGGCGCATCGTCCTACGCCGCAAGGCCAGGATCTCCCGGAAGGCTGATGTCTGGCGTTACACCTGGGACGCGGAGGATCGCCTCACCTCCGTGACGACACCCGACGGCACGGTGTGGCGCTACCGTTACGACCCGTTCGGCCGGCGAACGGTCAAGCAGCGACTGGCTCCGGACGGTACGACGGTGGCCGAGGAGATCCGCTTCACCTGGGACGGTTCGGCCCTGGTGGAACAGATCGCGACCGGGCCCGACCTGCCCCTCCCCATCGCGACCACCTGGGACTACGACGGTCTTCATCCCGTCGCCCAGACCGACCGGAGAATCGATTCACTGGATCAGGGCGACGTCGACTCCCGCTTCTTCTCTATCGTCACCGACCTCGTCGGAACGCCGACCGAACTCATCGACGAGCAGGGCGACGTCGCCTGGCGCGCTCGTGCCACGCTGTGGGGTGCCACGGCCTGGAACCGGGATGCCGAGGCGTACACGCCGCTGCGTTTTCCCGGCCAGTACTTCGACCCCGAGACGGGGCTGCACTACAACCACCAGCGTCATTACGACCCGGAGACCGCCCGCTATGCCAGCCCCGACCCCCTGGGACTGGAGCCGGCCCCCAACCCCTTCGCCTACGTGGCCAACCCGCTGCAGGGATATGACCCGCTGGGCCTGGCGCCGCGCTACGCCAACCGGCCCGATCGCTACGGCTGGGGCGGCAGTGTCAGATACGGACGTACGGACCACCTCGGACGTCCCACCGGGATCTCCGCGAGCATCCGCCGGGAGATGGTCATCCAACAGGGCTCGGAGGCGGGAAGCATGTGGACCAAGGGGTGGCGAGGCCAGGGGACGCTGTTCAACGAAGCGCGAGGACATCTGCTGGCCAACACTCTCGGAGGAGCGGGGAAGGGACCGAACGCGCCTCACAATCTCGTGACCCTGACCCAGAATCCCACGAATCACCCGCACATGTACGAGATGTTCGAGAAGCCCGTTGCCGATGCCGCGCGCAATGGCGAGATCGTCCAGTACAACGTGACACCGATCTACGCGGGTACGAATCCGATACCGATCCGGCTGGAGTTCTCCGCCTTCGGCAACAGAGGGTTCTCACTCAGTGGTTTCCTCGACAATCCCGCCTCCGGCGTACGCACGCCGTGACGTCGTGGTGCCCGGCGGCGGCGCCTTGCGGGCTCGCGCCCGTTGGTTACGCTGCCACGACCGGACCGGAGGAGGAGCATGACCCGCACGACGCCGGAACGTCCCCTGGACATCGAGGCAGTCATCCCCGAGCTGTCCGAGTACCGCGGCACCGGGACACGGCTGCACCCGCGCCCGGGTACGCCCCTCAGGGAAGGGAGTTCGGTCGGCGGGCCCCTGCTGTGGCCCGCCGACGAACCGTGGCCCACCTGCACGGTGCCGCACAAACGACGCTTCGGGGACCGTGTCGGTGATGTACGCCTGCGCAGGAGGATCCTCGCCGAGGCGTGGAGCCGAAAACCGGCTCCCGGGCAGCCGGCCGGGCCGACCGAGGAAGAACTGCAGATCCTCGACACGCTCCGCCGGGGCCGGCACGCTCCGGGGCTCGGCGACACCGATCCCATTCCCCTGCTGCCGGTCGCCCAGCTCTACGCCCGAGACGTGCCGGGCCTCGGCCTGCCGGGCGAGGCGGATCTCCTGCAGGTTCTCTGGTGTCCGTTCAACGCGCACGGCGAGGACCGGAACGTGGATGTCCAGTTGTTCCGGCGCACGGTCGCGGACGTCACGGAGGTGCTGGCGGAGCAGCCCGAACCGGAGGTCGTGGGTCGCGACGACTACGTCCCGGATCCCTGTGTGCTTCATCCTGAAGAGGTGGCTGAGCACCAATACGGCGGGCTTCTGCCGTTTCCTGTCCGGGCGCGGCTCGACGAATGGCAGGACTGGGAGGACGAGAACGCGGTGAGTTACCAGTTCGACCTGTCGATCCCACCCGGATGGAAGGTCGGCGGTTTCGCCTCATGGCACGTCACCGGCCCGCAGGAAGTGCGGTGCGAGTGCGGACAGGAGATGAAGCTCCTCCTCACCATGGACAGCAGGGAATGGGACAGGGGAACTCGAAGCTGGGTCCCTCTGGAGGACCGTGAGGTGGCCGACACCGAGGCGAACACCCCCACCCGGATCGTGGTGGGGCGAGGAGGCTCCCTCCTGGTCTTCGTATGTCCGTCGGACTGGGCTCATCCGCACCGGATCGTTCTGCAGTAGCGAAAGGGTGCTGCGTGCCGCCGACCGGAACGCGATGACGACTGA
The DNA here is from genome assembly GCF_042889045.1 of Streptomyces sp. NPDC002701. NCBI lineage: Bacteria > Bacillati > Actinomycetota > Actinomycetes > Kitasatosporales > Streptomycetaceae > Streptomyces > Streptomyces sp. NPDC002701. Next base: position 72,999 of record NZ_JBIAQL010000019.1, read on the forward strand.
CAGCCGGTTGCGGCGGCCGCATCCGTCGCGCCGGGCGCGGAAGCCGTCATCGGGATCGCCGGCTTCACCTCTTCGGCTGTTTCCCCGGCGGACGTCCCTCGGTCAGCTGCGAAGTGGCCCGCCCCCACAGGGAACCCTGTGAGCGACCGGTGCAGGAGTGATGGACACAGCGTGACCGGTACGCGTCCCCGCCCGGCACCCTGATTCGCTGTCGCACATCGGCAGCCCCGTACGCAGCCCCTTCTTCCGGCGGGAACCGAACGACCCGCGTTGCGCGTGGATAACGTCGGGGCATGTGATGTCCGAGGCCACGGACGCGCCTTGAGGGCCTTATGTGCTGCTGATACGGTGCGATGACTTGACATTCCTTCCGGCCATGGCTGATCGCCGGGTGTCCGACCAGGTCGGCCAGGTCGGGCGGCACGCCCGGTGAGGGCGAAGTGGCCGAAGTGCGTCAAGTGTCCTGAACGACAACAACCTTCTTGGGTGTACGGGGAGCGGTCGCGTGAAGATCCAAGAGCGTACGGGGGCGGGCAGCAACCGTTCCTCCGCGCCGGTTCAGCCGACGATGGGGGAGCGACTTCCCTCGCCGCCTCGCGAGCGCAAACCGGCACTGGCCGCGCTCGCGGTGCTGCTGATCCTCGTGGGCGCGCTCGGGGCGACCATGCTCGTGCTGCGCGCCGGCGACCGTATCGAGGTCATCAAGGTGACCGGTGACATCCAGGCCGGTGAGTCCGTCGGCGACAAGGTGGACTCGGTCCTGGTCGCCGACGACGCCGGGGTCAACTACATCAGATGGACCCAGCTCGACGCCCTGAAGAAGCTCAAGGCCAAGTCCACGATCTACAAGGGCACCCTCGTCATCGGCGAGATGTTCGGCGCCCAGAGCACCCTCCCGGCCGGCAAGGCCGTCGTCGGCCTCTCCCTCAAGGAGGGCCAGTACCCCGAGGGCCTCGCCGTCGGCGACCTCGTGGCCGCCTACCAGGTCGGCAACACCGGCTCGTCGAGCGCGAACTCGGACGACGAGGCGGGCTCCGGCTCCACCGGTTCCGCGGGCAGCGCCGGCGCGCCCCTCGTCGACGACGCCCGCGTCACCACCGCGCCGGGTACCAGGAGCGACAGCACCATCAGCAGCACCAACAAGCGCGTCACCGTGACCGTCGACGAGAGCGATGCCGCCGCGCTGGCCCGCGCCGCCGCGGCGAACCAGGTCGCCCTCGTCAAGGTCCCCGGCAACTAGCGGCGGAGAGTCACACACACCATGGCCCTCATCGCCATCGCCGCGGACAAAGGCTCCCCGGGCGTCACCACGACGGCCGTCGCGCTCGCCGCCGTCTGGCCGCGCCGCGTGCTGCTCGCCGAGACCGACCCGGCCGGCGGCGACCTCGTGTACCGCAGCGCCGCCGCCCACGGCGGACCGCTGAACCCCAACACCGGCATGCTCTCCATCGCCGCCACGGCCCGCCGCGGCCTCGTGCCGGACCAGATCTGGGACCACGTACAGCCGTTGAGCGGCGGCCTCGACGTGCTCGTCGGGCTCGGGAGCGCCGAGCAGGCGGCCGGGCTGGCCGGTCTGTGGCCCACCCTCGGCCGGGCCTTCGCACAGCTCGCCGACTCCGAGCACGCGCCCGCCGACGTCATGGCGGACTGCGGCCGGATCAGCGGGGACACCCCCGCCGTCGAGATGTTCTCCCAGGCCGCGCTCGTCCTGCTGGTCGCGCGCACCGAGCCGGAGGCCATCGCACGCGTCCGGGACCGGGCCGCCGCGCTCACCGCCAAGTTGCACGGCGGACCGCGGGGTGCGGCGGCGCTGGGCACGCCCCTCATAGGCGTCGTCCTCATCACCGACCCGGGCGACTCCGGGAAGATCGTCCACCAGGTCAACGACATGCTGCTGGCCGCGCAGACCGGCGCCCGCGTCGTCGGCACGGTCGCCCAAGACCCCTCGGGCGCCGACCAGTTGGCCGGCCGCAAGCGCGGACGGCTCGACAAGTCGCTGCTCATCCGCTCGGCGCGCAAGGTCACCTCGGACCTCTACCAGCAGTTCGGCGCGGCCTGGTCCGTACCGGCCGGCGGTCCGAACGGGCAGCGCCCCGCCGGAGCCGGCCGATGACCGCGGCGACGTACGGGCGCGGGACAGCCGGGGGCGGCCGATGACCGCTGTCGACCACCAGCTGGTCAAGCGGTTCCGGCAGGAGGCCGGTGACCGGATCGCCGAGCAGCGCCGCCTCGACCAGGTCTCCGGCGTCACGCCGATGTCCAACGAGGACGAGCGGCAGTACGCGCGCGCCGTCATCGCCCAGATCCTGGAGGACCACGCCCGTACGGAGATCAACTCCGGGCGTACGCCGCTGGACGCCGAGACCGAGGAGCAGTACGCGGCCGCCGTGCACGCCGCGCTCTTCGGCGTCGGCCGGCTCCAGCCGCTGCTCGACGACCCCGAGGTCGAGAACATCGACATCAACGGGTACGACCAGGTCTTCGTCGGCTACGCCAACGGCGAGGAGGTCAGGGGCGATCCCGTCGCCGAGACCGACGAGGAGCTCATCGAGCTGATCCAGATCCTCGGCGCCTACTCGGGCCTGTCCTCCCGGCCCTTCGACTCCGCGAACCCCCAGCTCGACCTGCGGCTGCCGGACGGTTCGCGCCTGTCCGCCGTCATGGACGTGACGCGCAGGCCCGCGCTGTCCATCCGCCGCGCGCGCATGGGCAAGGTCTTCATGTCGGACCTCGTCGGCAACGGAACGCTCACCCCCGAGGTCGGGCACTTCCTGGCCTGCGCGGTCCGGGCCCGCAAGAACATCATGATCGCGGGCGCCACCAACGCCGGCAAGACGACGCTGCTGCGCGCCCTCGCCAACGAGATACCGCCGCACGAACGACTCATCACCGTCGAACGCGCCCTGGAACTGGGGCTCGACACCTTCGCCGACCTGCACCCGAACGTCGTGGCGTTCGAGGAGCGGCTGCCCAACTCCGAGGGCCAGGGCACCATCTCGATGGCGGAACTGGTCCGCCGGTCGCTGCGTATGAACCCCTCGCGCGTCATCGTCGGCGAGGTCCTCGGCGACGAGATCGTGACCATGCTGAACGCGATGTCGCAGGGCAACGACGGCTCACTGTCCACGATCCACGCCAACAGCTCCAGCGAGGTGTTCAACCGCATCTCCACGTACGCGCTCCAGGCGACCGAGCGCCTGCCCATCGAGGCCAGCCAGATGCTCGTCGCGGGCGCGGTCAACTTCGTCGTCTTCATCCAGCGGCGCAACGACTACCAGACGGGCGGCCGGCTCCAGCGCATGGTCACCTCCATCCGCGAGGTCAACGGCGTCGACGGACGCGTCCTGTCCAGCGAGGTGTTCGCCGAGGCACCGGACGGCCGCGTCGTGCCGCACGCGCCCCTCGCCTGCCTCGAAGACCTGATCCAGCACGGCTATCGCCTGCCCGGCGGGAACTGGGGGTGACCTGATCATGGCCGCACCGAGCACGAGTGATCCGATCACGGCCGCGCCGACCGTGACCCTCGCCGCTCTCGACTCGCTCGGCTCCATGGGCGGACTGTTCTCCACGACGGTCCTGTACGCGCTCGCGTGCGGCGTCGCGGTGGGCGGCGGCCTCGCCCTGCTCGCCGTCGCGGTCCGCGGACTGCCCGCCAAGCCCGAGCACGAGAAGCAGAAGGCGAGCGCACGCGCCTCCGAGCTCGCACGGTTCGCGGGGCAGCGCGGGTCCATCGCCGCGGGCGCCGGCATCGTCGTCCTGCTGCTCACCCGGTGGGCCGTCGCCGGCCTCGCGACCGCCGTCCTCGTCTTCTTCTGGGACAAGCTCTTCGGCGGCGCCTCCGAGGAGAAGGCCGCCATGCGCCGCGTGGAGGCCCTCGCCTCCTGGACGGAGTCGCTGCGCGACACCATCGCGGGCGCGGTCGGCCTGGAACAGGCCATCCCCGCCTCCGCACGCGCCGCGGCGCCCGTCCTGCGCCCGCACCTCGACGCCCTCGTGGACCGGCTGCGCTCGCGTACGCCGCTGCCCGACGCCCTGCAGCAGCTCGCCGACGAGATCGACGACGCGTCCGCCGACATCATCGTGGCCGCGCTGATCCTCAACGCCCGCCTGCGCGGCCCGGGTCTGCGCCAGGTCCTCGGCGCGCTCGCCAAGTCGGCGCGCGAGGAGGTCGACATGCGCCAGCGCGTGATGGCCCAGCGGGCCTCGACCCGGCGCTCGGTGCAGATCGTCGTCGCCGTGTCGATCGCCTTCGTGCTGGGCCTGTCCATCTTCAACCGCGAGTTCGTCGAGCCGTACGGGACGGCCGTCGGACAGCTCGTACTCGCGTGTGTCTGCGGTCTGTTCGCGCTCGGCTTCTGGTGGCTGCGGAAGCTGTCGACCATCGAGACGCCGGAGCGGTTCCTGGTGCGGGACGAGTCGTCGGTCCGGTTCGTCCGGCCGCGTACGCCGTCGGCCGCCCAGTCCCCGGCACCGTCCCACCCGCAGTCGTCGCCGGAGGAGGGGGTACGCCGATGAACTCCACCCTGACCCTGCCCGTCCTGGTCGGTGCCGTACTGGGCCTCGGCGTCTACGCCCTGGTCCGGGCCCTGATGCCGACCAGCCGCAGCGCCGTCGCCCAGGTCGCGCGCATCGACGCGATGAGGGCACGGGGAGCGGCGTACGAGTCCGCGCACCGCACCTCCGACAGCGACCCCGGGGGACGGCTCGGCGGCGTACGGGCCCGGGTGGGCCGGCGCGTCGCCGAGTTCTACCTGCAGCAGGGCTGGGAGCAGCACTCGCTGCGGGCGGACCTGTCGGTGCTCGACCGGAGCTGGGAGAACTTCCTCGCGACGAAGGCGCTGCTGGGCGCCGCGGGCCTGTTCTTCGGGCCGTTCCTGTTCGCCGTCGTGTGGACGCTCGGCTTCGGCGACAGCCCCGCCATCCCGGTCTGGCTCGCCCTGCTCTGCGCGCTCGTCTTCTTCTTCCTGCCCGACCTGGAGGTGCGGCGGGACGCGGCCGAGAAGCGGCGCGACCTGCGGCGCGTGATCGGCGCGTACCTGGACCTCGTGTCGATGAGCCTGGCGGGCGGCCGCGGTCTCCCGGAGGCCCTGATGGCCGCCGCCGAGGTCTCCGACGGCTGGGCCACACAGCGCATCCGCAACGCGCTCGCGGACGCCCGGATCACCGGCATCAGCCAGTGGCAGGCCCTCGGTTCGCTGGGGGAGGAGATCGGGGTGGAGGAGCTCAAGGACCTGTCGGCCTCACTGGCCCTCGTCGCGGACGACGGCGCGAAGGTGCGCGAGTCGCTCGCCTCGCGCGCCGAGACGATGCGGCACCGCGAACTCGCCGAGATCGAGGGCAGCGCCGGTGAGAAGTCGCAGTCGATGCTCGTGGCGCAGCTGCTGCTCTGCGCCGGGTTCCTGGTCTTCCTGATCTTCCCGGCGGCGATGCGCGTGTTCCAGGTCTGAATCCGCCAACCCACAACCGCTGTTGCACTGCCCCGAACTGTCTTGAGAGGACAACTCACCATGAACGGACGGAACTACAGCACCGGGATCCCGGGGGTGGACTTCCTGATCACCTTCCTCCAGGGCCGGGTGCAGCGCGCCCGCTCCGGCGAACTCGACCGCGGTGCGTCCGCGGTGGAGTGGGTCATCATCTCGGCGGTCGTCGTGGCGATCGTCGGCGTGGTCGCCGCGATCATCAACGCCGCGCTCAGCGACGGCGCCAACAAGGTCGGCGACTGCATCAAGGGCGCGGACGCGGGCAGCACCTGCTGATCACGCCGCAATTCCTTCTCTCTCGCATACGGGGTCGCAGGTGAGCGTGAGCGTACGACGCTGGGTACGCCGCAGGGTGGAGGCCGCCTCCGCCCGCGGCGACTCCGGCATGACCGCGATCGAGTTCGTGCTGCTGACGCCCGTCCTCTTCTTCATGATCTTCGCGACGGTGCAGTTCGCGCTGTACTTCTTCGCCGACCACGTGGCCCAGGCGGCGGCCCAGGCGGGCGCCCGCAAGGCCCGTGCCACGGCCGACGCGTCGCCGGGCGCGTGGCGCGGCGAGGCGCGGGACGTCGTGGACAGCTACATCGCCCAGCTGGGACCGCAGTTGGTGCTCGGCCCTGACGTGAAGCTGCTCCAGCCGGACCAGAACACGGTCGGTGTGGAGATCACGGCGAAGGTGCCGTCGGTCTTCCCGGGCTTCGACCTGACCGTGCACGCGCAGTCGGTGGGGCCGGTGGAGCGGTTCGTCGAGGAGGGCGAGAACTAGATGCGCCCAGGTGTACGTGAGGCCGTGCGCGCGGCCGCTGACCGGGGACTGTCCACGGTCGAGGTGGTGATCCTCGCCCCGGTGATGATCCTCTTCATCCTGGTGCTGGTGGCCTTCGGGCAACTGGTGGACGGACGCGGGGCGATCGACGGGGCCGCCCGCGACGCGGCCCGCTCCGGTTCGCTCCAGCGGGACGAGGGCTCGGCGATGGCGGAGGCCCAGAAGGCGGCGGACGCCGACCTGGGGGACGTCTGCGCCGGGCCGGTGTCGGTGAACAAGACCAGCGCCGGCTTCGAGGACGCCGACCTCTTCACCGTGGAGGTCAGCTGTGAGGTGCGGGGCCTGGCGATGCTCGGCCTGGACGTACCGACCCGCCTGACGGCGTCGTTCACGTCCCCGCTGGACCCCTTCAAGAGGAAGGCGTGACGACGTGACGGCAGACGCGGCGGACGCCGTGGGACGTGAGAGGGGCACCCCGCGCGACGGCCTGCGCGGTGGCTCGCGCGACGGCCTGCGGGGCTGGGTGGCCGTGCGGCGCGACCGCCTCGGCGACCGGGGCTCCGGCGCGGGCGCGGTGATCATCTTCGCGCTGGTGTTCCTGTCCCTGTCGGCCTTCGTCATCGACGGCGGCCTGTCCATCTCCAAGCGTGAACGCGCCGCCGACATCGCCGAACAGGCCGCCCGGTACGCCGCCCAGGACGTGGACCTCGAAGAGCTGTACCAGAACGAGGACGGCGGGGCCCCGATCCTCTTCGAGAACTGCGGCGCCCGGGTGAAAGCCTTCGCCCAGGAGATGGGCATGACCAATGCCGACACGGCCGCCACGAACTGCGTCGCCGCCGACGCCGACCAGGTCGAGGTGGAGGTCCAGCTCACCTACTCCCCGGTCTTCACCGGCCTGTTCTACGGCGGCGACGTGACGGTCCGGGGCCGGGCGGTGGCGGAGAACGAGGTCGGCTGAGGCGCCTGGGCCGGACGTCCGCCCCGTGCGGGACGAGGCGGCTACTTGCCGCCCTTGTCCTCGGACTTGACGCCCTCGGACACCTGCTTCGCCAGGTCGTCGTCGAGCTTCTTGAACTCGCGGACGATCGCCTCGGACATCTGGGCCAGGGCGTCCAGCTGCTGGTTGATGTCCTCGCGGCCGTCCTCCCAGTTGGACTCGAAGTCCTCCAGCTTGTCGTAGACACCACCGTCACCGATGTCGTCCCGGTAGGACTCGAAGAGTTTCTTGGTGTGGTTCATCCGCGACTTGATGTCCCGCAACCGGGAGCCGTAGTCCTCGAGATCGCTGAGCGGCAGTGCGAGGTCGGGCTTTCCCATGTCGGATCCTCTCCGTGGTTCTCCGCGATGGCGGTGGCGGTAACGGTAACGGTGGTGGTGTCCGGGTCAGGGCGGACAACCGCGGCTTAGCGGACAGGCGGTGCCGAAGTGGGCGTGTGGCGACGGACTCGCCCCTGCTGGCCCTTCGACAGTCTCAATAGGATCTCAGTAGGCTCTGTACACCCCCACTCTCTCCCCGTATCTCCCTCCACACACGACTTCAGGACATCCGCCATGGCGCGACGTACCACTTCCAACTCGCCGGGAGGCCCGCCCGGCTCGTCCGGGTCGCCGGGCTCGCCGGGTCCGAGGAACCGGACGCCGCAGCCCCTGCCGGGGCGCCGCCGCACGGCGGGGGACTTCGTCAAGGCGTTCCTCGCCCTCGTCGCCCTCCTCGTGCTGCTCGTCGGCGTGCCCGGGGTGCTCGCCACCCAGATGGGCTGGCCGCTGCCCTCCGGGGCGCCGAAGGTGGAGTGGCTCCAGCAGGAGATCACCGTCGACACGTTCATCAACGTGCTGACCGTGGTCGTCTGGTTCGCCTGGGCCCAGTTCACCGCCTGCGTGCTCGTCGAGGTGAAGGCCGCGCTGTCCGGTGTCGGACTGCCGAACCGGGTGCCCGGCGCCGGCCCGAGCCAGCTGCTCGCGCGCCAGCTCGTCGCCGCGCTGCTGCTGGTCGGCGCGACCGCGGCGAGCTTCACACCGGGGCTGTCGCAGCTCGGCCGGCAGCTGGAGGGGAACCAGCGGCCGGCCGCCGCCGCGGCGGCCCAGCAGACCCCGGGCGGGCTGCTGGGACAGCAGCGGGAGCAGGCCGCCGCGAGCGCCGCCGCGCTGGCCGAGCAGGCCGCCGGCGCCGCCGCGCACGCGGAGGGCGGCAGCGGCGCCCGGGCGTCCGAGGGGGACACGAAGTTCTACCGGATCCAGCCTCCGGAGGGCCGCCACCACGACTCGCTCTGGGAGGTCGCGGAGCGCCACCTCGGTGACGGGCGCCGGTACAAGGAGATCTACCAGCTCAACAAGGACCGTACGCAGCCCGACGGTTCGAAGCTCTCCGAGGCCAGCCTCATCCGGCCCGGCTGGATCATGGAGATGCCCGGCGACGCCCGCGGCGGCGAACTGGTCGAGATGCCCGACGAGGCCCCGAAGGTCTCCCCGGAGGTCCAGCGGCAGATCTCCGACTACGCCAGGACCGGCGGCGCGCACCAGCAGGGCGGCGACCGGCAGGGCGGCGGGTCCGGCACGCTGGATCGCGACACCGCCCACATCAGCCTCCCCGAGCAGCGGCCCGGCCCCGGACAGGGGCAGGGGCACGATCAGTCCGGGCAGCAGGGGCAGGGCGGGCAGGAGCATGCCGCGCCCCCGGCCGGTGAAGGCAGCGGGTTCGGGCTGCCCGAGGCCCTCCTCGGCGCGCCCCTCCTCGCCGCCGGCCTCCTCGGCGCCCTCGGCCGGCGTCGCCGCCAGGCGCTGTGGCAGTCCGCGCTCGGTGCCGTCGGCGGGCGCCGCGGCATGGAGCCGCCGACGCCCACCGGCGCCGCCGCCGACGCGCAGGACGCGCTGCTGGCGGGGGCCGATCCCGAGGGCGTACGCCTGCTGGACCGTTCGCTGCGCGGGCTCGCCGCGTCGCTCGCGGGCGAGTCCCGTCCGCTGCCGACCGTGTACGCGGCCTGGCTGAGCGGCAACGGCGACCTGCACCTCCAGCTCGCCCAGCCCGCCGGCAGGCCGCCCACGCCGTGGCAGCTCGGGCAGGACCAGACGTTCTGGATGCTGGCCCGCGCCGACGCCGAGCGGTACGAGGACGTGGACACGGCAGCCCCGTACCCCGGTCTCGTCAGTCTCGGCACGATGGACGACTCGCGGCTGCTGCTCAACCTGGAGTCCGTGCCCGGCATCGTCTCGCTGAGCGGCCGCGAGCAGGACCGGGCCGGTGTGTTCGCCTCGGTGGCCGCCGAGCTGGCCACCAACGGCTGGTCCGACCGCATGACCATCACCCTCGTCGGCTTCGGCGAGGACCTGACGCCGCTCGCACCCAACCGGCTGCGCCACCTCGACGACATCGAGGCGCTCGTCGAGACCATGGAGGCGGAGACGCGGCAGCGGCGCGGCGCGCTCGGCGCGGCCGGCCAGGACTCGGTCCTCACCGGGCGCACGGGCCCGGCCCAGCACACCCGTTGGGCCCCGCACCTGGTGCTGCTGGCCGCCGAGCCGTCCGCCGAGGACGCCGTCAAGCTCGCCGAACTCGCCGCGGACGCCGGCCGGCTGGGCATCGGCTACCTCGTCGGCACCGACTCGGGCGACCTGCCAGGCGCCGCCTGGGAGATGGAGATCACCAGCGAGGGCAAGCTCCTCGCGCCGCTCCTCGGCCTCGAACTCGACGCGCAGCTCCTCCCCGTGTCCCAGCAGCGCGCCGTCGTCGAGCTGTTCACCGACGCCGATCCCGAGCGCGACGACGACCGGCCCACCACCACACCGCCGTTCCTCGTCGACATCAGCGAGCAGGGGCGTCCCGCGGTGTACGCGCGGCTCGTCGGCCCGTACGAGATCATCGGGCTGGAGACGCCGGACGGGGAGCGCAGCCCGCTGCTGCACGAGGCGCTGGCCCTGCTGCTCCTGCACCGCGAAGGGGTGCATCCCCGGGTGCTGTCCTCCGCGCTGTGGCCGCGCGGGGTCACGGACGACGTGCGGGACGCACTCGTCGAGCGGCTGCGCGGCTGGCTCGGCAGCGACCCGGACGGCACGCCGCGGCTCGCCGCCGACGCGACCGGGCGGCTCAAGCTCGCCAAGTCCGTCGTGTCCGACCTGGACGTACTGCGGTCGCTGTACCACGAGGCGACCCAGGGCCGTGGCACCGACAGCCGTGCGGTGCGCGGGCGTCTGCTGACCGACGCGCTGGTCCTGGTCCGGGGGCCGCTGCTCGCCGAGCGGCCCGCCGGGCGCTACGGCTGGCTGACCCACGAGATCATCGACGCCCAGCTCCCGCTGCTGGTCGCGGACATCGGGCTCGCCCTCTCCGCGTTCCACCTGGAGAAGAACCGCGCGGAGAAGGCGATCGAGGCGCTCGACGCGGCGCTGGGCTCCGCGCCCGGCGACGAGCGGCTGTGGCACGAGCTGCTGCGCGCCACGCACGCGACCGGCGACAGCGACCGGCTGAAGCGACTCGCGGCCGACCTGGTCTCGCGCAGCGGGGCGCGCGGGCTGCCGCCGCGGACCGAGGCACTCCTCGACGAACTGCTGCCGACCTGGCGCAGCGGCGTCGCCGCCGTGGGATGAACCGCCGATGAGCGGCCTCCAGATGTACGACCTGCTGCTGATCGCCGGCGCCGCCCTGTGGGGCGGCGTCGCCGGTCTGTTCGTGCCGCGCGCCGCGTACCGCTTCTCGGTGGCCCCCGAGGAGCCGTGGGCGACCCGGTGTCCGGAAGGGCACCTCATCGGCGGCCGGGGCGGTGGCTGGATCGGCCCGGCGCGCTGCCCCGACTGCGGCGGCGGGCGTGCGTACGGCCCGAGCAGCCCCCTCGTGTCCGTCACCACCGCCCTCGTCTGCGGAGCCCTCGCCGCGGCGACCGGGACCCGGCCCGAGCTGGCGGTCTGGCTGCTGCTCGCGCCCCTCGGCGTACTCCTGGCCGTCGTGGACTTCCGGGTGCAGCGCCTGCCGGACGTGCTGACGCTGCCCCTGGCGGGCGCCGCGCTGGCCCTGCTCGCGGGCGCCGCGGTGGCCCCCGAGCACGCCGGGAACTGGCCGACCGCGCTGTACGGGGCCCTGGCCCTCGGCGCCGGCTACTTCGTCCTCTTCCTCGTCAACCCCACCGGCATGGGCTTCGGGGACGTGAAACTCGCCCTCGGTCTCGGCGCGGTCCTCGGCTGGTACGGCTGGGGGACCGTGCTGCTAGGCACCTTCGCGGGGTTCCTGTTCGGCGGGTTGTACGGGATGGCCCTGGTCGTCGCCCGCCGGGCCGGGCGCAAAACGTCCATCCCCTTCGGCCCGTTCCTGATCGCCGGAGCCTTCACGGGGCTGCTCATCGGGGCCTACGCGGCCTGACGTCGGGGGCGGGGAACGGCTGGCGTACGCTGGATCAGTCTGTCCACACCCCCATGAAAGGGACCGCTCCGGTGACCGAGAAGGCCGACCTCCAGTCCGTCCTCGACCGTGCCGCCGAGGGTGGGCGGATCACCCCCGAAGAGGCGCTCGACCTCTACCGCGACGCCCCGCTGCACGCGCTGGGCGCCGCCGCGGACGCCGTGCGCCGCCGCCGGTACGCCGGTACGGAGCACATCGCGACGTACATCATCGAGCGGAACATCAACTACACGAACGTCTGCGTCACGGCGTGCAAGTTCTGCGCGTTCTACGCCCCGCCGAAGGACACCGCCAAGGGCTGGACGCGCGACCTGGACGACATCCTGCGCCGGTGCGCGGAGACCGTCGAGCTGGGCGGCACGCAGATCATGTTCCAGGGCGGCCACCACCCCGACTTCGGCGTGGAGTACTACGAGGAGCACTTCGCCGCGATCAAGGCGGCGTACCCGCAGCTCGTCATCCACAGCCTGGGGGCGAGCGAGGTCGAGCACATGGCCCGCATCTCCAAGGTGAGCGTGGAGGAGGCCATCACGCGCATCCACGCGGCCGGGCTCGACTCCTTCGCCGGCGCCGGCGCCGAGCTGCTGCCCGCGCGGCCCCGCAAGGCCATCGCCCCGCTGAAGGAGAGCGGCGAGCGGTGGCTGGAGATCATGGAGACCGCGCACAACCTGGGCGTGGAGTCCACGTCCACCATGCTCATGGGCACCGGCGAGACCAACGCCGAGCGCATCGAGCACCTGCGGATGATCCGTGACGTGCAGGACCGGACGGGCGGCTTCCGCGCCTTCATCCCGTACACGTACCAGCCCGAGAACAACCACCTCAAGGGTCGTACGCAGGCCACGCTCTTCGAGTACCTGCGCATGATCGCCATCGCGCGGCTCTTCATGGACAACGTCGCCCACATCCAGGGCTCGTGGCTGACCACCGGCAAGGAGGTCGGCCAGCTCTCGCTGCACTACGGCGCGGACGACCTCGGTTCGATCATGCTGGAGGAGAACGTCGTCTCGTCGGCGGGTGCCAAGCACCGGTCGAACCGGATGGAGATCATCGACCTCATCCGCAAGGCGGGGCGGGTGCCGGCGCAGCGGGCCACGACGTACGAGCACCTCGTCGTGCACGACGACCCGGCGAACGACCCCGTCGACGAGCGGGTCCAGTCGCACATCTCGTCGACCGCGATCGAGGGCGGGACCGCGCATCCCGAGCTGAAGCTGCTCGCGTCCAACTGACGCCGTGACACTGACGATCCACGTCGCGGACGAGCTGCGCCTCACCTGGGACGGCACCGGCGCCGTTCCCGGCGGGGCCGTCGCCGTGGAGGGGGACCGGGTCGCCGCGACGGGCTCCTCGGCCGAACTCCGGGAACGGTTCCCCGCTGCGCGGGTGCGGCGGTGGCCCGGGGTGCTGGGGCCCGGGCTGGTGCACGAGGGGGTGCTGCCGGGGGCGCCGACGCCGCGGGAGCGGGTGCATGCCGTTCTGACGCGCGGGGCGGTGGCGGTGCCGGCGGAGTCTGTGACCGAGCCCGGGCTGAGGGCTGCCGCCGAGCGCAACGGGTTGCTGGTGCTGGCGGCGGCCCGGCCCCCCGCGACGATTGTCGCCGGGGGCCGGGCCGACCTGGCGGTCTTCACGGAGGACGGGTCGTGCGTGGCGACGGTGTGCGGAGGGCGGTTGGTCCACCGCCGCCGATAGCCCCGCCGGCAGCTCCGCTGGTCGTGCGGGTTCGGCTGCGGCCCGGTGGGGGCTGGCCGCGCAGTTCCCCGCGCCCCTAAAAGCCCAGGCCAGCCACGACGGACCCGTCTTTCAAGGGGCGCGGGGAACTGCGCGCTCAGCCACGGCGGACTCGTCTTTTCAGGGGCGCGAGGAACTGCGCGCTCAGCCACGACGGGTCCGCACCCGTGTCTTTTCAGGGGCGCGGGGAACAGCGCGATCAGCCACAGCGGGCCCGCACCCGGGGGCTCAGGGGGCGCGGGGAACTGCGCAGGCCGCGCGCACCGGAGCCGCGGATGTCCGGCGACCCCGCGCGTCAGCCCGTGAGCGCCGTCGCGAACGCCCCCGCCGTCTGGGCGACCCCGCTGCAATCCGTCGCCGCGTCGTCAGCGGCGGAGCCGCCGTCACACGGCTGGTCCCGGAACGTGGACCACATCGACACCCACGCAACCCCCTTCTCCTCCGCGAAAGACCGGACCTGCGCCGCGTCCGACAGCGAGAACGTCTCGTTGTCCACGTCGTTGACACCGAGCATCGACGTGAGGGCGAGCCCCCGCCACGCCCCCTCGTCCGACAGCCCGAACACCTCCTCCACCTGGTCGTGGGCGGCCTCGGCCGACGTCTGCGCGTAGTCGCCCATGTCCCCGTCGTACGTGCTGCCGTAGTTCATGGTCATGATGTTGACCGTGGACACCTCGACCCCGTGGTCGTTGGCGGACTCCAGCAGCGCGACCCCGTCCTCGTCGAGCCCGGACGGCATGACGGGCAGGGTGAAGGTGACCTCCAGGTCGTCACGCTCCTCCTGCAGCAGCGCGATCGCCTCCGACCGCAGCGCGACCGAGCCGGAGTCGGTCAACTGCTCGCCCTCGACGTCGAAGTCGGCCCGCGTTGCCCCCGCGGCGTCGAGCGCCTTCCCGTAGGCGTCGGCCAGCTCCGAGGCACTGTCACAGGCCGAGGCCAGCTCCTTGCCGGAGGCCCCGCCGAAGGAGACCCGCACGGCGGCGCCGGACTCGGTCAGCGCCGAGATGCGGGACACCACCGCGGAGTCGCCGATCGCGGTCGTACCGTTCCACTTCGGCGTACAGGAGCTGCCGTCCGCGATGACGAACGCCAGGTTGTACGTCGAGGGCGACCCGGCTGAGTCGTTGCCGGAGGCGGTGGTGGCGCTGACGTACGGGGCGTACCCGGTGACCGGCGCGCTCGCGGAGGGCGACGCGCCGTCCGACGCCCGGCTGGTGGACGACGAGCCGCCGGATCCGTCCGTACCCGAGGAACACCCCGCGCAGGCAAGGGCGATCACGCAGAAGAGCCCGGCGGCCGGCTTCAGGAAATTCCTCATCGCGCTTGCTCCACTCTCGTGATGTCTGTCTCGACCCGGAAACACAGTGCGCTTCCGGAGGGGAAATGTCTCACGAACACCCCTGCCGCACGAAGACAGCCGATCCATGGGAAACCGGTGGGGCACAACGAATTTTTGGGGCCAACAGGGCGGTGATACCCGGACATTGGGCATCCTCTCGGTGGCCCTCGGCCCGTCCCGCGATCGGTGACTCTCTCAGGGAAAAGACAGGACCGGGCGTTTCTCATGGCCGGCTCACAACAGAATCAGAGTTTCGGTCACATAAAGGCTCCCTAATATCCGGGGAATGCATTCCGAGCCTGCCATCGAATCCCGCGCAACCGTGCGCGGCCGCCGCCGCAAACGCGGCAACGGGTCCGCCGGGTCCGACGGGTCCGCGGACGGTCCCGTGTT
Source organism: Streptomyces sp. NPDC002701 (assembly GCF_042889045.1). Classification (NCBI taxonomy): domain Bacteria; kingdom Bacillati; phylum Actinomycetota; class Actinomycetes; order Kitasatosporales; family Streptomycetaceae; genus Streptomyces; species Streptomyces sp. NPDC002701. The sequence goes on from NZ_JBIAQL010000019.1 coordinate 88,100, forward strand.
CGTCGACACCTCCGGGCGCAGGGCCAGGCTGCTGCGCAGAATCGGCCTGCTCCTCGGCGCCGTCTGCGTCGGATACGCGGTCGTGCTCGGCATGGCGTTCATGGGCTGGGGCCCCTCGCTCACCCCGTCCTCGCTGCTGCCCTTCGGAGGCGGCGGCCCGAACGGCGGCCAGAACTCCGGCCCCGGCGGCGGACTCCAGCCGCAGGGCGGCACCGGCAGCCCGCCCGCGCGCCCCACCGGCGCCCCGCCCTCGGGTCTGCCGACGGGCGCCGCCCCTTCCGGCGTACCGAACGGCGCCGCCCCCACCGCCGCCCCGTCGGCCCCCGCCGCCGTCCCCTCTGCCTCCGCCTCGTCCGCCGCCGCGGCCGCCAACTGACCGGAACGCACCCACACCCATGGCTACCACGACGCCCCCGCGCGGCCGCCGGCGCGCGCCCTCCCGGATGACCCGGGCCGCCGGCCGGGCCGCCGCGCTGCAGAAGCCGCGTGTCGTCCTCGCCCTGCTGATCCTCCTCGCGCTCACCAGCGTGCTGCTGCTCGACGGCTATCTGCGCGCCGAGGTCGGCGGCGACGAGCGCGTACGCAGCAACGCCAGTTCCAGCAAGGTCCCGGACAAGGTCATCGACGGCGGGCCGATCCTGTCCTTCAGGGACGGGCAGGCGCAGACCCGGTCCGTCCCGGAGAAGACCATCGCGCTCACCTTCGACGACGGCCCCAACCCCACCTGGACGCCGCAGATCCTGAAGATCCTGGAGGAGAACGACGTCCCGGGCACGTTCTTCGTGGTCGGCTCGATGGTCTCGCGCTACCCGGACATCGTGGACGACCTGGTGGACCAGGGCAACGAGATCGGCATCCACACCTTCACGCACGTCGACCTCTCGTACCAGAGCGACACCCGGATCGAGCGGGAGATGGCACAGACGCAGCTCGCCCTGGCGGGCGCGGCGGGCATCACGACGACGCTGTTCCGGGCTCCGTACTCCTCGCAGACGGACGCCATCGACAACTACAGCTGGCCCGTCTACAAGAAGCTCGGCGCGCAGGGCTACACCAGCGTCTTCGTCGACACCGACAGCGACGACTGGAAACGGCCCGGCGTCTCGAAGATCATCGAGTGGGCCACGCCGTCGAAGAACGAGGGGGCCTCGGTCCTCTTCCACGACGCGGGCGGCGAACGTTCGCAGACGGTCGCGGCGCTCGGCACGTACATCGAGAAGATGAAGGCGAAGGGCTACACCTTCACCACCATCAGCGGCGCCATCCAGCAGGCGGACGCCGAGGAGCAGCAGGCGGACGCGGAGGAGCAACAGGCGGACGCGGGCGCGCAGCCCGGGGGGCAGGCACCCGGCGGCCCGCGGGGTCAGGGGGCCGCCGGAGCCGGGGGCGACGGCCTCCAGACCGCCCACCACACCGCCACCGGCACCACCCTCTACGAGGGCAAGGCCCTCGTCGCGGCGGTCGCCGTCGCCGAGTGGACCGTACCGGGCCTCGCGGTCGGACTCGCCGTCGTGGGCGTCGCCGTCATGGGCCGCTTCGGGATGATGCTGGTCCTCGCCCGCAGGCACCACCGCCGACGCAACAGGCGCCGGTTCAGCTGGGGACCGCCCGTCACCCGCCCGGTCAGCGTGATCGTGCCCGCGTACAACGAGAAGGAGTGCATCGCCAACACCCTGAAGTCGTTGGCGCGCAGCACCCATCCGATCGAGATCATCGTCGTGGACGACGGTTCCACGGACGGCACCAGGGAGATCGCCGAGGCGCTCGGCATGCCGAACGTGCGCGTCATCCGCCAGGAGAACGCGGGCAAGCCCGCCGCCCTCAACAACGGGGTGCGCAACGCCAGTCACGACATCGTCGTGATGATGGACGGCGACACGGTCTTCGAGGCGGACACCGTACGCCACCTGGTGCAGCCCTTCGCCGACCCCGGTGTCGGCGCGGTCGCGGGCAACGCCAAGGTCGGCAACCGGAACACGGTCATCGGCGCCTGGCAGCACATCGAGTACGTGATGGGCTTCAACCTCGACCGCCGCATGTACGACCTGCTGCGCTGCATGCCCACCATCCCGGGCGCGATCGGCGCCTTCCGCCGGGAGGCCGTGCTCGCGGTCGGCGGGATGAGCGAGGACACGCTCGCCGAGGACACCGACATCACCATCGCCCTGCACCGGGAGGGCTGGCGGGTCGTCTACCAGGAGCACGCCAAGGCGTGGACCGAGGCGCCCGGTTCCCTCAAGCAGCTGTGGTCGCAGCGCTACCGGTGGTCGTACGGGACGATGCAGGCGCTGTGGAAGCACCGCGGGTCCCTGACGGACAGGGGGCCCTCGGGCCGTTTCGGCCGGGTCGGCATGCCGCTGGTGGTGGTCTTCCAGATCGTCACGCCCGTCTTCGCCCCGCTCATCGACGTGTTCACCCTCTACTCGATGATCTTCATCGACCTCAGGGCGTCGCTGCTCGCCTGGCTGGCCGTCCTGTGCGTGCAGCTCGTCTGCGCGGCGTACGCGTTCCGGCTCGACCGGGAGAAGTACCGGTACCTGCTGATGATGCCGCTGCAGCAGCTCGCGTACCGGCAGATGATGTACCTCGTCCTCATCCACTCCTGCGTCACGGCTCTGACCGGCGGCCGGCTGCGCTGGCAGAAGCTGAAGCGCACGGGGGAGGTCGGTACGCCGGCCGGAGCGGGCTGATGGGCTCCCACCGCAGGGGCGACCGCCTCCCGGTGGCCGCGCCGCCCGCCCCGTCCCCGTCCCCGTCGCGGGCGCGGGCGGCCGGGGGCCGCGACCGGTACTTCGACACCCTGCGGGCCGTCGCCCTCGTCCGGGTCGTCGCCTACCACACCTTCGGGTGGGCCTGGGCGGGCATGGTCCTGCCGTCCATGGGCATCATGTTCGCGCTCGCCGGGACCCTGATGGCGAAGTCCCTGGAGCGGCCCGCCCCCGGCGTGCTCAGGAGCCGACTGCGCCGGCTGCTGCCGCCCTTCTGGTGCTGGGGATTCTTCGTCGTCGTCGCGATGCTGGTGCACGGCTGGATGCCCGGATGGCAGATCGTCCACTGGATCGTGCCGCTCGGGGATCCGCCGGGCGACGCGTGGGGCGAGCAGGCGTGGGAGATCGTCTGGTACCTGCGGACGTACCTCTGGTTCGTCCTGCTCTCCCCTCTGCTGCTGCGGATCTTCCGGTCGGCCCCGGTCGCGGTGCTGGGGCTGTCGCTCGCCCCGATCGTGGTCCTCCAGTTCGGGTGGGAGCCGCCGGACAACCGCTTCGGGACCGGGCTGACCGACCTGGCCACGTACCTGTTCTGCTGGATCCTCGGCTTCGCGCACCGCGACGGGGTCCTGCGCCGGCTGACGCCGTCCGCCGTCGTCGTCCTCTCGCTCGCCGCCCTGGGGTACGGCGGCTGGTACGCCCTCACGCACCAGGCCGGCACCGGCTCGTACGACCTCGACGACATCCCGTACGCGCAGGCGTTCTGGTCGGCGGGGTACGTGACCCCGCTGATGTACGCGAAGGACCGCTTCGGCATCGACTTCGCGTGGCTCGCCCGCCACGGCCGCCTCGACCGGCTCGTGCGGATCTTCAACGCCCGGGCCGTCACCCTCTATCTGTGGCACGAGATCGCGCTGATCCTCGCCGTCCCGCTGATCGACCTGTTCTGGAACGTCCCGGCGTTCGAGGCGTACCTGCCGCTGGAGAGCCAGTGGTTCCTGTTCGGCGTCGGCTGGGTCCTCATCGCCGTCTTCGTGCTGCTGTGCGGGTGGGTGGAGGACGTGGCGGCGGGGAAGAAGCCGAGACTGCTCCCCTGAGGGATCCCTCGAAGCGCACCGGAACGATCTGAACGGCCGGCGTACGGGCCGGGTGCCGTGGGGCGGCCCGGTCCGTACTGCCACAATGGGCCCGTGACCCGCGCATCCCTGAACAAGCAGCCGCACGAAGTCGCCTCCATGTTCGACGACGTCGCGGAACGCTACGACCTGACGAACGACGTGCTGTCGCTCGGCCAGGACCGTGTGTGGCGCAAGGAGGTCGCGAAGGCGGTCGACGCGCGGCCCGCGCAGAAGATCCTCGACCTCGCGGCGGGCACCGCCACCTCCTCGCTGCCCTTCGCGCGCACGGGTGCGTACGTCGTCCCCTGCGACTTCTCCCTCGGCATGCTCCGGGTCGGCAAGAAGAACCACCCCTGGCTGCCGCTCACCGCGGGCGACGCCACGAAGCTGCCGTTCAAGGACGACACCTTCGACGCGGTGACGATCTCCTTCGGCCTGCGCAACGTGCAGGACACGGACGCGGCGCTGCGGGAGCTGTACCGGGTGACGAAGCCCGGCGGACGCGTGGTGATCTGCGAGTTCTCGCACCCGACCTGGACGCCGCTGCGCACCGTCTACACCGAGTACCTGATGCGCGCCCTGCCGCCGGTGGCCCGCGCGGTCTCCTCGAACCCCGACGCGTACGTCTACCTCGCCGAGTCGATCCGCGAGTGGCCCGACCAGCCCGCCCTCGCCGCGCGCCTGACCGGGGCCGGCTGGTCGAAGGTGGCCTGGCGGAACCTCACCGGCGGGATCGTCGCGCTGCACCGCGGCCACAAGCGGAGCCAACCGCTCATCTGAGGAGCTCACAGGGGTCACCCGGGGCGTCGAGTTCGCGTTGCAGTCCGCCCGACGGAGGCCGTGGCAGCCGTGGTTCGCGCACCCCGGCGCCCCCGCCGCCCTCACCCTCGCCGAAGTCGAACCACACCGTCACGACCGCCCCGCGCGGCACCTCGGAACCGGGCAGCGGGTACTGGCGTACGACGTAGTCGACGACGGTCAGGTCGAAGTCGGGCCGGTCGGGGGCGGCGAGCAGCACCCCGCGCGCCTCGGCCGTCTCGCGCGCGTCGACGGCCATCAGACCTACGAGCCGCGGTACGCGCACATCGGGTGTCTTGCGTGGAATGCGCACAGACGTCACCCCCAGCGGTACCGGCAGGGTAAGCCCATGCCGGGCCCCGCCGGAAGGCGTGGGGGGCCGGGCCGGTGCCCGTCGGAGGGCGAGCCGGTGGCCGTCAGAGGGCCAGCCGGTAGCAGTGTCCGAACTGGTCGGACTTGGGCGTCGTGAACGTCTCGGCGAGCTCCATGCCGAGGCGTCTGGTCACGGCGATCGAGCGTTCGTTGCGGGCGTTCACCATCGCCACCACACCGGTGACGCCCGTCGCACGCACCCGTTCCAGCGTGGCCCGCGCGGCCGCGGTCACGTATCCCTTGCCCCAGTGCTCGCGGCCGAGCCGCCAGCCGATCTCGATCTCGCCCTTCGGGCCCCACTCGTGCGGCCACGGCTGGGCGCCGGTGAAACCGAGGACTTGCTCCTCCTCGTCGAGCACGGTCCAGAAGCAGAAGCCGTGCTCGGCGTCGTGCCGGCGCTGCCGGGCGGTCAGCTCCTCGTAGACGGACAGTTCGGCGGACCTGCCCCCGTGGAACTCCATCACGTCCGGGTGGGCGAAGACCCGGTGCCAGGCGAAGGCGTCCTCGTCGGTGGGGACGCGCAGGTGTACCACGGGGAGAGCTCGGTTCACGGGGCAGCCCTTCAGACAGGTGATCAGTACCGCTGCATAGACTGCCCATGTCCCGTGCCCGTCAGCACGCGGATTTCAGGACTTCGCACGCACAGAACGTCGCACGCACAGACCGCACGCACAGATGTCGAGCCTTCGAGACTTGGGGAGACCCCGCCGTGACCGAGTCCCCGTCCCAGCCCCTCTCCGAACACTCCGCGCCTCTCCCCGCCCACTCGGCGCCCCTCTCCGAACACTCCGCCGATGTGATCGTCGTCGGGGCCGGGCCGGCCGGTTCCACCACGGCGTACCACCTGGCCAAGGCCGGACTGGACGTCCTGCTCCTGGAGAAGACCGCGTTCCCGCGGGAGAAGGTGTGCGGCGACGGACTGACGCCCCGCGCCACCAAACAGCTCGTCTCCATGGGGATCGACATCTCGGAGGAGGCCGGCTGGCTGCGGAACAAGGGGCTCCGCATCATCGGCGGCGGGGTCCGTCTCCAGCTGGACTGGCCGGAACTCGCCTCCTACCCGGACTACGGACTGGTCCGCAAGCGCGACGACTTCGACGAGCAGCTCGCCCGGCAGGCCCAGAAGGCCGGCGCGCGCCTCTACGAGCGCTGCAACGTCGGCGCCCCGGTCGTCGACGACCGCACCGGCCGCATCACGGGCGTGCACGCGAAACTCGGTGACGCCGACTCCAAGGACAAGCGGGACGTCACCTTCCACGCGCCGCTGGTCGTCGCCGCCGACGGCAACTCGACCCGGCTGTCCCTGGCGATGGGCCTGCACCGCCGCGAGGACCGCCCGATGGGCGTCGCCGTCCGTACGTACTTCACGTCCCCGCGCCACGACGACGACTACCTGGAGTCGTGGCTGGAGCTGTGGGACCGCCGCGGCCCCGGCGAGGACCGCCTGCTGCCGGGCTACGGCTGGATCTTCGGCATGGGCGACGGCACGTCCAACGTCGGCCTGGGCGTCCTCAACACCTCGTCCTCGTTCAAGGAGCTGGACTGGCGCGAGGTCCTCAAGGCGTGGTGCGCCTCGATGCCGGCGGACTGGGGCTACACCCCGGAGAACATGACGATCCCGATCCGCGGGGCCGCCCTGCCGATGGCCTTCAACCGCCAGCCGCACTACACGAAGGGCCTGCTGCTCGTCGGCGACGCGGGCGGCATGGTGAACCCCTTCAACGGCGAGGGCATCGCCTACGCCATGGAATCCGGACAGATCGCCGCCGACGTCATCGTCCAGGCCCACGCCCGCGCGACCCCGGCCCAGCGCGAACTGGCCCTGCAGCGCTACCCGAAGGTCCTCAAGGACACCTACGGCGGCTACTACACGCTCGGCCGGGCCTTCGTGAAGCTCATCGGCAACCCGAAGGTCATGAAGATCGCCGCCCAGCGCGGCCTGACCCACCCCATGCTGATGAGGTTCACCCTGAAGATGCTCGCCAACCTGACGGACCCGACGGGCGGCGACGCGATGGACCGCATCATCAACGGCCTCTCGAAGGTCGCCCCGAAGGCATAGACCCGGCGGCCCCACCCGTCTCGTGGGGCACACGGACGGGCCGCTCCCCGGCAGGGGGAGCGGCCCGTCGCGGTGTTCAGGTCGGGTGCCCACACACGGAGCACCCGGGACCGGGGGTCAGAGAACCCGCACCGCACCGTCCGCGGGGTAGCCCGACAGGTCCTGGATGACGACGCCCTTCGAGGGGTTCGCCGCGTCCAGGTACTGGCCGCCACCGATGTAGACGCCCGTGTGGTACGCCGAGCCTGCGCCGCCCCAGTACAGGATGTCGCCGACCTGGAGGTTGGACAGGGAGACCTGGGTGCCGGCCACGGACTGGTCCTGGGAGATGCGTGGCAGGTCGACACCGACCTGCTTGAACGCGGCCTGGACCAGGCCGGAGCAGTCCCACGCGTCGGGGCCGGTGGCACCCATGACGTACGCGTCGCCGACCTGGGCCCGCAGGAAGGAGATGACGGTCGCGACGCTGCCGCTGGCGGGAGCCACGGCGTCGTTGCTGGCGGCCGTCGAGGCCGTCGAGGCCGTTGTGAGGGTCGTCCGGCCGGCGGAGCGTGTGGCGCGCTCAGCGGCGTCCTTGCGGGCCGCCTCGGCCTTCTCCTTGGCCTCGGCCTTCTTCTTGGCGTCGGCGAGGTCCGCCTTGGCCTGCTTCGCGGCCTTCGCGGCAGCCGCGTCACGCTCGGCGCGCAGCTGGTAGTCGGCCGCGGCCTGCTGGGTGACCTCCGCGGACTCGGCGACCTGAGCGGTCATGTCGGCCGTGAGGGTGGGCAGCTCGATGGTCTGGGTCACCGGCTCGGCCGCGTTGGCCGTTCCGGCGGCACCGGCCACTGCCAGGGTGCCGAGGACGCCACCGGCAACTCCGGCGCGCATCGCGAGCGCCGAACTGCTGCGAGGCCGGGGTTTCCGGTGGCTGCGTATGTGAGCGGTGTGGGACATAGGGACAACCGGTATCAGGGGCTCCTCCATACCTTCAAGAAACGTGTGGTGCGCCACAATTGTTCAATGGGCGTCCGAATCCCTGCCGCAGCGCCCCTTATTGACGCCGTAACGGGCATTGCGGACAGCGCCCGGCACGCCTGTGATCATGGGCTTTTCGAGTTACGTCCGAATTGCCCCTCGCCTACCACTGGTTGGGGCGGTTGGCCAAGCCCGGTTGTTTCCGGCCCGTTACCGATGTGACGCACGTCACGGAACGATGGCCCTGGGGGCCGCGTCACGCGCGCGGATCGTGGGGAGGGAGGAGGGCCGGTTCGGCATCCCTTCCGCGCCACCCTCTGTGCCGCCCTCCGCTCGTGAACGGATGCACGCGCCCGAGTCGTCCACAGCGGACGTCCCAACTCCCCCCGACGTGTGAACGAGTTCCTCTATCAAGCGCCCCCGTCCAGCGCCAATTTGCCTTGCGCTCCAAGGCCTTGATAGAGCGCCAAGGCTCCTACCAGCGACGACGAGCGAAATTGTCACCTCTGGTGATCACTCGGACGCTTCTCGTACGAAGATCGGCACTCATCCGACTTCATGATCCTTCGCCGGGTGGTGGAGATCACAAAGACGTTGTCGCACCCCGTGTCGCAGATCACAGACCCGCAGGCATAGGATGCGGGGCAGTTGGGCTTGTGACCTGCTTCACATGTGCGCGATCTTCGAGGAGCCGCTCGGAGCCCGCGCGCCGCACGAAGGCCGTGGGGCACGTGAAGCAGGGGCGACGCCCAGTGCAACCGCCAGCAGTCAATGCCGACTGAGAGGAGCGAGGAGCGGTGAACGCGTATGCGCCCATCCTCGTACTGGGAGCCCTCGGGGCAGGCTTTGCGATCTTCTCCGTGGTCATGGCCACGCTTATCGGTCCAAAGCGATACAACCGGGCCAAGCTCGAAGCCTACGAGTGCGGAATCGAGCCGACCCCCACGCCGGCGGGCGGCGGGCGGTTCCCCATCAAGTACTACCTGACGGCGATGCTCTTCATCATTTTCGATATCGAGATCGTCTTCCTCTATCCCTGGGCCGTCACCTTCGACGCGCTCGGGGTCTTCGGGCTCGTGGAGATGCTGCTCTTCGTGCTCACCGTCTTCGTCGCCTACGCGTATGTATGGCGGCGCGGCGGCCTGGAATGGGACTGAACCCCGCATGGGACTGACCCCCGCAAGGGACTGAGCCCCGTATAGGGGACAGAGGAGCCATTGAGCATGGGACTCGAAGAAAAGCTGCCGAGCGGCTTTCTGCTGACCACCGTCGAGCAGGCCGCGGGGTGGGTGCGCAAGTCGTCCGTCTTTCCCGCAACGTTCGGCCTCGCCTGCTGCGCCATCGAGATGATGACGACGGGCGCCGGCCGCTACGACCTGGCGCGCTTCGGCATGGAGGTCTTCCGCGGTTCGCCGCGGCAGGCCGACCTGATGATCGTCGCCGGCCGGGTCAGCCAGAAGATGGCGCCGGTCCTGCGGCAGGTCTACGACCAGATGCCGAACCCCAAGTGGGTGATCTCCATGGGGGTCTGCGCCTCTTCGGGCGGCATGTTCAACAACTACGCGATCGTGCAGGGCGTCGACCACATCGTCCCCGTCGACATCTACCTGCCCGGCTGCCCGCCGCGGCCCGAGATGCTGATGGACGCGATCCTCAAGCTCCACCAGAAGATCCAGTCCTCCAAGCTCGGGGTGAACGCCGAGGAAGCGGCCCGCGAGGCGGAGGAAGCGGCGCTCAAGGCGCTCCCCACCATCGAGATGAAGGGGCTGCTGCGGTGAGCGACGCGAACGGCAACGCCACGAACGGCACGGGCGGGGCGGCGGACCGCCCCAACCCCGACAAGGACCTCGGCGCCTCCAACCTCCCGGGCCAGCGAGGCGACGGCGGCGAGGAGATCCGCGTCCAGCGCGGCATGTTCGGCGCGGACAACGGCGGGGACACCTCCGGATACGGCGGCCTGGTCCGCTCGATCCGCCTGCCCGGCCCGGCCGCCCGCCCGTACGGCGGCTGGTTCGACGAGGTCGCCGACGAACTCGAAGGCGCCCTGGAGGAACAGGGCCTGGTCCCGGAGAACGCGATCGAGAAGACGATCGTCGACCGCGACGAGCTCACCTTCCACATCGAGCGCGAGCACCTGCTCCAGGTCGCCCGGACCCTGCGCGACGACCCGGCCCTGCGCTTCGAGCTCTGCACCGGAGTGAGCGGGGTCCACTACCCGCAGGACAAGGGCCGCGAGCTGCACGCCGTCTACCACCTGCGCTCGCTCACCCACAACCGGCTGATCCGCCTCGAGGTCAGTGCCCCGGACAGCGACCCGCGCATCCCGTCCCTGGTCGAGGTCTATCCGACCAACGACTGGCACGAGCGCGAGACGTACGACTTCTTCGGCATCGTCTTCGAAGGTCACCCGGCGCTGACGCGGATCATGATGCCGGACGACTGGCAGGGCTTTCCGCAGCGCAAGGACTATCCCCTCGGCGGCATCGCCGTCGAGTACAAGGGCGCCCAGATCCCGGCTCCGGACCAGCGGAGGTCGTACTCATGAGCACGCAGTCACCGAGCGCACAGTCACCGAGCGCGCAGTCGGCCTCCGCGCGGGAGACCACCGAGGGCACCGTCTACACGGTCACCGGCGGCGACTGGGACGAGGTCGTCCAGACCGCGGCCAGGGCCGACGACGAGCGCATCGTCGTCAACATGGGCCCTCAGCACCCGTCCACCCACGGCGTGCTCCGGCTCATCCTGGAGATCGACGGCGAGACGGTCACCGAGGCCCGCTGCGGCATCGGCTACCTGCACACCGGCATCGAGAAGAACCTCGAGTACCGGACGTGGACCCAGGGCACCACCTTCGTGACGCGCATGGACTACCTGACGTCCTTCTTCAACGAGACCGCGTACTGTCTCGCCGTCGAGAAGCTCCTCGGCATCGAGGACCAGGTCCCGGACCGCGCGACGATCATCCGGGTGCTCCTGATGGAGCTGAACCGACTCTCCTCGCACCTGGTGTGCATCGCCACCGGCGGCATGGAGCTCGGCGCCACCACGATCATGATCTACGGCTTCCGTGATCGTGAACTGATTCTCGACATCTACGAACTCATCACCGGCCTGCGCATGAACCACGCGTTCATCCGGCCCGGCGGGCTCGCCCAGGACCTGCCGCCGGGCGCGGTCGACCACATCCGCGAATTCGTGAAGAAGATGCGGAAGAACCTTCCCGAGTACGACAAGCTCGCCACCGGGAACCCCATCTTCAAGGCCCGTATGCAGGACGTCGGCCACCTCGATCTGACCGGCTGCATGGCCCTCGGTGCCACGGGGCCGATCCTGCGGTCCGCGGGCCTCCCGCACGACCTGCGCAAGGCCCAGCCCTACTGCGGCTACGAGACGTACGACTTCGACGTCCCGACCACGGACACCGCCGACGCCTACGGGCGTTTCCTCGTCCGTCTGGAGGAGATGCGGCAGTCGCTCGCGATCGTCGAGCAGTGCCTGGACCGGCTGGAGCCGGGTCCGGTCATGGTCACCGACAAGAAGATCGCCTGGCCCGCCCAGCTCGCGCTCGGCCCCGACGGTCTCGGCAACTCGCTCGACCACATCAAGAAGATCATGGGCACCTCCATGGAGGCCCTGATCCACCACTTCAAGCTGGTGACCGAGGGCTTCCGCGTCCCGCCGGGACAGGCGTACGCGGCCGTCGAATCACCCAAGGGGGAACTCGGCGTGCACGCCGTGTCCGACGGAGGCACCCGCCCCTACCGGGTCCACTACCGGGACCCGTCCTTCACCAATCTGCAGGCCATGGCGGCGATGTGCGAGGGCGGCCAGGTCGCCGACGTCATCGTCGCCGTCGCGTCCATCGACCCCGTGATGGGAGGCGTCGACCGGTGACCACCACTCCTTCCGAGCAGGGCGTACAGCCACAGGGCTCACAGCAGCAGGGGCCGCGGCCCCAGGGCATCAGCCTGGGGATGCCCCAGTTGCCCGCACCCGACTACCCGGCCGACGTACGGGCCCGGCTGGAGGCGGACGCGCGCGAGGTCATCGCCCGCTACCCGGACTCCCGGTCCGCCCTCCTCCCGCTGCTGCACCTCGTGCAGTCGGAGGAAGGCCATGTCACGCGCACGGGGCAGCGGTTCTGCGCGGAGATGCTCGGCCTCACCACCGCCGAGGTCACCGCGGTCGCGACCTTCTACTCCATGTACCGCCGCAGGCCGAGCGGCGACTACCAGGTGGGCGTCTGCACCAACACGCTGTGCGCGGTGATGGGCGGCGACGCGATCTTCTCCGCCCTCCAGGAGCACCTGGGCGTCGGCAACGGAGAGACCACCGGCGACGGCAAGGTCACCCTGGAGCACATCGAGTGCAACGCGGCCTGCGACTTCGCGCCGGTCGTGATGGTCAACTGGGAGTTCTTCGACAACCAGACCGTGGAGAGCGCGAAGGGCCTGGTCGACGACCTGCGCGCGGGAACGCAGGTCGAACCGACCCGCGGCGCCCCCCTGTGCACGTTCAAGGACACCGCCCGCATCCTGGCGGGCTTCCCCGACGAGCGCCCCGGCGCGGTCGGGGCGAGCGGCGGCGCGGGCCCCGCCTCGCTGGTGGGCCTCCGCCTGGCCAAGGGGGAGACGGGCGCCGCGCGCGTGGTGCACCCGCGCGGCTCCGGAGCTCCCCGGGACGGGGCGGCAGCCTCCCGGGACGGGTCGGCGCACGACCCGTCTCCGACCGAGCACCTCAGTTCGCACGACGCGCCGCAGGACACGGCGGCCTCCGACCCGGACCACCCGGCCGGGCCCGCCGCCGAGGAGGGGGAGTGATGACCGTGTCCACTCAACACGGGGGCGCGTCCCAGCCGGGCACCGGCGGGGAGAACAGTCCCGAGAAGCTGCTCTCACCGGTGCTGTCGGCCTTCTGGGACGAGGACGAGTCCTGGTCGCTGGACGTGTACCGCAGGCACGACGGGTACGAGGGCCTGCGCAAGGCGCTCGCCATGTCACCGGACGACCTCATCGCGTACGTGAAGGAATCCGGTCTGCGCGGGCGCGGCGGTGCCGGATTCCCCACCGGGATGAAGTGGCAGTTCATTCCCCAGGGTGACGGAAAGCCTCACTATCTAGTTGTCAACGCCGACGAATCGGAACCGGGGACCTGTAAGGACATCCCGCTCCTCTTCGCGAACCCGCACAGCCTCATCGAGGGCATTGTCATCGCCTGCTATGCGATCAGGTCCTCGCACGCCTTCATCTATCTGCGGGGTGAAGTCGTCCCCGTACTGCGCCGGTTGCACGAAGCCGTGCGCGAGGCATACGCGGCCGGCTACCTGGGCGAGAACATCCTGGGCAGCGGACTCGATCTCCAGCTCACCGTGCACGCGGGTGCGGGCGCGTACATCTGTGGTGAGGAGACCGCACTGCTCGACTCGCTCGAAGGCCGCCGTGGCCAGCCGCGACTCCGTCCCCCTTTCCCTGCGGTCGCGGGCCTCTATGCCTGTCCGACTGTTGTGAACAACGTCGAGTCGATCGCGTCGGTTCCCGCGATTCTCCACAAGGGCAAGGAGTGGTTCCGCTCGATGGGGAGCGAGAAGTCCCCGGGCTTCACGCTGTACTCGCTCAGCGGCCATGTCACCAGCCCCGGCCAGTACGAGGCGCCGCTCGGCATCACGCTCCGCCAGCTCCTCGACATGAGCGGCGGCATCCGGGCCGGACACCGCCTCAAGTTCTGGACGCCGGGCGGCTCCTCGACCCCGATGTTCACCGATGAGCACCTCGACGTCCCTCTCGACTACGAAGGAGTGGGGGCCGCGGGTTCCATGCTCGGCACGAAAGCACTCCAGTGCTTCGACGAGACGACCTGTGTCGTCCGGGCCGTCACGCGGTGGACCGAGTTCTACGCCCACGAGTCCTGCGGCAAGTGCACGCCCTGCCGCGAGGGGACGTACTGGCTGGTGCAGCTCCTGCGTGACATCGAGGCCGGCAAGGGCGTCATGTCCGACCTCGACAAGCTGAACGACATCGCCGACAACATCAACGGCAAGTCCTTCTGCGCCCTCGGCGACGGCGCGGCCTCGCCGATCTTCTCCTCCCTCAAGTACTTCCGCGAGGAGTACGAGGAGCACATCACGGGCCGCGGCTGCCCCTTCGACCCCGCGAGGTCGACGGCCTGGGCGGACCAGGACAAGCACACGGAGGTGAACGCATGACCGTGACCACGAGCGCTCCCTCCGGGGGCGGGGAGGCGGCGGTCCCGCCGGAAGATCTCGTCTCGCTGACCATCGACGGCGTCGAGATCAGCGTGCCCAAGGGCACCCTGGTCATCCGGGCCGCCGAGCAGCTCGGCATCGAGATCCCGCGGTTCTGCGACCACCCCCTCCTCGACCCGGCCGGCGCCTGCCGCCAGTGCATCGTCGAGGTCGAGGGCCAGCGCAAGCCGATGGCGTCCTGCACGATCACCTGCACGGACGGGATGGTCGTCAAGACCCACCTCACCTCCCCGGTCGCCGAGAAGGCCCAGAAGGGTGTGATGGAGCTCCTGCTCATCAACCACCCGCTGGACTGCCCGGTCTGCGACAAGGGCGGCGAGTGCCCGCTGCAGAACCAGGCGATGTCGCACGGTCACTCCGAGTCCCGCTTCGAGGGGAAGAAGCGGACGTACGAGAAGCCCGTCCCGATCTCCACCCAGGTACTGCTCGACCGTGAGCGGTGCGTGCTGTGCGCCCGCTGCACCCGGTTCTCCAACCAGGTCGCGGGCGACCCGATGATCGAACTGATCGAGCGGGGCGCGCTCCAGCAGGTCGGCACCGGCGAGGGCGACCCCTTCGAGTCGTACTTCTCCGGGAACACCATCCAGATCTGCCCGGTCGGGGCGCTCACCTCGGCGGCGTACCGGTTCCGCTCGCGGCCCTTCGACCTCGTCTCCTCGCCCTCGGTGTGCGAGCACTGCTCCGGCGGCTGCGCGACCCGTACCGACCACCGGCGCGGCAAGGTCATGCGGCGCCTCGCGGCCGACGACCCCGAGGTCAACGAGGAGTGGATGTGCGACAAGGGGCGGTTCGGATTCCGGTACGCGCAGCAGCGCGACCGGCTGACGACGCCCCTGGTGCGCGGTGCCTCCGGTGAACTGGAGCCCGCGTCGTGGCCCGAGGCCCTGGAGGCGGCCGCCCAGGGACTCCTGGCCGCCCGCTCCCGGGCCGGCGTCCTCACCGGCGGCCGGCTGACCGTCGAGGACGCCTACGCGTACAGCAAGTTCGCGCGCGTGGCCCTCGACACGAACGACATCGACTTCCGCGCGCGCGTGCACAGCGCCGAGGAGGCCGAGTTCTTGGCCGCCCGCGTCGCCGGACGGGGCAGGGACCTCGACGGTACGGGCGTCACGTACACCGCCCTGGAGAAGGCACCCGCGGTCCTGCTCGCCGGGTTCGAGTCCGAGGAGGAGGCGCCCGGCGTCTTCCTGCGGCTGCGCAAGGCGTGGCGCGGACACGGACAGCGGACGTTCTCGCTGGCCACGCACATGACACGCGGCCTGGAGAAGGCGGGCGGCACGCTGCTGTCGGCCGCCCCCGGCACCGAGACCGAGTGGCTGGACGCCCTCGCCTCCGGAGTCGGCCTGGACGAGGACGGCGCGGGGGCCGCCGAGGCCCTGCGCACCCCGGGAGCCGTGATCGTCGTCGGTGAACGGCTGGCCTCCGTGGCCGGCGGGCTGACCGCCGCCGTACGGGCCGCCACCGCCACCGGCGCCGAACTGGTGTGGATCCCGCGCCGGGCCGGGGAGCGCGGCGCGCTCGAGGCGGGGGCGATGCCCTCGCTGCTGCCCGGCGGACGCCCGGCCACCGACCCGCGCGCGCGGGACGAGGTCACCCAGGCGTGGCGGATCGCCGCGCTTCCGCACCGCCACGGCCGTGACACCGGACAGATCATCGAGGCCGCCGCCACCGGCGAACTCTCCGCGCTCGTCGTGGCGGGCGTCGAGGTCGCCGACCTCCCCGACCCGGCACGCGCGCGTGCGGCGCTCTTCCAGGTGGGCTTCCTGGTGTCGCTGGAACTGCGTCCCAGCGAGGTCACCGAGCTCGCGGACGTCGTACTCCCGGTCGCCGCCGTCGCCGAGAAGGCAGGCACCTTCCTCAACTGGGAGGGCCGGGCACGGCTCTTCGACGCCGCTCTCAAACCCGACCAGATGACCCGCCGGGTGGCGCCCACCGACGCACGCGTCCTGCAGATGCTGGCCGACGCCATGGACGTGCACCTGGGGCTCCCCGACCTGCGTACCGCACGCCTGGAACTGGACCGGCTCGGTGCCTGGGACGGACCGCGGGCGGCCGGGCCGGTGGCGACGGCGGCCCAGGCACCGCGGCCCGCCGCCGGGGAGGCCGTGCTCGCCGGACACCGGCTGCTGCTCGACCAGGGCCGTCTCCAGGAGGGCGACGAGGCGCTGGCCGGGACCCGGCACGCCGCACACGCGCGCGTGTCGGCCGCCACGGCCGCCGAGGCGGGCGTCAAGGACGGCGACACGCTGGCCGTGACAGGTCCCTCCGGAGCGGTCGAACTCCCGCTGCGGATCACGCAGATGCCGGACCGCGTGGTCTGGCTCCCGCTGAACTCCGCCGGAGGGGGCGTCGCCTCGGACACGGGCGCGACGCCCGGCGCACTCGTCCGCATCGGACCGGCGACCCTCGCGGCCGAGGCCCCCAAGGAGGTGGAGGCATGATGTCGGACCTCGCCGCGCCGGCGTACCTGGCCGCGGAGGACCTCTCCATGTTCGGCCACGACCCCTGGTGGCTGGTCGTCGTCAAGGCGGTCTTCTGCTTCGCCTTCCTGATGATCACCGTGCTCTTCTCCATCGTGTGGGAGCGCAAGGTCGTCGCCTGGATGCAGCTGCGCATCGGACCCAACCGGCACGGCCCCTGGGGCATGCTCCAGTCGCTCGCCGACGGCGTGAAACTGATGCTCAAGGAAGACCTGATCGTCAAACGCGCGGACAAGGTCGTCTACGTCCTCGCCCCGGTCGTGGCGGCCATCCCGGCCTTCATGGCGATCGCCGTCATCCCCTTCGGACCGGCCGACAACCAGATCTCGATCTTCGGCCACCGCACCACGATGCAGCTCACCGACCTGCCGATCGCGATGCTCTACATCCTCGCGGTCGCCTCGGTGGGCATCTACGGCATCGTCCTCGCGGGCTGGTCCTCCGGATCGACGTACCCGCTGCTCGGCGGCCTGCGCTCGTGCGCGCAGATGATCTCGTACGAGATCGCCATGGGCGCCGCGTTCGCGTCGGTGTTCCTGTACTCGGGCTCGATGTCGACCTCGGAGATCGTGGCCCAGCAGGAGGACCGCTGGTTCGTCATCCTGCTGCCGGTGTCGTTCCTGATCTACATCGTGACGATGATCGGCGAGACCAACCGCGCCCCGTTCGACATGCCGGAGTCCGAGGGCGACCTGGTCGGCGGCTTCAACACCGAGTACTCGTCCATCAAGTTCGCGCTCTTCATGCTCGCCGAGTACGTGAACATGGTGACCGTCTCGGCGGTCTCCGTGACGCTCTTCCTGGGCGGCTGGCGGGCCCCCTGGCCCATCAGCACCTTCTGGGAGGGCGCCAACCACGGCTGGTGGCCGATGTTGTGGTTCGTCGTCAAGGTGCAGCTGCTGCTGTTCTTCTTCATCTGGCTGCGCGGCACCCTGCCCCGCGTCCGCTACGACCAGCTGATGAAGCTCGGCTGGAAGGTCCTGATCCCGGTCTCCGTGGTCTGGCTGATGCTCGTCGCGACCGTACGGACGCTGCGGAACGAGAACTACGACTTCGCCGACATCGCCCTGTACGTGGGCGGCGCGGTCCTTGTCCTGCTGCTGCTCTCCTTCGTCGCCGACATGTTCCGCGAACGCAGGGCGGCCCAGGAGGCGCCGGAGGAACCCACCGCCTTCGATCCGATGGCGGGCGGATTCCCCGTACCGCCGCTGCCGGGACAGGAGCTGCCGCCGGTGCCCCGGCGCCGCCCGCGCCGGGAGCGGGAGTTGATTGTCAGTGGTGGGCCCGATACTGCCAGTGACGGATCCGATGGACCTCGTGACGGAAAGGAGGCGTCCGATGGCTGATGAGCAGAAGGAGACCAAAACCGGTTTCCAGAACCCCGTCGCAGGCTTCGGCGTGACCTTCAAGGCCATGTTCAAGAAGCGGCTGACCGAGCAGTATCCGGAGCAGCAGAAGACCACCGCCCCGCGCTTCCACGGCCGGCACCAGCTCAACCGCCATCCGGACGGCCTGGAGAAGTGCATCGGCTGTGAGCTGTGCGCCTGGGCCTGTCCCGCCGACGCCATCTACGTGGAAGGCGCGGAGAACACCGAGGAGGAGCGCTACTCCCCGGGTGAGCGGTACGGGCGGGTCTACCAGATCAACTACGCCCGCTGCATCCTGTGCGGCCTGTGCATCGAGGCGTGCCCCACGCGCGCGCTGACGATGACCAACGAGTTCGAGCTGGCCGACAGCAGCCGTGCCAACCTCATCTACACCAAGGAGCAGCTGCTCGCCGGTCTGGAGGAGGGCATGGTCGAGTCGCCGCACTCGATCTTCCCGGGCATGGACGAGCAGGACTACTACCGGGGGCTGGTCACCGAGGCCGCGCCGGGTACGGAGCCGCAGGTCGCCCACTCCAAGGGCGAGGTCCCGCAGGAGGGCACGTCGACCTTCGGCGAGGACGAGCCGGCGTCGGGGCAGGTGATCGGCCGATGAGCGCGCAGCTCGCCGCCGACGTCACCTCGCTCGCGGCCTACTCGACCTCCACCGGAGAGGCCGTCCAGTTCTGGGTCCTCGGCACCGTCGCCGTGATCGGCGCCCTGTGCACCGTCTTGATGAAGAGGGCCGTGCACAGCGCGCTCTGTCTCGCCGGGACGATGATCATCCTGGCGGTGTTCTACCTCGCCAACGGCGCGTACTTCCTGGGCATCGTGCAGGTCGTCGTCTACACCGGCGCGATCATGATGCTGTTCCTCTTCGTGGTCATGCTCGTCGGTGTCACCGCGGCGGACTCCCTGAAGGAGACCATCAAAGGGCAGCGCTGGCTGGCCCTCCTGTGCGGCCTCGGCTTCGGGATCCTGCTGTGCGCGGGCATCGGCAACGCGTCGCTGACGGAGTTCAACGGCCTCGCGCAGGCCAACGCCGGCGGCAACGTGGAGGGTCTGGCGGCCCTCATCTTCACGAAGTACGTCTTCGCCTTCGAGATCACCGGCGCCCTGCTCATCACGGCCGCCGTCGGCGCCATGGTGCTCACCCACCGCGAGCGCACCGAGCGGGCCAGGACCCAGCGCGAGCTGGCCCAGGAGCGGGTGCGCGCGGGCAAGCAGCTCCCGCCGCTGCCCGCCCCCGGCGTCTACGCCCGGCACAACGCGGTGGACATCGCCGGTCTCCTCCCCGACGGCACCCCGTCCGAGCTGACCGTCATCGGCACGCTGCGCGAGCGCGGCCAGATCCGTGACGTGTCGGACGAGGCCATCAAGGACCTCAAGGCACTGGAGCAGCGTGCCGGGGAGCGGCTCGGCCGCGACGACCGGGCAGAGGAGGCCGCGAAGTGAACCCCGTCAACTACCTGTACCTCGCCGCCCTGTTGTTCACGATCGGCGCCACCGGCGTCCTGATCAGGCGGAACGCCATCGTGGTGTTCATGTGCGTGGAGCTGATGCTCAACGCCTGCAACCTCGCGTTCGTCGCCTTCTCCCGGATGCACGGCAATCTCGACGGCCAGATCATCGCCTTCTTCACGATGGTCGTCGCCGCCGCGGAGGTCGTGGTCGGGCTCGCGATCATCGTGTCGCTGTTCCGTTCCCGCCACTCGGCCTCGGTCGACGACGCCAGCCTGATGAAGCTGTAAGGGGTCGCTGCAATCGTGGAGAATCTGATCGCGCTGCTTGTGGCAGCGCCCCTGCTCGGAGCGGCCGTACTGCTGTGCGGCGGCAGGCGGCTCGATGCCGTCGGCCACTGGATCGGCACGGTCCTCGCGTCCGCCTCCTTCGTGATCGGCGCGATCCTCTTCGCCGACATGCTGGGCAAGGACGCGGAGCACCGGGCCGTCGGCCAGCACCTGTTCAGCTGGATCCCCGTCGAGGGCTTCCAGGCGGACGTCGCCTTCCAGCTCGACCAGCTGTCGATGACGTTCGTCCTGCTGATCACCGGCGTCGGCTCGCTCATCCACGTGTACTCGATCGGGTACATGGAGCACGACGAGCGCCGCCGCCGCTTCTTCGGCTATCTGAACCTCTTCCTCGCGGCGATGCTGCTGCTCGTCCTCGCCGACAACTACCTGCTGCTGTACGTCGGCTGGGAGGGTGTGGGCCTCGCCTCGTACCTGCTCATCGGTTTCTGGCAGCACAAGCCCAGCGCCGCGACCGCCGCGAAGAAGGCGTTCCTGGTCAACCGCGTCGGCGACATGGGCCTGTCGATCGCCATCATGCTGATGTTCACCACCTTCGGGACCTTCGCCTTCGGACCGGTCCTGGAGGCCACTGGCGAGACCGGCGAGGGCAAGCTCACCGCCATCGGCCTGATGCTGCTGCTCGCCGCCTGCGGCAAGTCCGCCCAGGTGCCGCTGCAGTCCTGGCTCGGCGACGCGATGGAGGGCCCGACGCCGGTCTCGGCCCTCATCCACGCCGCGACCATGGTCACCGCCGGTGTGTACCTGATCGTCCGCTCCGGGGAGATCTTCAACGCCGCGCCGGACGCCCAGCTCGTCACCACCGTCGTCGGAGCGGTCACGCTCCTCTTCGGTGCGATCGTCGGTTGCGCCAAGGACGACATCAAGAAGGCACTCGCCGGTTCGACCATGTCGCAGATCGGCTACATGATCCTCGCGGCGGGCCTCGGCCCGATCGGCTACGTCTTCGCGATCATGCACCTCGTGACGCACGGCTTCTTCAAGGCCGGGCTCTTCCTCGGTGCCGGCTCGGTCATGCACGGCATGAACGACGAGGTCGACATGCGCAAGTACGGCGGCCTCAGGAAGTACATGCCGGTCACCTTCGTGACGTTCGGCCTCGGCTACCTCGCGATCATCGGCTTCCCGGGTCTGTCCGGCTTCTTCTCCAAGGACAAGATCATCGAGGCCGCCTTCGCCAAGGGCGGCACCGAGGGCTGGATCCTCGGCGGCGTCGCCCTGCTGGGCGCGGCCATCACGGCGTTCTACATGACGCGCGTGATGCTGATGACGTTCTTCGGGGAGAAGCGCTGGCAGCCCGACGAGAAGGGCAACGCACCGCACCCGCACGAGTCGCCGAGGTCCATGACGATCCCCATGATCGTGCTGGCCTTCGGATCGGTCTTCGCCGGCGGCTTCTTCGGCATCGGCGACCGCTTCCTGCACTGGCTCGAGCCCGTCACCGAGCACTCGCACGGCCACCCGCCGATCGGCGCGACGGCCATCACGCTCTCCACGGTGACCGTCATGGTCGTCGGCGTCGGTCTCGCCTACCTCCAGTACGGGCGCCGTCCCGTCCCGGTCGTCGCCCCGCGCGGCTCGCTGCTCACCCGGGCCGCCCGGCGCGACCTCCTCCAGGACGACTTCAACCACGTCGTCCTGGTGCGCGGCGGCGAGCACCTCACACGCTCCCTGGTGTACGTCGACCACACGCTGGTCGACGGGGTCGTCAACGGCACGGCGGCCTCGATGGGCGGTCTCTCCGGACGGCTCCGCAAGCTGCAGAACGGCTACGCGCGCTCGTACGCCGTCTCGATGTTCGGCGGTGCGGCGGTCCTCATCGCCGCGACCCTGCTGATGAGGGCGGTCTGATACCGATGTCCTTTCCTCTGCTGACAGCGACGGCGGCGCTCCCGGCGATCGGGGCGATCGCCACGGCCGCCGTGCCGGCCGCGCGCCGCACCGCCGCCAAGTGGCTGGCGCTGCTCGTCTCGCTCGCCACCCTGGTCCTCGCCGTCGTCGTCCTGGTCCGCTTCGACCCCGACGGCGACCGCTACCAGCTCACCGAATCGCATTCCTGGATCAAGGACTTCGGGGTGCGGTACGAACTGGGCGTGGACGGCATCGCGGTGGCGCTGATCGCGCTGACCGCCCTGCTGATCCCGTTCGTGATCCTCGCGGGCTGGCACGACGCCGACCCGCTGGAGACCCACAGCAGCCGGTGGCGGCCGACGCAGGGCTTCTTCGCCCTGATCCTCGGCGTCGAGGCGATGGTGATCATCTCCTTCGAGGCCACCGACGTCTTCCTCTTCTACATCTTCTTCGAAGCCATGCTCATCCCGATGTACTTCCTCATCGGCGGCTTCGGGGACCGGGCCCACGCGGGTTCCGACGAGCACGCGGCGGCACAGCGCTCGTACGCCGCCGTGAAGTTCCTCCTCTACAACCTGGCCGGCGGCCTGATCATGCTGGCCGCCGTGATCGGCCTCTACGTGGTGGCGGGGAACTTCTCGCTCCAGGAGATCGCCGAGGCCCGGGCCAACGGTTCGCTCGACATGGCGACCAACACCGAGCGCTGGCTGTTCCTGGGCTTCTTCTTCGCCTTCGCGGTGAAGGCGCCCCTGTGGCCGCTCCACACCTGGCTGCCCAACGCCATGGGGGAGTCCACCGCCCCGGTGGCCGTCCTGATCACGGCGGTGGTCGACAAGGTCGGCACCTTCGCGATGCTCCGCTTCTGCCTCCAGCTCTTCCCGGAGGCGTCGAAGTGGGCGACGCCCGCCATCCTCGTCCTCGCCCTGATCAGCATCGTCTACGGGGCGCTGCTCGCGGTCGGCCAGCGGGACATCAAACGCCTGGTGGCGTACGCGTCGATCTCCCACTTCGGCTTCATCATCATGGGCATCTTCGCGATGACCAGCCAGGGACAGTCCGGTGCGACGCTCTACATGGTCAACCACGGAATCTCGACCGCCGCGCTGATGCTGGTGGCCGGCTTCCTGATCTCGCGGCGCGGCTCGCGCCTGATCGCCGACTACGGAGGGGTGCAGAAAGTCGCGCCGGTACTCGCCGGCACCTTCCTGATCGGCAGCCTCGCGACGCTGTCGCTGCCGGGGCTCGCGCCGTTCGTGAGTGAGTTCCTGGTCCTGGCCGGCACGTTCGCGCGCTACCCGGTGATCGGGATCATCGCCACCTTCGGCATCGTCCTCGCCGCGCTCTACTCGCTCGTCCTGTACCAGCGGACGATGACGGGCCCGGTGAAGCCCGAGGTGTCGGCCATGCCCGACCTCCGGGTACGGGAACTCGTGGTGGTCGCCCCCCTGATCGCCCTGCTGATCCTCCTCGGCGTCTATCCGAAGCCCCTCACCGACATCGTCGATCCGGCGGTCAAGCAGACCATGTCCGACGTCCAGAAGAAGGACCCCAAGCCTGACGTGGAGGCCGCCAAGTGAGCGCAACAGCCGTCCACAGCCTGTGGACAACGGCGGCCGATCCGATCCAGAAGATCGACACGCCGAACATCGAGTACGGGCAGCTGTCGCCCACCCTGATCGTCATCGGGGCGGCGGTCCTCGGAATCCTGGTCGAGGCATTCGTGCCCCGCAAGTCCCGTTACTACGTCCAGCTGTTCGTGTCCGTCGTCGCCCTGGCCGCCGCGTTCGCCGCGGTCGTCGGGCTCGCGGCGAGCGGATACAGCAGCACGAAGGCCGGCATCGCCGCGATGGGCGCCATCGCGGTCGACGGGCCCGCGCTCTTCCTGCAGGGCACCATCCTGCTGGCCGGTGTACTGGGCGTGTTCACGTTCGCCGAGCGGCGCCTTGACCCCGTGGCGCACGGCAACCGCGTGGACTCCTTCGCCGCGCAGGCCGCGTCCGTGCCGGGCAGCGACAGCGAGAAGGCCGCGGTCAAGGCGGGATTCGCCACCACCGAGGTGTTCCCGCTGCTGCTCTTCGCGATCGGCGGCATGCTCGTCTTCCCGGCGGCCAACGACCTGCTGACACTCTTCATCGCGCTGGAGGTCCTCTCGCTGCCGCTCTACCTGCTGTGCGCCGTGGCCCGCCGCAAGCGGATCATGTCGCAGGAGGCCGCGGTCAAGTACTTCCTGCTCGGTGCCTTCGCCTCCGCGTTCACCCTCTTCGGCATCGCCCTGCTCTACGGCTACGCCGGTTCCGTGTCGTACGCGACGATCGCCCAGGTCGTCGACGGCACGGTCGAGACGGTGAACCCGGCACTCGCCGGCACCATGGGCAACGACGCGCTGCTGCTCATCGGCGCCGCGATGGTCGTCATGGGCCTGCTGTTCAAGGTCGGCGCGGTGCCGTTCCACATGTGGACCCCGGACGTCTACCAGGGCGCGCCGACCCCGGTGACCGGCTTCATGGCCGCCGCGACCAAGGTGGCCGCCTTCGGCGCGCTGCTGCGGCTCCTGTACGTCGTCCTGCCGGGCCTGCGCTGGGACTGGCGGCCGGTGATGATGGGCGTCGCGGTCGTCACCATGCTGGGCGGCGCGATCGTCGCGATCACCCAGACCGACATCAAGCGGCTCCTCGCGTACTCGTCCATCGCGCACGCGGGATTCATCCTCGCGGGTGTCATCGCGACGACACCGGACGGCGTCTCGTCGGTGCTCTTCTACCTGGGCGCGTACTCGTTCGTGACGATCGGCGCGTTCGCGGTGGTCACCCTCGTCCGGGACGCGGGCGGCGAGGCCACCCACCTGTCCAAGTGGGCCGGCCTCGGACGCAGGTCACCCCTGGTGGCGGCCGTGTTCGCGGTCTTCCTGCTGGCCTTCGCGGGCATCCCGCTGACCTCCGGCTTCTCGGGCAAGTTCGCCGTCTTCAAGGCGGCCGCCGAGGGCGGCGCCGGCGCGCTGGTCGTGGTCGGCGTGATCTCGTCGGCCATCGCGGCCTTCTTCTACATCCGCGTGATCGTGCTGATGTTCTTCAGCGAGCCGCGCCCGGAGGGACCGACGGTCGCCGTGCCGTCGCCCCTGACGATGACGGCGATCGCGGTCGGTGTGGCGGTCACGCTGGTACTCGGTGTGGCGCCGCAGTACTTCCTGGATCTGGCGGGCCAGGCGGGCGTCTTCGTCCGCTGACGGTGACGGTGACGTCGCGTCGTTCCGGGCCTCGGGCCCCGGCTCCCCGAAGGAGCCGGGGCCCGAGACCTTTCCAGGCCGGGCCGAGCCGGCCCGAGCTGGGGTGGTGCTGTGGGGTGAGGTGGGGCTTTTCGGACCCGTCGGCGTGCGCGTTCCGCAGATGGCCCGTCGCAGCCTGTGGATAACTCTGATGCTGTCGGTGCGGGCCCCTATCGTGGACGCAGCGGTCGAGGCACGACGTGCGGGGGACAGGACGATGGGCGGGACGGGTGTGATGACAGAGGTGACGGAGAGCGAGGCGCTCGCAACGCTCCACCGGGTCTTCGGTTACGAGGCATTCCGCGGTGAGCAGGAAGCCGTCATCGAGCATGTGGTGAGCGGCGGGGACGCGGTCGTCCTCATGCCGACGGGCGGCGGCAAGTCGCTCTGCTACCAGATCCCGGCCCTGGTCAGACCGGGTACGGGAGTGGTGGTCTCGCCCCTCATCGCGCTGATGCAGGACCAGGTGGACGCGCTGCGGGCGCTCGGCGTGCGCGCCGGGTTCATGAACTCCACGCAGGACTTCGACGAGCGGCGCACCGTCGAGGCCGAGTTCCTCGCGGGCGAGCTCGACCTGATCTACCTCGCGCCCGAGCGGCTGCGCCTGGAGTCCACCCTCGACCTCCTCAAGCGCGGCAAGATCTCCGTCTTCGCCATCGACGAGGCGCACTGCGTCTCCCAGTGGGGCCACGACTTCCGCCCCGACTACCTGTCGCTCTCGCTGCTGGGCGAGCGCTGGCCGGACGTACCGCGGATCGCGCTGACGGCCACGGCCACGCACGCGACGCACCAGGAGATCACCGAGCGCCTGGGCATGCCGGACGCCCGCCACTTCGTGGCCAGCTTCGACCGGCCCAACATCCAGTACCGGATCGTGCCGAAGGCCGACCCCAAGAAGCAGCTGCTGTCCTTCCTCCAGGAGGAGCACGCGGGCGACGCGGGCATCGTGTACTGCCTCTCCCGCAACTCGGTGGAGAAGACGGCCGAGTTCCTCGCCCGCAACGGCATCGCGGCGGTGCCGTACCACGCGGGTCTCGACGCGGGCACGCGCGCCGCCCACCAGTCGCGGTTCCTGCGCGAGGACGGCCTGGTGGTCTGCGCGACCATCGCCTTCGGCATGGGCATCGACAAGCCGGACGTCCGGTTCGTCGCCCACCTCGACCTGCCGAAGTCCGTCGAGGGCTACTACCAGGAGACCGGCCGCGCGGGCCGCGACGGACTCCCGTCCACGGCCTGGATGGCCTACGGACTCAACGACGTCATACAGC
This sequence comes from Streptomyces sp. NPDC002701, assembly GCF_042889045.1. Lineage (NCBI taxonomy): Bacteria > Bacillati > Actinomycetota > Actinomycetes > Kitasatosporales > Streptomycetaceae > Streptomyces > Streptomyces sp. NPDC002701. The sequence continues at coordinate 114,410 of NZ_JBIAQL010000019.1, forward strand.
AGCGCAAGATGATCCAGTCGAGCGAGGGCGACGAGGCGTTCCGCCGCCGGGCGTCCGCGCATCTCGAAGCGATGCTCGCCCTGTGCGAGACCGCCCGGTGCCGGCGCGGTCAGCTGCTCGCCTACTTCGGCCAGGACCCGGCGGCCGATGCCTGCGGGAACTGCGACACGTGCCTGGTCCCGCCGGAGACCTGGGACGGCACGGTCGCGGCCCAGAAGGTGCTGTCCACCGTGGTGCGGCTGCAGCGTGAGCGGGGGCAGAAGTTCGGGGCGATCCAGATCGTCGACATCCTGCTCGGGAAGAAGACGGCGAAGGTCATCCAGTTCGACCACGACCAGCTGTCCGTGTTCGGCATCGGCGAGGAGCTGGACGAGGGCGCCTGGCGCGGTGTCATACGGCAGATGCTGGCCCAGGGCCTCCTCTCGGTCGAGGGCGCGTACGGCACGCTGGTCCTGACCGAGGCGAGCGGGACGGTGCTGCGGCGCGAGCGGGAGGTGCCGCTGCGCAAGGAGCAGCCGAAGCCGGTGACGTCCCGCGGCTCGTCCGGCTCGTCCGGCTCCGGCCGGGCCGAGCGCAAGGCCAAGGCGGCGGCCGCGGCGGCCGAGATGCCCGCGGAGCTGCTCCCCGCCTTCGAGGCCCTGCGCGCCTGGCGTGCCGGACAGGCCAAGGAGCAGGGCGTCCCGGCGTACGTCATCTTCCACGACGCCACGCTGCGGGAGATCGCCACACTGTGGCCCACCTCCGTGGAGGAGCTCGGCGGCATCAGCGGCATCGGCGAGAAGAAGCTCGCGACGTACGGGGAGGGTGTGATCGGGGTGCTCGGGTCCCTGGAGCGTCCGGCCGGGACGCCGAGCGCTACCCCGAGCCCGGCACCGACACCGAAGCCCCACCGCCGCAGCGACGGCGACCCCGACCTGCACTGGCCAGAAATGGAACCAGAACCAGAACCAGAGGACTGCCCCTAGCCCCCCGCCCCCTGGGGGCGCGGGGAACTGCGCGCTCAGCCCCAGAGCACCCGCACCGGACACACGACGGAGGACCCGCCGTACCCCCCCCCGGGGGCGCGGGGAACTGCGCGACCGGCCCCCACCGGCCCGCAGCTCCGAACGACCCCGCGTCAGCGAACACCCGCGCGGGCAACCGCCCGCCGGCAACCGCCCGCGTCAGCGAACCCCCGCGCTCGCGATGCGCCCCGTCACCTCACCCAGCCCGACCCGCGTGCCGTCAGGTCCGGGGGCCCACGCGGTCAGCGTCACCGTGTCCCCGTCCTCCAGGAACGTCCGCTTGCCGGAGGGAAGTTCGAGGGCGTCCCGCCCGTTCCACGTCAGCTCCAGGAGCGAACCCCGCTCGCCCTCCGAGGTCCCGCTCACCGTGCCCGACCCGTATAGATCGCCCGTGCGCAGCGAAGCCCCGTTCACGGTCATGTGGGCCAACTGCTGGGCGGCGGTCCAGTACATCGTGGAGAACGGCGGCTCGGAGATCACATGGCCGTTGACGGCGACGGAGATCCGCAGGTCGTAGCCGCCCGGGTCCTCCGAGGAGTCGTCCAGATAGGGGAGGAGCGGATGCGTACGCGTCGGGGGCGTGACCCGTGCGTCCTCCAGCGCGTCGAGGGGGGTGACCCACGCCGACACCGACGTGGCGAAGGACTTGCCGAGGAAGGGACCGAGGGGAACGTACTCCCATGCCTGGAGGTCGCGCGCGGACCAGTCGTTGAGGAGGCAGAGCCCGAAGACGTGGTCGCGGAAGCCTGCCAGCGGTACCGGAGTGCCCATCGCGGAGGGGGTGCCGACGACGAAGCCGACCTCCGCCTCGATGTCCAGCCGGACGGACGGACCGAAGACCGGCGCCGGGTCCGCGGGAGCCTTGCGCTGGCCCGCGGGGCGTACGACGTCGGTACCGGAGACGACGACGGTGCCCGCCCGGCCGTGGTAACCGATCGGCAGGTGCTTCCAGTTGGGGGTGAGGGAGTCCTCGGCGTCGGGGCGGAAGATGCGGCCGACGTTCCGGGCGTGGTTCTCGGAGGCGTAGAAGTCGACGTAGTCGGCGACCTCGAAGGGGAGATGGAGGGTCACCTCGGAGAGCGGGTTCATCAGGGGTGCGACCGTCTCGCGGTGGGCGGGCACCGTCACCCATGCGGTGAGTGCCCGCCGTACGTCCGACCACGCCGTGCGGCCGGCCGCGAGCAGGGGGTTCAGCGAGGGCTGCGCGAGCAGTGCGGCGTAGGGGGAACCGAGTGCCACCGCGGCGGCCCCCGCGTCCAGGACATGATCGCCCAGCCGGACGCCCACGCTCCGGTGAGCGGAGCCGCCCGGAGAGCCGTCCGGCGAGCCGCCCAGGGAGAAGACGCCGTACGGAAGATTGTGCGGGCCGAAGGGATCGCCCTCGGGGACATCGAAGGGGGGCATGGGGTGCTGCCTCGCTTTCCGTGTGGGTGCAGCACACGTTACGGGGAGGCGCCGTTCGTGGGCAGTGTCTCCGGAGTTCGTGACGTCCGGACAAGGGCAGGTCGGAGTGGTTGGTCCCGGCTTGGCCTCCGTCCAGGGGAGGGGCGGGGTGGGCCCCGACCCGGCCCCCTCGGGCGGGCGTGGGACACCAGGGGGCACCGCGGGCACCGTACGGCCCGTCCTGGTCCGCCCGGAAGACGGCGGCGCTCGCCGTGGAGTCCGGCGCACAGGTGCGCGGAGTGGCGCGCGGAAAGGGCTCTGTCGCCTTCGGCGCGCCCCCATGGCCGCAACCGGCGCCGCGGCCGGCCCGGCACCTGGCGGGACGGCACGGCTGAGGCGAGGGGACGGTCGCCGAGGGGGGCGCGAGGGGGTGCGGACCGGGCCGGCGGGGTGGCCGATATGTCATGGGATCGGCCCCAACTGCCGGGGCCTGAGGGGGCGTACGGTGACCTCTGTGACGGCCGAGGTGCCGGACGACGTCCGGTTCCCGTCGAGTCGCTGGGGCATTCGATCCGTATTCTCTGATCATGGCCCCACCGAATGCATATTCACTCATCGCCACTGACCTGGACGGGACGCTGCTGCGCGGCGACGACACCCTCTCGGACCGGTCACGCGCCGCGCTGGCGATGGCGGTCGGGGCAGGTGCCCGGCACCTCGTGGTGACGGGGCGCCCGGCCCCGCGCGTACGTCCGCTGCTGGACGAACTGGGCAGCCAGGGGCTCGCGGTGTGCGGACAGGGCGCGCAGTTGTACGACGCCGGCGCGGACCGGATGGTGTGGTCGGTCACCCTCGAACGCGAGCTGGCCGAGGTGGCTCTCGGCAAGATCGAGGCGGAGGTCGGCGAGGTGTACGCGGCCGTCGACCAGGACGGGGTCGACGGCCTCACCCTCATCGAGCCGGGCTACGAGATGCCGCACCCGACGCTTCCGGCGGAACGGGTGCGACGCCGCGACGACCTGTGGACGCGGCCCATCAGCAAGGTGCTGCTGCGGCATCCCCTGCTCTCCGACGACGCGTTGGCGACCGCCGCCCGCGGAGTGATCGGTTCCCTCGCCACCGTCACGATGTCCGGTCCCGGCACCGTCGAACTTCAGCCATGCGGCATCACGAAGGCGACGGGGCTCGCGCTCGCCGCCAGGCGGCTGGGCCTGACGCCGGCGCAGACCATCGCCTTCGGGGACATGCCCAACGACATCCCCATGTTCGACTGGGCCGCGCGCGGCGTAGCGATGGCCAACGCCCACCCCGAGCTCAAGTCCGTCGCCGACGAGATCACCCTCTCGAACGAGGACGACGGCATCGCGGTGGTGTTGGAACGGATGTTCTCGGCCGACCGCGCCGACCGCGCCGACCGCGCCGACCGCGCCGACCGCGCCGACCGCGCCGACCGCGCCGAGCAGGCCGAGCAGGCCGACCCGAGCGACCGGGCGGGTCGGCGCGACGGGGCCGCCCGGCCGACCGGCGCCCTCGTCGGCAGGCAAGCCGGTCGCGGGGGCGGCCGCCAAGCCGGACAGGCGGGACAGGGCGCCGGACAAGGGGCCGGCCGGAACGCGGCTCCGGGCGCCGTCGGTCAGTAGGCCCCGAAGACGTTGTCGATCGAGCCGTACCTGTCGGCGGCGTAGTTGCACGCCGCCGTGATGTTGGCGACCGGGTCGAAGGGGTCGAGCGACGTGCCGCTCACGTGGTAGGCCGCGAAGGTCGGGTCGATGACCTGGAGGAGCCCCTTGGACGGCGTACCGGCGGCCGCGTTGGAGTCCCAGTTGTTCATGGCCTGCGGGTTGCCCGACGACTCGCGGATGATGTTGCGGTGGATGCCGTCGTAGGTGCCCGGGATGCCGTGCTGGGCCATGACGTCCAGCGACTCCCTGATCCAGCCGTCGAGGTCGTTCGTGTAGGTCTTCGCGGCGGCCGGGGTGACGGCGGATGTCTTGGCCGCCTGGGCGGTCTTCGCGGAGGAGCCGGCGTTCTTCGTGCCCACGGTCAGCTCGGTGCCGGGGCGGATGAGTGCCGGGTCGCTGCCGATGACCGCGCGGTTGGCCTTGTAGAGCTTCTTCCAGTCGCTGGCGGTGTGCGCCTTGGCGATTTTCGACAGCGTGTCGCCCTTGACCACCTCGTAGGTGACCAGCGAGACCTGCGGGACCGCGTTCGGAGCGGCCTGGGCCGCCTGCGCTGTCTGCGCTGCCTGGGCCGGCTGTGCGGCGTGGGCTCCGGTCGCCCCCACGAGGGGGAGCGCGAGCGCGACTCCGCCCGTGCCCGCGGCGACGATGCCACGCGTGAGGGTGTTCGTTCGGGGACGGCGGTGCTTACCTCGTGTGGGCATGACGAAATTCCTCTCCGACGCCTACGAGGTGAGCTGTCGGGTTCGGGCGGGAGATGCCCGGCCGCGTGCGGTACGCGACTACACCCCTAGCCGTGCCGATATCCGGTCCGGCGACTTACCTGGTTTCCCCGCTCCTGCCGTACGCGAGTGAATGGATGGCTGGTGTTCCGGGCGGTGGCAGGATTAGGCGATCCGTCCGGAGTGACGAGAACGTATGCGAGAGCACATGTCGCGAACAAGCCCCGAATTCGCGCTCGGACGGCTACGACCAGCCTCGGCTGGGACACATCTCTTGATCCATGCGGAGGGCGAAGTTCAACTTGCCTTTCGCGAACGGAAGTCGGTGGCCCGGACAAAATGATCAGTTCGGGCGGACGTGACCCAATTCACTGATTCGGATGCCGAATCAGCGAAACAACTTGGCAATTCGGACAAGTGGGGCGATCGGAATGGGTGGCCTTTCTTCCCCCGTGGTGGACCGGGAATGTGCCCGGTCTTTCGTGATCATTCGGTGCGCGCGTGAACTCGTCCGGCCCGCAATGGAATTCGTCCGGCCGGAATCCGGAGTGTCCAGAACGGGGCCTCGATGCTGGGGAATTCGGGTCGCGTGAATGCCGGACGAAGTGCCTGGCCGTGACCGTGACGGCGGATCAGGCGGCAGGGCCGGGGGTACGGCATGGGCGCGTGGGGCTTTGGTTCCGCCCTCGGGGGGAACGCGGGGGGCGTGGAGTGATCGGCGCTCTTGCCTGAAAGCGTGCCTCTTTCGAGATGTATCGGTCATATAAGGTATATCGGCAGATCAAGAACATACCTTCCGTGATCCGATACCGACCGGCCTGGCCGATGGGGCAAAAGGGACCAGGTGGAGCGTGTCCGGCAGGGCGAGGGCGGGTGACGGGCGGGCGCTCATCGTGATCGAAAGACGACCGGATACGCTGACTTGAGTGCCAGCAGCGACACATCGACAAACACCTACGGCATCCACAGCACCTACAGCACCTGAAACACCCAGAACATCCAGAGACCGCCGTTGAGAGCGTCAGCAGACAGGAGACCCTCGTGACCGTCGTCGGGCCGTTCGGGCTGAGCGTGCGGGACCAGGCTCTCGAAGCCGATGTCCAGGCCGGACTGGCGGCTGTCGAGGAGGGACTGCTCGAGGCCACCAAGAGCGACGTCCCGTTCATCACGGAGGCCGCACAGCACCTCGTACGGGCGGGCGGCAAGCGGTTCCGCCCGCTGCTCGTGATGCTCGCCGCCCAGTTCGGTGACCCGTACGCGCCGGGTGTCGTGCCCTCGGCGGTCGTGGTCGAGCTGACCCACCTCGCCACGCTGTACCACGACGACGTGATGGACGAGGCGGACGTGCGCCGTGGGGTGCCCAGTGCCAACAGCCGGTGGGGGAACTCCGTCGCGGTCCTCACCGGTGACTTCCTCTTCGCCCGTGCCTCGCACATCCTGGCCGACCTGGGCCCCGAGGCCGTACGCATCCAGGCGGAAGCCTTCGAGAGACTGGTCACCGGCCAGATCCTGGAGACCGCCGGACCGCGCGACGGCAGGGACCCGGTCGACCACTACATGGACGTGCTCGGCGGCAAGACCGGCTCGCTGATCGCCGTGGCCGGACGGTTCGGCGCGATGATGTCGGGCGCCGACGAGACGGTCGTCGACGTGCTGACGCAGTACGGAGAGCGGCTCGGCGTCGCCTTCCAGCTCGCCGACGACGTACTGGACATCGCGAGCGACTCGCACGAGTCGGGCAAGACGCCGGGCACCGACCTGCGTGAGGGCATCCCGACGATGCCCGTGCTGCGGCTGCGTGAGCGGGTGGAGAGGCTCGGGCTCGCCGAGGACATCGCCCTGTCCGAACTGCTCGCCTCGGACCTGACCGACGACGCCCGGCACGCGGAGGCGCTGGCCAGGCTGCGCGTCCACCCCGCGCTGGACCAGGCCCGCCGCGACACCGTGCGGTACGCGGAGGACGCCCGCGCCCTGCTGGTGCCGCTTCCGGAGTGCGACGCGAAGGCGGCCCTGGTGGAGCTGTGCGACGCGGTGGTGCACCGGGCGGGCTGACCCGAACGGCGACGGACCGGCGGCACGCCGGGAAGATCCCGTACGGGGCCGACCACGGCTTCGTGAACCGGTGGACACAGGTTTCACCGGGCTTCGGCGAGATACACGGACGGCGTCCGCCCCACCCGACCCCTACGGGTCGGGGGAGGCGCCGTCCACCCGTGTCATACCGCAGGTGTACACGGAGTTGGCTCCGAGGTCTGACGCTTTCCGGCGGCCGATTTGGTCGGATGGGACACACCACTTCACAGGAGTTCGGGTGACAATGGCGGCCAGGGGTGGACGAGTGCGAGGACGGTAAGCCGCCGCCGACGACGGAGGTAGGGCACACATGGCACCGTACGAATCCGACGACAGCAGGACCGGGGACGAGGCCGACGACATGCGCGCCGGCCGGCGCAAAGCCGCGCGGTACGTCGTTCCCGTCGCGGTGGTGGGGGTGGCGGCGGCGACCATCGGGCTGGTCCCGGCGTTCGCGGGCTCCGGCGATCCCGACCTGCCAAAGGTCAGCGCCCAGCAGCTCATCGAGAAGATCGCCGCTTCGGACGTACAGCAGCTGTCCGGCACGGTGAAGATCAGCACGGACCTGGGGCTGCCGGACCTCGGCGGCCTGGAGAGCAGCCTCGGCGGTGCGACGGGCGGTGGGCGCGACGGCTCGGGCTCGTCCGCGGACCCGTCGTCCAAGCTGATGGAACTGGCGTCCGGTACGCACACACTGCGCGTCGCGGCCGACGGCGAGGACAAGCACAAGCTGTCGCTCCTCGACAAGGCCGCCGAGTACAGCGTGATCCACAACGGCGACGAGGTGTGGGCGTACGACAGCGCGTCGAACGAGGCGTACCACGTGCAGGGCGCCGCCTCCGCGGGCAAGGACACGAAGGACAGGTCCGAGGACGTGCCCGCCACGCCCAAGGAGCTGGCCGACGAGGCACTGAAGGCCGCCGACGACACGACGTCCGTGACCGTCGACGGTACGGCGCAGGTCGCCGGCCGGGACGCCTACAAACTGCTGATCGAGCCGAAGCAGTCCGGTTCGACGGTCGGCGCGATCTCCATCGCCGTGGACGCGAAGACCGGTCTGCCGCTGAAGTTCACGCTCACCCCGGCGAGCGGCGGCGCGGCCGTCATCGACGCGGGCTTCACCGAGGTCGACTTCTCCAAGCCGGCCGCGTCCACCTTCGACTTCAGCCCGCCGAAGGGCGCGAAGGTCACCGAGGGCGACGAGCCGGCGTCCGAGGGCCGGGCCGGCAAGGGCGACAAGGCGCGTCCCGAGGGCGGCGAGGAGCTCGGCAAGGAGTTCGAGGGCCTGAACGTCATCGGTGAGGGCTGGGGCTCCATAGCCCGGTTCGACACCGGCGGCGAGGGCCTGCCGTCCGAAGCGTCCGGCGCGGGCGACGCGGGACGGTTCCTGGACTCGCTGGGCGACCAGGTGAGCGGCACGTTCGGCTCGGGCACGGTCTTCTCGACCCGCCTGGTCAACGCGCTGATCACGGACGACGGCAAGGTCTACGCGGGCGCGGTCACGAAGGACGCGCTGGTGAAGGCGGCCGACGCGGCGAAGTAGGCCCTGCCCGCCCGTTCCCGTCGCCTCCTGCCTCTCGGAGGACACGAACCGGGCAGGGTCCCCCGAGGACACGGCGTGGGCACGGCGAGAGCACGGCGAAGTGAGGGAGTCGATGGCGGAACTGTCCACCGCGGACGGGGACACGGCGGGGGCGGGTGCGGGCGGCACGACCGCGGGCGCGAGGGCGACCGCGGAGACGGGCGACACCGGAACCACCGGCGGCACGGGTCACACCGGGACCGCCGGTGCGACGGATGACACCGTGATCGCCACCCGCGCGCTCACCAAGCGCTACCGCGGCGGACAGCTCGCCGTCGACGGCCTCGACCTGGCCGTCCCGGCAGGCAGCGTCTTCGGCTTCCTCGGGCCGAACGGCTCCGGGAAGACGACCACCATCAGAATGCTGATGGGCCTGATCACGCCGACCTCAGGGACGGCACGCGTACTGGGCCGCCCCATGCCGCGCGCCACGCGCACCGTGCTGCCGCACGTGGGCGCGCTCATCGAGGGACCCGCGCTCTACGGCTTCCTCTCCGGCCGCGACAACCTCCTGCGGTACGACGCCGCCGACCCGGCCGCCGACCCGCGCACCCGGCGTGCGCGGGTGGCGACCGCGCTCGACCGGGTCGGGCTGACCGCCGCCGCGGGCAAGAAGGCGAAGGCGTACTCCCTCGGGATGAAGCAGCGGCTCGGGCTCGCGGCCGCGCTGCTGCAGCCCCGGAGACTGCTCGTGCTGGACGAGCCGACCAACGGGCTCGACCCGCAGGGGATGCGGGAGATCCGCTCGCTGGTCCGCGAACTGGCGTCGGACGGCACGACCGTGTTCCTCTCCTCGCACCTGCTCGACGAGATCGAACAGGTCTGCACACACGCCGCGGTGATGGCACAGGGCCGGCTGATCACCCAGGGCCCGGTGGCGGAGCTGGCGGCGGGCGCGCGCGGCCGGCTCGTCGTGACCACCCCCGATCCGGAGGACGCGGCCCGGGTGCTCAAGGAACAGGGCATAAGCGATGTCGTGATCGCCGGGGACCGGGTGAGCGCCGATCCACCGGAACGCGACCTCGCCGAGGTGACCGCGGCCCTCGTGACGGCCGGCGTCCGGGTCCGCGGCTTCGGGGTCGAGCGGGCCTCGCTGGAGGACGCCTTCGTGGCGCTGACGGGGGAGGGCTTCGATGTCGCGGGCTGAGGTCGCCGGGCCGCCGGCCGCGGAAAGGCCGGCGGCGGAGGGGAGTGCCGTGGGGCGGGTGCCCAGCCCTCTGTGGACCCTCGGCCTGCTGCGCAACGAACTGGGCACCACGCTCCGCCGCTGGCGGACCATCGCGCTGCTCGGGGTGCTCGCCGCCGTTCCGGTGCTGGTCGGGATCGCGATCAAGATCGAGACGAGCGACGGGTCGTCCGCCGGGGGCGGCGGGGGCGAGGGGCCGGCGTTCATCGCGCAGATCACCAACAACGGACTGTTCCTGGTGTTCACCGCGCTGGCCGCCACGCTGCCGTTCTTCCTGCCGATGGCGGTCGGCGTCGTCGCGGGCGACGCGATAGCGGGCGAGGCCAACGCGGGGACACTGCGGTACCTGCTGGTCGCGCCGGCCGGGCGTACGCGCCTGCTGATCACCAAGTACGCGACCACGCTGGCCTTCTGCGTCATCGCGACGCTCGTCGTGGCGACCTCGGCGCTCATCGTGGGCGCGCTCCTGTTCCCGCTGGGTGAGCTGACGACGATCTCCGGTACGCGCATCACCTTCGGCGAAGGGCTGGCCCGGGCCCTGCTGATCGCGGTGATCGTCGCCGTCTCACTGGTCGGGGTGGCGGCGCTCGGGCTGTTCGTCTCGACCCTGACGAACAGCGGGATCGCGGCGATGGCGACGACCGTCGGCCTGCTCATCACCGTGCAGATCCTCGACCAGATACCGCAGCTCCACGCGCTGCAGCCGTACTTCTTCTCCCACTACTGGCTGTCCTTCGCCGACCTCATGCGCGACCCCGTCTACTGGGACGACCTGATCCGCAACCTGGAGGTCCAGGCGCTGTACGCGGCGGTGTTCGGCACGGCGGCCTGGGCACGCTTCACGACGAAGGACATCAGCGCGTAGAGCGGGGGCGCGCCGCGGGGGCTCAGCTCTCGTAGGGGAAGCGGGCGAGTGGGGGCTCCTGGGCGAAGAACGTCTTGGCGGCGGCCAGGGCGGCGGAGTCGGACAGGACGTCTCCGGGCTTGCTGCCGTTGCCGAGAAGGACCCCGCCGAAGCGCATCCCCAGATACGCGGCCGAGTTGTTGAGGGTGCCGATCAGCGGCTCGGCGACCTCTTCCTCCTCGTGCGCGAGGGCCGTGACACCCCACAGGGTGCGCCCCTCCATCGTGTTCTTGAAGTCGATGCCGGGGGTGCGCAGCCAGCCCGACCAGTAATCGAGATAACGCTTGGTCTGCGCGGACACGGAGTACCAGTACAGCGGCGAGGCGATGACGAGGTCGGTGGCCGCGAGCGTCGCGTCGAGGAGCGTGGCCGTGTTGTCGCCGGACGGCCGGACGTGGTCGCTGTCGTGGCGCAGGTCCTCGAAGTCGGGCAGCGGGTACGCGGCCAGGTCGATCCACTGCTGGGTGACATCGGCGGGCAGTTGTTCGGCGGCCTTGCGGGCCAGCAGCTCCGTGTTCCCGTGGTCACGGCTGCTGCCCAGCAGGAAGAGGAAGTGGCGGGTCATATGAGGGCTCCGTCATGTAGGGCGTACGACGACTACACGCGTATGCAGTATATGCACACGCATGCAGTCGTCGGCCACCCCGGCGGCATGCCGGTCTGCTGGATCCGGTCTACTCCGACAGCTCCCACACCGCGTACGCGAGGGCGTCGCTGTTGCGGTTCAGGGCGGTGTCGTTGATGTTGGCCGTCGTGTCGCACGAGGAGTGGTAGCAGCGGTCGAACGACTGGCCGGCCGTACCGCCCCACTTGGCGGCCTGGGCGGCGGACTTGGTGTTGCTCGCGCCGGTGAAGAGTCCGCCGACGGGGACGCCCGCGCTCTTGAAGGGGGCGTGGTCCGAGCGGCCGTCGCCCTCGGTCTCGATCTCGGTGGCGACGCCGAGACCGGTGAAGTACTCCTTGAACGTCTTCTCGATGGCCGGGTCGTCGTCGTAGACGAAGTAGCCGGGGTTCGGCGACCCGATCATGTCGAAGTTCAGATAGCCGCTGATCTTCGCGCGGTTGGCGGTGGAGAGGCTGTTGACGTAGTAGCGCGAGCCGACGAGGCCCAGCTCCTCCGCTCCCCACCAGGCGAACCGCAGATGCTTCGTCGGCTGGTACTGCGTCCGGGAAACCGCGAGCGCGGCCTCCAGGACGGCCGCCGAACCGGAGCCGTTGTCGTTGATGCCGGCCCCCGAGGCGACGCTGTCGAGGTGGGAGCCCGCCATGACGACCTGGTTGGCGTCGCCGCCCGGCCAGTCGGCGATCAGGTTGTAGCCGACCCGGCCGGAGGAGGTGAACTGCTGGATGGTGGTGGTGAAGCCGGCCGCGTCCAGCTTGGCCTTCACGTAGTCGAGGGACGCCTTGTAGCCGGCGCGGCCGTGGGCGCGGTTGCCGCCGTTGGCGGTGGCTATGGACTGCAGTTGGGTGAGGTGGGCCTTGACGTTGGCCACGGGTATGTCCGGTGCGGCGGCCACGCGTGCGGGCGCGGCGTCGGCTATCGCGCTGGTGGTGAGCAACGCGGCGACCGCCATGGCGGCGGCACCCGTGGCGCGTCCGGGAACGGAGAGCTTCATGTGGGGGGCTCCGAATTCCTTGGATTCCTTGGATTCCTCGCGGAAATGGGTGCCTGATGGTGAAGCTGAGGCTGACGTTCCGTCAAGAGCGCAATCCGGTCAGCCGCGTTCGCATTACGGACACCCGGCGTTCGGGTGGGCGGATCGTGGTGCGGTGAGTCAGTGGAGACAGAACTCGTTGCCTTCCGGGTCCGCCATCACGATCCACTCGCCGCCCGGCTCCTTCACCTCCCGGACGACCGTCGCCCCGAGCCCGGTCAGCCGCATGCGCTCCGCCTCCCGCTTCCCGTTCTCGGCGTGCAGGTCGATGTGCAGCCGGTTCTTCACGGTCTTCGGCTCCGGTACGCGCTGGAAGAGCAGTCGCCGCCCGAGCCCCGTCCCGCTCTCCTTCTCGTACGGGTCCTGGGGATGCCGTACGGCGGCCGCGTCCCGCCAGGCGTGGTGGCCGTGCGACTCGACGACGATCTCGGGAGTGACGACGCCGACGCTCAGCAGCCGCTCGATCAGCGTGCTGTGGTCCTCGACCAGGTAGCCGAGGGCGGCTCCCCAGAAATCGGCCTGGGCGTGCGGGTCGGCGGTGTCGACGACGAGTTTCCAGTGCAGGGGGGCGGCGGGGGCGGGCTGAGGTGCGGATGCCTGGGTCATGGTAACCACTCATAGTGGTTACGTGAGCGAGCAGGCAACGAAATCGCCCGGACTGACCCTCGTGTCGTACGGCGGGAAGCGGTTCCGCTTCGATGCCGGAGCGCTGTGCACGGAGCTCCTGACGACGGGCGGGCCGGGGGAGTTCGCGCGCTACGAGACATTGCACGAGCCCGCGGATCTGGTGCGGTGGGTGGAGCGGAGCCGGTTGCCCGGCGGCCTCGATCTGACGGTCACGGAGCGGGAGTTGGCGCAAACGCGCGCCCTGCGCGACGCGCTCTTCCGGCTCGTCGCCGACCGGGCGCACGGCCGGCCGCTGGGGGCGGAGGAACTCGGGGTCGTCAACGGCGTCGCGGCCGGGGCGCCCCTCGCCGCCCGTGTCGAGGCGGACGGGTCGCGCGGGTGGGCGCCGGGTGCCACGGTGGCGCGGCTGCTGGCCACCGTCGCGCGTGAGGCGGTCGAGCTTCTCACCGGGCCGTACGCGGACCGCTTCCGGGAGTGCGGGGCGCACGACTGCCGGCTGCTGTTCGTCGACACGTCCCGGCCCGGGCGGCGGCGGTGGTGCGCGATGGAGCACTGCGGAAACCTCCACAAGGTGCGTACGCACCGGGCCCGCCGGTCGGCGCCCTGAGGTCAGGGCCCCGCCGGCCGGCGCCCTGAGGTCAGGGCCCCGCCGGCCGGCGCCCTGAGGCCCGGGGGCGAGAGAACCCCTCAGTCCACCGCAACCCGCTCGTCATAGGCCGCCCGAGCCGCCGCGATCTCCCCCTGGTGCGTCTCCGTCCACGTCACCAGCGACCGGATGGTCGCGTGCAACGTCCCCCCGAGCGGCGTGAGTTCGTACTCCACCCGCGGCGGCACCACGGCGTACACCGTCCGCTTCACCAGCCCGTCCCGCTCCAGCTGCCGCAACGTGACCGTCAGCATCCGCTGGCTGACCCCGTCGATCTCCCGCCTCAGCTCGGTGAAGCGGAGCCGGCGGGAGTCGAGCAGGGCGATCACCAGCAGGGACCACTTGTCGGCCACCCGGTCGAGGATCTGCCGCACCTGGCAGTCCTCCCGGGTGTCCCACTGGAAAGGGTCCGTGTCGCCGTGGTCCACGGTGCTCGCGCAGTTACTCGGTGACTTCGAAGTGCCTTCTTCCATGTCCGCCGATGCTGCCGCAGGCTGGCACCCGGTTACAAGAGGGAACCGACCCTCATTCGGGTAACCACCCCTTCCTCCAGCTCCCTCCGCGGAGTTGGATGAACACGCGAGGAGTCGCGATGAGAACCGGAGAAGAGGCGATGGGCCCCCGTGCCTGGGCCCTGCTGCTCGTCCTCTGCGGGACGATCTTCCTGGAGGGCATCGACGTCGCCATGCTGGCCGTCGCCATCCCCTCCATCAGATCCGACCTCGGACTGCCCACGGACACCGCGGCGTGGGTGATGAGCGCGTACGTGCTCGGCTACGCGGGCTTCACCCTGCTCGGGGGACGCGCGGCCGACCTCCTGGGCCGCCGCCGCATGTTCCTCACCTGGCTGACGGTGTTCCTCGCGTTCTCCGGCCTGGGCGGGTTCGCCACGGAGGGCTGGACACTGATCGTCGCCCGCTTCGTCACGGGCGTGGCCGCCGCCTTCATGACCCCCGCCGCACTGTCCCTCATCACGACGTCGTACGAGGAGGGCCCGCAGCGCAACAAGGCCCTGCTGATCTTCGCGGGCACGGCCGCCGGCGGCTTCTCGCTCGGACTGGTCATCGGCGGCCTGCTCACCCAACTCGGCTGGCGCTGGGTCTTCTTCGCCCCGGTCCTGCTCGCGGGCGGCCTGCTGGTGGCGGCGGTCCGGCTGATCCCGGCCCCGCCGCGCGCCGAGCGGCTCCGCGAGGAGGCACGCACCCGGCGGCGTACCGAAGGCTTCGACATGCTCGGCGCCGCCACCGCCGCGGGAGCCATGCTGCTCGCCGCCTTCGCCGTCGTCCGGCTGGAACACGGCCTGGACGGCTGGGTGTCGACGGCGGGCGCGGCGGTGGCGGCCGCCGTCCTCCTCGCCGTCTTCGTCACCGTCGAACGCCGCACCCCCACCCCCCTCGTGCGCCTCGGCATCTTCCGCACGGGCTCCGTCGTACGCGCCGACCTGGGCGCGCTCCTCTTCGTGGGCGCCTTCTTCGGCTTTCAATTCGTCCTCACCCTCTACCTCCAGGAGCTGCGCGGCTGGTCCTCGCTCCAGACGGCGATCGCCCTGGTGGTACTGGGCTGCGACGCGATCCTCGCCCCCACGCTCACGCCCCGGCTGGTCACCCGGTTCGGTTACGGCAGGGTGATCCTCGGCGGTTTCGTCCTGGCGATCGTCGCGTACGGGCTCTTCCTCCCCGTCGGCATGGACTGGTCGTACGCCGCGATGTTCCCGACCCTGATCATCGCGGGCACCGCCTTCGCCCTGGCCTACGGGCCGCTCACGATCGCGGCGACGGACGGCGTGGCGGAGTCCGAACAAGGGCTGGCGAGCGGGTTGTTGCACACCTTCACCCAGTTCGGCTCGGCGATCGGCATCTCGGCGGTGACGGCGGTGTACGGCCTGGCCTCCTCGGGAGCGTCCACGAGCTCCGACCCGGAGGCGGCCCTGTCCGCCTTCCGGGCGGCGCTGATCGTCCCGGTGGTGATGGTGACCCTGGGCGCGCTGCTGTCGTCCTTCGGCCTGGGAAGGCGTACCGCGGAAGCACCCGCGACGACGGACACCGCCGTGAGCACCCCCGGCACCCCCGGCCCTCCCGGCGTCCCCGGCACCTCCGGCGTCCCGGTCACCCCCGCCGGTGCCGCCTCGGCCCCCGCCGTACCCGAAGCCCCGCCGACGCCGCCCGGCAAGCCCTGAACCGCGGACTCACCCCACCGATCTCGCCATACTGTTCGCATGACCGCAGACGCGTCCGTACCGTCCGCCACGCCCCGGCCGGCCACGCCCGGGTCCGGCACGCTCCAGTCCGCCGCGCCCCGGCCCGCCACGGCGGAGGACACCGCCGCGCGGCCCGGCGGTCCGCGGCGCACCCGCGTCGTCGTCGTGGGCGCCGGCCCCGCCGGGCTCACCCTGGCCAACATCCTGCGGGCCGCCTCGGTGGACTGCGTGGTCCTGGAGAACGAGAGCAGGGAGTTCGTCGAGCGGCGGCCGCGCGCCGGCTTCCTGGAGGAGTGGGCGGTCCGCGCGCTGGACGGACGCGGCCTCGCGGACCGGCTGCTGCGGAACACCGAGGTGCACACCGAGTGCGAGTTCCGGTTCGCGGGGGAGCGGCACAGGTTCTCGTACGCGGACGTGTCGGGCCAGCGCCACTACGTCTACCCGCAGCCCCTCCTGGTGACGGACCTGGTGCGTGAGTACGCGGACGTCCGGGGCGGTGACATCCGCTTCGGCGTCCGCGACGTCGAGCCCGCCGGGATCGGCACGGACCGGCCCTCGGTGACGTACACGGACCCCCGGACGGGGGAACGCGTCCGGCTCGACTGCGAGTTCGTCGCGGGCTGCGACGGCGCGCGCGGGGTGACCCGGGACCGGATGCCGGCCGAACACGTCACGATCGCGCGGCACGACTTCGGTGTCGGCTGGCTGGCACTGCTCGCCGAGGCGCCCCCGTCCTCCGACTGTGTCGTCTTCGGTATCCATCCGCGCGGGTTCGCCGGCCACATGGCCCGCAGTGCGCAGGTCACCCGCTACTACCTGGAGTGCCCGCCGGACGACGACCCGGAGAACTGGTCGCACGAGCGCGTGTGGTCCGAGCTCCACGAACGGCTCTCCGCGGACGGCGCCCGGCCGCTCACCGAGGGCGAGCTGATCGAGAAGCGGGTCCTGGCCATGCACAACTACGTGGTCGAGCCGATGGCGTACGGGCGGCTGTACCTGGCGGGGGACGCGGCGCACCTGCTCGCACCGATAGGCGCCAAGGGCATGAACCTCGCGATCCACGACGCCCTGCTGCTGGGCGACGCGCTCGTGGCCCACTGCGTCAAGGGCGACGACAGCGGGCTGCGGGGCTACTCGCAGGCGTGTCTGCGGAGGGTGTGGCAGTACCAGGAGTTCTCGCAGTGGCTCTCCGAGGTGTACCACGGCACCTCGTCCGGCGATCCGTTCCGCGCGGGCATCGCGCGGGCGCGGCTGCGGCGGACCCTCGGTTCACCGGCCGCCGCGGCGGGCTTCGCCGAACTGTTCATGGGCAAGGGCACCGACTACTGACGTCGGCCTACTTGTTCGTGGCCGTGGTCGTGGCCGTGGTGGCCGTGGTCGGCCTCGCCGCGTCTGCCGCCGCGTCCGTCACCGGCTCCGTCGCCGCCTCCGCGCCGGCCGAGGCCGCCGCGATCGCCGCGTTGCGCAGGGACGCCCTCGACCGGCGGGCCGTCCGCAGCGCGTCCCACGTCAGGAGCGACAGCGCGGCCCACACCAGCGCGAACCCGGCCCACCGCTCGGGAGGCATCGCCTCGTGGAAGTACAGGACGCCGAGCAGGAACTGCAGCACGGGTGCCAGATACTGCAGCAGTCCCAGCGTGGACAGCGGCACCCGGATCGCCGCCGCGCCGAAGCACACGAGCGGCAGCGCGGTCACCACACCGGTCGCGGCCAGCAGCGCCGCGTGCCCGGCGCCCTCGCCGCCGAAGGTCGCGTCGCCCTGGGCCGACAGCCACAGCAGATAGCCGAGCGCGGGCAGGAACTGGATCGCGGTCTCCGCGGCCAGCGACTCCAGCCCGCCGAGGTTGAGCTTCTTCTTCACGAGCCCGTAGGTGGCGAAGGAGAAGGCCAGACAGAGGGAGACGTACGGCGGCTGGCCGTAGCCGACGGTCAGTACGAGCACCGCGGCGAAGCCGATGCCGACGGCGGCCCACTGCGCGGGACGCAGCCGCTCCTTCAGGAGCAGGACGCCCATCGCGATGGTGACGAGCGGGTTGATGAAGTAGCCGAGTGACGCCTCCACCACGTGGCCGCTGTTCACGGCCCAGATGTAGACGCCCCAGTTGACCGTGATGACGGCCGCCGCGACGGTGATCAGACCGAGCTTGCGGGGCTGCCGCAGCAGAGGCACGGCCCAGGCCCAGCGGCGCGTCACGACCAGGGCGATCAGGACGAAGCCGAGCGACCAGACCATGCGGTGGGCGAGGATCTCCGCGGCGCCCGCGGGTTCGAGCAGCGGCCAGAAGAGGGGGACGAGCCCCCACATGCCGTACGCCGCGAAACCGTTCAGCAGGCCGATCCGCTGTTCGCCCCTGGACTCCGGACCTATGTGCGCTTCGCCCCTGGACTCCACCGGCACGGCCTCTCCTTCTTCTCACCCGGCTGCGGACCTCGCGGCATCCGAGCCACGTACAGCCTCAAAGAAGGTAGCGCCAAGCACCCCCGTACGTCATGCCCGTATCGCCATACGGTCATGACAAGCGAGGGTGCTCGTTCCGGAACGCGGGGCCGGGTCCTGCCCTGGATCTGATCCGGGTCCAGGTCCGGTCCCGGGGCCGGAAGGGTCAGCCCTTCAGTGCCGCCGCGAGCGACTCCGTGATCGGCGTGGTCGGCCGGCCGGTCAGCCGGGACAGGTCGCCGCTGGTGACGACGAGCTCGCCCTTCGCGATGGACTCGTCCACGCCGGCCAGGATCTCGGCGAACGGCGCGGGCAGCCCGGCGCCGGTCAGGATGCCCTTGTACGTCTCGGCGGGGACGGCGTTGTAGACGATCTCCTTGCCGGACGCCCGCGACACGGCGGCGGCGTACTCGGCGAAGTCGAACGCGGTGTCGCCGCCCAGCTCGTAGGTCGCGTTCTCGTGGCCCTCGCCGGTGAGTACGGCCACGGCGGCGGCCGCGTAGTCCGCGCGGGAGGCGGTGGAGATCCGGCCCTCGCCGGCCGCCTGGACGACGGCGCCGTGCTCCAGGACCGGGGCCAGGTTCTCGGTGTAGTTCTCGTTGTACCAGCCGTTGCGCAGCAGGGTGTACGTCACACCGGACTCCAGGACGGCGGCCTCGGTGCCCCGGTGGTCGTCGGCCAGGGCGGCGGTCAGGCTGCCGGGAGCGCTGGTGTACGCGAAGAGGGCGACCCCGGCGGCCTTGGCGGCGTCGAGGACGACCTTGTGCTGGGCGACCCGGCCCTTGTCGAACTCGTTGCCCGAGATGAGCAGCACCCTGTCGCCGGCGGCGAAGGCGCCGTCGAAGGTCTCGGGGGCGTTGTAGTCGGCGACCGCGATCCGCACGCCGCGAGCGGCGAGGCCCGCAGCCTTCTCCTCGCTGCGGACGACGGCGGTGACCTGGTCGGCCGGGACCTTCTCCAGCAGTCCCTCGATGACGTGCTTGCCGAGGTGTCCGGTGGCTCCGGTGACGACGATGCTCATGGTGGAAACAACTCCTTGTGAGGTGGGTACCCACTCACCATAGGAGCTGCACTAACTCTGAGAAAGTACCCACTTTGAAGTAAGGTACCCACATGGCAGTGAGCGGCAGTGCGGCAGTGGACCCGGTGGTCAGCAAATACGTCGTGGGCGAGGGGATGTGTCCGCACCGCCTCGTCCTGGAGCACGTCACGAGCCGCTGGGGTGTCCTCGTCCTGATCGAGCTCATGGAGCGCCCGTACCGCTTCAGTGAACTGCGCCGGGCGATCGGCAGGGTCAGCGAGAAGATGCTCACCCAGACGCTGCAGACCCTGGAGCGCGACGGGCTCGTCCACCGGGACGCCAAGCCGGTCATCCCGCCGCGCGTCGACTACTCCCTCACCGACCTCGGCCGCGAGGCAGCCGAACAGGTACGCGCCCTGGCGCGGTGGACCGAGCAGCGCATGGAAGAAGTAGAAAAAGCCAGAAAGAAATACGACAAAACCCACCCCTGACAACTGGGTGCCCCGTCAGGGGCGCGGGGAACGGCGCGCCCAGCCCAAGTGCACCCGCACTGTCAGACGGGCCGCACCCCGTCAGGGGCGCGGGGAACGGCGCGCCCAGCCCAAGCGCACCCGCACATAACACACCAGCTCAGCGGAGCGCAGACGCGGAGCGTCGCGTCAGCCCACAACCGTCCAGGCATCCCCACCCGTGAGCAGCGCGGACAGATCACCCTTCCCGTTCTGCTCGATCGCCGCGTCGAGCTGGTCGGCCATCTGCGTGTCGTAGACCGGCCGGTCGACGGACCGCAGGACGCCGATGGGGGTGTGGTGCAGCGTGTCCGGATCGGCCAGCCGGGACAACGCGAAAGCCGTCGTCGGCGACGCGGAGTGTGCGTCGTGGACCAGGATCAGCGACTCGTTCTGCGGGGTGACGGTGACGACCTTCAGGTCCCCGGTCAGCGCGTCGCGCACGACCCCTTTGGAGCCGAGGCCGTCCTCCAGTGGTGCGCCGAAGCGGATGGGCCGCCCGTGTTCGAGGCGGATCACGGCTTCCTGGGCCTGCTGCTGGTCCTTGATGGCTTCGAAGGCGCCGTCGTTGAAGATGTTGCAGTTCTGGTAGATCTCGACCAGGGCGGTGCCCGGGTGGGCGGCGGCCTGGCGCAGGACTTCGGTGAGGTGTCTGCGGTCGGAGTCGACGGTGCGGGCCACGAAGGAGGCTTCCGCGCCGATGGCCAGGGACACCGGGTTGAAGGGTGCGTCCAGGGAGCCCATCGGCGTCGACTTGGTGATCTTCCCGACCTCGGAGGTGGGGGAGTACTGGCCCTTGGTCAGCCCGTAGATGCGGTTGTTGAACAGCAGGATCTTCAGGTTCACGTTGCGGCGCAGTGCGTGGATGAGGTGGTTGCCGCCGATGGACAGCGCGTCCCCGTCCCCGGTGACCACCCACACCGACAGGTCCCGCCGCGAGGACGCCAGCCCGGTCGCGATGGCGGGGGCGCGGCCGTGGATGGAGTGCATCCCGTAGGTGTTCATGTAGTACGGGAAGCGTGAGGAGCAGCCGATGCCCGACACGAAGACGATGTTCTCCTTCGCCAGCCCCAGCTCGGGCATGAAGCCCTGCACGGCCGCGAGGATCGCGTAGTCACCACAGCCGGGGCACCAGCGCACCTCCTGGTCGGACTTGAAGTCCTTCATGGACTGCGTGGCCTCGGCTTTGGGCACCAGAGTGAGCGCCTCGATCGTGCCCGAGCCTTCCGTGGTCGTCTCAGCCATCGATGGCCTCCTTGAGTGCGGTGGCGAGTTGTTCGGCCTTGAAGGGCATTCCGTTGACCTGGTTGTAGGAGTGGGCGTCCACCAGGTACTTCGCCCGCACGAGGGTGGCCAGCTGCCCGAGGTTCATCTCCGCGACCACCACCTTGTCGTAGCGCTCCAGCACCGCACGCAGGTTGGCCGGGAAGGGGTTCAGATGGCGCAGGTGGGCCTGCGCGATGTGCTCCCCGCCCGCCCGCAGCCGGCGCACCGCCGCGGTGATGGGACCGTAGGTCGAGCCCCAGCCCAGCACGAGTGTGCCCGCGCCGTCCGGGTCGTCCACCTCGACGTCCGGCACCCGGATGCCGTCGATCTTCGCCTGGCGGGTGCGGACCATGAAGTCGTGGTTGGCCGGGTCGTAGGAGATGTTGCCCGTGCCGTCCTGCTTCTCGATCCCGCCGATCCGGTGCTCCAGCCCCGGCGTCCCCGGCACCGCCCACGGACGCGCCAGGGTCTGCGGATCACGCTTGTAGGGCCAGAACACCTCACGGCCGTCCGCCAGCGTGTGATTGGGCCCCTGCGCGAACTGCACCCGCAGATCGGGCAGTTCGTCGATCTCCGGGACCCGCCACGGCTCCGAACCATTGGCGAGATACCCGTCCGACAGCAAGAACACCGGAGTGCGGTAGGCGAGGGCGATCCGCGCCGCCTCCAGCGCCGCATCGAAACAGTCGGCCGGCGTACGCGCAGCCACCACCGGCACCGGAGCCTCACCGTTACGGCCGTACATCGCCTGCAGCAGATCCGCCTGCTCGGTCTTCGTCGGCAACCCCGTCGAAGGACCACCGCGCTGGATGTCGATGACCAGCAGCGGCAGCTCCAGCGAGACGGCCAGACCGATCGTCTCGCTCTTGAGCGCCACCCCCGGACCCGACGTCGTCGTCACCGCGAGAGAACCACCGAACGCCGCCCCCAGCGCCGCCCC